>CBDDKD010000028.1:0-37088 GCA_965230025.1 Hyphococcus sp.
AAATCGGATAGGTTGCCCCGTATCTGCGGCGCTTGCCATTGCCTGACGGATATGCCCGGCGGATAAACACTCCTGCTGATTCAGGAGGAAGTAAAATGGTGAAAAAGTTGACCGCAGGTTTGCTGGCTATGCTTGCGTGTGCCGCGGGGCCGATCTTCAGCACGGCCATGGCTGATGCGGGCGGCGCTGCACGCCAATGGACTTCTGAAGAACAAGCCGTCATTGACGCCGTCAGCAAAGGCCCGATTGGCATTGAGGACGATTTCGATGCCTGGGCCGCTGGTTTTACGGACAGTTGGAGTTATTGGCGTGTCGGGGCGTCGGAGATACGCGAGCGCGACGAACATATGAGGCTTGTCAAAGACTACATCGACGATGGTGCGCGTGTTGTCGCTTACGAGATGACGCCAGTTGATTTGATTGTTCACGGGACTGCCGCGCTGCTGCGCCTAAATGCGACCGAAACCATTGAGGAGGCGGATGGGGAAACGGTTGTCGTGCGATATTCCTCCGCCGCTTTTTTGATCAAAGAAGATGGCGTCTGGCGCATTGAGGCCAGTAATTTGTTCTACCCGCCATCTGATGACGAATAGAAAAAGCTAGGTTATAGCTGTTGACATAAAACCAAAAGGTTTCCTATAAAGAGAAACCAAAAGGTTTTATATTGTGACGCCAGCCGATAAAACTCAGTTTGTCTTTCGCGCGCTCGCCGATCCAACCCGGCGCGAGATTATTTCCATGCTTGCCGACGGCGACAGACCGGTCGCCGAAATCGCCTCGCAGTTTGAGATAACGCGGCCCGCTGTCGCCAAGCATCTCGCGATCCTGCGCGAAGGCGGGCTTGTCACCGTTGAGGAAAAAGGGCGCGAACGCATTAATCGCCTCAATCCTCAGGCGCTGAAGACCGCGGCGGACTGGATCAATCATTTTGACCGCTTCTGGGATGAGCGGCTCGCCAAACTCAAAACACTCGTGGAGGAGAGATCATGACAGCCCTGAACATTGTGAAGACCATTTTTCTGAAAGCCCCGCCGGAACATGTATGGAAATTTCTGACCGAGGCCAACAAGCTGGCGCTGTGGTTTCACGAGGGAGAAAGCGACCTGAAAGAGGGTGGGGACTGGGCGCTGTTGACCAACAGTCTGGGCAAGGAGGGCAGCGCATGTGCTGGGGAAAAGTGCTGGAAATGAAAGCGCCGGAAAAACTCGTCCATAGCTTTACCCACCCGTTTCTGCAGGAGGTGGAGACCACCTGCACCTGGACGCTAGAGGGCGTTGGCGGCGGCACAGTCCTGACACTTGTCCACGAGGGTTGGGAAAAGGTCGAGGAAGATGCTTTCGGCATGGCGGCCAATCACGATACCGGTTGGGACGAGCACTTCGCCCGTCTGCGCCGCGTCACAAGCTAACAAAACTTTTATCAACAAATCTCGATTGCGCGGCGACGCCGACGTGCACTCGCCGCGCAACTTATGCTACCTTTCCAGCCGTCCTCCGCCTCTCGCGGGGACTCAAGGCAGGAGGGTATGATGCGGGTTTTAATGGCAATGGCGGCGGTTTTCATGTGCGCCGGACCTTTTGGGGTGTCCGCCCAGGAAACGGTCGATATCCGCGAATGGGAAGTGCCGTTTGAGAATTCTCGTCCCCGCGACCCGTTTGCGGAAAGTGCGAATTCCGTCTGGTTTGTCGGACAACGCACCGGGTATCTCGGTCATTTGAATGTCGAGACCGGAGAGATCATGAAGATTGATCTGAAAGAGGGTTCGGGGCCTCACAATCTCATTGTCGGTTCTGACGGCATTGTCTGGTACGCAGGCAATCGTACAGCGCTGATCGGCCGGTTTGATCCGGTTTCAAATGAGATAGAAGAAATTCCGATGCCCGATCCTGCGGCGCGCGATCCGCATACGCTCATTTTTGATGAAGAAGAGGAACATATCTGGTTCACGCTTCAGGGCGCGAACATGATGGGGCGGATGAACATCGAAACACGCGACGTTGATCTCATTCCGTCGCAAACGGAGAGTTCGCGTCCCTATGGGATAAAAATGTCACCGGACGGCTCAATCTGGGTTGTTCTTCTTGGAACGAACAAGCTGGCGCAGATCGATCCGGAAACCATGGCGTTGCGCGAATTTGATTTGCCGCGCGAAGAGGCGCGCCCGCGGCGGCTGGAGATAACGGCTGACGGGCATGTCTGGTATGTGGATTACGCTGGCGGCATGCTCGGCGTTTTCAATCCGGCGTCCGGCGATTTTGAAGAATGGGCGTTCCCGCAAAGAGAAGGCGCTCGGCCATACGGCATGGCCTCGGACGCGTCCGGACGGATATGGGCGGTGGCGACGGGCGTACAGCCAAACATGTTCATGGGATTTGATCCGGAAACGGAAGAATTCTTCAGTGAAACAGCGATCCCATCCGGCGGCGGCACAGTTCGGCATATGCATTATTACGAACCCTCCGGTGCTGTCTGGTTTGGAACCGACACTAATTATATCGGCCGCGCTGTTGTTGAGCCGGATACGGCGACAGACGCGCCGTGACGCGACTTGCAGGGCTGATTGCGCTCTTGGTTTTTGCTGCGGCGCCTTTGCCGCTTATGGCTTATCCCGACGGGGCGCCGTGGGGGTCGGCTGATCCGGAAGGCGCTCAGAATTGCGCCTCATGCCATTATGCTGAAGACGCCGTGCGGGATTCGAGCGCCATTCTGGTGACTGGACTGCCCCGTGAAGTTGAACGCGGGAAAACCTATTCATTTCATTTGTCATTGGCAGACTTGGAATATGCGTCAATCGGCTTTCTGGCCGCCGCCAGTCATGGCCGGTTTTTGAATGTCGATGGCGAAAACACTACGGTCCTTGAAGCCATGGTGCGCTCGACCAAACCGAAGTATTCTAGCGATGCTGCAGATTCCTGGGTGCTGGAATGGGAAGCGCCAGCGGATATGAGTGTTGGCGAGAGCGTAGCATTTGATTTAGCGGTAAATGCTTCAAATGATGACGCATCTCCTTTTGGAGATGCGATCCATTATCGAACAATTCAGATATCCGTAAAGTAACGCCAGATTACTGCCAGCGCTTCGATAGTTTCTGGTCCATCTCGTTCGGCGCCTGTTTTGCCGCGCCTTGATAGCCAGTGATCTTGTCCGCAACGAAAGGGTTGGTCTGGCGTTCCCGGCCGAATGACGAAGTCGGGCCATGACCCGGCACGAATTGTAAATCGCCCAAAGGCCATAGTTTTTGCGTGATGGAATTGATCAGTGTTTGCTGGTCGCCGCGGGGAAAGTCTGTACGACCGACGGAACCAGCAAATAAAACATCGCCGACAAAAGCGATGTTCGCGCCTTCATGATAGATCACCACATGTCCCGGCGTATGGCCGGGCGTGTAAACGACCTTGAATTCTATGCCATCAAGATCAAGCGTGTCCCCGTCATGAAGCCAGGTGTCAGGCGCGCAATTTTCTCCCATACCTGGGTGGCCATAGCGCGCCCAGTGGTCGGCGATCTCATCCAGCCAGAACGTATCTTCTTTATGCGGCCCAATGATCGGCGCGTTGGTTTTACGTTTGACTGCTTCTGCGCCGCCTGCGTGATCAAGATGGCCGTGGGTCAGCCAGATCTGCTCGATCACTGCGTCCATTTCTTCCGCTGTTTTCAGGATCTTTTCCGGCTCGCCGCCGGGGTCGACCACCGCCGCCTTGCCGGAAGGCGCGCGGATAATCGAACAGTTCTGCTGAAACGGCGTCACGGGAACGACGCGTACCTGGAACGGGGCCTGGGGTTGTGCGTTGGTCATGGATTCTGGCTACTAGGCCGGGCTGGCCGGGTCAATTGCTGAAATGACGGTGCGCTGCTTTATTCATTGAAAAAGCAGAGTATTAGAGATGGATGACAACGCTCGCGATCTCCAACCGCACTGCCCGACAGCTTTGGCTGGACAGGCAAGGACTTGCGAACGCGCCCACCGGTCCAGCGGGCCCTGACGCGCTGCTGGAGATCGTCAAGCGCATTGGTTTTGTGCAGCTCGACACCATCCGGGTGATCGCCCGCGCCCATGATCATATTCTGTGGTCGCGGAACCAGAATTATCGCGAAACCATGCTCGACGATCTTGTGAAGGGGCGCGTTGCGTTTGAGCACTTCACCCATGATGCGTCCGTGTTACCGATGGAGTTTTATCCTTTTTGGCGTCGGCAATATAATCGCATGCGCGAAAAGGTCGAAAAGCGTCAGTGGGGTGATCACATGCCCCCAAAGAAGGAACGCGATCAAATCCTCAAACGGATTGCCGATGAGGGCCCGCTCTCAACCAAAGCTTTTGAAGCAAAAAAAGGAACCAGCCGAAAAGAAGGCTGGGCCCGCCCGCCGCATAAATTTGCGTTGGATTATTTCTGGTATGCGGGCGTTCTGGCGACATGCCATCGCCGGAACTTTATCAAACATTATGACCTTGCCGAGCGGGTGATACCCAAACATCATCGCGAAAAATCGATAAGCGACGGCATGCGCCTTCACTGGCTTTGTGAAAACGCGCTGGCGCGCTTAGGCTTCGCCAGCGAAGGCGACCTTCAACGTTTCTGGGATGCGGCGGATCTGGGAGAAGTCAAAGGCTGGGTCAAAAAACGTCGCAAGACGCTCATAGATGTAGAAATCGAAGGCGCCGATGGCGCAGCTTATAAGGCGCTTGCGCCGGCGGATATTGAAGCGCAGCTGGGAGCGCTCAAGGCTCCGACCAGCCGGTTGCGCATTCTAAATCCGTTCGACCCGGTGATCCGCGACCGCACGCGTCTGCAACGCCTGTTTGGGTTTGATTATCGCATTGAGATTTTTGTCCCTGAGGCAAAACGTCAGTATGGGTATTATGTGTACCCGCTTCTGGAAGGCGACCGGTTTGTCGGTCGGATAGAAGCGCGCGCCGACCGTAAGGCGGGGGCGATCAATGTAGAAAAGCTCTGGTGGGAGCCTCGTGTCAAAGTCACCAAGGCCCGGCTTCAGAAGCTCGACGCCGAGCTGGAACGGATAGGACGGTTTGTTGGCGCCCGCGATGTAGTCTGGAAATGTAAGCGGACTGCATGCTGATCCGATATGGTTCAGTTTTATTTAGAGCATCCTGAAGGTAACCTGGTTCACTTCGCCCATCCTTCGAGACGCCGCCTCCGGCGGCCCTCAGGATGAAGGAATGGTTGCGTCTCGAAGGATGGGCGAAGTGAATCGTCTTCAGTTTAATCTGCTCTATTCAAAAGCGATTGCCGCGGCTTTCGGAGAGCACTCATGAGATTCAATCGAAGCGGCCTTCGTGGTGAAGCGCATAAGCGGTTCAGTCAGGCAGTCCTTGCTGGTGAAGTAAGCTGCGTGCGGCGCATCCAACAGGGTCACAACAGCGACATCTGCGTGTTTTTTTAACACTGCAACTCGTCTCATCGCGGCGTCATAGGGTGTTTTTGGGTCGAATGTTCCCTGTAGCACGAGCAAAGGCGGCAACTGTTCGCGCATTGCTGTTTCGTCTGGCGTTTCATAAAGCGGTATTTGATTATTGACGAGAAGTTCCGGAAGCGGGCTTGCGAAACCGAGTCCCGCTTTTTCGCGTGTCAATTCTTCCATTGTCAGATCGCGCCGTGCGTTAAATTCCGAACCGCTGATCAGGCCCGACAATGGGATAGAGAAGACAGCTTGCTCAAAGCTCAAAATTGGATTCCAGAACGCTTCGTAGTCGCGGGTTGCTTTTTGAATAAGTCCTGTTGCTTCAGGCTTTCGCTTCACTAATGCATCAATAATAGCCGGAATACGATTTCGCGTTTCGGGCGCGTCCAGCAACAGCCCGAAGAATTGGCGCAAGTCGTTATTCGGCACGCTATCCATACCCGGAATGACCTCGCCATCATCGATTGCTTCAAGCAAAGTTCTGTATTTCGCCTTCGCGTCGGGCCCCAGAACGCAATCCGGATCGCTGGAACAACGGTCAAGTAAAGCTTTCCCGACACGGTTAGTCGTATGGGAACGGTAGCTTAAACCACTCAATGTATCCGAAGGTGAAGGCGTAAGAGAATCAAGAACAATGCCATCCACAGTCGTTGTTGAAATATTGGCGTATTCAAGAGCGAGCGACGTTCCATAAGAAACAGCGTAAATCAGGGTTTTCTTGTTAGACCCTAACTTTTCGATGAGACCGTTGATATCATGAGCAGCGTTGCGTTGATTAAAGTGATGCGCGCGATCGGTCGCGGCGTAAAGGGCGCCAAAGCAACTTCCCCATTCTTCACCGGACAGAGCAAGACCGTCGCTGCTATCTTTTGTCTCTTCAGGTTCGCAGAGTTTTGCAGAATAGCCGGTCCCGCGATGGTCGGGAATCATAATGTTGTAGTCAGTGAAAACACTCCGGAAAAAGTCTATATCTGCATAAAAGCTGGCCCCGGATTCGCCAGGTCCTCCAGCCAGCAACCATATCTCACCGTGATGGGTTCCTGTCGCAGGAAATTTGCGAACAAACAGATCAATGGTCTGATCGTCAGGCGCTTCATGATCAAGCGGTGTTTGAACATAAATGCATTTACTGTCAGCAAGTTCAGTGGATTCGCCCCGATCGTCACAGGCGGAATAGTTTGGTGATTGAGCCTCGTTGGCGAGACTGCGCGCGCTGGAAAATAGGGTGAGGATGATGCTCACCCCGACAACACTGTAGATACTCACATTGAACCTTTATGGGCTGGAATTGTTACGTGGATTGGTAGAAAGGTCGGCGGTTTAAGCCTCTTACGCCGCTTTCAGTCCCTTAACAAATCGTCTGAAAATATAAAAACTGTCTTCCGGGCCGGGGGAGGCTTCCGGGTGGTGCTGGACAGACATCGCCGGCGCGTCTTTAAGCGCGATCCCGGAATTTGAACCATCAAACAGCGACACATGCGTCTGTTTCACATTGTCGGGTAGCGTATCCCCATCGACGGTAAAACCATGGTTCATGGAAACGATCTCAACTTTGCCGGTGGCGAGGTCTTTTACAGGATGGTTGGCGCCGTGATGGCCCTGCGCCATTTTCTTCGTTGTCGCGCCGGCTGCGAGCGCCAGAATCTGGTGACCGAGACAGATACCAAGCACAGGTATTTTACTCTCGATCAGTTTACGGACGACCGGCACGGCGTATTCGCCGGTCGCGGCCGGATCGCCCGGCCCGTTCGAAAGCACAACGCCATCCGGCTCCTTCTCCATGATGTCGTCATAGCTGGCGGTGGCTGTGACAACCGTGACGCGGCAGCCTTCGCTGGCGAGCCGGCGAAGAATGTTGCGCTTCACGCCATAGTCGATAACAACGATATGCGGCCCTGATCCGTCATGGGCGCCATAGCCCGCGGGCCATTTCCAGCCGGTTTCTTCATGCATGTAAGTTTGCGTTGCGGTCACATCTTTGGCGAGATCGCGCCCTTCCAGTCCGGTCCAGCCTTGCGCGCGCTTTGCCATTGCCTCGATATCAAAGCGGCCGGATGTGTTATGCGCAATGACCGCATGAGGCATGCCGCATTCGCGGATCAAAGAGGTTAGCGCGCGCGTGTCGACGCCAGCGATCCCGATAATTCCGCGCCGGCGCATCCAGGCGGACAGATCAAGCTGCGCGCGATAATTTGATGAACTGGTGGGCAGGGCGCGAAGGATCGCACCCCTGGCGGCGGTCGACGCTGCGAGGGAGGCGTCTTCAATATCATCTGCATTGACGCCCACATTGCCGATATGGGGGAAGGTGAAGGTCACAATCTGGCCCGCATAAGAGGGGTCTGTGAGAATCTCCTGATAGCCTGTCATAGCCGTGTTGAAGCAGACCTCGCCCACGGTCTCCCCGGCGGCGCCGAGGCCGTGGCCGAAAATGGCGGTTCCGTTAGCCAGCACGAGGGCGGCGGTGGGGTTTTCAGCGGGTGCTTGACTAATTTTCATTGATGCATATCTCTTCTCGGCTTTGTTGCTCGTAAAACGAACAAAACGGGCGTTTTTGGTATAGGCGACGCTTTATCAGAAACGTTTTCGCTACGCGCAAATTGTCCGGAAGCTAGGCGAACCGGCGCGAAGGGTCAATGAAAGATAGAGATAAGAAAGTCTCTCGAAAACAAAGCCTTAGAACACTATATCTACAAGCGGCGCCGATTTTGAATTGCTGACGCCGCAGGTTACGGAGAATCAAATGCTCAAAGAGCAAATTAACGACGCCCTGAAATCGGCGATGAAAGCCAAGGATGAGAAGCTGCGCGTGGCGACGCTGCGGCTGATCAATGCGGCGATCAAGGACCGCGATATTGCGGCCCGGGGCGAAGACCGCTGCGAAGGGGCGACCGAAGAAGAAATTCTCGCCATTTTGACCAAGATGGTGAAGCAGCGTGAAGAGAGCGCGGCGGCCTTTGAAAAAGGCTGCCGGCCGGAGCTCGCTGAACAGGAGCGCGCGGAAATCAATGTCATCCGCGAATTTCTGCCGCGGCAGTTGTCGGCCGATGAAATCAAACTGGCTGTCAGCGATGTCATCAAGGAATATGAGGCATCCGGACTGAAGGACATGGGCAAATGCATGGGGGCGCTGAAAGAGCGCTTCAATGGCGCCATGGATTTCGGTCAGGCGGGCAAGCTGATGAAAGAGTCGCTGACTTAAAAACCATCTGTGCTTTCAGTGATGCTGGACGCGCGAGGTGAAATCGCGCGAGGTTGCGCCCGATCGTAACGAGGGGCGTTCATGGACATCGCGATTGCAGGCGCCGGGATCGCCGGCCTGACGGCGGCGATCCTGTTGCGCCGTCAGGGCCATAAAGTCGTCCTTTTCGATCAACTGGACGCGCCGTCGCCGGTCGGATCCGGGCTGATGCTGCAGCCAACAGGACAGGCGGTGCTGAAAGCGCTTGGGCTTCTTGAGGATATTGAGCAACTGGGCGCCCGCATCGACCGTCTTCATGGTCGAACTTCGCCCGGTGATCGCACGGTTCTCGATGTGCGGTTCAACCCGCTCGGCGAGGGCGTGCATGCAATCGCCATTCATCGTGCGGCGCTGTTTGAAGTTCTGCAAACCTCCGCCGTAGCCGCCGGTGCTCTCTTTGAACAAGGGTGCGTCGTTCAAAGCATTGATGAAGGTGTGATCGAGTTTCAAAACGGGCGCCGATCCGGCAAGTTCGATCTTGTAGTTGACGCGCTTGGCGTGCGTTCGCCACTGGGCGCGAATGGCGACAAGTTTCTGGAATACGGCGCCCTGTGGGCCAATCTTCCCTGGCCGGACAATGGCTTTGACGAACATGCGCTGGAACAGCGTTACAAAGCCGCGAGACGCATGGCTGGCGTGTTGCCGATTGGACGGCTCGCAGGCGACCCGGAACCGCTAACGGCTTTCTTCTGGAGCCTGCGTCATGATCACTATAATGACTGGCGGCGCAATGGACTCGATATTTGGAAAGAGGAAGTCCTTACACTGTGGTCTGAAACCAGTCCATTCCTCGACGCCATTCACGATATGGAGCAACTGATCTTTGCGCGCTATGCGCACCATACGCTGAGCAACCCTGTCGGGCGCAATCTTGTCCATATTGGCGACAGCTATCACGCCGCCAGTCCGCAATTAGGGCAGGGCGCGAATATGGCGATGCTCGATGCTTATGCTCTTGCGCAGGCGATCAGTGAGCAGCCCGACACGACCGATGCGCTCGCGTCCTATTCGACAAAGCGCAGCGGACATATACGTCTCTATCAGGCGATAAGCTGGCTGTTTACGCCGGTCTATCAGTCGGACTCGAAAGTGTTGCCGTGGCTGCGCGATGTTATCGCGGCGCCGCTGTCCCGCATTCCGCCCGCACCGTATCTGTTAGCGTCGATGGTCGCCGGCACGCTGGGCGGGCCGTTGGCCAAGTTAAGATTGCCCGTCAGTCTTTCGGCTTAACTCAAGCCCAAGAACAATCCATCCTGAGGACAGGATCGCATTTCCCAGAGCCATGCCCGCCACGGGTGAGATCATTGCGCTGAGTAATGGGATGGCGAACATTCCGGCAATAACAAGAATTGGCCCTATACGTCCAAAAGTGTTTGCGATGAGCATTGAGGTGGAAAACAGTAACCAGCCAACCGTGAAGGCAAGCAAGGTGACGATCGCTTCAAGGTCGAATAGATTGACGCCTTCGACATTTTCCATCGCGTCCAGTGCGTCTGGCGCAACCAGTGCAAGATGGTGAATGAAAAAGACCTGGCCCCATTCATGCGCGAACAACATTAGACTTCCCATGAATGCAAGGGCGAACGAAACAGCGCCAAACCAGCCTGATTGATGCCGGTGTCGCGCACGAAGGCCGAGCGCGCCGATGATCAGCGACAAGGCGACGACAGCTGCAAGGCTCAGCCGCAACAGAAAGATCGATGACGCCGCGATTTCTCCAAAAGGAAGGCCTATCGGCAGCATTGGCGTCAACACGCCATTCACCAGCATTGAGAGCGCGCCGCCAAACGCCAGCGTTCCTCCCGCCCAGATCTGTCGTGTTGTCATGTTTTAACCCCGTCAATCTGCATTGCGTACGAGCTTATAAAAAAGTAATCTTGGGATTACTAAAAAGTCAACAGTAGATTACTTTTAGGCGAGCCCGTTAGACATGACAAAAACGAGCAAGGAAGAGCTGGCTGAAATCGCCCTGGAGCTGTTTTCAAAGAACGGCTTTAAGGAAACCAGCGTGGGCGACATCGAAGACGCCGCCGGCCTCAAACGACGGGCCGGCGGTTTTTATCGTCACTTTCCCTCCAAGGAGGCCGTGCTTTTTGAAAGCGTGCAAAGTATGGGCACTGAGATTGTCGCCAAGATTCAGCTTGAAGATGTTCTGGCGCAGGAGAGCATACGCGCCGAACTGATGTTCATCGCAAAAAGATTGATTTCGCACGCACGCCGGTACCGAACACTAAGACTGCTTTTGCAGCGCGAGGCGCATAAAATGCCTGCTTTGCGCAATATGATGCAAAAAGCGAACATGCAACTTGCAAGACAGGATGTTGTTCCCTGGACCGCGCACGCATTAAAACGCATCGGGCGCGATGACGACCCAACATCGTTTGCATTCGTCATCTTTGGTTCCGTTTTATTATACCTGATATCGCAGGACAGAAATCAGCCGGCGTTCGGCTTGTCCGAAAAAAAAGCCCTGAGTGATTGGGCTGATTATTGGGAAGATCAATTGACGCCGCCGACGTATAGGGCCTGAATACACGGATGAATTTTTCAGGTTTGTTGAGGTGAATGCTTATCTGTATCCGGTGCGTTCGAGTTTTCGAGGGAACGCTTATACTCACTTGGCGAGACTCCCTCGATGCTGCGGAACTCTCTGTTGAAGCTGGACTTCGTGCTGAAGCCGGCGTCGAACATTACTTCGGTAATTGCTGCGCCCGGTCTTGTTTGTAACAGCCTCTTGGCCTTATCAACCCGCCATCGGTTCATACGCCGCGAATAGCTTTCGCCATAAACCCTGTTCACTGCTTCTGAAAGCCGCCGCGCTGGCATCGCGAGGCGCTTTGCCATCGTGCTTAACCCGACAGGCTGACCATTGAACAGGGCGCCGTCATTGATATGATCCTCAAACGCGCGAATACAGGCGTTGCATTCGGCATCTGTCATTGTCGCTGCGCTGCGGCCCTTTGAGGATGCGCCAAATTTATATAACCAGTCGAAAGGGGACGGCCTTTGCAGAGCCGTGAGCGTTGCAATGCTGATGACTCCAAGGTCGAAAATCAACGCACCCATCAAGGGGATCGATGTGGACAATGATCCGCCGCGTACGATGTCGGAGACAATAAGAATTTCACCGGCCAGCGATACCGATAACAAAATTGCGCCTGCGACCAGAATGCGGAAGGCGTCACGCCGCCCATCGCCAAGATGTGCGAATTGCGTATCTCCCTGTCGCACCATTCTCCATAAGACGATTGTATAGGCTGCAAAGCTGGTGATGATGGCGAGATCGATATCCACCCAATAAATCCGGGCGGTCATTTCAAATGCAATGAGCGCCGCAGGGATAAAATGCAAAATACTGCGCCTGCCCAGACGGTAATCCGGATTGGCGGCGCTGGTGAAATACAGCAAAAGGAGCGGCCCGATCGTCATCGCAAAACTTGGCCGCGCAATAACAGCGATGGCGGGCGTTCCATCACTGAGCAAAATACTGAGGAGGGCTGACTGTAAGGCGAAAATAAGAAAGAGGGCGCTCAGCAATAGCGAGGGCGTGCGATTGGCGGGCCGCAGCAGCAAAAAATGCGCGGCGAACAAAACGCAAGCAAAGGCAATCGCATATCCGAGATATTGCATGAGAACTGTCATCGACCGCTTCTACCAATTTTGCACAAGCCGCGACAAGTTGAAGAAAATCAGGACCGAAATCACGTTTTCGGTCGCTTCGACAGTATTTTTTCCGGCATTCACATCTGAATTTGTGAGGAGATTGATTCAATGCGCCGCTATTTGATTCCTTTTGGCTTGGCCTGCGTTGCCTTCGGATGTTCGACGGACCAGCAAATAGTCTCGCCGGCCGCAAGCCCGGATGAGTTGGTGATTTCCAATGTGGTGATTGTTTCGCCTGACGGACCTGATCCATCGGGACAGGTCGATGTTCTGGTGCGAGATGGGCGGATCGCCAGGATCGGCCGTAATGTTTCGCGTCGCGCCAGCAGATCAGCCATAAAAATCGATGGCGCAGGGCGCTACCTTACGCCGGGGCTGATCGATGGGCATACGCATCTCAGTGAAATCCCCGGCATGACGTTTCAACATGAACAGGCCTATCCAGAGGTCGCACGCGCCGCCCACGAACAGATTCCGCGCAGCTATCTCTACCATGGTTTCACGACCGTCATTGATTTGAATGCGCGGCCGGATGTCGTCGCCGAATGGAACAGCCGTCCTCTTCGGCCACAGGCGTATTTTTGCGGGGCGGCGCCGGTGGTCGATGGCTATCCAATGAGTTGGATGCCAAAGCCTGCGCGCTACTCAATTATGCCGTATTTTTTATACGACCCCGCCCGTGAGGCGGCGTTCCCGGATGGTTTTGATCCGGCGGAGCATTCGCCGGCCGCCATTGTTTCGAAGATGCGCGCCGATGGCGCCATCTGTGTCAAAACGCATTTCGAGCGCGGCTTTGGCGGACGCGGCGACTTGCCGGTTCCAAGTGTTGAACTCATCCGAGCGCTTGTTTCTGAGGCGCACGCAAGCGAGATGCCGGTGTTGATGCACGCCAATTCACAATCGGCGCAGAAATTCGGCGTTAATGCGGACGTGGATGCTTTTGCTCACGGCATGTGGACATGGGACGGTCGCGCCGCAACGGAGCCAGGGCCAGAAGTGATCGCGTTGCTGGATGCGGTCATCGAGCACAACATTGCAACACAACCTACGGTTCAGGTGCTTTATGGCGAGCGCGACCTGCATGATCCGGATTATTTGTCCCGGTCCGCATTGCGAGATGTCCTGCCACAGAGTTTACTCGACTGGTATTCAACCGAAGACGGTCAGTGGTGGCGCACACGCATGGCCGCAATTCCTTTTATTAAAAACCTCCTTGACGAAGGTCGGTGGCAGGCAGTGGACGCTGAGCCGATAGCGCGCGTTACTGCGGCGCTTAAATATCTTGCGCAAAATGAGGGCGCGTTGCTTTTCGGCAGCGACACACCGAGCGACCCAACTTTTGCCAATCCTCCCGGGCTTAATGGCCGTCGGGAAATGGACAACTGGATCGCCGCCGGCGTAACACCGGCTGCGCTTTTTTTATGCGGCGACAATCGGCAATGCAGAATTCTTTGGATTGCAGGATGAGATTGGAACCGTCGAGACAGGTAAACGTGCAGACCTTCTTTTAATGAGAGAAAACGCAGCTGAATCTGTAACGGCATATGACACAATCGATATCGTTATCGTTGCCGGGAAAGCAGTTCAGCGCTCAGACCTGTCCGCCCTCAATGCAGAAGCGGAAACTGAATAAAAGATAAGCGCCATTCATTCTGGCAGGCGGTCTACCGGTAATCTGAATATAATTGTGGCAACCTCAGGCTTGGTCTTTTTGCGCGCCGTTTCCGTAAATGCGGTTTCAACGCAATTTTCCGCAGGCGGATGGACTTTGGCGTCACTTCGACCAGTTCATCCTCATCAATATAAGAGATCGCCTGTTCAAGCGTCAGTCTGCGTGGCGGGGTCAGTTTCACCGCTTCATCTTTGCCGGCGGCGCGGATATTGGTCAGCTGTTTCGCCTTCAGCGGATTGACATCAAGATCGTTGGGCTTGGCGTTCTCACCGACGATCATGCCCTCATAGACCTTATCGCCGGGCGAAATAAACATGACGCCACGTTCTTCGAGATTGAAGATTGCAAACGGCACCGCCGCGCCGTCGCCATTGGAAATCAAAACGCCATTGCGGCGCCCGTCAATGGCGCCCTTATGGGGGGCATGTTCAAGATAGGAGCGGTTCATAACGCCGGTGCCGCGGGTATCGGTCAGAAACTCACCGTGATAGCCGATAAGCGCTCGTGACGGCGCGTGCATGGTGATGCGGGTTTTGCCGGCGCCGGCGGGTTTCATTTCCGCCAGTTCGGCTTTTTTCTGAGAGAGCTTTTCGATCACCACGCCGGAATAGTCGTCA
Source organism: Hyphococcus sp. (assembly GCA_965230025.1). GTDB lineage: Bacteria > Pseudomonadota > Alphaproteobacteria > Caulobacterales > Parvularculaceae > Hyphococcus. Next base: position 14,615 of record CBDDKD010000028.1, read on the forward strand.
TCTACGTCGATCACGACTTCCTCGATGGGTTCAAGCAACTGGCCGTCTTCATCCGTTCGGGTGACAACCCGTGGGCGCGAGACCGCCACTTCAAAACCTTCGCGGCGCATGTTCTCGATCAACACGCCGAGCTGTAATTCGCCGCGTCCGGCGACTTCGAATGCGTCTTTGCTTTCGGTTTCGGTGACTGAGATGGCGACGTCGCCTTCCGCCTGACGCAACAGGCGTTCGCGAATAACGCGGGACTGCACTTTGTCGCCTTCGCGGCCTGCGAGTGGCGAGTCATTGGCTGCGAGCGTTACGGACAATGTCGGCGGATCGATCGGCTGTGCGGGAAGGGCGGTATCGACGGCGAGATCGCAAAGCGTGTCTGAAACGGATGCTTTTGAATATCCCGCGATGGCGATGATATCGCCTGGTACGGCTTCGTCGACCGGCTGGCGCTTCAATCCGCGAAACGCCAGGACTTTGGTGACCCGGACCTGTTCGATTAAAGCGCCGTCGCGAGACAACGCTTTCATGGTGGCGCCGGGCTTGGCGATGCCTGAGACAACACGCCCCGTAAGGATGCGCCCCAAGATATGGGTCGGCCTCAAGGGTTGTCGCCAGCATGCGGAACGGTTGTTCGCCTGCGTCTTCAGCGACATCGGGCGCCGGTACGTGCGAGACGACAGTTTCAAACAGCGGCGTCAGGTTTTCGCGCGGTCCGTCGAGGGCGTGGTCGGCCCAGCCGTCGCGACCGGCGGCGTAAAGCACGGGGAAATCGAGCTGCTCGTCATTGGCGCCAAGCGCCGCGAAGAGATCGAACGCTGCGTCCAGCGCCTTGTCCGGGTCGGCGCTCGGGCGGTCAACTTTGTTCAGAACGACAACAGGTTTCAGCCCCAGCGCCAGCGCCTTTGACAGGACGAACTTTGTTTGCGGCATCGGGCCTTCGGCGGCGTCAATCAACAGCAGGCAACCATCAACCATGGAGAGGATGCGCTCGACTTCACCGCCGAAATCCGCATGGCCCGGCGTATCGACAATATTGAGGCGCACAGGTTCGCCATCCTGCTCCCACAAGACGCTGGTGCATTTGGCGAGGATGGTAATGCCCCGCTCGCGCTCGATGTCGTTGGAGTCCATGGCGCGCTCCGCCATGTCGGAGCCTTCGCGGACGGCGCCGGACTGGCGCAGCATCTCATCGACGAGCGTGGTCTTGCCATGATCGACGTGGGCGATGATGGCGATATTACGGAGCGGGATTGTGCGTTGCGTCATAGTCGGCGAGGTGCGCTTTTTTTCGTCATTTAGCAAGGGTTTGGGCCAAATTCCCTGCAATCAGCGCCAGATTAGTTTATACGGAGGCTTCAGGCGGGCGATGGGCGTCCGGCTAAGCGTGAAGCAGCGCTCGGGGCTGCGTGGGGCATGGCGCATCTTTTTATAAGCTATTCGCGGACGGACCGGCCGGTCATTGAGAAGCTGTCGGCTGTGCTGGAGGCCGCCGGCCACTCAGTCTGGTGGGATCGGCATATCCGTGGCGGCGCGGCGTTCGCGAAGGATATCGAAGCGCAACTCCAGAAAGCCGATGCGGTGATCGTCGCCTGGTCGTCGAACGCCAATGAGTCCGACTGGGTCAAGGATGAAGCGGTTTACGCCCGGGACAAGGGCAAGCTTTTGCCGCTCTGTCTCGCCGATTGCGAAGCGCCGATCGGGTTTCGCCAATATCAGAGTATTGATTTCGGCAAGTGGAAGGGCGATGCGGCGGCCGAGCCGGTACAAAACCTGTTGGCTGCAATCGCGGAGACAACGGGTGGCGCGGCCCCAGCGCCGGCGGCGCCAAAATCAATTCTCCAAAAGCTGACATCATCGCCCTTATATCTGGGCGGCGCGGCGGTTGCGTTGTTGACGCTGGCTGCATTTATTGTTTTCGCGCTTGGCGGACAGAGTTCCGAGATCTCAACTGAGGAACAAAACATTGCAGCAGCGGGCATATCGCCGGCTGATAGCGCAGACGTTTCCATTGCGGTGCTGCCCTTTGCCGACATGTCGCCGGAAGGAAACCAGGAATATTTCGCGGATGGTCTGTCTGAAGAGCTTTTGAATGTTCTGGTTCGCGTCGATGGATTGAAAGTCGCGTCGCGCACGTCATCCTTTGCACTCAAAAATGAGATTCTGAGCATCAGCGATATTTCTGAACGCCTTGACGTCAATCATGTGCTTGAAGGCAGCGTCCGCAAGATGGGCAACCGGGTGCGTATTACCGCGCAGCTGATCGATTCCCATGATGACAAGCATTTATGGTCTGAGACTTACGACCGTCATCTCTCCGATATTTTCAGAATCCAGGACGAAATTGCGACGGCGGTGGTGGATGCGTTGCGCGATGAGCTGGGAATCGGCGAAGACGAGGAAATTGTCATCAAGCCGGCGACGGAAAATCTCACTGCTTATGACGCTTACCTGAAAGCGCGAGAGCTTTATCTGGCGCGCGGCAAGGCGAATGTTGCGGAATCGATGCGCCTGTTTGAGCACGCGGTGGAGATCGATCCGGAGTTTGCCCGCGGCTGGGAAGGGCTCGCCGGCGTTTACGCCATCGCAACGAGCTGGGGCATTCTCGATAAGGACTATTCCGCGATGGCGCTCGTTGCCGCGCAAAGGGCGCTTGACATAGATCCGGACCTTTCCGCGCCTTATGCCGTTATCGGGCTCACCTATCGCACCCATTATCCGACGCCCTGGGCGGAATCGATTGACAATCTGCAAAAAGCGATTGAGCGTGACCCGAAAGTCACCGATCCGCGTCTATGGTTAGGCATGGATTTCCTCGCGGTCGGTGAAATGGAAAAGGCGATTGAAATTTTCGATGGCTGCCTTGAACTTGACCCGTCATCAAAGCTTTGCCGGAAGTATCGCTCGATGGCGTATCTGGTGCTCGGCGATTTCGACACGGCGATGATTGATGCGAACGCCAATGCCGAGGACGGATATTATCGGGATTTTGACGCATACCTGCCGTGGTTCCTGGAACGCGGCGACCGCCTGTTGGCGTTTACAATTTCACGGACTGTGAACTGGTGGGGCGGGTTTCCCCATCGCGATTACATCGCAGCAGTTGAGGATCAGGAAGGCCAACCGGCGGATCTATTTGACAGATTCAAAGCCTGGGGCGATTCAAAGAACGTCAATGTATCGTCGAATACAAATCTGATGCTGACATTACGCGCCTATGATGAAGTGACAGTTGGCAATTTCAACAACGACTACGAACATATCTGGTTGCCGCAATTTACCGATTACCGGAAGTCGCCCCAGTTCAAGCAACTCGCAAGTGACTTAGGCATGGTCGATTATTGGCGAGAATTCGGTTTTCCGGAACAGTGCGAGGTTGTGACGGAAGATGATTTCACCTGTTATTGAGCATATATGCTGACTGCATAGGGATGTTTTGGTTCCCGGCGTGTTCTTACACGATGATGGAAAATCAGTATTATCGGCGCAGTTTGGAGGCGACGCTTGGCGTCCCTTTCACCGATGGGAACGAAGTCAGAGTTCTGCGGAACGGCCATCAGATTTTTCCAGCTATGCTAAGTGCGGTCAGGAGCGCCTGTGAGCGCATTTATATGGTCACATATGTCTACTGGTCCGGCGGACCTGCGGATGACCTGGCAAATGCGCTTTGTGAGCGCGCACGCTCAGGTGTTGAGGTTAAGATTCTTATTGATGCCTATGGCGGCAAGAAAATGGAGGATAAGACAAAGCGGCGACTTATAAATTGCGGTGTCGATTTGAAATTTTTTCGCCCTTTTAAAATTCTGGATTTAGCCCAGGCGGATAACCGTACGCATCGAAAAATTCTTGTTTGTGACGACCATGTTGGTTTCACCGGTGGCGTTGGTGTCGCGCCGGAATGGGCGGGTGATGCGCGCAACCCTTCGGAATGGCGTGACACACATTTTGAAATTCGGGGTCCAGCCGTCAGAGGCCTCATTGCCGGCTTTCTTGCGGATTGGATGGAAGCATCAGGCAAATCTGGCTATTAGTGAGAGCTCGGGCGATCCGTCATCGTTTCAAGGAAACGCTTCTATTCAGTCGGTTTCTGCAAAGGCGCCTAGCAGTATTAGTATGATCGGCATTCTGCAAGAGGCGCTTATTCAGTTGGCGAGAAAAGAATTGGTCATCGTCACTCCCTATTTTGCGCCTGACCAAAAGACGACAGAACTTATTGTGAATGCTGTTAAGCGTGGGGTCCGCGTTCAAATCATGATACCCGGACCGCATATTGACAAAAGCTATATGCGACTTGCAGGCGCTGAAGAGATTGAAATTTTGCGGGCCGTTGGGGCAAGTATCTATATTTATCAGCGCACGATGCTTCATCAGAAACTATACATCGTTGATAACGTAGTGGCCTGCGTTGGGTCAGCCAATTTCAATCAGCGATCCATCGGTAAAGATAGCGAATATGTAATCAATATAATTGATGATGACATTATCTCCACATTGCGGGCTGACTTCGAAAATGACCTGCAATATTGTGAACTGACTTCTGCCAAAAAATTGCAGTCGCGCAGCGTATTGACGCGCTTACGCGAATATCTCGTCCGACTTGTGCGGTTTGAGCTCTGAATCGTTTTGGGGCAGTTTAGCGTTTATACCGAAGATTGCGAATTCAACTGCCAAGCCATGATATTTTGCGCTTTAGCCCCTTTATTAAGGTGACAAAACTCCGCTTTCCATTTTCTCATGGCGGGTATGCCGAAAGCGCGCTTTCATAATAAAAACTCCCCGATATGTATGAAGACAATGCTTGGGGAAATGTGAGCTGCATGATCTCCAGGCATTACGTTCGTGGTCTCCCATGTCCTCGTTCGTAAAAGCGCTAGCGCATCGTGGCGTCGCGTGGGGAGAGGCGGTGCGCTAGCGACTTTTCCTCATCTGCATCAGTGAGGGCATCTCATGACTGGTAGAGATTTTTTTTGTGCGCTTCTCGTGGTGACGATCTGGGGCGTCAGCTTTACGGTTGTCAAAGTTGGTCTGGACGAATTGCCGCCGATATTCTTCGTCGCTGTCAGATTCGCAATCGTCGTGATTCCGGCTGTCTTTTTTATCCCCTTTCCAAAAACGTCCATCTGGAATGTCATTGCGGTTGGCGTGTTTATCGGTGTCATCAAATTCGGTCTTCTTTTTATCGCGATGCGAGCGGATGCGAACGCCAGCATGTCATCACTTATTTTACAGGCTCAGGTGTTTTTCACGATTGGATTAAGTGTTGTTCTGTTCAAGGAGAAACTCAGCGCTGAGCAACTATCGGGCATAGTGATCGCAGGGTTTGGCTTTTCGGTTTTCTTCTTCGGCGAAGGAGAGGCGATCACCATTTTGGGATTAAGCCTTGTGCTTGGCGCGGCTGTGGCCTGGGCGATCGCCAATATCGTGATGAAGCGCATGCACGATGTAAACCTGCTTGGTTTTATGGTCTGGGCGAGCGCGATTCCGCCGATTCCATTATTTGCCGTTTCTTATTTTATGGAGACGAACGACCCCGTCGGGTTAGTTCTGACCTTGTCGCCAAAAGCGTGGTTGTCGATCGCCTATATGGGTTATCTGTCGACGCTTCTCGCCTATGCGCTCTGGGGGCGGTTGTTAAACCGGCTGCCGGTTTCGGCGGTGACGCCATTCGCTCTGCTGATCCCCGTCATCGGTATCCTGACGTCCAGTCTTTTTCTTGGCGAGACGCTGACGATGCTGGAAATCGCCGGTACAGGCGCGGTGATGGCGGGGCTTTGCCTGTGCGTGGCGGGCAAACCGGTAATGGCATATTTGCGCTGCCGTTCCGGTCTGGCCGGGTCAGCGTAGGGCAGAGCGGATGTGGCTCTTCCGGACTTGCTAAATCTTCCGCGTCCGCCTGGAAAGATTGCGCAAGATTGTCATCCGCCAGATCCAACGCACCAGCGCAAAAACTGTCGCCGGGACGAAAGCGATGGTGAACCACAAGGCAAGCGCTTCGGCCGGCAAGGTCGCAGCAATCAAGAGCCCTAGATAAGACGCGACGACGAAGAGAACCGTCACAACGACCGGTCTGGCGATGGCGCGCGCTTTTGCGAACCAGAAAACGCCTTTGACGATTAATGCGCCGAGCAGCAACGCAAAAGCGGCGGCGACGCCTTTGGCGAGCATCAGCGCGCCTTTCTTGGGATGTCGCTGAAAATCGAACGGCACTGGCGCCTGTGACGATACAAAGACGGGCGGCGTATCTATCGCCATCGGCAGATCAAGGGCGGAGTCGATGTGACCCATGGTGGCGAGTTCTTCGCCGGTCACAGCGTCCCAGACCCTTGCGGTATTGTCGCGCGAACCGCTGACAATAATGGCGCCATCGCTGGAGGCGTCGAGGCCGCGCACGCCGTCTTTGTGCCCCTCCAGTTCGGCGATCAGTGATTGGTCCTCGACATTCCATAAACGGATGACCGGGTCGATGCCGCTTGTTGCGAGCGTTTTGTCGTCATTGGCGAACGCAACCCCAAACGCTTTTTCAGCGCCATGGTCAAAGCTCGCGATGCGTTGGCGCGACGCGGTGTTCCAAATGCGGATAAGGCCATTGTCCGCCGCGGCGGCGAGCATGGAGCCGGTATTTGAGAATTTGACGTCATTGCCTTCGCCGCCAATGGAAAGAGCGGCGATGCGTGCGCCGTTTCGCCAGTTCCACAAACGGACATTGCCGTCACGTGACGCCGAAGCAAGGAGGTCGCCATCGGGACTGAAGTCGATCGCATGAATGCGGTCCGTATGCCCCGTTAGTGTGCGCACGGCTTCACCGGTTTCAGGATCCCAGACGATGATTGTCCGATCATGGCTTGCAGTAGCGATAGCAGACCCGTCCGGTGACCATGCGGCGTCTTTGACAGTGCTTCGATGACCCTGCAGTTCGCTAATGACGGCGCCGCCCGGTGTTTCCCAAATTCTCGCCGTCAGATCACGGGATGCGGATACGGCGTATTTTCCGTCCGGAGAGAAGTCGGCGCCCCATATCCAGCAGAGCGGCTTGCCATTTTCGTTGGTGTCGGCGCAGTCCGTCAGGTGCTTTTTAAATTCGCCACGCTCAACCCCGGTGCGTGCGTCCCAGACTTTGACGAAATTATCATCCGATGAAGTGAGCAGGCGGTTTCCCGCGGTATCAAACGCGACATGGTTGATGTCGGCGCCTTCGATTCCTTTGACCTGAACGCCCTCCAGCGCTGCCGCGTAAAGACGGCCCTCCAGCACCAGCGGCGAGATCGCGATGAGGGAGAATAAAATCAGGGCGATATAAGATCGCGGCAGCAGCGCAAGCGAGGCGGCGCCGGCGGCGCGGTCGGCTTCTAACGTTCCGTACCGGGATAGAAAAGCAAGAACGCCCATCGCACCGACGAAAAACGGACGATAGGCGGCGAAAACGAAATCCGATGTGTAGGCTAGGGCGGCGAATGCCGCGGCGATCAACGCCGCCATGAAAATCGATTGCCCGAAAAGTGCGAGGCGGCGTTTAGAACCGGTCGTTGTGTAAGCCCGGTTCGCAACCTTCTTTTGTTTTTGTGGTTTCGGCGGCTTGGACGGTTTTGGTTTCTTCGCCGGTTTTGCTTCGTCGACGGGCGCTGGCGCCGGGGCGGGTTCCGGTGCGGGCGCGGGTTGTCTGTCCGGCGCGCCCTGAGCTGATACGGCGCCCTGCGCGACAGCTGTGATGAACGCTTTTAACGCCGGATCGTTTTGATTGCCGCGCCAATGCGTGAGGTCTGCTGTCTGAATCTGGCGGAACCCAAGGGGAATATCGACATTGTCAATGAGCGCCGGAAACAGGATATCTCGTGCGGCGCCTTCATCGGCTTCGTCGCAAACAAATCGTGAGCCGACGGAATTACGCGACCATATCACGAGAACGGAGCGCGTGTTCGTTAGCGCATCAGCGATTTCCTGGCGAAAGCCGGCGCCAGTTTTGATCTCCGGGTCCCACCAGACATGAAGCCCCGCCTGGGTCAGCGCATGCGCAATTTTTTCGACCTTTGGTCGATCCTCGCGCGCATACGAAATGAATACGTCGTGATGCCCCAAAATGCCCTCTCCCCGAGATCCGCGCGCAATTCAGCCATGACAGTGACGCGTGGTTTTTTATGAGAACTGTACCCCTACGGCCCTAGCCGTGAATGTAAGTTATCAAATCACATCCGCTTGTACAAATTATTGTATTCACTGGACCAACCCCCATTTAATGGGGAGAAAAATCCTGACGAAATTGCGCTGAATCCCGCAATGATGGATTAAAAGATGGCCTCGGCGATCCGCCGCCGCTATCTGTCGCCCGATATTGATTATTATTTGCAAGGCTATTCGCTTTTTCCATGCCCCGTTTCACGCCTGAATTTCTTGATGAGCTGAAAGCCCGTTTGCGGCCTTCGGATGTTATCGGGCGCACTGTGAAGCTCAAAAAACAGGGTAATGAATGGGCCGGGCTTTCTCCGTTCACGAAGGAAAAAACGCCATCCTTTTTCGTTAATGATCAAAAGGGCTTTTACCACTGCTTTTCCAGCGGCAAGCATGGCGACATTATTTCATTCCTGCAGGAAACCCAGCGGTTAAGTTTTTACGAGGCGGTCGAGCGCCTGGCGGAAGACGCAGGACTGCCACTGCCGGCGGAAACGCCCGGTGAAGCGGAGCGTGCGCAAAAGGCGCAAGGGTTAGCTGAGGCCTGCGGCGCGGCGGCGGTTTTCTTTACCAAATCGCTGCATCGCAATCAGGGCCGGGGAGCGCTTGACTATTTGCATGGCCGCGATGTCACCGACGCTCAGATTGAAGCGTTCAGTATCGGTTTTGCGCCGACGGGACGTGCGGAGTTGAAAGACTATCTCATCAATAAGGGGTTTACGGAGGACGTCCTGATCGAGGCGGGACTGGTCATTAAACCGGATGACGGATCGGCGAGTTTCGATCGTTTTCGCAATAGGGTGATGTTTCCAATCACCGGCGCTCGCCAGCGCGTGATCGCCTTTGGCGGTCGCGCCCTCGACCCGAATGCGCGCGCGAAATATCTGAATTCCCCTGAAACGCCGCTGTTTCATAAAGGTTCCGTTCTCTACAATTACGACCCGGCGCGCATGGCGGCGGCTGAGGACAAAGCGCCTTTGATTGTCTGTGAAGGGTATATGGATGTGATCGCCCTTTGGGGCGCGGGCATCCGACGCGCTATCGCCCCGCTCGGCACGGCATTGACGGAGGATCAATTGGCGCTTTTGTGGCGTGCATCGGATGAGCCGGTTTTGTGCTTTGACGGCGACAAGGCGGGCGTCGGCGCGGCGCACCGCGCGATTGATCGTGCGCTGCCGATTTTGAAGCCGGGTAAATCGCTGAATTTCGCCTTTATGCCGGAAGGTCAGGATCCGGATGACCTGGTGCGCTCGGATGGCGCCGCCGCGGTTCATCAGGTCCTTGACGATGCGCAACCGCTGGTCGACGTGTTGTGGGATCGTGAAACGCAAATTCGCCCTCTAGATACGCCGGAAAGGCGGGCAGCGTTAAAGGCGCATCTGCGTGAGCTTGCGAAAACCATCGTCGATAAGGATGTGCGCGGCGCCTACGGGGTTGAACTGGCGCGGCGTCTTGATGAGCAGTTTCGTCCGGCGCAATCGGGCCGTTTTGGAGAACGGTCCTCTGGCAAACGGCAGTGGCGACCTGCAGGCGAGGGAAGACGCGGGTATGGCGCGCGACAGGGCTTTCGTTTCGCCGAACCGGCGCTTCCGACAGCAGATTTGAAGCGCCGGGGCGCGCCGACGGACCGGGCCCGCGAAGGCGCGCTGATTCTCGCGGCTATCCATCATCCGGGGCTGATTGAGCGCCAGGAATCGGCGTTTTTGGAGCTCAATCTGGCGGACGCCGGGCTTCAGACCCTTTTATGCGAGGTTTTATCAGCGATTTCAGCCAATCCGGCCCTTGACAGTCCGGGCCTGAAAAGCCATCTCACGCAGTCTGGCGCGGCAGGTCCATTGGAGCGGGTCTTGAACGACCCTGAGCTCTCGAAACAGCGATTCCTCCGCCCCGACGCTGAACTAGACGAAGTTGAAGAGGGTTTCAAAAACGCTCTGGCTCATCACCTGTTTGAGTCGACATTCAAGCAGGAGGTCGCCCGATCGGCGTCACAGATATTCAGCGATGGCGAAACAGCATGGAAAGCAGCCACAGCGGCGCGGGAAGAAATAAAGAATTCAAATAGGGCAAGCGAGTCCGGGGCTCGCGATGACAATGACTCGCCACAGCGCTTCGAAGATGCGCTGGAACGCATGAAAGTCAGCGTCAGTAAAAAGTTTAACCGGTAAGGGTTTTTGAGGATGGCGAAAAAAGCAGCAGCGGCGGCGAAGAAGACGGAAGCGGAACAGGGCGATGGTCCGATTCTCGATCTGACGGACGCCGATGTTAAGAAACTGATCAAGTCGGCTAAGGCGCGCGGCTATGTTACCTATGATGAGCTGAACAAAGTTCTGCCGTCTGAAGAAGTCTCTTCTGAACAGATCGAAGACATCATGGCCCAGCTTTCCGAGATGGGCATCAATGTCGTCGAGCATGAGGAGGAAGACGAGGAAGACACCGCCGCGGCGCCTGCGGCCAAGTCGAAAGCGCTCGCCACAAAAGACGACAAAAAAGGCGGCCAGGTCGTCACCACCAATACCGGCGCCTCGGCTGACCGGACCGATGACCCTGTGCGCATGTATCTGCGCGAAATGGGTACGGTTGAATTGCTGTCGCGCGAAGGCGAAATCGCCATCGCCAAACGCATCGAGGCTGGCCGGGGAAACCATGATCCGCGCGCTCTGCGAGTCATCGCTGACCTTTGAAGCGATCACGGTCTGGCGTGACGAATTGCAGGAAGGCCGCGTCCTCCTGCGTGACATTATCGACCTCGACGCCACCTATGGCGGCGGGCCTGAAGCGCGCCCCGACATGACCCAGCCGGAAGTCGCCGAACGCGTTAATCGCGAAGAAGCGGAAAAGGCGGAAAACCAGGACGACGACGAAGACGATTTCGACGAAGGCGCGCTGTCGCTGTCCGCCATGGAAGCGGAACTGCGCGAAGGCGTCATGGTGACGTTCGACAATATTTCGTCAGACTATAAAAAGCTGCGTCGGCTACAGGACATAATGATTGAGGAGCAGCTGAAAGGTGACGACCTGACTGCGTCACAAACACGCCGTTTCAAGAAGCTTCAAAAGGACATCGTTGAACTGGTTCGCTCCGTGCGCCTGAACAATCAGCGTATCGAAGCACTGGTCGAGCAGCTTTACGACATTAACCGCCGCCTGATGGCGCTGGAAGGAAAGCTCGTGCGTCTCGCCGACAGCTATGGCGTCAATCGTCAGGAATTTCTCGGCGACTATATCGGCGCCGAACTTGACCCCGAATGGTTTGACAGGGTTTCGAAAAAGACCGGCAAGGGCTGGCAGAATTTTGTCACCAAAGCCGGCGACCAGGTTCACCTTATTCGCGACGAGATCGGTAATCTCTCTCAGGAGACCGGCCTTACTGTTGAAGATTTCCGGCGCATCGTTTCGACCGTTCAGAAAGGCGAGCGCGAAGCGCGCATCGCCAAGAAGGAAATGGTTGAGGCGAATTTGCGTCTCGTGATTTCCATCGCCAAGAAATACACCAATCGCGGCCTGCAGTTCCTCGACCTTATTCAGGAAGGCAATATCGGCCTGATGAAAGCGGTCGATAAATTTGAATATCGCCGCGGCTATAAGTTCTCGACCTATGCGACCTGGTGGATCCGCCAGGCGATCACGCGCTCCATTGCCGACCAGGCGCGCACCATTCGTATTCCGGTGCACATGATTGAAACGATCAACAAGATCGTCCGGACCTCGCGCCAGATGCTGCACGAAATTGGCCGCGAGCCGACGCCGGAAGAATTGGCCGAGAAGCTTTCCATGCCGTTGGAAAAAGTCCGTAAGGTGATGAAGATCGCGAAAGAGCCGATCTCTCTCGAAACGCCGATTGGCGACGAGGAAGACTCGCATCTTGGTGATTTCATTGAAGACAAGAACACGATCCTGCCCATTGATGCGGCGATCCAGTCGAACCTGCGCGAGACGACAACCCGGGTGCTGGCCTCACTGACGCCGCGCGAAGAGCGCGTTCTGCGCATGCGCTTCGGCATCGGCATGAACACCGACCACACATTGGAAGAAGTCGGTCAGCAGTTCTCGGTCACCCGCGAGCGTATCCGCCAGATTGAAGCGAAAGCGCTGCGGAAGCTGAAGCATCCGAGCCGTTCACGGAAGCTGCGGAGCTTCCTCGACAACTAACTCCACCGTTTGATTATCGTTGTGCAAAAGGCGCTTTCTTAGTGGAAAGCGCCTTTTTCTTGACCTGTAACCGAGGTTCCGTGAAGTATTCGCCTGTCTGCGGGAACTAATCGGCTTGTCGTGTATTATAAGATGTTGAAAGTTGCGTGCAGCAGGGGGCTTCGGCGTGGATGTGCAAAAGAAGGGGCGGGCTATGGTCCAGATCAGCTTAATCACCGGAACAATAAAACGATGGGCGCTTGGCCTGGCCGCGTTCGCGCTTGCGGCGTGTTCATCGACGGGCGGGCCGTTCGGGTTATCGCCGGCGCAGGAACAGGCGATCGGACAACAGCAGCACCCGCAAATTCTGGCGGCGTTTGGCGGCGAGGTTGATGACCCGCGCATCACGGCCTATGCGCAAGGCATCTTTGACCGGCTGCTTGCGGCGTCCGATCAGCCCACGGCGCAAATCAAATTTACGGTGCTCGACAGCCCCGTTATTAACGCCATGGCCTTGCCGGGTCATGTCTATGTGACGCGCGGCCTGTTGGCGCTTGGCAACAGCGAAGCGGAAATCGCCGGCGTGATCGGACATGAGATCGGCCACGTTTTCGAACGGCACACAGCGCAGCGGGTCAGTCGCGGCAACCTTGCCCAGATCGGCACCGCCGCTATCGCGATCCTGACCGGTAACGCGGACACGGCGCAACTCGCAGGACAGGCCGCGCAACTTTATGTTTTGCGGTTCTCGCGCACGCAGGAATATGAGGCCGATCAGGTCGGCGTGCGGCTTCTGGCGCGGGCGAACTATGATCCGATGGCGGAAGCTGCCTTTCTGGACACGCTTGGCGCATGGTCCAATCTGGAATCGCAAATTGCCGGCCGTCAGGCGCCGCCTGAATATTTGTCTACGCACCCGAACTCGGCGGAGCGCGTGCGTCGTGCGGCGCAGGAAGCCAATGTGCTGCGTCAGGCAGGGGCGGGCTCGTCACAGCGCAATCGCGATGTGTATCTAAACATGATCGACGGCCTTCTTTACGGAGACGATCCAATTAAACAGGGATTTATCCGCGGGCGCGACTTTATTCACCCGCAAATCGGTATTGCGTTCCGTGCGCCTTCAGGGTTTGAACTGCAGAACTCAACGCAAGCCGTTTACGGTCGGTCGCAAAGCGGCGCGCAAATGCAGTTTCTGGGCGCCGGCAGCCAGGAAGGGCCCGCGGCGCTTATCAATGGACCGCTTTCTCAGTCCTTGAAAATTGATCTGTCACCTGCGCGTTCGGTGCAGATTAACGGGCGCAACGCCGCTATCGGCTCAGCGCGGGCGAATACCCAAAACGGTCAGGTCGATGTGACCGCTTACGCCATTCAATGGGAAGGCGCTTCGCATTATATCTTCCTTTGGGTGACGCCGGCGCAGCAATCAAGACAGCTTCAGCCCGCTCTGAACGAAGCTGTTCAGTCGCTTCGCACGATTGACGGTCGCGCGGTGACGGCGCCCCCGGCGAAGCGTGTCGATGTGGTTACCGTTCAGCGTGGTGATACGGCGGCGAGCCTTGGGCGCCTGAACGCCTTTCCGGCCTATCAGGTGGAGCGGTTCCGGGTCATGAACGCCCTCGGCGCCAATGAACAATTGCGTGCGGGAGAGCGGGTGAAACTGGTGCGGTAAACCTGCCGCAAACCGGAATACGCAAGCCGATTATCAGGCAGCTTTTTTGCTGACGAAATTGCGGTAGATGACCCTTGATTGTTTCCGCCAAAGAGTGGAACAATTAAAGCGCGCATTCGTTATGGCGAAAGGCTGTACGTGAAAAATATATATGGTATTGCAGTAACCATTATCTGCTTTTTCATTGGCGTAAATTTCGCCCGTGCAGATAACGTAGCTTCCACGAAAGACGATGAGTTTCGCGCGCTTCTCTCTGAAGCCGCACAAAGCGATGATATTGTTGGTCTTGCCGTCGCCGTTGTGCGTAATGGCGAAGTCGCTTTTTCCGAGACATATGGATTTCGGGAACTGGAGGGCGATGATCCGGTTGATCGGTCTACGGTTTTTCGTATCGCGTCGCTTTCGAAAGGGTTCGCCGCCAGTGCAGCGGGCCAACTGATCGCCGACGGCAAGCTGTCTCTTTCGGAGGGCGTGTCCGACTATGTGCCTGAACTAAGGCTCAAGAGCAGCAATCAGCTGAAAGCTTTGACTCTCGAGAACGTCCTTAGTCACAGGACCAGTCTTCCGCCTTATGCGTATGACAATCTTCTGGAGGCTGACGTTGCGCCCGCCGAAATTCTCGGTGAGTTCCGTAAGGTCGATCCAATCTGTCCGGTTGGCCAATGTTATTCATATCAAAACGTCGCGTTCGACACGATTTCTCGCGTAATCGAACAAACAGATGGGCGTTCATATTCTGAAGTTGTTGAAGAAGAGTTCTTCAATAAACTGAATATGAATCGCGCTTCATTTGGGTTGGACAGTTTAAAACAGGATGACAATTGGGCGCGGCCTCATCGGCGCAGACGCGGCCAGGCGTGGCGTGTCGGTGATGTGAAAGAGGCTTATTATCGTGTTCCCGCAGCCGGCGGCGTCAACGCCAGCATCGTCGACATGGCTGAGTGGCTGAAAGCGCAAATGGGATATGCGCCGAACGTCATCAGTCCTGAAATTCTGGAAATGACTCATACCGAACGAGTGCGAACCCCTGCAGAAATAAGACGGTTAAACAGCGTAATGAAGCTTGATGCCGCTCACTACGGATTGGGTTGGCGGATTTATGAATATTCAGGCGCACGGGTGGTCAAACATTCCGGAAGTGTTGACGGCGGCTATGGCGCGCAGATTGCCTTTTTGCCGGAGCAAGATGTGGGGATTGTCTTGCTCACCAATTCAAGGTCGAGACAATTCTGGGAGATATTGCCGGCGTTTCTTGACGCGGAATTGAATGAAAAGAACAATCTGGTTGATTGATCTTTTGACGATCCAAACTATCTCTTCACAAGTGCGTAAAAGCGAATCACGAGAGAAAAAATATCTTTGTAGAGGAATTTCCGCCCATGACTGCGCCAACAGGATCAAAAGCCAATCCATCGCAATTCGATTGTTACAATGATCTCGCTGAAGACGAACCCTATTTTGTCATCCGCGCTGACGATCCATTGTCGGACTCGCTGGTTGAGCTTCATGCCTATATCGGGGCGGGGCAGTCGGGTGCGGCTCACAACAAGCTGGCGGAGATTATGGAATTGACCCGGGATCGGGCGCCGCGCCCATCGGACTCGCCGAAATACCGCGAGACTTTTGCCATTTCGCAGGCAATGGAAAGCTGGCGCCGGGACAATAGCTGACAATATTTGGGTTCGTTGTTCGGATAATTTCTTTTGATACAGCGGCAAAACACCAGAAACCAAACACCATCCATATAATGAAAAGACGCGCAGCGAGTTACCGCTGCGCGCCCAATTCTCCCCCCTTTACAGGGTCAGTCCGACGATACCGCCAATTACTTGGCGTCTCCGCCCATCGCCATTGGACTGGAGATGTTTTTGCAGCTTTTGACCGTTGTGAGCAGGTGCATCAACACACATCGGCATACGCGGGGTTGCATTTGGTTGCATAGAGTTGCAACAATCATGCAACCCAGTCAGTGCGTATAAAGCCGATGCCAGAAACCTTCGCCGATAAACTGAAGCTTGTTCTTAAAGTGCTCGTGGTCAGCCGCACTGGTCTTGCCTCTGCGCTCAATGTGGACAAGTCACTCGTCGGCCGCTGGGCGTCTGGCGCGGTGAAGCCTTCGGAGCATAACCTCGCCAACATTACCCGTTATGTCGCTGAGCGCGTTCCGGGGTTCACCTTGCTTGACTGGGAGCGCGACATCAAAAGCTTTGGCGGCATTTTGGGGGTTCGACCGGACGGCTCCGTAACGTCGACCGACGGCATGGACTTTGACTGGGTTGCCGCGCCGATTTTAGATGAGGCCCTGCGCACCAGTAGACAGCGTGGCGGCGCCTATGAAGGGCTGTGGCGTTCAACACGCGCTTCAAATGATCTGCCAGGCCGGTTTGTCCACGACATTTGCATGATGCAGCGGCGCGAAGATGGCATGCTTCAATTTAAAGTGGGCGTCGAAGGCGTGCGATATGTGGGCTGGTCGCTTCTCCTGCAACATCAAATTTTTTCTGTCGCAAGCGATGTTGATTCCGGCACGATGATGTTTTCCATTTTCAATGGCGTTGCGCGTCAACGCCCTGAGGTACTGGATGGGCTCAACCTTGCGACATTGCGCGACGCAGGCGGTTCGCCGGCGGCATCCGCGAGCGTCCTGCATCGGATAGGCGACCTTACCGGCAATCCCGCTCAGGACGAGAAATTGTTCGAAGAGGCGATCGCCTCTCTCGACCCGCTGGCGCCTGAGGGCTCGGTGCCGGAGAAAATTGCAAACCACCTTACACGGAATGTCACTGATTGCGCGCCCGGGTTTCTACGCCTTCTGTATGGCCAGTCCATGGCGCGGGGAACCAAGCTTGGCAAAGCGCCGCCCGTCGAAGAAAGCTGACAGGTCGGCGCCGCATTCAGCGGATATCGTTTAACCAACTCAAAATAACACCTGCCGTTTGTTCCCAGGCCGGTTCGCCGTCGCGCCACACATAGGCGTCCTCGACGGTGGCGAAGCGGTCATTGGAGTGGCCGATATTTTCCTGAACAACGAAGGTCGCCGTGCCGGGGCGCAGGCGGTTGACCATATCGGCGATCACCTGATGGCCATATTGAGCTTCGAACTGATCGAATTCGTTATAGATGACGAGGACAGGCGCTTCGAGCGCCGCCCAGGCGGCGAGGAAGTTGTGTTTCGCCGCCTGCTGATGCCAGGCGTATGGACGTCCGTAATGGGCGCCGTCTTCCATACCGCGAATGCCAGCGCGGGCGAGCGCCATCGCTTCGCTGTCTGCTGCAATTTCATCCGGATCACGATCATTGATGAGATATTCATAATGGAATTTGGCGCGGCGGATCATTTCATCGTGGATCTCTTCGGGCGTGACCTCTTCGGGGCGGCGCTCAAGATACAGTCGGTCAAAGGTCAGCATCCGTTCATAGTAAGTTTCCGCACCGCCGCCCTGAATGGCGACGCCGGCTATGTCGTAGCCATTGTCCTGTAACGTCTTCGCGACCAGCGGCGCCGTAGTTGATCCGAGGCTTGAGCCGTAGATATAAACTTTGCTCGCATCCAGGCGCTCATCCTGAAGCAGCGTTTCGTAGGCCTCGACATAATGCGCGACTTCAGTGTCGTAATCGAGTTCGTCACAAGCCAGGCCCAAGCTGTCTCCATCAGAGGAGCGCTCGACGCGCACCAGCGACAGACCGGATTCTTGCGCCAGTTTGCCGAGGATGCCACGCGAACCGCCATCGCGATATTCAACCGACCCACATGAGACCCATTGCGTGAAAATGATAGGGTAGAGTGGCGCATCGGCGCCATCAGGTACAGTGATTATAGTGCGCAGGCGCGCGCCGTCAGAGGTTTCGACCATGCCATAATGTGATGTGACGCCAGGAATGCTTTCCAGCGGCCGGTCTGCATCGCGCGCCAGCCCACCGACCATGACTTGTTCGGCGCTGGTGTTTTCTTGAGCGCAGGCGCTCGCCGTAAAGGCGCAAAGCGCGCTGCAGCCGGTAAGGAAAATTTGTCGAAGGAGGAGATTCATCTAGACGACTCCATGTTGGGTTGCGGGAGTGAAACGGGAATCTGCAGTTCCGTCAGGAATTCACTGCGATCGGCGGCGATCATCTTGGTGGGAAGTCGGTAGTCATCCTGGTCTGCGCCAAAGCGGTGATAGAGTTCGCGTAAGGGGCCAGCCGTTTTTAATCCGGCGCCATTGATCCAGCCGGTCATTTGTTCAAACAGAATTTCTGTTTTGAAATACCCGCCTGCATAAACAACCGAACAGGCCATAGCGCTGCCGGGTATATGTGTCGCAGGCGGATGATTGGGGCTGTCCACAGACAAAGGGATACAGACTTCAAGATCAAGGTCTGTTTTTTCTGTAGGCGTGCTGTGAAACATCATAAACGGCGCGGTCGGCGCCCTCGCATTCCGGTCGGCGACAATGGATTCCGCTGCTTCAAACATTTCGGTCACTGGCGCGCCGAGATAGGGTACGGTTTTGCGAATGGCGTAAACGCGCTGATCTTTCAGCGGCGCCAGTTTGAAAGTCGGAAGCGCCGCCGCCGCTTCGTCTTCCAGCGACTGCGCCATCATATCGGCGAGCTGCAATTTGCTGGCGAGTTTCGATTTGATATTCTGAAGCTCACGGCGCTTGGCGGCGATGGTGTCCTGCAAGCGGTCCGGCGATGCTTCGCCCTCCTTCAGAACCGCCGCGATTTCCGCGATGGTGAAATCAATCATTCGAAGATTGGTGATGACGGCGAGCGTCTTCGCCTGATCGAGTGCGTAATAGCGGTAACCTGTATGCGGGTCGACATGCTCAGGCCGCAAGAGGCCTTGCTCGTCATAAAAACGCAGCGCCTTGACGGACACGCCGCCAAGCCGGGCCAGATCACCGATGCGTAACATGCCTCTCATGACGGCAAGTGTAGGGTCTCCCCCAAGAGGAGAGTCAATTGAGCGTGGTTGATCTTTTTGGCCCTTTCGGCTGGATGTAACGCTAGTTTTTAGCGCCGCCTGCCTGCATCGGACCCTTGCGCGGGAGGGTGCAATCGCTAAGGTCTGCCGCGATTAATAGACCGATCCTCGACGGGATCTCACAGGAGGAATGAATGGCGATTGACGGCAAGTGGAACATCACGATCAAAACCCCGATGGGCGAACAGAATGGCGTTCTGACGCTGAAGCAGGAAGGCGACGCGCTGACGGGCGAAATGTCCGGCCCGTCGGGGACCGCAGCTATCGAGAACGGCAAAGTTGAAGGCGAAAAGCTGAGCTGGCACGCAAAAGTTACGTCGCCAATGCCGCTTACGCTAGAATTTGAAGGCCTTACCGAAGGCGATTCAATTTCCGGGAATGTAAAACTGGGCGCTTTTGGCACCTCCACTTTCTCAGGCACCGCTGCTTAAGGCCCGCCTCTCATGATCAAAATCGCCGCCGCCCTCGCCGCCGCCCTAGCGCTCGCAGCGTGCGGCGGCGATCCATCACCCGCCTCGTCCGAAGAGATGGCTTCCGACGAGGCGAGGCTTTCACCCGCCACTGAGACCGAGCGATATGAAGCTGTGGCTGCGGAAGCGGCAAGCCTCGATGCGATTGGCGAAGCCTTCGTAAAACTGGCGCTGGCGGTTGGCCAGCATGATGCGGCTTTTGTCGATGCTTATCATGGCCCGGCGGAATGGGCGGAGGCCGCGAAAGGTGACGCGCGGCCGCTCGATGCACTTGAGGCGGAAGCGCAGGGGCTCTTGATCAGTGTGGCGCGGGCGAATGCGGATGCGCCGACATTGCGTGGCGCCATGCTGGAAAAACTGACCCGTGCGGCGCTCGCGCGGATACAGATGGCGCAAGGCGAAACGTTTCCCTTTAACGAGGAGACGCGACTTTTGTACGATGCGGTTGCGCCGGACTATGACATCGCTGAATTCGATGCGGCGCTTGAAGAGATTGACGCTTTATTGTCTGGCGACGGGCCGCTCAATGAACGCGTCGATGCTTTTCGCAACTCGCTGGCGATCCCCTCCGAAAAACTGGAAGCGGTTTTTGATGCGGCGATCGCCGAGTGCCGCCGGCGGACGCTTGCAAATTACGATCTTCCCGAGACGGAACGTTTTTCCGTTGAGTTCGTGACGGACAAACCGTGGAGCGGCTATAACTGGTATCAGGGCGATTATTACAGCCTGATCCAGGTGAACACGGATTTCCCGACCATTATTGACCGCGCTGTAGACCTTGGATGCCATGAGGGTTATCCGGGCCATCATACATGGAACATCATGCTTGAGCGCGAACTGCTCGAGGGCAATGACTGGATCGAGTATTCAGTTTATCCGCTATTTTCTCCACTATCGGTGACAGCGGAGGGCTCAGCGAATTACGGCATTGAACTTGCGTTTCCGGGAACGGAAAAGATTGCGTTTGAGCGTGACGTGTTGTTTCCGCTTGCTGGTCTTGATCCGGCTGAGGCGGAAACCCTCAACGAAGTGAATAAAGCGCGGCGGAAACTCTCTCATGCGCGCAATCACATCGCGCGCGAGTATCTCGATGGCCGGTTATCTCGCGACGATGCGATTGCTATGCTGATGAAATACCGCCTGGAGTCGCGTGAGCGCGCCGAGCAGTCGTTGAGATTCATCGACACCTATCGGGGCTATGTCATCAACTACAATCTCGGCCGCGATATTGTGGAGCAATATATCGGCCGCAAAGCCGTCGGCCGTCAGGACACGTGGGGCGCTTTCCGCACACTTCTGACCACGCCGCTGGCTGCGTCGGATATTGAAGCGGCCCAGTGAAATTCTACGGCATCGTTCAACGCATTCACCTCTGGGCCGGAGTGCTGCTCGGCATTCAGGTGCTTTTGTGGATGCTCAGCGGCGTTGTAATGAGCTGGTATCACATCGAACTGGTGCGCGGCGAACGGGCGATGTTTGCAACGCCGTCTCAGGAGCTTGAAAGCCGCAATTATGCATCTCCCGGCGGAGTGATCGCCCAGCTTGACGGCGCGACCTCGGTTGAACTCCGCTATTTTCTCGGGCGTCCTGTCTATGCGGTCAAAAGCGAAAGCGAGGAGGCGTTGTTTGATGCGATGTCCGGCGAAAAGCTTTCGCCTATTGATGAAGCGGTGGCTCGCGCGGTCGCAGAACAGGATTATGTGGGCGAGGGGGAGATCGAGAAGATCGCCCTGCTAAGCAATACACCCCATGAATACCGCAAAGCCTTGCCGGTTTGGCGTGCGGACTTCAATGACAGTCTGCACACACGCCTTTATATCTCACCTGACACGGGTGTTGTTGCGTCCCGTCGCAACGATATCTGGCGACTATATGATTTCTTCTGGATGTTGCACATCATGGATTATGACGAGCGCGAGAATTTCAATAATCCGTTAGTGAAAGCTGCTTCTGCTGCAGGTATGCTGTTCGCCATCACCGGCCTGGTCATGGTGATACTAAAAAAAGGGCGCCAGCAGATTGCTCGGGATGTAGGATTTATATTCGGGCGAAGGCGTAAGCGCTGAATCAAAAACGCGCCGGACTTTCTAAACCTCAGCGCGCCGTTAATGTTTTTAAGAAGCGTTTCTTAGAAACCAAAATAGAGCGGCTCAGGTCCGACGGGCTCTTCGGCTTTCGCTTCCGCTGTTTCTGCTTCTTCTACTTCTGCTTCTTTGGCAGCTTCGCATTCCTTGCGTGAGTAGAAGTAAGAGTATTGGCTGCGCGACTCACTTGCTTTGGCGGAATGACTGACGACAGCTGAAGCCGAAATACGAATCTGGTCAATCACGACTGCGACGACCCCACGCCGTTCCTGCTTCTGGGCGCCTGAATCGCTGACAGTATGTCCGCCACTCAATTTGGCGGCGGCTGGCTGAATCGCTAGCGCTGCTAAAATGGCGACTATCGTAACCGGCTTAAACATTGGCTCTCTCCTAGACCCATTATGCCTGCGAACGATGTCGCATAGCAAGCGGGGCCAGCCTTCCAAATGCCCGCAAAACCTTACCTTGTGGTAACAATCTTCGCGCAATCTGGCGGTTTTGACGCCAGATCACGCAGAATTGACTCGATTGTCCCCCTTCAAAGCTCAGGAAATCAGACGGTTTGAGGGGTTATCCCAAGGCGTCGACAGCAGGGACGAAATCAACCCCAAGGGCCTCGGAGACCGCCTTATAGGTGACTTTGCCCTGATGGACATTGAGGCCGTCGCGCAAATACTCGTTTTTACGCAAGGCGCCCAAACCATCATTTGCGAGCATCAGCCCATAGCCCAGCGTCGCGTTGTTGAGAGCATGGGAAGATGTCAGTGGCACGGCGCCAGGCATATTCGCGACACAGTAATGAATGACGTCGTCCACAACATAGGTCGGATCTGCATGGGTGGTTGCTTTTGAGGTTTCGAAACAACCGCCTTGGTCAATCGCTACATCGACTAAAACCGAACCCTCTTTCATGCCTTTCAGCATGTCGCGAGTGACGAGTTTTGGTGCGCTTGCGCCTGGGATCAATACGGCGCCAACAACGACATCGGCGACGTCTGTCTCT
>CBDDKD010000029.1:0-91685 GCA_965230025.1 Hyphococcus sp.
AGTCGCCTTGAAATATGGGTTTTTCTTTTGCAACGAATGCATTGTAAGCGCGTTCAAAATCTTTAGTTTGCATGCAAATGGCTTGCGCCTGGGCTTCCGCCTCAATTGCGGTGTCGAGACTCATGTCCCATTCAATGTTAAGCTGGTTTTTCGTTATGCCGTTAGCGAAAGTGGGACCGGCGGCGAGTTTTTTCGCCATGGTCATTGCATGGTCGTCCAGTTTCCCGGCGTCCACTACTTGATTGAAAAATCCCCAGTCCCAACCTTCTTCCGCAGAAAAGCTGCGACCGAAAAAAAGTATTTCGCTTGCGCGCCCCTGGCCGATGATGCGCGGCAGCATGGCGCAAGCCCCCATGTCGCAACCTGCGAGGCCGACACGATTAAACAAAAACGCTGTTTTCGCATCCGGCGTTGCGTAGCGAATGTCGGACGCCATGGAGATGATGGCGCCTGCGCCGACACTGACGCCGTCAACAGCGGCGATGATCGGTTGCGGACAATTGCGCATTGATTTGACCAAATCACCTGTCATGCGCGTGAACGCCAGAAGTTCCGGCATTCCCATTTTTGTGAGCGGGCCGATAATCTCATGAACATCGCCGCCGGAACAGAAATTGCCGCCATTACTGGCGAATACAACAACTTTGACATCTTTGGTATAAACAAGGTCCCGGAACGTGTCTCGAAGTTCGGCGTAGGACTCAAAAGTGAGGGGGTTTTTACGATCCGGGCGATTGAGTGAAATCTTAGCGACGCCCTCATCAAAGTCCCAGATAAAATGTTTCGGCTTATAGCTTTGGGGATTCACGCGACATCCTTTTCGTGCATTGATGATATTCGTGAGACATCTATCTTTTGAAGCAGATTACGCATTGACCGCATCTGTGGATCGGAGAGGGCGCTAAACGCATCAACCACGCTCATTTTATTGGTGTTCGCCATGTCATTAAACAGGCGGATCCCTTTTTTGGTAATCACGTAAATCGCGACACGTCCGTCTTTTGGATCTTTTCGGCGTTTGACAAAGCCATCTTCGATTAAACGGGCGGTCACTTGAGTTGTATTGCCGTCGGTCACTTTAAGTCTTTGTGTCAGAGCGCCGGCCCGTAAGCCGTCTTCGCCGGCCCGTTGGAGAGCGGCGAGTACGTCGAAGCGTGAAATTGAAACACCGTGTTCAGCACGCAGCACATTGTCAACAACCTTCTTCAAAGCGTTGGTCTTGGAGAGAAGATCAAGCCAGGTGCGCAAAGCTTCTTGTTCATTAATCATGACGCGGTTTCTCCGCCGTCAATGACTATCGCTTGTCCATTGATCGATGCAGCGATATCGCTGCAAAGCCACATAACGGCGCCGGCGACTTCATCGGTTGCGATGAGGCGGCCCATGGGGTTGTCTTTGGTAAAGGCTTTTTGCGCCGCGTCTCGCGAGCGGCCGGTTTTTGCAACGATGTTATCAACAGCGTCAGCGATTAAAGGTGTATCAGTAAAGCCCGGGCATATCGCGTTTGCCGTTACGCCGGATGTTGCAAGCTCCAAACCGAGTGTCTTAACCCAGCCCAGAACGCCATGCTTCGCTGCGGTATAAGCGCCCGTATATGGATATGCTTTTAAGGAAGCTGTTGATGCGACGGCGATGAACCGGCCCCAGCCTTTATCAACCATTGGCGGTATTGCTTCACGGGCGCTAATATAAGCACTCGTCAGATTAACGGCCAGCATGTGGTCCCAAATGGCGCGCGTTGTCTTAAGGGCAGGAGCAGTTGCAGCCGCGCCGGCATTGGCGATAAATATGTCTGCGGGGGGGGCTTTTTTTATCGTGGATGTAAGGGACTCGTCATCGGTGACGTCTGCTTCAAAAAAGGTAAGTCCGGTTGCTTTTAGCTTCGCTTTATCGCGACCCATAACCGTTACATTGTGACCGCGGTCCGCGAACGCTTTTGCGATCGCCAATCCAATACCGGAGCCGCCGCCTGTTACCGTAATATTTTTCGGCGCTGTCGTTTGGGAGGCATTCGTCATTTGTCGCCTTTCGTAAAAATATTTTAGTATTAAAATAAAGCTTGTCAATCAGGCGCAAAAAATCTTTAGTTATAAGACACCGCCAAACCGTCAGGACCGATTATGGCCGTAGAAATACACACTGATGACGCTGTACTCGTTGCGAGACTTGATAATCCGCCGGTGAATGCGTTGGGCGCCAGCGTTCGAAAGGGATTGGAAAAAGCGCTCGATCAGGCGGAGGAAAGCCCTTCCATTCGCGGTGTCGTTATCACTGGAGGCGACGGCAAGGCGTTCAGCGGGGGCGCGGATATCAAGGAATTTGGGAAACCGCCGGAAGCGCCTTTTTTACCGGATTTGTTGAGACGAATTGCATCATTTCCAAAGCCGGTTTTCGCCGCCGTAAACGGCTTTGCCCTTGGCGGCGGTTTCGAACTGGCGCTTGCATGCCATCACCGGGTCGCGGGGCCGAATGCGAGTTTTGGATTGCCGGAGGTTCGGTTAGGGCTCATTCCCGGCGCGGGTGGAACACAGCGCCTTCCGCGTATTGTGGGTATAGAGACGGCTCTGGAAGTCATCCTTAAGGGAAAAACTCTACCCGGTGTGAAAGCCGCTAAATATAACCTTGCTGCCCAAACTGATGGTGATGAAAATATCACAGCCGCCGCCATCCGGCGCATAAACGCGAGTGATGCTTTGGGCGACAGGTCTGCAACATTGTCCGTTCCATATGCAGTCTCTTCAGATGAAATTGCCTTGCTTGATACTGAAGAGAAAAAAGCGCTGGTGAGAGGTCGTCTATGCGAGCTTAATGCAGTGCGTGCAATTCGCGCCGCGACGACAGAAGAATTAGATAAAGGGTTACTTTCCGAGCGCGAACTTTTTGCTGAATGTCTGAACAGCCCTCAGCGTAGAGCGATGATCCACGCCTTTTTTGCTGAGCGTGCTGCGACAAAACATGCTGCGTTTGAAGGTGTTGACCCCAAAGAGGTTACCCATGTTGCGATTTTAGGAGCCGGCACCATGGGCCGGGGCATCGCAATTGCCTGTGCTGACGCGGGATATAAAGTTAGTATTTTCGATACGAGCAGTAAAGCTCTTGATGCGCTCAGTCAGGCGATCAAAAGCCATTATGACCGGCAGGTGAAAAAGGGAAGGATTGCTGACGATCAAGCGGCTTCGCTAATCTCCGCAATAACCCCGATTGAGAGCATTGACGAGTTGGCCTCGGCTGAACTTTTTATCGAAGCTGTCATCGAAGACATGGATATTAAAAAAGAAGTTTTCAAAAAGCTCAATGCGATTGCAAAACCGGACGCCATTTTCGCCTCGAATACTTCCTATCTCGACATTAACGAGATTGCGAAGGCGACGAACCGGCCGGAAGCTGTAATTGGAATGCATTTCTTCAGCCCCGCAAATATTATGCGCTTGCTGGAGGTCATTAAAACTGACAAAGCTGCTCCCTGGGCGCTGGCGACGGCGTTCGCCATGGGAAAACGCTTAAAGAAAACATGTGTCCTGGCTGGTGTTTGCGATGGCTTTATCGGCAACCGAATTTTCAAAAAATACCGCCAGGAGGCCGAATATATTGTTGAAGACGGTGCCTTGCCGCAAGACGTCGATCGGGTGATGCGCGAGTTTGGTTTTGCAATGGGACCGTTTGAAGTCTCTGACCTTGCGGGCCTCGATATTGGCTGGCATACGCGCCGCCGTGAAGATGCGACGCGCGACCCCGATGACAGATATGTCGATATCGCAGATCGCCTTTATGAATTGAGACGGCTAGGACAAAAAAGCGGCGCCGGATGGTATCGCTATGACGGGCGGACAGCGCACCCGGATCCCATAGTTGAAGATCTTGTCGTGACAGCGTCCAAGAAAAAGGGGATTGAACGGCGAGAGATTTCTGATCAGGAAATCAAAGACCGCTTATTGTTCTGCATGGCGAATGAGGGCGCCTGGATTCTTGACGATGGGATTGCGGCGCGGGCTTCTGATATCGATATTGTATTTATGAAGGGATATGGTTTTCCTGATTACCGGGGAGGGCCAATGTTTTATGCCGATGGGATCGGGCTGAAAAATGTTGTCGATAGAATGCAAGGTCTTATCAATGAGGGAATTTGCTCCTGGCGGATATCACCTTTATTGAAGAGACTCTCATTCGAAGACGGCGCTTTCACACCTATATAAGTATCAAGAGTTTTGATGCACCGGATTTTCTTATGTAGATACAGGTGAGTGTCCACGATGCTCAAAGCCGACATCAGATAGTGTTAAGCCTGTCATTGGGCATTAATATGCTGTATTATCAGGCGTTTGCATATTGCTTCTCAGAAACTGTTTGGTGATTGATATTTTTATCATTAGCTTGCGGACTTAGATCCTCAACGGATATTTTTTTGCACATATCTGCAAGTTTTGTCACGCGAGTGGCGGCGCAGCTTCCAATATCGGACGAGTCGCCGCTTAGCGGTGATAGAAGATCATCCAGAGAATGCTCCAGTTGTTCGGCGACCGAGGCGACATGAAAGAGACCTAGCGATAAGCATTCGCGGCGCACTTGCTGGCTGCGTGTTTTGATATTTGTAATGACCTGATGAATATCCATGTCGCCGGCGCCGATGGCGCGAAGGTCACTTTCAATTGCTTCGACATCACGCATGATGGCCCGATGAGCTACGTTGAACGTTGTAGTCGCGAGTAGCTGTTGCTGTCTCAGGTTAAAGGCTCTTTCTTCAATTTCATTTTCCAGGTGGTTTTTGGCTTTTGTCAACTCTGTGACCGTTTGCCGATTATGCAACTGGGCATTGATGCGTGCGGATAGTGTTTGTACATCGA
Organism: Hyphococcus sp.; assembly: GCA_965230025.1. Taxonomy (GTDB): domain Bacteria; phylum Pseudomonadota; class Alphaproteobacteria; order Caulobacterales; family Parvularculaceae; genus Hyphococcus. Next base: position 4,842 of record CBDDKD010000029.1, read on the forward strand.
CTGGCTTCGATACATAATCGTTAGCGCCAAGTTTCAACGCCTTAACTGTAGACTCCGATTGACGGTTAGCGGTGACAATAATGATTGGAAGGTCAACAAAGCTATGTTCCTGTCGAATATGCGCAAGAGTTTCCATGCCATCCATCTGCGGCATAGATAGATCAAGCAGGACAAGAGAAATTTCTTCGTTTTTAAGCTTTTTCAAAGCTTCAGCTCCATTCGGCGCCTCGCATACGGAAAAGCCTTCTTTTTTCAACTGCATGGAAAGAAAAGCGCGTGCATCATTGCAGTCATCGACCAGGAGCAGAGACTCAGTTTCAATCGTATTGTTAAAAGACTTATGGTTCGCCGATTCCAGTGAAAACTTCGCCTCGGCTTGCAGAGCTGGCCCGTTAAATAGCGAAGATTGCTCTGACGTCAGTGTGTTAACGACGTAGTCCAACCTCTTGTACCATGCCATTATGCGTGAGTAGCGTTCATAACCGAGCGGTCCGTCTGTAACTGCAGCCGTACGCATATGGCCTTCGAGCGCTCTGGCGCACTCGCTTACCTGTGCAAAGCCAATACTGCCGCTACTGCCTTTTATCTTGTGCGCCAGACCAATGGCTTCCGCAAGAATTGGGTTTTCATTTGTGTGATTGTGATTCAACTCTGACAGACACTCGCCGATCGCAGCGGATTCCTGCACCAGTGTCTTACAATGCCGGGTGATAAGATGTTGAAGCTCTTGTTGCATGATTAAGCCGCCTTGTTTGTAAGGTTGTCTGACCAGATTTTTCGTATGTTACTTGACAACATCAATGGGTCGAAGGGTTTTGGAATAACGTCGATGGCGCCCAGAGCCTTATAGGCTTCGACTTCATGTCGCTGCGCCTTTGCGGTCATGAAAATAATTGGCGTCCGCGCTGTCTCTGGAATTTTTTGCAACTGTTTTAAAACTTCTTTGCCATCAATACCTGGCATCATCACATCCAATAGAATAAGGTCGGGCATGAATTCGGGCGTTCGTTCAATAGCTTCAGCGCCATTTGCACAGATATCGAGGGTAAACCCGCCAATCTTGGTCAATGCCAATTCAGCGACGGCGCGAATATCCGGTTCATCTTCCACATAACTGATACGATCCAAAGAATTTTTCATCCTATACTCCCTATGCGACTGACTTGAGTTGTGTGCGCGAAGCCGGGGCGCCAATTGCGGCTCGAATATTTTTACGTAAAGCTTCATTGCTTGTACGGGATTTGATCATTGCTGCACGCACTTGCGGCATCAGGTTTCCGGACAGCTCCTGAACTGAGAAAACGAGCACTTGTGGACTCTTGTCGCCTTTGGCATTGATTTCTGAAAACAGCGCTTCCCCGCGCCCGTCTGGCAACTGCAGATCAAGGATCACCAAATCATAATCGTTTTCACGTAAAAGGGCGCGCGCTGACTCGCAACTTCGCGCCATGTCTAGATGCGCTGTTGCGCCGACCAAATTCCGGACGATCATCAGATGATCGTCGTCATCTTCTACGTGTAAGATACGAATTCTGCCGCTGTCTTGAGATACCTGCGTAGCGGCGCTAATGCAGCTTCGAAGCGCATTTTCATCGATCGGTTTCTGAAGCCAGTCGACCACGCTGACAGCATCGCCATCCAGGTCCGACATATCAGCCTGTGTTGCTGCAGAGACAATAATAATGGGCAAGTGAATAGTATCAGGACTTTGCCGAAGTTCTCGAATAAGGTCGATTCCATTTTGCCCGGGCAATGTCAGATCCAGCGTCATCGCAGCAAATGTATTCTGACGTAGCAGCGTTTTGGCGTGTTCGGCTGTTGTGCATATTCTTGTCTCAAAACCCATATCTGCAATCAGCATTGACAATAAGCTGGCGATATCGGCATCGTCTTCGCAAATCAGAATTGTATTGGTACAACTGCCTTTCTCCAGGCCAGTTTTGCTATCTGGCTTTATTCGCGGAAGGTCAAAGTAAAAGGCGGAGCCATTTTCCGCGCTGGTGTCGAAATCTATAGTACCGCCATGTGCGTCAATAATGGCTTTGGAGATGCTGAGGCCAAGGCCGGTGCCGCCTTTGTCGCGATCGTCGGAGGAATCCGCTTGAGAGAACCGTCTGAAAATTCTGGTCTGAAACTCGTCAGAGATGCCTGGTCCGCTATCAATAATTGAAATGCGGACATCGCCGCCTATTAGTTCAACGCAAACACGAACTGTTGCTCCTTTCGGAGAAAATTTGACAGCGTTTGAAAGAAGGTTTGTTACGACTTGCTCGAAGCGGTCCGGATCGGTTTCAATCAGAATTTTTTCATCTGCATCTTCGAGGACAATACCAACATTATGCTCTCGGGCATAAGCACGATTTGTCTCAATGATATGGGTCAGTAAAGGTGACAATTCAGTTTGTTCGAAAACAAATGACAGCTTGCCCGCTTCAATTTTTTCCAGATCAAGAATATCATTGATCAGGCGCACAAGACGATCGCAGTTCGAATAAGCGATATCGATCATTGACCGCCCATGCTCTGACAACTCTCCCAGTAATGAAGACCTGAAGAGCCCCAAAGAACCCTTGATTGACGTTAGCGGCGTTCGCAACTCATGGCTTACTGTTGAAACAAATTCGCTTTTCATCTGGTCCATGCGCTTTTGTTCGGCAAGATCGGCCTTTGCTGTCATCAGACGCTCTTGCTCGGAAAGGTCGGTAAGTACGGCAACGAAATCAGTATCCTTTCTCTTGGCGATTTCGCGTACGAGCAGCATGGCTGGAAAGTCAGTGCCGTCGGAGCATAGGGCCTTGACCTTGACGCCTTCACTGTCAATCGTGCGAAAATCGGCGATTGACAATGCTCTGTCAATTTCATCATCGTCGCTTGGTAGAGCGACAAATTCCTGCAAATGTTTTCCTTCAAACTCAGTGCTATCCAAGTCGAACAGTTGCTCAGCGAAGGGATTGGCCGATAAGACCGCACCGTTCTCATCGACGGAGAATATGGCGCAGGGCGCGGCATTCAGTACCGCTTCAATTCTCTGCTGATCTTCCTTACGTCGTTGCCCAACCGCGTGGTAGCGCTTCGACAAATACGTCAGATAGAAAATCAACAGAGAAAGAAAGCCGCCACCGAAAATAAGCAACTCATCAATAGAGGAGTTGATCTTTTCAAGAATTTTTTGCTCAGGCCAGATAGTCAACTGTAGATCGGCGTCGTAATATTCGAATGCGATTTCATTGGCCCAGCGGTTAGGGGTATTTGTGATATTTCCTGCGCTTTCAAAAAGATAGCCATTGTCATTTGAAACAACGAGATCGAAATCATTCAAAAAAGACTCTGGTAAAGAAAGACTGAGGAAAGTATTCAGGTCATAGACGCCTACGAGAAGGCCACTAAAAACTCCGCCGTGATGTAACGGGGCGATGATCGCGAAATTATTATCGAACGTAAATAAATCGATGCGATAGGCTGGGTTCATTGCAGCAACGGATTGAAAATTACGATAAGCTGGATGCTCTTCGATAAGGGAAATCGCCGTGGCGATTTCCGATGACATCGACTTTGTTTCGATAAACCCGACACTGCTATCATTTGTCAGCCATAAAATTGTTGTGAGTCCGGGGAGGTCCTCAAGATAGTTGATGCCGTCTTGGCGATGTTCTCGCGATATTGAGACATCGGCGTTTTCCCAGCGATCCGCCTTGCGCCGAAAGGCGGCGAGTTGCATGTCAAACGTTGTTTTCAGATCGCTGTGAATAGCGATCGTTTTCTGGGCGACCGCAGACTCAAGGTATTCTGCTTGATTATTTTTTACCGTGCTGGCCGCAACAATGGCAGCAATCAAGATGATCGCACTCAAGACCCACGGCAGCAAGTTGCCGAAAGGAATGTCTATGAGGTGTTGTGGCGCTTCCAGAGCCGTGGCCGTCTCGTTGTTCCCCATTATTACTCGCTTCTACCCACTCATGGTTTGAATGCACGTTGTGAGTCAGGTCCTTGAGTTTAGACTATTTTTGCGCCGAAGCACGAAACCATATTTCGGAAACGATAGGCGATAATGGGAAGGCTCCATACCCCCAAATTGGGGCAGGGTTACGCTTTAAGTACGGGTGCGTAGCTTATAAATATGCTTACGGAATATTAAGACCATTGTTGAGAGAACACTATCTTAAGTATGTCAAGGTAAAGAGAAACACAGTATACAAATTAAAGCGTTTCTAGAGCTAAAGTAACGCCAATTAAAAGAAAAAGTTAGTATCGTTGGTGAGGTCTGTGTCAAAAGAAGTTTTACAAAAGCAGTCTAAAGACCGAGTCTATGACGTTCTTGTTGCAGAAGACAGCTCCGTAACGCAGGACCTGCTGAAGCTGATACTTTCGCAAAAAGGGTATAACATCGATATTGTCGGTGATGGAGCGGCGGCGTTGGCGGCGCTATTGGAGCGGCGATACGATGTTGCGCTGCTTGATTTCCATATGCCCAAAATGACTGGTCTGGAAGTCGTTACAGCATTTGATGCTGATAGTAGGGATCAAAACCGGCCTGTGTTTATCTCGATCACGAGTGATGTTGAAGGGCTCTTATCTAACGAAGAAGATTGCGAAAAGTTTGACAGGGTTGTTCCGAAGCCGTTGAACATAGAAGACATTTGCCAAGCGATTGAACAGAGTATCGATAAGAATGAGAGCGATAAAGCGCCAGGTCTTGTTGCAGAACAGGAAGCGCTACGTCCGGATTTGCCAAACCGACGTTGTGGTGAGCGGGACGCGCCAATAGAACAGTTGGGTCTGCGTTGGCTCTATTGGCCCGAAGATTTTGACTCGATGCGGTTATCTGCGCGCGCTCTGCAGGCGAGCGTTTCCGGTGATTTGTTTGATGCGATTCTTGTTACGGAAAAGGCGACGATTAGCGATCTCGCGTTGATCTGGCGCACCAAAGCGCTACATCTGCTTCCTGTCATCGATCTGCATGGCGCGCTGGGGCGCAGCGCCGACATGGATGCGTCGGGTTTACCGGAAAGAGAGCTGCATAAGATCACAGCGCTTGTGGAATCATTCCACGAAAAACGGGCGTTTTTGCATGATGACGCACTGTATTCTGATGAACTTGGAGCAAAACTCCTTGGCGCGCTTTTCGTGCGGGGACAAGTGCTGGAGCCTGACTATGCGCCGTCATCAGTAAGTACAATTGCGTTTAATATAGCGCTTGACGAGAAGGTCGTGCGTGCTGAAGCGTACAGGCTGGAGCAGAATGGATTGCTTGACGCCGCGTTCTTTGATCGCATGCATAGCTGCGGTAATTGCGGGTCGTCGCGTTTTAATGTGCGTGAAGAATGTGCGAACTGCCGCAGTGCGCATCTTAGCGACGAGCCATTTCTGCATCATTTTAAATGCGCGTATCAGGGTCCGGAAATGGACTTTCGTCTGGGTGATGACCTTGTTTGTCCGAAGTGCCGCCGCGAACTCTCTCATTTCGGTCACGATTATGACAAGCCTGGCATTAATGTCGTGTGTGGCGACTGCAGCCACACAGGGTCTGATCCGGCTATTGGGTTCGTTTGTCTTGATTGTCATACCCATACGGATGGAGAGGCAGTCGCCGTGCACGATGTTTTCAGCTATCGGCTGACCGACAAGGCGCTTGGCTTTATTGAGGCGGGGCAATCTTATCTGGGCATCGCCGAAAGAACGCTGAGATTTGCAGACCTGCCATTGGACATTGTGGTGGCGCTTAACGATGCGGCGCGACGGTTTAATTCGGAACAATCTCCATTTGCCCTGGTCAGCATCGCCTATGAACGGGAGCGTGAAATACAACGCGAATTTGGCGCTCGCCAGTTTAGCATGGCGCGGGATTTGTTCATGGATAATTTGCGTGACGGGCTCCGCGCTGGCGACCGAAAAGGTAAGGTCGTGAAGGGGCGCTCTTATGATTTCGTCCTTGTAGAAGCGGTTTCGCCAACAAAATTTGAGGCTGAGATTGGCGACTTCTGTGCTGCCGCAGCGGCTACACTCAAATTTGAAATTCGGCCATCGGCGAAGGTTTTCGGACCTGAGGATTTCTCCTGATGTTCGAGCCCGTGATTAATGGAATTATCTATTTGCAGTCGCAAAGTATAGCGAGCTTAGTCGCACTATTTTGGTTTGTACTCATTTTTGAAGTTCCGCGGTATGCGTTCCTATACGTTTCAGTTGTGTTTTTCGGAAGTCATGCTGCATTATCGAAAAAACAGCTTGGCGCTTTGGGCAAGGTCAGCTGCATCATCGCAGGGCATAATGAACAAGACGCGATTGAACGGTGTGTCAGATGTATTCATGAGCAAAGCTCGCCACCCGATGAAATCATTGTAGTCAGCGACGGTTCAAGTGACCGGATGCGCAACCGGCTTAATGAGCTTCTGCGCGAGGGGGCGATCGCCAAAGCCTATTCAACCGACCTGAGAGCCGGCAAGGCGGCTGCTGCGAATTTGGCAGAGCGATTTGCAGTTGGCGATATCATTATCAACATAGATTGCGATTGTTCGCTCGACAGGCACGCATTCAAGAACATCCTGCAACCGTTTACCGATCCCGCCATTGGCGCAGTGTCGGGCAATATCCTGCCAAGGAATACGCGTCTTGGATTGATTCCAACATTTCAGACGATTGAGTACTTGATCAGCATTTCACTTGGAAAGCAGGCTGCGGCGCAGATCAATCAGGTCACCTGTGTCTCTGGGGGGTTTGGCGCTTTCCGAAAGCAGGCGCTGAACGACGTCGGCGGACTGGACGCTGGCGGCGGCGAAGACCTTGATGTCACGATCCGGTTGCGTGGAGCGGGTTGGAAGATCGATTTTGCGCCAGAAGCGCTATGCTACACCGACGTACCGGACACGCTAGTCTCGCTGACCAGACAACGATTCCGTTGGGAGCGCGATGCGCTTCGTTTGCGATATCGAAAGCATCTTGGTCTGATGAATCCTTTTTCGGCCGAGTTCAAACCTGTCGAATTGCTGCATGAGCTTGAGTTTTTGATTTTTAATGTCGTCCCCGCAGCGGCGATGCCTTTCTATATCATTTGGCTTTTTGCAACTTATGGCGCATTGGCGCCAGTTATCTTACTTGGCGTACAGGCCGGCATGGCTCTTCTTGACATTACGACATTCTTGCTCGCCGCCTATTCGATGCCGAAGGCGCGCGCGTTAAATCTCTTACCGCATGTGATTGGATACAGCCTTTTCAGTAGTTTTATCATGCGGTTTATCCGGCTTGCCGCCTATGTTCAGGAATGGATATTCGATGCGTCCTATGGGGATGCTTATGTCCCGGAGAAAGTCCATGCAGTGCGAGGCGTCCTGTGATTAGGTCAATCCGCAAAAGACCGCGTCCCGATATCTTAAAAAACCAGGATCGCAAGCCTGGGGGTAGTGTTGGCCGGCGAGTCTATATGTTTTTATTGCTGGCGTTCGGCGTCAGCCTGCTCAATTTTCTGTTTGGCGATCTTGTTCTTTTTCGTGCGGACGGCCTTGTCATCAAAGAGCAGACAATTGTCTCCGCGACATCGGTCGTACGGATTGAGGAAGTTTCCGTCGATCAAGGACAGTCAGTACAGGAAGACCAGATCATTTTAAAATTTGGTTCAGTGGAAATACTGGAGAGCCTTGCAGGTATTTCTTCCCAGGTGGCGTTGTTAATTCAACGTAAAGCCGAATTGCAAGCGCGAGTCGATACGGCGTTAGCTTTATACCCAATTGCCGAGCGGCGTGCGACTTTCGCCAAAGACACACTTGAAAGCTATGAGAAAAACTCCGGGAATGGATTGATAACCAACACGGCACTCGCAAATGCTTTCCGCGCTCGCTTTGACGCCGAAGAGGCGCTTGCGCAAATTGCTGTTGAGAAAGACACGCTTCAGTCTGAGACAGAGGCGTTAGAAGTTGCCAATCGTGCTGCACAAAAAGCGCTATTGGATTTACACAGCTACTATTCGGAAGGGGTGGTTCGTGCACCGAAAGATGGCGTCGTCGGCGTTACAGTCCCGTCAGTTGGTGATGTTTATCGTGCTGGCGAGCCCATTTTATCTGTTTATTCTGGCGACCAATACATATTGGCTTATCTTCCCGGGAAATACATATTCCCCTTACAGGTTGGGGCGCCGGTCTGGGTTTCCAGCGGCCAAGTCCGCGTTAAAGGGACGATCACGGAAATTCTGCCTGTTTCCGATACGCTGCCGAAGGAATTTCAGAATACCTTCAAGCCACGTGACCGGAATCAGTTGGCCAAGATCCGTCTGGATGATCCCGACAGATTCAACCTTTATGAAAAAGTTCGCGTCACGCGAAAGCGTTTTGCGTTCTTTTCAGAGTAAGAAAATCGAATCAGGCGGCTTTTGCGTCTGACACCCTTTGCAAAGGAACGTTGAAGCCCGCAGTCGTGCCAAATCCTGGCGTACTTTCAATCATCAATGAGCCATGCATTAAGCGCAGAAGCTGTCGCGAAATCGACAACCCGATACCAAGTCCACCCTCAAGACTGGCTCCCAGTTGTTGTCTTGATACGATCTCCGACATGATCTCCGACACTTTTTCTTCATTCATGCCGACGCCATGATCCTGGATTCTCACTTTTAAAACCTCGCCATCCATACGCGCCGATACCTTGATCACCCCTTCATCGGAATAGTTCACTGCATTCTTGAGAAGGTTGATCATGACCTGTCGAATACGCAGTCGATCGCCGGAAAACCGCTCTTCCGGTCCGATGTCTATGGTGCTCAAGAGCATGATATCTTTATGGCGCGCATATGGCTGGAACAAGTCGACTGTTTCGTTGAGCAAAGGCAGCAAATCAAATGTAGAATCACACAGCTTCGCTGCGTTTCCGTCAAGTCTTACAAACTCGGATAGGTTTTGCAGAAAGTCCTGTAAATGAATTGAAGCAGCTTTCATTTTTTTTGCTGCGTCACTCGTCGCCTCAGTTGAGCATGTGTTTATCAAATGGTCGCTATAGCCGATCAGGGAGCAGATCGGTGACTTCATTTCATGGCTGACAATGGAAAGGATACGTCGATTAATGTTCGCTTGTTCTGTTGCTTCAGCAATAGTTTCGCGCAACTGTCGCTCATGGGAATAACTTGAGATAGAAAAGCGAATAGCGCGGTCAACGAGCTCGGCGGTTAGCGTAGACTTATCTATATAGTCGTAGGCGCCGGTGAGGATAGCTTTCGTGTCGAGAAACCTTTCTTCAATTCCCGTCAAGAGGATAATTGGAAACGGCGCCTCCCGACCGCCGAACTCTGCGATCAGGTCAAGCCCGTTTTGCTCGTCTGAAAGGCGATGATCAATTAAGGCGGCGTCAAATTTATTGTCGTCTATTGTAGCGCGCGCTTCGCCGACTGTTGCGGCATGCGTAACTTCGTAATTTGTAGCATGAACGGTTTCGAGATATCGGGATAATATTTCGAAGTCGAGATGATCGTCATCGACGACGAGAAGGCGCACAAGTTCTATAGCACACATATTCTCTTTCCGGACATGAAATGTTATCAAACTATTTACCGCCCATCGCTTATTGAATCATAAAGTTAAAAATTCACATACTTGTCTTGTGGGAGGCGGCCTGATGAAGGCGAGACCGGTTCGTTGTATTTGCATTGATGATGATCCGCTGGCGCTTGATCAACTGAAGGTTGTTCTTTCAGATTTGGAGGCGACAGTATGCTGCGAATATTTTGGCTCCCCAAAACAAGCGTTGAAAGCGCACCAGCGTGACCCAGCGGAAATTGTCCTGTCAGACTTACGACTTGGCGCGACGACCGGTCTGAAACTAATAGAGCAGATGCAAGTCAGCGCGCCGGACTCAATATACATGTTGTTGTCCGGGGAGGCGGATTTAGAATCCGCCCTGACCGCTATGAATGAAACTCATGTATTTCGTTTCTTCACCAAACCTGCCGTACTTGGTGACATAAAACCGGGAATGTTCGATGCGATTCGCGAGTTGAATCTAAAAAAGATGCGGCAGATATCCCGTTCAACGCTTGATGCAATTCAAATGATGAATACTGCAATTGCTGTCATTGATGTCAGTGGCAAGGTTATTTACAAGAATAATCCTGCAGGGAAAATCCTCAATGAAAGCGGTTACTTCGATATCGGCAATGATGCCGAACTTAGGTCGATCAACCCTGCGGAAACGAAAAAGTTTACTGAGTTTCTGAGTTCTGTAGCCGAACGAGGCCAGGAAGATAGTTGTCGCAGTACTTTTCGATTTACCCGTCCCGATAGTTCTAACCCAATCGTCGTGTCGGTCGTCTACAATAACAGCGGCCCTGGACGCGAACCATATTTCAACATGCTTATCTGTGATCCGGCGCGCAAGAATGTCACTAGCGCCAGCGATATCGCAACGGCGTTGAATCTTACCCCCAGTGAGGCGCGGGTTGTGCACGGCCTTGTCGATGGCGCGAGTGTGGAAGATGCGGCGAAATATGCCGGCGTATCCGTCAGTACGGCGAGAACCTATCTTAAAACCGTATTCAGCAAGACCGGGGTGTCACGGCAGGCGGAACTCGTTCGGCTGGCGCTGCTGACTGCGGCTTAACTCGTAATACCACCAAATGCGGATAGCCAGTTTGGCTTATTTCTCTTAGCATTCACCCTCACTTCGTAGGAGGGCGGGATGTCAGAGAATGCGAACAATCGGGCCTATGAACGCCGTCCGCTTACGTTAGGCGTACGATATATTACTCGATCCGACATAGAAGCCACAGGCCGCCTTTTGAATATTTCCGAAGGCGGGTTATACATGGCCACGGATACAGACGTCGAGATAGGCGATGAAATTATCGCATATCCGGAAGGGCTGGGCAGGCTAAGCGGCGCTATTGTGCGAAAAGACGAACAAGGCGTCGCCGTAAAATTCGATATCACGGACAAACAAAGACAATATCTGACAATGCGCATCTCCTCTGCGCTTACCGGAGCGCCGTTCCTGCGACTGTTGAAAAAACGCGGGCATCAGCGGATAGGAATCAATCTTGATGTTCGTGCGCGCCATGTTTCAAATGACGAGGTCTTCGATTGCAAAGTTGTGGATTTGTCGCAATCGGGCGCTGCAATTCAATCAGAAATACGGCCGCCTATCGGAGCTGAAATCAGCTTGGGAACGATTTGTGGAACCATCTGCCGGCATACAAGTGACGGTTTCGCCCTTACTTTCTCCTACTCTATAGCAGTTTGACATTCGCAGACTAAACTCATTGCTTTGTTTAATCATGTCAGAGTGAGTGACGTGAATGCTCAAATTCTATTCTGCCGAATCTAAAGTTATACAGTGCGTCTGTTAGTTAAGTAGCTGAATTTTTCAACACTCATAAGATTTAAGAGTGATAGAATATAATATTAGTATACAAATGAATTACCCCAATATGGTGGTGTGAGTATCGCCGGATAGCGCTAATTATAATTAGCGTGTTGAAGGGATAAGTAATGGATCATTCTATAGTCAAAAATACAATCGATGATGCTGACCTCTTTAAAGGTTCTTCGATACCGGGAATAAGTCGCGGTCCCGGTGCTGCGAAAACCTCTCATCTGTGTACGGTTGAGAATGGCGAACAGCGCTTACAGCAGAACGATGAGGTTTGCTTTGATAATCTCCGCCTTGAAGGCGTGCTAAATGTTCTTGCAAGACGCGTAATACAAATGGCTGACGATGTCCCTGGCTTGGTGCGATTCACGACGTCAACTGTGGCGGCGACGCTTGGAATCGATAGAGTGAATGTATTGGTGGATACGGCATGCAAGGAAATTGAAAAATGCAACTATATTTTCAGCACCATCGGAGATCAAAAAAACACCGATGGTGATTTATGCGCGCAGCTGGATGTGACCATAGGAGCCGCTGGCCACCGGTTGGGCATACTCAGATGCGAGTCAGATGATACAGAGCATATTTGGACTGAAAGAGAGCGTGCGTTTGCCGTTTCCGTTGCGGATATTCTGAGAGTTGCGCTGGAAGCGCAGCAAGCAAGAAAAAATCAATGTGAACTGGAGAATGCTTTGGCTGAGGCTAAAGCGGCAGTTCGGGCTAAGTCGGAGTTTCTGGCTAATATTAGTCATGAGTTGCGTACGCCGTTAAACGGCGTACTCGGCATGGCGCAAATTCTATGCGAGGCCCCCTTAAGCGACAATGAAAAACAACTCGTCGATATCATCATGTCTTCTGGTTGCGCCTTGCTTTCGCAGGTGGATGATCTGATCTCAATGGCTGACGATGAACAAAATCCAAACTGTGCAACTTCAATAGAATTTTATTTGAAAGATGTCATCCAATCATCGATTGATTCTGTCGCCGCCGCTGCTATTTCAAAAGATATCAACATCAGCTTGATTTTTGACGAGAGTCTGAACGAGCCTGTTGTGGGTGATGGTGCTCGTATTCGAAAAACGCTGACAAACCTTGTCGATAATGCAGTGAAATTCACTGAATCCGGTGTAGTGACAGTCGCCGTGGAGCCAGCCGCTCATGGGCGCACTCGGTTTAGTATTACGGATACCGGGAACGGCATATCGCTCGATAAACAGCAAGTGATATTTGATGCATTTACACAGGGCGACGGATCTCGAAGCCGTCCCCAGTGCGGTATGGGAATTGGGTTGACGCTCGCACAAAAATATGTCCGCTGTATGGGGGGCGAAATTTTGGTCACCAGCACAGTTGGTAAAGGCGCGACATTTTCATTCGAGCTCGAGCTGACAAAGGCGAGTGAATCTAAGTTATCCTCAGCGATATCCGCTGTAGCGCCAGAATATGAGGATCTGAACGGCAAGCGCATACTGATCGCTGACTGTCATCCAGTGAGTCGAATGATTATTGAGGCTGCATTGAGCGGCGAGGGCGCATCGCTAACGCTGGTTGAAGACGGTCAAGCGGCGATCGAGGAGGCGCAGAGCGCCAAATATGATCTAATTCTGATGGATACTGATTTGCCGCTTGTGTCAGCAACCAAAGCCGTTGCAGAGTTTCGTGATGCAAAGACCGCAAGCGCCGCCACGCCAATCGTCATCATCGCCAATAATCAGGATCAGGGTAGAAAAATAGTGTCAGCGCAAAATAGCATGATTGATTATTTGGTGAAGCCGATATCCGTTCCTCAACTCTTTAAAATGGTGCAGCGTTATTGCATCGATTGAATTGAACGCTGTCAGCCGTGAAGGCCGGCAGACAGAAGCCTTACCCGACCGGCTTATGACATGTTTCAATTTCAGAACTGACGAATAGTTGTTATAGCAACTTTATGCGGCGTACTCCTCTTGCGCTAAAAGCAATACTCCCAGCTTACTCAAGCCAAGACGCCTTTAAGCGTTGTCTTTCAAATTCAGTAACATGATTGGGTGTAGATTAGTACCTGTTCGCTTGCGGCGGCGTTGCGAACACCGCATGATCGTCTCCTCGCGAATCAGCGCTCACTTTCGGGGCGCTGTTTCATCTCTGGGATTTGACGCCTTCAGGAGGCCGGTATGGATGCCGCGCTTGACATATTTTCAACTGAGAATTTTATGCCTCACGGCCACTGTTACTTGTGGCTTCCGCATATTTTATGGACGCATGTCATCAGTGACGGTTTGATCGGCGTCGCTTATTTCACTATCCCAGGCGCGCTTTTGTATTTTGCTCGAAAGCGGCCTGACCTGGGGTTGAATAACGTTATCTATCTTTTTATCGCTTTCATTCTTATGTGCGGCCTCACTCATTTCATGAGCATCTACACAATATGGAATCCGGCGTATTTTCCACATGGTATTTTGAAAGCGCTTACGGCCATTGTTTCCGTCGCAACTGCAATTGCGTTATGGCCATTACTGCCAAAATTGATCGCGACGCCCACACTCGCCCAGCTTGAGGAGGCAAACGCGAATCTTCTGCACGAAGTTCAGGAGCGAAAAAAGTCTGAGGCAGCGTTGGCGAACAAAAACAAGGAACTTCGCCGTCTTAACGAGACGCTGGAAGAGGCGGTGCGCGCTTTGCGGGTTAGTGAAGAGCGGCTTGAGCTTGCGGTCGAAGGCGGCGATATCGGTTTATGGGACTGGGATATTGAAACCAATGAGGATTGGTTTTCGGAAAAGTGGCTTGAGTTTTTAGGGTATGCGCCGGGTGAAGTCGATTATCACTTTGATACCTGGCAAAAAAACCTTCATCCTGAAGATAAGGATATGGTTTTCAAAATTCTAGATAACCATTTACAAAAAGAAGCTCCTTACAACCCGGAATTTCGGATGCGAACGAAGGCTGGCGACTACATTTGGGTAGAAGCCTTTGGTAAAGCGCGTCGGCGAAAGACCGGATCGCCTTATCGGATGTCAGGGACTTTGCGCGACATAACCGAACGAAAAAAAATCGAGATTGAACTTGAGAATACTCGTGTGTTTCAACAAACCCTCCTCGAAAACGTACAGGATGGGGTTGTCGCTTGTGATGAGGAAGGTCAGCTGACGCTCTTTAACAAAGCCGCGCGCAACTTCCATGGTATTGATATTGATGACAAGTCTACATCACCAGATAAGTGGGCGGAGAGATATGACCTTTATGAAGCGGATGGTGAAACACCGCTCGCCAAGGAACGCATACCTTTATTTCAGGCATTCCAGGGCAAGATCGTCGAGAAACAGGAAATGGTGATTGCGCCTGAAGGGCTGCCGCGCCGCAATCTGATTGCGCGCGCCTCTCCGCTCTTCGGAGTTGAGGGGGGCAAAATTGGCGCCGTTGCGACGATGCAGGACGTCACGGCGCGCCGAACCCAAGCGGAGGAAGACCTGCGCATCAGCCAGAATGAGCTGGAGTTGATATTCAATAATGTCCCTGTACGAATTTTTTATAAGGACGACAAGAATCGCGTTGTCAGGCTGAATAAAGCGGCGGCGGAATCGATGGGAAAGACTGTTGCAGAAGTCGAGGGCGCTGACAGTTATGATTTATTTCCAGAAATGGCGAAAAAATATCACGATGACGACCTTGAGATTATCAATTCAGGCGTCCCCCAAATGGGCATCGTGGAAGAATATACGCCAAAAGGTCAGGGTACAAGCTGGATCAGGACAAACAAAGTTCCGTACACAGATCCGGAAACCGGCGAGCGTTATGTTTTTGCAGCCGCAATGGATATTACTGAGTTGAAAGTCGCTCAGGAGGAGTTGACCCGATCAAATACAGCGTTAGAGCAGTTTGCGCGTGTTGCGTCGCATGATTTGCAGGAACCATTGCGCAAGCTCATCATTTTCAGTGAGTTTTTAAAAGAAGATCTCGGTAGAGATATTCCGGAAAAAGCGCAGGCGGATGTAGATGCAATTGTTAATTCAGCTGAGCGGATGCGTAACCTCGTAAGGGAAATTTTGGCATTATCGCGTGTGCAAGCTTCCTCACAACCGCTGACGGTCATACAACCGCGTGAGTGTATTGACCATTCATTGAAACGAATTCTGGACGAGAATAAGGGTGAGGTTGCCGAATTTACGTTTGACGATTTCCCGGAAGTTATGGCGGAGTCTATCCTGTTGACGCAAATATACCAAAACCTGATCACAAATGCGCTGAAATTTGTGCCAGGGGATCGTCACCCGAAAATTCACTTCACCTCAAAGGTCGAAGGCCAATTTGTCACGCTGGGTGTCAAGGATAATGGCATTGGTATTTCATCCGATTATTTCGATAAGATATTTGAACCTCTGGAGCGTCTTCACAGCCACACCGTGTTCGAAGGAACGGGCATCGGGCTGGCGATTTGCAAAAGAGCCGTTGAACAGCTTGGCGGTAAGATCTGGGTGACATCGACCCTTGATAGTGGTTCGCATTTTCAATTTACTTTAAGGCTTGCGGCGACCTAGGACCGGTTCCGTCAACTGATAATTTTTTGTTTTGGAAACGTTCGGAGTGATCCGCCTTTGTGGATCGTTCGTAGAGGAGTAGCTTCTGTCGTTACACCAATCAGTTTTATCCATTAGAACATTGGCATAATGACGGTTGCCCCTATCGGGCGTAAGTCATTCCTCCGGCGCCCCGGGCGGGATCAACCAAGGTTATGTAGATATAGCCCGGCCATCAGGGTGGCTTGTCTAAAGATGCAATTATAAGTAGTGTGGCCTGAAAGAAATAGAACTATATGTAATTTTATTGCGTTGTTAAGTGAGTGATAATTGGGTGAGAATGATGAAGAAGGGGTGCGGAATTGTCTCGAGAGAATCCGATCGTTTTGGCGGTTGATGACGATGAGAATGATCAAGAAATATTGAAACGCGTTATTGAGCGCGGCGTTATGCGTGCAGTTTTAAAGACCGTTCACAGCGGCGAAGAGGCGCTTCAATATTTAAAGAGAGAAGGGCGCTATGCGTCGCCGGGCGCCGCGCCAAAGCCGGACCTGGTGTTGCTTGATCTTAATATGCCAGGATTAGGCGGCATTGAAACATTAGCGCAGATAAGGTCCGAGGAATCGACCAGCGAGATCCCGGTGATTGTCCTCACGACATCGGATGATGAGCGTGACATCTTTATGAGTTACAAGCGTGGGGCCAACTCATATATCACCAAGCCTGTACAGTTCGAAAACTTCGTTGAGGTCGTTCGCGATCTCGATGAATACTGGTTCGATTGCGTAATCTTGCCGCCCAAGGAATAGATTTATATTCATTGCATATTTTGATCGGTTGATGATCCAAGTATCCTCCTTGGCGAAAAACTGCTTGCTGTACCGCTAATGGCGCCTCGATAAATTTGCGACGCCAATAGCGGTCATAAAGTCATTGTGCATCTTATGATGGTTACTTCGTTGTTTAGTTAGCGAAACCGCCATGAATAACTTCCAGTTTATTGCCGAAAGGGTCGCGCACATAGGCGGCGTAAGCATTATCGGTCGGGTATGCTGGCCGTGGTCCGGGCTCGCCTTCACAAACGCCGCCAGCCTTTAATGCGTTATTGTGGAAATCTCGTACGGCCTGGTCGCTGTCAGCCGTGAAACAGATATGAACGCCATTACCAGCGGAAGCAGGTTTTTTGTCGTAAGGCGGCATGGCGAGAAATTGCACGGCGCCTTTCCCATAGGCGAGGAAATGTTCCGTTTCCGCTAAAAGGTTGACATCGATAGCGTTTAACACCGGGTTGTAAAAAGCCTTAGCCTTCGCAAGGTCGTCAACACCGATGCTGAGGTGGTCGATAACCGTCATGGTCACTGGTTCCTTTTTGATGTTCTTTTTGAAGAAGTTAAACAAGGCAACGCTCCGCATTTATTCCGATATTGATGTGAGATAAGCGATGACGTCCTGCCGTTCGGACATGTCTGAAAGAGCAAGGCCCATACGCGTGCCCGGAACCATTTTTGTTGGTCCCTTGAGCCATTCGTCCAGGCTCGCGGCGTCCCAGACAATCCCTGAACTCTGTAATGCCGCTGAGTATGAATATTCTTCAACACCGCCTGCGCGTCTTCCGACAACGCCGCGATGTTTGGGGCCGATCCGGTTTTGATCGACCGAATGGCAGCCGCCGCATTTGGCGATGTAGACTGCTTCGCCGCGATCAGGATCGCCGGCGGTTTGGTTGAGTTGAGTTTCCGGCGGCATTGAAGAGTGCGCTTGATGTAAATCTTCATTAGCGCTGGCCGTTTGATTATCGCAGGCGGTGAGGGCCAAAGCCCCCGCCGCTACGACGCGCAAAAGCGCGTGGGGGAGAATGCGGCGGCGGGGGCTGGTCATGATCAATCCTCCCTTCAAACCTCTAAAAGAGGGGGACCTTTTTTGAGATCGGGGAGCTTAGGTCGATCATGAATGTTGCGGCATGGGCGGCCTCGTCTGCAGCGAGACGGGCAACCAGCGAGTGAAGGTCTGTGTTCTTCAGTGGTTCGATGAGGCCGAGATAAGCGCTCGCGGCGCCTTGCTCCAGGCGAAGAGCAAGCCGAAGAATATCCTCGAACGACTTAAGCTTGTCCGCTTCCAGCTGCTTGACATATTGTGCGGTCGATTTCGGCCCGACTGGCTTGCCCCCAAGGCGCTTGATCGCTTTTTCAAGTTCATCATTATGCTGCATGTGATGGCTTTGGTAGAGCGTTGCAAAGCCAACGGCGTTCGGCGGCAACAACCCACTATCCAGTGCAATCTGATAAGCGGCGATGCCTTCGAATTCGAGTGCGCGTGCGGCGTTAAGCAAATTTGCATCATTGGCGGCGTCGCCGCGTGCGGCCTGCGCCATTGCCGGTGTCGCGACGCCCGCAAGTGCAAGCGCGCCAGCAGCAGAGAGGGCGGCGCCGCCTGCGCCAAGTATATTGCGTCTATTAATCGCTTGTTTGGCGTCGTTGGAGGCTTGGGCCTCAATTGAGTTTTTCATTGTCATCTCCAGATTGCAAAGTAAACATTTGATCCGCAAAAGGACGAAACGCCCCTTGCAAGAGGACAATAATCATTGACCTTATAGAATTGCCATGGCTTGCGCATGATCGCGAACGATACGGGTATCTTTACGAACGAAGGAGCAATCAATGACCGTTAGAACGGAATAATCACTGGCGATTTCCGTTCAGAGCGTCATTCGATAGAGGTAAGATACTCATAAATTGCATTGCGATCTTCGATGGTGAGCTGACGTGTCTTGTCGACAACGTCAATCATGGTGGGCGCTTCAAGCGGCGCACCATCAAGGCGTAACCCATAAGTAAGAACGCCATATATGAAAGCGTCTTTGCCTGCGGTTTGCAATCGTTCCGGCGTCAGTGGCGGCGCGACGAATCCATCAAAACCTGTCGAGCCTTCGAATGCGCGCCTTTGATCGAGGCTTAACGCTACGTTGCGCGGTGTATGACAGGCGCCGCAATGGGCGGCGTGCTCGACAAGGTAACGTCCGCGATCATGTCCATGGTTTTCGTTCGGGGGTAATGTGAGCACCGTATTGAGGCGTTTCCAGAACCCAATGCCGAGACGCAGGTTAAAAGGGAATGGGAGATGTGTTTCCGGCGGTTGAGATTTTGATGGCGAAAATGAAAAAATGTACGCCTTGATATCAAGGACGTCACGATCGGTCAGTCCTGCGTAATGCGTATAAGGAAATGCCGGGTAATAGTGATCGCCTGTAGGTGAGACGCCGCGTTTGACGGCGTTCAAAAAGTCATTGCCCGACCACGCGCCGATACCATATTCCGGGTTTGGCGAAATATTTGGCGTGATAATCGCGCCAAAAGGAGAAGCGATTAATACGCCGCCGCTGAGATCGCCTGGAGCACCCTGGTTTTGTGCGTGACATGAGGCGCATCCCGCTGCCGCCATCATGTAAGCGCCGTTGGCGAGATCGGCGCCGCCTCTCTCGGGAATATCAAAGCGGACTGGCTTTGCAACACTCAAGAGATAAACGGCAGCGCCAAGCAATGCGACGCCGGTAAGGAAAACAGAAACAACACGCACTATATTTATGCTGCTCTATGCCGCCTGCGCGAGCATGGTTTTCTGGTAGCGACCGGGTCCCACGCCATAATGCTTTTTAAACGCCTTAATGAAAGCGCCAACGGACTGATAGCCGACTTCCGGCGCTACGCGTCCGAGATTTGCATTCTTTTTCATCAAAAGACGCGAGGCTAGCTCCATACGCCACTGCGTGAGATATTGCATTGGGGACATGCCAATCCGTTCGCGCATGCGCTCTGAGAAAACAGTTCGCGACAGTCCTGCTTGCTGAGCGAGACTTTCAACGGTCCACGCGCCTGACGGGTTGGCGTGAAGTGCTGACAGTGCGCGGCCCAATTGCGGATCGCGCAATCCGGCCATCAACCCTGTTGAGGCGCCGCGTGCATAGTGACGTATCGTTTGAATAAAAAGAATCTCCGAAAGTCTATTGATAATTGCTTCGGCGCCGGGGGCTTCTTCGTGAACTTCCTGCGTGATGAATTTCATTGCATCATCAATCCAGCCGCTATCCGCCGATTGAAATCCATGGATCACAATATAGGGCGGCAAGCTGTCGAGAAGGATGCGCCCGACATTCGGATCAAATGCGAAGTGACCGCAAACGAGACGCGCAGGCGCGCCTTTGTCTTCACCGCCATAAACAAGTGCGCCCGCACCTTCAAAACCGGCCGCCTCCACCACGTGATCAAGCGATTTGATTGGCGTTTCAGGGGCATCGCTCAGCGCATGCTCCGCACCATGAGGGATAACAATGAGATCCCCGGTGCTAAGGCAAACCGGGTCGGTGACGCCGGCGACTTTTACCCAGCACTGCCCGCGCGTGACAAGATGAAACCGCGCGACATTTGAGTAATTCGGCACGCACACCCCCCAGGGTGGGCTGAACTGGGTCCGGAAATACAGACTTCCCTTAAGGGTCACGATATTCAATATGTCGCTTAAAACGTCCATGGCGTTATCCTGAATTTGACTGCCGTACTTTAGGCGCTTGCCGGCGAGGCATCAAAGCATCCCGGACGATTGGCTTATAATTCCGTCTATTTGAACATCAATCCGACGTAGTTCCCGGCCAATTGACCATTAGCTTGGCCTTGTACGCAGAAACGAGCAAAAATTATGGCGGCAAATTCCACACAAATAACTGTCGTCACAAAGAGGGCTTACGACGCCCCGGCGAAGAGTGACGGACATAGGGTGCTGGTTGACCGGCTGTGGCCGCGCGGGCTTTCAAAAGAAGCCTCCGCGATAGACCTCTGGCTGAAAGACGTGGCTCCGAGCGCTGCGTTGCGCACATGGTTCAATCATCAGCCGGAACGCTGGCTGCATTTCGTCAGGCGCTACCGGCTGGAGCTTCAATCAGATCCGGCAGCGCATGACGCCTTTGAGAAGTTACAAACGCTAGCGCAGGAAAAATCCGTGGCCCTTGTTTATGCTGCGCGTGACGAGGAGCACAACAACGCTGTCGCCTTAAAACAATTTTTGGGTGAAGGGGCTCTATAGGTTTTGGTTTTGTCCACCCAGGTTTAGATTGAACTGTTAATTCAGTCTGCGACTATTCCAGTCCCAATTCCCGCGCGAGATAAATGTACTCAACGGCGCGCGCCTTCGCACGCTTACGCCAGTCGCCCGGCGCGGGACCGCCGGCAAGCTCCCAGTAATGACCACCGGCTTCGTCTTCATAATACAGCGCATCATGGCCAAGAGCTTCCATCTGCGCTGCAAACCGCCGCGCATGTCCCGGCCAGACACGATCATCATACGTCGCCGTGATGATGAGCGGTCGTGGATATTCAGCATCCGTTTTCAGATTCTGTATTGGCGAGTACTCGCTGATAAATGCCCGTTGTTCAGGATTATCAGGGTCGCCATATTCTGCTGTCCAGCTGGCGCCGGGGCCAAGCTTGTCATAACGCAACATGTCAATCAGCGGCCCGCCAACCACAACCGCATTCATCAATTCCGGGTTGCGCACCATAACTGCCGCGACCATCAGGCCGCCATTTGAGCGCCCCATAATGCCTGTGCGTGCTGGCGATGTAATCCCGCGTTCATGCAATTCCTCCAGCACGGCTGCCATGTCTTCATAGGCGCGGGGGCGTTGGTCGAGCATTGGCGCGTCATGCCATTTCGGCCCAAACTCACCGCCGCCGCGTAAGTGTGCCTGAACGTAAACACCGCCCTTTTCGAGCCAGAGCTTACCGAAAATCGGTTCGTAACGCGGCGTGATGGTCACTTCAAATCCGCCATAGCCGTAAACCAGCGTTGGCGTCTCGCCATCTAACTTCAGATCTTTGTGGTAAATAATCGTGTACGGTATTTCCGTGCCATCTTTGGATGTCGTGTACCGTATTTCCTCATGCAGATCTTTCACATCAAAGGCGTGACCCTGTTTCGCAATTAGTGTTTTGACGCCCGTGCCGCCTTCCACAATATACATTGCTGGCGGGGTCAACGGGCCTTCATACGTCGCCAGCAAGGCGTTTTCATCGGGTGTCGTTGCGCCGAACCGAATAAACCCATCTGCAAATGTTTCAATAATCCTGGAAGTGAAACCAACCTCTGCTTCATCAAGCGCAACGATACGCCCCCGTAGGGATTTCAACAGGTTTAAGTGAATGACGCCGCCGAGGACGCGCAAGTTGCGCACCTGCTCATCCGCCGCCGGTCGGTATAGCAACCGAGCGTTTTCAATAGCGCGGCGCTGAAACAAACCTTCCGGCGAGATCAGCACCAGATCGCCATTTTCAAAAGCTGTATCGCCTGTCGCCCATTCCTGTTTGAGTAATAAAATAAGCGCGCCTTTGTACATGCCCATAGGCGCCATTTTTGCGGGCAGGGGCAGTGGATGCAGAACGCCTTCCTGGTTGCGAAGCCAATATGCGCGCGAGAAGAAATCAACGCCTTGCGCAATTGCAAAATCGTCACCGGTCATGCCTGAAAAAGCCGGGAATGCGGTAAAGTCAGAAAATTCCGCTTTGAAATAGGGTTCTTCCGCCGCTTCCGGGGGCGTTCCGCGCCGCCATAACGC
Source organism: Hyphococcus sp. (assembly GCA_965230025.1). Taxonomy (GTDB): domain Bacteria; phylum Pseudomonadota; class Alphaproteobacteria; order Caulobacterales; family Parvularculaceae; genus Hyphococcus. The sequence goes on from CBDDKD010000029.1 coordinate 27,273, forward strand.
TAATGTGCGTGAAATGCCGGATTCCGTTTTTAGCGCGCCATCGAGCGCAGACGCCAAGATCAACGTGTTTTCATCTTTCCATGAGACGCGGGACTTGCTTTCCGGTAACGAAAACCCATTAGCGACGAAAGATTTGTCGGCCAAGTCAAATTCGCGAAGCTCAAAAGTATCCTGCGCCTTATGCGCAAGGCGAACAAGCACGCGCGATGAGTCTCCCGGCGCAAAGGATACGCCTTGTAAAATCCACTCGCGTTCTTCTCGTTCGGATAACGCATCAAGATCGATCAGTGTTTCCCATGCCGGTGCACCGGCAATGAAATCATCATACTTGGCCCGGCGCCACAGCCCGAAGACATGGTCTGCATCCTGCCAGTAGTTGTAAACATCGTCGCCGTGAATTTGGATGGAAGGCAATCTGTCTGGCGCGGTCAGAACCGCCACGGCTTCGGCTTCAAATTCTGTAAAACGCTGGTCTGACCTCAGTTCCTTTAGTGTGCTTTGGTTTTCCGTATGCACCCAGCCAAGGGCTCGCTTACTGGTGTTTTCATCGAGCCATTCGAAAGCAACGTCGTTTTCATCCGTTTGAACAAGCGCTCTGCCAATGATTTGTGACTCCGGATCTGTCGGCGCGCAAGAAACGGCTGCTAATCCACAGAGTGCAAATGCTGTATGACTAAGTCGATGCATGGCGGTTTCCCTTCAAAATATGATCGGTATGAAACCGCAGTATTTGATTTCAACACCGCTGAGGCTCGTAAAATTACAAAACAGATTTTGATAAAGTGTCCGGATTAACCGGGAGGTTCTTCATACAGAGGGACCGTGAAGAACCTCCCGAGCCATTTTGCCCGGTGGACTAGAAGCGCACCCGCGCACCGACATAGAAGAAGCGGCCGGTGATCGGGAAGATTTCAGCGCCGCCAAAACTGCCGGCGCCGCCTTGTCGCGTGTCGGGAAGGTTAGGCGGCAAGTTGTCAAACACATTATCAACCCCGGCGCGCAGCGTTGCGCCGTCAGTCACGTCATACTGTGCCTGGAGGTCAACAAGCGTGAAACCGCCTGTGCCCGTTGTCGCCCGATTGTCTTCGGGCGTCGCCGGCGTAATGTCCGGAACCTGATTGGACATGAAGCTGACTGTCGTTGTCAGTCCCCATGGACCGTTACGCCACCCCGTTGTGGCGCGCGTACGCCACTTCGGATCGCCAATCTGACCATTGAAATCGATGATGTCACTTCCGGTAAGCGTTCCCGGCGCCAGGACCGTTTCGTTGGTTAACACGCGATTGGCGACACCACTGATCGTGACAACGCCATAGTCGCCCAAATCAAGATTGTACCGGGCCTCAACATCTATACCTTCACGGGTGAAGCTCGAAACGTTCAGGTTTCGTGTCTGTACAAGCAATAAGTTGCCAGAGGCATCCCGCGTTACATTTTCGCAGAACACATTGTTGGTTGTGTCAAGATCGACGCAGCTATCAAGAACTTGTTGTGTTCCTAATGTGTTAATCGCGTTTTCAATCTCGATGGAATAATAATCCACCGTCATTGAGAAATTGGGAAGCCCTTGTGGCGTCAAAACGGCGCCAACAGTCCACGTATCCGCAACTTCGACTTCCAGTTCAGGGTTTCCGCTGAACGCCGTGCGGATGTTGATGGTGCGAGCGTTTGACTCAAACGTCGGCGAAATGCCCAGAGCCGCACAGTTCGCCGCACGACTGCCTGATCCGCCGCCAACAAAATCCCGATCGCAAGGATCATCAACAGTCACGAACCCTTCCGTTCCGGGTGAGAACAGCTCGCCCACATTCGGCGCCCGCACCGCACGCGAACGCACGCCGCGAAAACGAATGTCAGGCGTTGGCGCCCAATCGCCGCCAAACTTCCAGCTCGTTGCGCTGCCGGATGTTGAATAGTTCGCGTAACGAACAGCAGCTTCAACATTCAACTGATGTGCAAAAGGCTGGTCGCGAAGGACAGGGACAAGCGTTTCACCAAAAAATTCGTAGACAGTGAACTTGCCGGAGATCGCCCTGCGAGTTGAGTTAAAGAAACCCAATCCGCCGCCAGGGCTTGAGGTTACAGAGCCGCCTGGCCCCATTCGTTGGGGAATAACGCCTGTCAAACCTCTTGGCGTGCCGGCTTGGGTCGCCGCCGGTGTGAAGCTGCTCGATTCCTGCCGCCATTCACCACCAACCGCGACACCAATCTCACCGGCTCCAAAAGGATCAAACAGGTTTCCGGTCAATGTCCCGGATGCAACAAGCTGTTGAAGTTCCGCTGTCTCTGTCGGATCCGGAATCCTGACAAAAGTCTGTGCTTCCGGTGTCAAAGAGGCGCCGCTCTGTAGCAAGTTGATTGGCACACACCCTGGATCCTGTGCGGTTCCTTCTACAACGGAACGACATCTGATTTGACCGTCGGAAGGATCGACGACCGCATCCAGCGCCTGCACAAAACGGTTTTGGAATAAATCATTCAATCGAATGATGGTTACGAGCGTTGAACCATACTGGAAGTGTGTATCGTAACTCCAGTTCGATGTGCCGCCCCAATCACCAAGGTCACCCTTTGCACCAACAACCATCTGAAACTGACGACGGTCGCTGTCTGTGCCGCGCGGCCCAAGCTCTGTATTGGAACGAACAATCTGGACGCTGTCCTGGCCGGCAGCGATATGAAGGTCGCGCACTTCGTCAGTCACAAATGGATTATCAAGCGGAATATCATTTGTGAAAGGAGGAATTTCAAAAACAGAGCCAATACGTGATTCCGACTGCGAGTTGGCGAAACTACCTGTGAAATAACCGGTCACCTTGTCCAGGATGTCATACTCGGCTGACCCATACATCAGGAAACGCTCAACTGGCACCTTCAACTGACATCTGTTTTGCGGACATTCCGTATCAAAGCCCAAGGGCGCTTCACCGCCGTCAGTAAGGTTGCCTGGCAATAATCCTGAAGGACCAAGCGCAAAGGGGCGTACAGAGCCGTCTGGATTAAATCCATAAACTTCAGGACCCGAAGCGCCGTTGATTATAAACGCTGCTTCCTGTTGGCCGCCGAGCTGGCGCACATTCGGCGTCAACACGAAATCGGGAATGCCGTCATTCGGCCCGGTATTGGCGGGATTGGGCAGCCAGTTGGTGCCGGAGATAGCAGTATCGCGTTGATCGAATTCGATCGACCCTTCACGCGAATAAGATCCATGGAAAACGGCCCGCCCGCGACCGTCGCCTGAAATCGCGCCGCCCGTCAGGCTGACTTGAAACTGTTCTGCATCACCTTCATCGGAAACACCGCCCTGAACATCTAATTCAAGTCCTTCAAAGTCATCCTTCAAGACAAAGTTGACAACACCTGAGACGGCATCAGCGCCATACACAGCGGATGCGCCGCCAGTTATGACATCGACTCTTTCAACCAGCGGGGTTGGAATAGTATTTAGATCAACAGCAGTCGTGCCTGGCTGCGAGCCAACTTGCCGGCGCCCATTGACCAGAACAAGTGTCCGCTCCGTACCAAGACGGCGCAAGTCGACCAGATTAAGACCGGCGCCGGAAAAAGTTGGCGCTGTCGAGTCAGCGTTCAGGCCCGGCCCGATTGCAGGTATTTCACGCAGCAAGTCACCAATGTTAACTGCGCCGGAAGCGCTGATCGCTTCTGAATCGAGAACAATAGTGGGTGTTGGCGTTGTCGTCCCGCTTCGCGCGATTCGCGAACCAGTGACGATGATTTCATCATCGGAATTTGCCTCCTGCGCGTAAGCAGGCGAACTCCATTGTACAGATCCGCCAAGCGCAGTGACACTGGTCAATACGGCTGACGAGACGGTTGTCAGCAATCCTTTTATGCCTCTTTTAGACACTTTAGCCTCCCGGGTTTCAGCTTCATCACCGGAAGCAAGCGCAACTGTAATCACGCCATTTTCCGTGAGACCGCCCGCAAGGTTAGTACCTTCGAAAAGAATGCTAATCGCCTCATCAAGCGAATAACTTCCCGAAATAGCGTTCGTTCTTGTTTGCTCTACTTCTACAGTCTGAAACAGCAGGGAATGCCGGGTGAGGCGTGCAACATCTTTTAACGCAGCTTCAGCATTTTTCGCAGGTATATTGAAATCATATATCTGCTGTTCTGATGAATTTGCTGCTGACGCATCAACTATCTGTACCGCGCTCGCGCACACAAATGCGTACGCCAGCAACGAGCATCCCCTCTGCAATCCCTTTTTTTCGGACCGTAGTTTTGACGCAACTTGAGAACGATTTCCGTGCGGCCTCATAGTATGAGTTCCTCCGCACAAAAAAATCCGCTAGTCGGCGTCACTTTTTTTGTCGCTTGAAATGAACCGTTCGTCTTATCGCCAATGTCGTATCTGTCAGCCATCTGCGGCATCATAGTTGTTGGCGAGGTTTGAGTCTCACATATTCGTCATCAACGTGCTCAACCTCAATATCAAACGATGTTTCGAGTGCGTCGAGTAAGGCGTTTGTTTCGCCTGTTCTAAACACGCCGCCAAATTTCAGATTGCTGAGCTCCGGATCTGAAATCTCGATACGCATAGCCGTATGACGGCTAACCTCCTGGACGACTTCAATAAGCGGCGTTTCGGAAAAATCGAATAATCCGTCCTGCCACGATAATTTTCGTTGCAGGTCACGCTCAGACATTTCAACAATTGGCGGCGTGTCCAATTGCGAAGACACAACTATATTTTGCCCGGCTTTCAGAACCAGAAGTCGCGACGCCGCATCATCTACACTCGCGAGTTGTGTCGGTTCATTAAATATTTCTGGCGCGAGATCTTCGGAAAAGAACTTTTCAGTGGCGTCAGAGACAGCGACGCGGCCTTCGGTGACTGTGACTTCGAAATCGTCTTCCGCATCATAAAGGCGGACGGCAAACGCCGTACCGACGGCGATAACGTAGTTGTCTCCTGCAACGACAACAAACGGTCGGCTCGCATCATGCGCCACATCAAAAAACGCTTCACCTCTAAGTAATCGGATTTCTCTTTGCTCACGCGTAAAATCGATTTCAATCTGAGTATTTGAATTTAACTCTATTCGAGAGCCATCGGGCAGGGCTGTCTCCTGATAATCGCCAATGGCGGTTGCGAGAATCATCGACCCGTCTTTTGGGTTATTAATGGCGGTATGGAAAAAGACGCCGCCAGCCAACAGAACAAACACCGCAAGGCATGCCATTATAGCGGCGGGACGGCGCCAGAAAGGCTTTCGGGGGCGAGCCACAATCCGCTTGAAATGTGCAGCCGCATCCTCCAGTGGACCAGCCATTTCCGTGAGTATGTTCAATTCATTCGATAAATGCGCCAAGCGCCGAATCTCGTTGGCGTGTCGCGGGCTTCGCTGCATCCATTCGCGAAACGCCGTGAAATCCTCATGTGTCATATCGCCGGTCTCAAGTTGCGCAATCCATGCGCAAGCCTCGGACGTCACATCTGACGGTCTGTCAAAATCATGAATTTTCTTGTTCATACTCAAATACTACCAACCTGGACTGATGTTACTCGCCGCTTATGTGTTTGGCGTGCAAGGAGCGGGCGGTAGCGGCGCTGGCGTCATCTTGAGCAGTTTTTTTTGTCATATGATCACTGCATCGCCGTAAGCCCGCCGCGGCATGTTTTTCAACTGTACTCACCGATATATTCAGACGCCTTGCTATTTCCTTATGAGAGTAGCCATAGACTTTCTTCAGGACGAAAACGCGTTGACATTGAGGCGGCAACGTCGCCACCGCCTCCCAAAAGAGGATCAGCTGCCGGCGCGTATCAACGGCTCCTTCTGCATCAACCTCATAGGAGAAGTTCTGTTCATTGTCGAAATCCTCTATAAAGTCTATTAGATTTTTTGACTTCTTATATAGTTCCTTGCGTACGATGTTTTTTGCAACGCCGAACAGAAAGGCGCGCGGTTCACGAATTTCACGCGATTTTTCAGCCTGCAGCGCCCTGAGGATGGTCTCCTGAGTGATATCTTCAACCTCATGGCGGCTGGAGACATACCGCCATAAAAATTTCTTTATCGCATTCTCATTATTGCGAAAAACCCGAAAAACGCGAGATACGCCAGTTTTTTCAGCATCATCAAAGTCGCTGTCAGACATTCTGGCCCCACCACGATAGCCACGCCGGTCCCCTTGGAAATTCTAGCGCATTTTTTGCGTCATGTCGCCTCAACCCGGCCAGGCCAGAGGGTCAATTTCCCGATTTTTTGAAAACAATTCAAACGCTCTGCAACCGGATAAAATAAACCTAGTTAGCGTAGTACCGTTTCACGAAAAAAACCTCTATTGCCATTCCATATTTTTGCCCCAAGGTATTTGCACGATACTGAACACTTTTGCCCAGTCATGCTTTCCATCTTTGAATAGTCAGTTATTATTCGGCGTCATCGCAAGTCCGGAAGGGTATTATGAAGCGCTCGTTTTTTATCGCAGCCATAGCTGCCGGACTGGCATCATGCGCACAACAGGAAAATCAACTAGTCGAGCCTGTCCCAACCCCCGATTCATATGCGCCAGATGGAATGATTGCAAAATCATTACCGGAAATCCGGGACGCGTTAGCGAGCGGTGAGATCACGGCAGAGGCGTTAGTAAATGTCTATCTGGATCGGATCAATCAGATTGATCGGGCGGGTCCAAAACTACAAAGTATTATTGCAGTAAATCCCAATGCTTTGGAGGAGGCGAAAGCTCTCGATGCAAAACGAGAGGCCGGGGAAATACTGGCGCCGCTTCATGGCGTTCCGATTCTGTTGAAAGATAACATCGAAACAGCTGACCAAATGGCGACAACAGCTGGCGCGCTTGCTTTAAAAGACAATATGACCGGACGCGATTCACCACTGGCGGCGGGGCTGCGCGACGCGGGCGCGATTATTCTCGGTAAAGCTAATCTTAGTCAGTGGGCGAATTTTCGATCCAATGATTCAATGAGTGGCTGGTCGGCCTTAGGCGGGCAGGTTCGCAATCCGCATATGCTTGATCGCAACCCATGCGGTTCCAGTTCAGGCTCCGGCGCGGCGGCGGCGGCGTCGCTTGCCGCCGGTGCTGTCGGTACGGAAACAAATGGCTCGATTATCTGTCCATCTACAATCAACGGCATCGTTGGCTTCAAACCGACTGTAGGACTGGTCTCACAGGAATACATTATTCCGATTTCGTCTTCTCAAGACACTGCCGGCCCGATGACAAAAACCGTCAGGGGCGCCGCCATGATGCTCAATGCGATGGCGACCGGCCCTGGCAAGGTCGATTATATTGCCGCCCTTGATGACAATAAGCTGACGGGCGCGCGGGTGGGTGTTTTGAGGTTTGCTCAAGGGTCCAATAAAGATATTATCGCCAGGTTTGATGCTGCGCTGGAAGCAATGCAGGGGGCTGGAGCTCAGCTGATCGAGATTGACGAATTTTCAGGCCGTGGACCTGACTTCGGTAAAAACTCCCGCGCCGTTCTGGATTATGAATTTAAAGCGACGATCAATGACTATCTCGCCAACACGCCTGTCGAAGGTCAACCAGGCACACTCGCGGAGTTGATCGCCTTCAACGAAACTAATGCTGACGTCGAACTCGCGCTTTTCGACCAGAGCATTTTTGTTGAAGCCATGGAAAGGGGCGGACTGGATTCACCGGAATATCTGGAAGCGAGAGAGAGCGTCCAACGCAGTACGGGAGTAGAGGGCATCGATAACTTGCTTGCCGACTATAATGTCGACATTCTGGTTTCTCCTTCCGGGCCGATCGCACCTCGTGTTGATCCTGTGAACGGCGACACCTGGCCAGCCTGGGCTGGCGCCGGGTGGATGGCGGCGATTGCCGGGTATCCTCACGCCAGCGTTCCCATGGGAACCGTCCACGGCTTGCCCGTTGGCGTCTCTTTTATCGGCGCCGCTAATGATGATGCTGAGGTTTTATCCTACGCATACGCTTATGAGCGGAAAACGCTTCTGCGGGCCGAGCCGCAATATCTGAACGGCGCGGAAGACCGTCCTGAAATCGCCGCCGCCATGAGCGGGCTAAATTAAATAACGGGAGTGGGCTTAATCAGGCTTTATTGAATGCGACGAACCCGAATTGTCCGGTCGCGTTCAATAATTTTCATGAAGTAATTCCCAAAAACGCCGCGCTTGATTTCGGCTGTATAGATTTTGTGCGGGCTGGGAAACCGAACGGTTCGATCGTCACCGGCGAGCTGCCGCCAGACCTGACCGTTTTCAAGCGTAACCGTGACTTTATTATAAGGGTCAACGACAATTTCAGAAATCTGTACGTTGATTGATTGCGGACGCTCTTTTTCCTGACGGGTCCGGGCGGCTTTAATGCGCTCGCTTCCAAACTCATCCTCGGCTTGTTTGCTTGTATTTGGCTTTTCTTCTATTTTCGGAGCCTCCGGCGCTGCGGCAATTATAAAATCATCTTCATCAAAATATGGCTCGCGCGTGCCGTCTGCATTTTCGCGTACAATTAGCGTTTTGGCGAGTTGATTAGAGGCGTTGTCTAGGCATGCCAGACGCTCCGCATCATCAATGATGTCACGGCACGATACCGTCGCCACAACCGCCTGCTTGTCGAATTCCGATATACCGCTTGAACAAGCAGCCAGGATAAATGTGAGTGTTGTGAAGGCGCCAGTTTTTCGCAAGGCTTTCATGATATCCCCAATGCAAAAATATAACTTGAGCACGCGAAAGCGGTCCTGTCAAAATAAGCTGTAGAATTACGTTTATTGCGCACCGATCCTTATTTTATCTTATTACTCTTTACACCACGCTTCGATGTGGTTTTTGATACAGTGACGTAAATCTGCGATGCTGACCCAAAAAAGGACGTGAACTTTTTTATTCACATAAACCCGCGTAAATTATCACCAATGTTACCATGCATCGTTTCACCTATCCGACACAAATACTCGACATGCAGTACTTTCCAGCCAGTGTTTGGTGATGAAACAAATATTGGCGTGAAACTACTGAGTTCCTGGAGCCAGAACTCAGGCAACATTTTTTCGGTATCGAGGTGCTCAAGCAAAGCAAACGTCGACGAGTTAATCGCCATTCTGGGAATAACAGAGCTTTAGTGGTGCCCAGGGGCGGATTTGAACCACCGACACGCGGATTTTCAGTCCGCTGCTCTACCAACTGAGCTACCTGGGCGTTTCTCGCCACTGACCCGGATGCGATGATCGTCCAGCGGGTAAGAAGAGCGCGGCTTATAAGCCAAGAGCCGGGGCTTTGTCTACGGGGGCGGCCAGCCATTTCGCTGGTTTTTCGGTGGACTTTGCGGGCGGGCCGGGCATAGCTAAAACACCCGTGACATTAAGGTGAATCATGGCTGTAAAATCAAAAAAGACTGTGAAAAGAGGCGGGCCTAAGGCATCGGGAAAGCTTACGCAGCTAGGGGAGGCGTCGCGTCCCGCCGGGTCGCCGGACGAGGCGGTTCTGGAAACCGCACCCAACCCGCATCCCGGCGATCTTTATCTTGCGCGGTTCACGGCACCGGAGTTCACCTCGCTGTGCCCGGTGACGGGCCAGCCGGATTTCGCTCATCTGGTGATTGATTATGTCCCGGCGAAACTCATCATCGAATCAAAGTCGTTCAAGCTGTTTTTGACCTCCTTCCGCAATCACGGCGCCTTCCATGAAGATTGCACGCTGGCGATTGCAAAAAGACTGGTCGCCGCCGCAAAGCCGAAATGGTTGCGGATCGCCGGTTACTGGTATCCCCGAGGCGGCATCCCGATCGATGTCTTTTACCAGACAGGGGCGCCGCCTGCAGGGTTATGGTTGCCAGATCCAGGCGTGCAGGCCTATCGCGGCAGAGGGTGAGGAGAAAATGAATATGATGAAGGGCGTTACGATCTTGACCGCCGCAACGTCGTTGCTGGCGACGCCGGCATGGGCGGAGCTGATAGAAGGCAAGCCGTCGCCGGCGGAGATTCTGGAAGCGTCGACGCCGTCGGAGTGGCGCGCGCTCGACCCGGAAAACACGCTCTATATCGAGCTTGAGGCGGGCCGGGTTGTGGTGGCGCTCTCAACAACGCTCGCCCAAAATCACGTTGCGCAGATCAAGGCGCTGGCCCGCGAAGGGTTTTATGACGGGCTTTCTTTTTATCGCGTTATTGACGGGTTTGTGGCTCAGGGCGGCGACCCTTTCGGCGTGCGAGAGGTCAAAACCGCGCAGAAAACCATGACCGCTGAGTTTGAAGAGCCAATCACGGATCAAATGTCGATCGTCATGCAAAAAGACGTTGACGGCTATGCGCCAGCTGTCGGTTGGATCGATAGTTTGCCAGTCGGTGTGGATGTGGAAACCAGTACGGTCTGGGGCCTTCATTGTACTGGGGCTTTCGCTTATGGGCGCAACAATGAAAAAGACTCGGCGAGTACGGAAATCTATATCACGCTCCAGCCGCAGCGTTATCTCGACCGCAATCTGACGGTTGCGGGCCGTGTGGTGCAGGGCATGGAATATGTACAGGCGTTGCGCCGCGTGTCACCGCCTGAAACTGAAAATGACGATCTCGGCGATACGATCATCACCATGAGTGTGGCGGCGGACGTATCGGAAACTGAGCGTACCGAATTAGAAATTCTTGATTCATCGAGTGCGGCCTTCGCCAATTATGTTGAGGCTCGCCGCAACAGGCCCGAAGAATTCTTTTATTACCGACCTGATCATGTAGATATCTGCGCGTTGAATGTGCCTGTCCGCCCGGTCGCTGCTGAATGAGCGGAGGCGAGCGGAAAATCGGCCCATGGGTAGTTACGGGGCATAATGAGGTTTTCGATAACCCCTGGATCAATATTGTCGATCATAGTGTGATTCATCCTGACGGATCGTCCGGCGAATATGGTGTCGTGCGATTCAAAAATCTGGCGATTGGCGTGTTGCCGATTGACGCCGAAGGGTTTGTTTATCTCGTAGGGCAGCATCGTTTCCCGCTCGACTGTTATAGTTGGGAATTGCCGGAGGGCGGTGGTGCGCTGGATGTTGATCCCTTGTCATCGGCAAAACGGGAACTGGCGGAAGAAACAGGGTTGATCGCGACAGAATGGGAAGAGCTTTGCGGCTTCGATATATCGAACTCGGTGACGGATGAGCGCGCGGTCTGTTATCTTGCGTGGGAACTGGAACAAGGGCCTGCCGCGCCCGAACCCTCTGAAGCGTTAACCTTAAAAAGAGTTTCTTTCAAAGATCTGTTAGATATGGTGATGACCGGCGAAATTCCTGACAGTCTCACCATTGTGATGACGCTGACCGCTTTCGCCAAGGCCTTGCGCGGGGAGGCGCCGGAGCCTATTTCAGCACACATACTTGAAGCCTATCGTGGAAAATAGGAAACTCCCCCCATGTCACAGGCAAAACAGACACCGGCAAAAGTTATCGATATTTCCAGCGACCAGACCTGGTCGCGGATGCGCGTTGAAGCAGCGACAGCCGCGGCGGCTGAACCGGCGCTGGCGAGCTTTCTCCATGCGACCATTCTTAATCACGAAAGTTTCAAGGCGGCGTTGTCTTATCGGTTAGCGCAAAAACTGTCGGATGCAGAGATGAGCGCCATGCTCTGGCGTGAAGTATGCGATGAGGCGTATGCTGACGAACCTGCGATTGTCGATGCAGGGCTACGAGACATGCGCGCTGTGTTCAATCGGGACCCTGCCTGCAATGAGTATATGCAGCCATTGCTTTATTTTAAGGGCTACCTGGCGCTGCAGGCGCATCGCGTCGCTAACTGGCTTTGGCGTCACGACCGAAAGTCACTCTCGTTATATCTGCAAAGCCGTATGTCTGAGCTGTTTGCGGTGGACATTCACCCCGCGACACGCATCGGCAAGGGAGTCTTTTTCGATCATGCGACAGGGATCGTCATCGGCCAGACCGCTGTTGTCGAAGACGATGTCTCCATTCTGCAGAACGTGACGCTCGGCGGCACCGGAAAAGACGAAGGCGACCGGCACCCGAAAATTCGCCGCGGCGCGTTGGTCAGCGTCGGCGCAAAAGTTCTTGGCAATATCGAAGTGGGCGAGGGCGCCAAAATCGCGGCGGGCAGTGTTGTTCTTAAAGAGGTGAAACCTCACTGTACGGTTGCCGGTGTGCCGGCGAAGCCTGTGGGCGAGTGCGCGGAACAGGCCCCGTCAAAAACCATGGATCAGGGTTTCAACTACGACACCTATTCGATTTGAGTTTTTGAGCGCTGGCGGGTACAGCGCTCGGATGCGTGTTGACCTTTTTAATTTTGAATTACCGCAGGAGCGGATTGCGCTGGAGCCTGTTGAGCCGCGCGATGCCTCGCGCCTGCTTCATGTGACTGTTGACGGCGTCAGTGACCGCATTATGCGTGATTTGCCCTCAGTGTTGCGCGCCGGCGATATGCTGGTTTTGAACGATACGAAGGTGATCCCGGCGCAATTGCGGGGCGTGCGCGCCGCTCGGCCAATCGGCGGGGGCGGCGATGTTGAAATTGATGTGACGTTGCATAAAGACCTGGGCGGAAATCGCTGGCGTGCTTTTGTCCGTCCCGCCAAGCGTCTGCGCGAGGGTGATCTCGTCCAGTTTGGCGATTTGCTGTCAGCTCGTGTTGAAGGGCGAAGCGACGCCGAAGCCGTGTTCGCTTTTGACAGTTTCGGCGCGCCGTTTGAAGAGGCGCTCGCGCGCGCCGGCATCATGCCCCTGCCACCCTATATCGCGCGAAAGCGTAATGTGACGGATAAAGACCGCGAGCGCTATCAGACAGTTTATGCTGAAGAAAAAGGCTCAGTTGCGGCGCCGACGGCGGGTCTTCATTTTACGGATGAATTATTTGCAGCGCTTGACGCTGCCGGCGTTCAACGGACCATGATCACCTTGCATGTGGGGGCGGGAACGTTCCTGCCCGTTACGGTTGAAGAGACGGCCGAGCATAAGATGCACAGCGAGTGGGGTGAAATAACCGAGGACCAGGCAAGGCGCATCAATGCATGCAAGGCGGCGGGCGGGCGCATTATCGCGGTCGGCACAACATCGTTGCGGTTGCTTGAAAGCGCGGTGAATGAAGAGGGCGTCATTCACCCCTTTACTGAAGAAACCGATATATTCATTACGCCTGGATATCGTTTTAAGGCGGCGGACATGCTGCTGACCAATTTTCACTTGCCGCGCTCGACATTGTTTATGCTGGTGTGTGCATTCGCGGGGACTGAGCAGATGAAAGCCGCTTACGCTCACGCCATTGAAAAGGAATACCGCTTTTATTCCTATGGCGACGCGTGCCTGCTGGAGCTGAATGATGGCGAATGAATTTTCCTTCTCGCTGGCCGCTGCCGACGGCGCGGCGCGCACCGGCGTCATCTCAACGCCGCGAGGCGATATCAGAACGCCAGCCTTCATGCCGGTCGGAACGGCGGCGACGGTCAAGGCGATGCTGCCCGATCATGTGCGCGCCACCGGCGCGGACATCGTGCTTGGCAACACCTATCATCTGATGTTGCGGCCCACGGCGGAGCGTGTCGCGGCCCTTGGCGGGCTCCATAAATTCATGAACTGGTCTGGCCCTATCCTGACCGATAGCGGCGGCTTTCAGGTGATGTCTCTCTCAAAGCTTCGTAAGCTGACGGAAGGGGGGGTGTCGTTTCAATCGCATATCGACGGTTCGAAACACATGCTGACGCCGGAACGATCGATTGAAATCCAGTGCCTGCTTGGGGCGGATATCCAGATGCAGCTTGATGAATGTCCGGCGATACCCATCGACCACGACAAGGCGCGCGACTCGATGCTGTTGTCCGTGCGCTGGGCTGAACGATCGAAACGCGCATTTGAAGAACGCTCAAAACCGGGACAGGCGCTGTTCGGGATTGTGCAGGGCGCCAATTATGAAGACCTTCGCCAGGAGAGCCTGCAAAAGCTGATGGAAATCGATTTTCCGGGCTACGCCGTTGGCGGGCTCGCCGTCGGCGAGGGGCGGGCGGAAATGTTCCGGGTGCTTGAATTCACAACGCCGCAAATGCCGACCGAAAAACCGCGCTATCTAATGGGCGTTGGCAAGCCCGCCGATATCGTCGGGGCCGTGGCGCGGGGGATCGATATGTTTGACTGCGTCTTGCCGACCCGGGCGGGGCGTCATGGTCAGGCATGGACAACGAGCGGGCCGATCAACATCAAGAACGCGCAATTCGCTGACGATCCGGCGCCGCTGGATGCTGAAAGCTCATGCCCCGCGAGCCGGGATTATTCCAAAGCCTATCTCCATCACCTCTTCCGCGCTGGCGAATATCTTGGGCCAATGCTGCTGACCTGGCACAATCTTCAATATTATCAGGACCTTATGGCGGCGATGCGAGACGCCATCGCAACCGGCGGCTTCGACGCGTTCGTCAAGGACTTCGCCGCTGCGACCGGCGAAGATATGGTTTGAAACCATTCGAATTTTGCCCTGTCGAATCGGTTGACCCCGCGCAGGGCGGCCCCTATGTTCCGCGCCTTCCAAGGCGCATGGCCGCTTCACGGAGATCGTGGGCGGCTTTCGTTTGCAGGGAGCGTAACGGCTGTTTATTGCTGTCGTGCGGTTTGTGGGCCCTTAGCTCAGTTGGTAGAGCAACTGACTTTTAATCAGTAGGTCGATGGTTCGAATCCATCAGGGCTCACCAATAAACCTTTCAAAATGGCGCGGGCGATCAACCCATGACGGTCCTTGGGGCGTGTTCACTTCCGTTCCGCTGGCCCGGGGTTTCGGCCCCCCGCGCATCACCTTATATAGAGGGCGCAAATCATCCCGGAGCGCCGCCCCTTGAGAACCGATCTCGATCATCTGCCCGAGCGCAAGCAGCGAGAGCTCGCCCGCGTCGTCGAGATCCTCCATGAGGAGTTCGAGGACAAACAGAAAACCGCGACCTCCGCCAAACGCAAGCGCGGGCGCATTTTGAAGATCATTCTCTTCGGCTCCCACGCCCGCGGCGACTGGGTCGAGGACGCCAAGGGCGGGTATTTCTCCGATTACGATCTTCTCATTATCGTCAATGACGACAAGCTGACCGACATGGCGACGTACTGGCATGGGGCGGAGGACCGCCTCTTACGCGATCCGAAAATCAAAACCACGCCGCAATTCATCGTCCACACGATGGATGATGTGAACGCCAAGCTGACCGAGGGGCAATATTTCTTCTCCGACATCATCCGCGACGGCGTGATGCTGTATGAGCTGACCGAGCGCGCCCCCAATGGCAAGGCGAAATACAAGCTCGCAACGCCTGTGCCGCCGGAGCCGAAACGCGCCCTCGAACTGGCGCAAGGGTATTTCGATGACTGGCAAACTAAAGCTCACGAGTTTCTTAAGGTCTCAAGGTTTGGCGTTGAAGAAAAAATGCTAAACAATGCCGCATTCCAATACCATCAAGCCGCAGAAAGTGCGTATACGGCGTTCTTCCTGACCAAGTCCCTCTACATGCCCAAAGAGCACAACGTCTCCAAACTGCGTAACCGCGCCGAGGATATGGACCCGCGCCTGCGTGACGCCTGGCCCAGAGGCCAAAAACCGTATGACCGCTTCTTCGAACTCCTCCGCCGCGCCTATGTGGAAGCGCGCTACTCCGAACACTACGAAACCACCCCCGAAGCCCTCCAATGGCAGGACGAATGCATCACGAAACTCCTCGCCCTCATCGAAACCGCCTGCCAAGAGCACCTGGCGGACCTGGAGAAGAAAGCGAGGGAGTAGGGGGGCGCGCGAGGCGGGGGACCTCGCTATCTGCGTAAATGCTTTCTTCGCTCATTTATCCGGTCCTTCATTTCCGCTGTCGCGGCGATGGATCGCTTCATACTCTTCTTGCCACATCTTTGATGACCCGTTCACATCTTCAAACACACGCACAAAGGTCATTAGTTCTAGCAATTGCTCTTCAAGTTGACTGTCGTTTAAATCTGCAAACGTACGTTTATGCGTTGGTAAATTATCCAGCGCATGACTCAGCCGTTCAGATTGGCGCGCTAGATGGTTGCGAGCTTCGTTGTGAGACTCTTCTACGTTTGCCTTCATTCCTGCTGCCAGTGTGTAAGCTCGCTCCATGAATAACATCGCCGTTTCACTATTTTCTTTGGTAGTTTCCTTGTCTTCGTGAAGCTGGCGGTTCAAATCTCGAACACGGATACGTAAATCCAGATGAAGAAAATCACGTTGTTGCTTGTGTGTAAGGATGGCATACAGCGCGCTAAGGCAAGCCGCAAAAAGTGCGATAATTGTAATGACTGTCGCGGCCATCGTCGGGTCCTCTATTTATCAATAATTCTTGTCGCGAATACAATTGAAAGAAAGACCAAGACCCAGAGAGTGATTGGGCCGCTTGGTCCAGAAAAGCTCAAGCTGGCGAAATGTAGCTTAACCGGCGCCGGTTGACCTGTTGATACGCCATACAGTTCCCAAAAAACGGCAACGAACATTGCGCTACCGATCAAAATGTTAGGAAGCCAAACCGTGACTTTAATGTTGCTACCTTCCATGAAGCGTTTGCCTCTAAGGAAACAAATGGCCAGCCTTCCGTAGTAAATCACGAGACCAACAATAAAACCAATCAGAATAACCGTTTGCGCAATTTTTATTGGATCTTTCATTTTCAGAAGCCCTTACTTTATTGGTAGGCGTTGCAGTGTGATCGCTATTTCTTGCGCGCTCATATTCTTCCATAATACAGAAAATAGATGACGAAGTTTATCACAAGCGCAAGAATTAGCAGCCAACACAGAGCGTCAGAATAGCGCGAATGCATTTGTCCATGGTGACCGTCCTGTATTTAGTGCTTGAACGGATGCTTACTTTTGAGCGCCCAGGTATCGTTTCCACTTTCCGATCCGCGGGCGCCAATCTCAATTAACAATCGTGTCGTCTCTGCAGGAGTGGCGCCGATAACGCCACACAATGTCTCAAGTTTGCGCCAATCATTTCCCGGCGGAGGGTTCTCAAGCATTTCTAGTAGGAGCGCTCGTCTCGGCTGATCGATTTTTTCATGTTGTTTTTGTTGTAAGTAGTGAGTTAGCCAAGTTCCTGCGAGGGCTGTGACTGCGCCAACAATTGCGCCGAAAAGCCCTATAATCAGATCGCACATATCGAGGTCCTTAGTTTCTCATGCTTATCCATTGCCCGGTTTGGTCGCCACGCTACTGCCGTTATGACGAACCATTCGTTTGTAATTCTCGATATACTTACCGTTGAATGCGACCGCAGCGTCATATTCGCGAATCTCCTTCGATTTTTCCTTCAAGTCCGATAAGTCATCCGCAGTATCGATCATCTCCTGGTACCGAAGGCATCGCATCTGGGCTTCTTGGATTGTGGCGTCTTTGATCTCTAATGTGCGGCTGTAAATGAATCGCCCGAAGAGAAATCCGGTTCCGGCGAATGCCGACGCAAACACAAACAGCTGCATAATCAGCTTGAGCGCGTTTACAGGCTCGGTTGTCTCGATGACTTCCATCATGTCGGCATCCTCATATAAATTGCAAAGCAACGTTTATGATAGTTGCAATAGCGAGAGCAAACACAGACCATTGCATCCATCTAGCAGCTTTAGATTGCGCCTGCGCCGCCTCCCGTTGCGCAACGGTTTGTCGGATTTGTAAAACCGTTAGTGCGTTCTGAGTATCGAGAGAGCCGGGCTGTCCCATTTGGTCGAATAGCTCTCGTTCAGTCATGCCCATCCAATTTTTCTTGGTCATGATAGTCCTCATTCGCGGCTGGATGCGAGGCCTGCCTTATATGCTGCACGGATCAATGCCATAACGGTCGCATACTTCCGGCGCTGCAACGCGGTCGGATTTGGTCGTACAAATTGCTCAGTAAAATGCGCCTTTGTCTCGGCTGGCACCTTGATCGTGACGCGCTGATCATCAATGTCGAAACTAATATTGGCCGTTTTGCCAACGGTTACTCGCGTTTCCTGAATTACCATCGTAACGCTTGGGCGTGACGTGGACGCTTTTTTCTTCTTTGCCTTCTTGCGGTAGGACATTCCGCTCTCCTCTTTTTCTCATCGAACTACGCCTTGTTTTCCAGCTTGCGCGCCTTCGCCTTTCGGCTGATCGTCCTTAGTTGTTGAGCACAATTTGTGCTAGCGATGAGCCGTCCGGGTTAACTAGCCACAACACTCGGAGAACTACAGTGTGTACTCCGTCATACACAAATTCAGACATGACCGGCGGAACTTGCGGCAACACACCTGTCCAGAGCGGCGTTTGCATTCCAGTACTCTCAGCGTAAATCTCAACGTTCATGGTTTTGTCCTCTATTGTTTGCCTTCGTGTGTCGCCCGTCTCAGACGGTCGCGGGCCGCGATTAGGCGATTAAAGAACTCCTGCAGAGCGGTATTTATGCCGCACTGCACACGGGATAGCATAACAAAACCACGCGAATCCCGCACGCCCATAACAACCCGGAGAGGGTATTCTTTCATAAAACCTATATTCGGTGCGGAGTTATCCCCGCCCTTCGCCGGCGGGGTTATACTGCGCGCAGTCCGGATATGGAGAGGTGATTGGGCTGGGGGACCCAATCACAGGCCTACCGTTTTCTCATGGTCCGGATCGCGGTAGCGGAAAGGCGTCCGGCGGGTTCCTTCGGGAATTTAAAGAACCCGCGAATGACGGACGGGCGCTATGTTTCCGGCCTGTCGCTGCAACCGAGCCTTTCGGACCCCGGCCGATCCTTCGCAGGAAGGGCGGCCCCGTTACGCAATCGGTTGGCGATGATGAATAAACCGCGCGCGGGATGCGATGCGTCCTGAACAAAAGAACTGAGCGGATGTTTCGCGTCCCGCGCGTCTCTCCCTTCCATCACTTCGCGTTCGGCGGAACGGCGATGACGGGTAAGTGTGTGCGGCGTTCGGAAGAAAGGACGTTGGTATGCAAACCTCTGTCGTCATCCCGGACGCGCTGCAATATGAAATATTGCTGCGCAGATCCGGGATCCACGGCCCATGCATTATGGATCCCGGATCTGCATTGCATCACTACCGTGCTGCAATGGTCGAACGAATTCGTTCGACGGGATGACAGGGACGTGGTTTCCGTCGCGACAGTCGATTGTTGGCGCCCCGCCAGATAAGTCTTGATCCCGGCCGGCGAATATGACAACTTCCGGTTGTCCCACACGCATGTGGGCGGGGCGTCGCTAACCCCGTTGATAGGATGCTTGCGGATCATTGATCCCGCATTGCCTTTCGTCGCCTGCCTCCCTGTCGTAAATCGTCCGGGGCCGGACGGTGCGGTGCTGTCCAGGCGCGCGTCGCGCGCTAAAAGCCGCGCCCCGTTGTGCAAGCATCGCGGTTTAGCGACGTCCGGCTTCTCGAGGGGGCGCGTCCCCCAAGGCAATGGAGGCGTTGATGCCGGATCAGGACGGAACGATTGCGCTGGCGCCGATCGACCCTTACGCCATCCCCGGATGGTCGCCGTCGGATATCGTTTCGCGGGACGCGCCTGCGCTGCCGCTTGCGCCGCCATTGCCGGTCGCGGCGCCGGGCGCGAGGCCCCTTGATTACGACGTGCGGCTGGTCGCCTGTATGGATTGCACGGAGGCGGACGCCGTCGAGCGGGGCGGCGCGGCGCGCTTCGATGACTTCTGCGCGTCGCTTGCTCGCCGGTGTCCCGAGGCGCGGCTGCGCAGCCGCCAGTTCGACCGCAGCGAGGAGGGCGGGGCGCCTGAATTGAATGTCCGCCTGCTGATCGACATGCATTGCATGGCCGCCGATGCGGAGGCCGGGCTTTGCGACGCGTTTCATGATTTTTACTGCGGGCTTTTAGGGCTTTATCCGACGGCGGAGCTCTTTTGCCGCCGCTATGACCGGATTCGCTTCGAAGACCCCGACTGGCTGCGCTGGTGAGGGGGGGGTCGGCGCGCTCTCTTTAGTCGCTTGTGGTGCTCATCATCGACCGACGCATGGGTTGGGTTTTTCGCTGCCAAATCCGAACGCAAAGCCGCTTTCTTTGATCCAAAAGGCGATCTAGCATCCAAGTGCTGGATGCCGGCTATGCGCGCAAAACCGGAAATGAATACCCTGGACGTTTAGCGCAATCGACTTGGCGTAGTCGAGCGGCAATTTTGCCGTCAGCATCAACTATGCAAAGCGCCAGTGAGCGCAATGCAACATCCAATCCAGCATAGTAATTCATCTTCATCTCCCTTTTTGCAGGTCAAAACTTGATCTTACCACGGGAGCCTGACCGCTGAGCGCCAAGCCCGATTATTCAAGCTTTGAGGATAATGCGACGTCATGAAATCGCGCAAAGCTGGACAAATTGGCCAACCCGGCAACGTGAGAAACTCTGTTTGGGGAACAACAGTAGTTTGGCCTTTCTCCACCAATGATGAGGTGCGGCCTTAAGCAAAGAGAGAAATGAATTTAATATAGACTTGACCTGTTTTTGGGAAATACTGCATTTCGGGATCTACCCACGCAGTGGTCGTCACAGGTATACGTCAATATGTGAGCGCAGTGCTAGGTACGAAGCCATAGAGCATGGCCCATGTTTGTGACCAAAGTTACAGTCATGAAGTTCATTTTTATATAGATTTATAGCCTCATGCAGCAAGGGGACTTGAACGCTGCTTTGAGGAGTCTTTCGATGTTGGCAAAAAGGTTATTTCTATCACTTGCAAGTTTGTCGCTAACAGCATGCGCCTTTCCAGGCCGCATCCATGATATTGCTGTCGACTACAACGAGGCTGTTGCACAGTCGGCCAATGAAATCACCTTCCTCAACATTGTCCGTGCTAGCGAACGTCAGCCCATGCACTTCACGTCCATATCAAGCCTGACGGGCTCCATGAGCGTGAAAGGAACTGGAAAATTTGGTGCCACGCTAAACGGGAGCGCGTTGACAGAGAATTTTGACGACGTTGGCGCGCTCACGACAAGCGGCGTGGCCAAGGCGAAAGAAGTTTATTCTCCGACAATTGATGCGAGCGTTACGTCAAGCCCCAGCTTTAATGTTGCGGTCCATGACACCCAGACATTTTATAACGGGATTATTACGTCGGTAACGCCGGGCATGATCGCGCATTTTCTGCATCAGGGCTGGCGCGACGATCTATTAAGCTATGTGTATATCGAGCGGGTGAATTTTTACGCCCGGGACGATTTATATGATGAAGATACGGGCGAGGTGTCGTTCAAAAAGGGTGCGCTTGTTACAAGCATTGGCAATGACCCGGATAACGCAGCGAGCGCCGCTAGATTTGCTGAATTTGTGAGCTGTTTTCCCATCGCGCCGGCGAAAACAAAAAAGACGGAAACAAAATTATTCAGCCTATCTGATTTTACAGCTGTGGCGCTCAAGGATGTCTATGAACTGAGCGGGTCGAAATTTGATGTCACGCCCGTCCGCAGCGATAGCGATCTGCGCAATCTTCGAAAAAACGCCAGATATATCTTGCGCCGAAGCGGGGGCGCGGATACGCTAACCGTTAAATATGTGTGCGATGTTGACAAAAAACAGGAAACAATTGAAGCGCTGGCGCCAGTCACCCAAAACTTAATTGGCGGCGTTAAAAACTTAAATGGCGCTGAGACAGTCATTTCGCTTTCAGAGCTTTTCCCATTCGAAATTGCGCAAAGCGCGCAAATTGATTTTAACGGCGACGTTGATCAAGACGTCGTCTCGGCAATAACCGTTGGACCTTATCAGGTCGATATTGTCCTTCGTTCGATTCAGGGCGTCTTCTACTATCTGGGCGAATATATGCGCGCCAGAGCTCACTGCCCCTATGCGCTATCTAACGGTCAACCCCTCCTAATAGTGCATAAAGAAGACGCCCTGTCCCCTTGCGTGTCGAAAGACACAGAACAGCCGCGCACAATATTGTCGGCGCGCCTTGACGGCGCGCGTTACTGGGTGCCGATTTCCACGGACGCGCAGCCGCATCGTTCCATGCAAATCATTTCGCTGGCGCAGCAATTGTTGAACTTGCAAAAAACGGCGGAAGAACGGCCAACGACGCAAACAGTGCGCGTGGTGGAGTAGTGATTGATTACCTGTGAGTTTTTATGTTGTTATCCGCTACGGCGGGGTTCTCAGAAGAATATAGCACAAGTAAATCTGTATGGTGGATTTGATATCCAAATTAGCTCCACATTTTGCCTACAAGCCGGCTTTGGTTAGCACCTTGTTAGTGTGTTTTTTTCTGGTTGCTTGCACGCATAGTGTGAATTTATCTCGCTCGGAGTTAGATTTGTCAGAAGGCAATGAAAAAAACGGGGATGCGTTTGTTGTTCTTAGTAGGTATGAACTTTTGCAACAGATAGAAGCTGTCATCCTTGAAAAAGATGACATTCTGGAGCTTGCAGTTGCAGTTGTAAGCAGTGAGCAAGTAGAATATTTAGAACGTATACTGCATGAAAGCGGCAGGCCCGGAGAGTATCGGCTGATTTTTAACGCAAGCGGAAAATCTGAAAGAGACATACGTAATTCAATTAATCCTAAAAATTATTTAGATGCTGTTTGGAATTGGGTAAAAACGAATGAAGAATATGCGTTAATCGCTGATGCGTATAATAAAAAGTTGAGAAAAACGAAGCGGACTAACGAACATGTGGAGATAGTGAAACGAGCCATAAAACATGTCGATTCCGCAAGGATTAAAAACTTTCTAGAAAAACTGTCCAAATACCCGACCCGATATCATGACGCGCCGCTTCCCCATAAATATTTGGATGATATACAGGTTGAATTGCAAAACTTAGCTAAGGCCTCCCAGCGCCAGGTTGAAATTCAAATTTTTCCACACGAAAACACTAAGCAGCTATCCATCATAGCAAAAGTTCCTGGAAAAAATTCCGGGCAATCTAACACACAAAGTGACGTAATTATTTTTGGTGCGCATTTAGATTCGACCAATAAAGGATCTCTTGAAGATAAACTTCTTCGTGCTCCCGGCGCCGATGACAACGCTTCAGGAGTGGCTGTATTAATTGAGGTTTATCGAGTTTTTTTACAGCAACCCATGGCGTCCCGAACGGTAGAATTTCATTTTTACGCGAATGAGGAGCACGGCAAAGTAGGGTCAGGTGAAATCGCAGAGTATTATGATGATAACAATGTTGATGTCATAGCATATCTAAATTTAGATATGGTTATGTATCCTGGAAGCGGTCTTGGAAATGTGTATTTAGATAAAGATCGAGCATACACTAGTCACTGGCTTCGCGATTATCTGATATACGCTAATGAAAATTATCAGAAGCTAACGAACGCTACTATATTACCAGTATTTTGTGGCCCGAACAGCGATCATGAGACTTGGGCCGGGGTTGGGCGACCCGCAGCAAGAGCGGTTGAAGCGGATTGTTTTCTTCGACAAACGTACCAACACATTCATACAAGCTGCGATAACTTTGACGTAACTGACTTTAGTAAAGAGCACGCAGCAGTTTTTGGGCGGCTCTCGATAGCGTTTGTTCTTGAGCTGTCAAATTCTCCAGAAAAGCATCCATAACTACTTATCGTGAAAGGAAAATCGTATGGCTAAATTTGACGCAAACCTGTTTCACTGCCTCGCTGTAGGGCCGGGAGGCGAGTTGCCTGATGGTCAAGTGAGGGTATGGAATGACGCACAATTACAGCAGCATCAAAAATCAAAAGACCTGCTCTATAGAATTGTGATGCTGCGCGCCGCTAATTTGCTAAGGCAGACGCATCAAGATGCGTCCATTCCTGCTGAAGAAGATCAACATAAAAAGCTTGCCTATGTTAGTCTAGGTATTTCGATTACATCCAAGTCGGCAGATAGAGACCCGAATAAAGACAAGAAAACCGGCGTATCCGGCCACGAAGCCCCTCATCCGCTAAGCGCTGCAGAATCCTCCACTGATGCAGGCCTGGAGATCGCCGTAATGCAAGACTTTGACGATGGCCCAACAAGGCTAGCAATACAGGAGTTTATTAAAGTTGGAATTGCTTGCCCTCCTGATAGAGATACGTGCCCTAAAGATGATAAAAACTAAAAGAATATAGTTATGTATCTGCCGGTGCAAAGTTAAGCGGCAAAAAATGACAACCGATTCTAGACACTAGATCGGTTGTCATTGGATTGTAAGTAAGCTCACCAGACGGATCGATAGCGGCTGCCGTTTGCATAACCGTGCAGGCTTCTGCCGCATTCCCTCGGGACTTGAAAACAAGCGCTCTGCCAATATGATTTTTTATATTCATCATTTTTAGCTGATTTTCTGCAGCGTCAGAGTCGCGTAACATTGCGTGCGCTATTCCTCTGTCAAAAGCATTCAGAGCTTTTGAATATTTTTTATTCGGCCAGAGTCGTGAAATCCAAAGTGTTTTTTCCTTAGCTTTTGCTAATTCATACTCGACAATTCCAACATAAAAATACGTGTCGGCAATGCCGGTTGTTCGGTGGATGTCCAAGTTCATTTCTAGCGCTTTTAAAAAGTAAGCATGCGCAGTTTCGAATTCTTCAGAGTTCAAATACATCCTTCCTAGCGCTGAATATGAAAAAGCCATTTCGTCAGGGTAGTGATCGCCTCCAACAGAAATTGCGCCTTGGAGAGCTTCTTGCATGCTTTCAAAATTTTTTGTCTTAAGGTGGACATATGCGATTCTATTAAGAGCTAAAACTTGGATGCTGTCCCAACCAAACTTTTCGGCTTCCGCCAAAGCGGAATGCAGTATTTTAATTGCCTTGCTATAATTTTCTTCGATCGTTAATGAAGCGGCATGTTTAATGCTTACATATAATTCCCGATCGCGATGTGGCGACCCCTATCTGCAGGGCTTTGCTAAAGCTTTGGTTTGCGCAATCATAGTTCGATTGATAATAGCAAATTTCCCCTAACCGCACGTGTGCGATAAAGTCCTCAGAATTATTCTTCAATATCTCTTGGTACGCATCTTTAGCCTTATCGGGCCGTCTATCTATTGATAGGGCGCCAAGCAAATGTAGATACGAAATTGTTTCATTTTGTGATAACGAGGGCTTTTTATCCTCATAATCAACCGTCAGCTTTTTAAGCGCAGCATGATAGTCTCGATTTGTGAGCAGAGTGAACGCATCTCTCTTTGCTTTTTCGTCAGATAGCCTCAATCGATTCAGGATATTTGTGTGAAAATCCTCCTCGCTTTTTGATCGAGTTTTATGCCTTAGTATTTCCTGTGCGGTAGTAAATGTATGTTCCTCGTAAGATTCAGGGCTAGTTTCTGAGTTTAGGTCGGCAATTTTTTTTATAACATTACCGGCGATAAGATAGTTCAGTAATAATGCGCTAATGCTGAATGCAAAGATAATGGAATATGCCTTCGGCAGCGCTCGGATTTTAGAGGCGATCAATGTTATTTTATGTAAGAATGTCTTATTTTTTGAGCTGCTAATATCAAACGCCACTACTGGCTCGTCGATATTCTTCAAGGCCATTGGTCCGCGGCGACGGAATTGCGCGTCGACCTTGTCCCTGACCAAATTCACAGCGTGCAAAGAAATTAAAACGCCGTTCGGTTCGGCTTCGCTTTGAAGCCGCGCGGCGATATTGACGCCGTGCCCTAATAAATCGCCGTTAGGTTGATCGACGACATCGCCCACATGAACGCCGACGCGAACTTGCGCATTGGGCGCGTTCGGCGAAAGCGTGTCGCGCGCCTTGATATCGTCGATAAAGGCGACAGCGGCGTTCGCGCCGTCCGCAGCGCTTGGGAATTCCGCAAAAAATCCGTCGCCGGCGCGGTTGAAAACCCGCCCGTGATGTTGAGTCACGATTTTTTCAAAAGCCGCGAATACGATTTCAACGGTCTTGACCGCGGCGGCTTCATTGATCTCAGCCAGCCGGGAATAGCCGCATATGTCCGCCGCCATCACCGTTGTCAGGCGCCGGCGCGGTTCGCTTTCTAAAACGGCGCTGTCAGTCACCACTAAATATCCCAGCACAGCCAACCGCAATCATATCAATTTTATGGTTTTTGGGAAGGCGGCGATGGCCTGATTGTAACTGCCGTTACAGACCCTTCCAGGGGGCTAAGCTATAAGAAAATACAGGAAATCGCGGCAGCTCTTAGTCCTGCAGCTCTTAGTCCTTCAGATTTTACTGGTGACGCATTAGGCGCCCGAAACGATCTTTTTGGATCATGCTTAAGATAAGGCCTTTTACTGAACTTTTTCTACTGTCAGGCGTCGGGGCGGCGATCGCTGTCGCGGTTGATTTTCTGGTATCGGCAGACGGTTCGTTGCTGCACAATCTTGCCGGCGTGATCGATATCTGGGTTGTGCGGTTTACGCCGGAGTGGGCGGCCATGAGAATTGCAATTGCGGCTTTGGTGATCACTGGCGCATCTTCAGTTTTTTATTTCAAGCCCCTCAGTCGCAAGGGCGCTTTCGCCAGTGGTTTTGGAACTGTTGCGGCGCTTGCAATTTTCCTTCCTTAAAACTGGTTACTCTGCCTGGGCCGCCTCTTTGAGTTTTTCAAGACTTACTATCTCTATGTTGCCGCGACCAAGAGAAACAGCGCCGGTGCGTTGTATATGTTGGAGATGCGTATTTACTTTTTCTCGCGTTGCCGAAACTTCTTCAGCTAAAGCAGATTGCGTTAACTTTATTGCCCGGTTTCCTTCAGGAAGATTGTTTGCTTTTTCTAAAAGCGCTATCGCAATACGGACCCGTAGCGGGCGTAAGGAAATATTCTCTATCTGGTTGTTTGTATTGCTAAGACGGCCAATGAGATTTTCGATAAATCTCATCGCGAAATCAGGATTGTTTTTTACGGCGGCAATAAAGATTGCGCCGTCAATTCTTAAAAGCGTTGACGGGCTGGTGGCTCTGGCGTCGGCTGTGCGGGGTATGCCGCCTAATACGCCTAGCTCTCCAATCATATCGCCGATATGCAAGGTAGAGACGCGGACTGGCTTTCCATGTTCGGAAATGGTCTCTATCGCTATTTCACCTGTGTTTAGAATGTAAATAGCGTCAGGCTCATCACCTTTGCCAAAAAGCAGGGCGTTACTTCCAATAGAAACAGGACGCGCAGCAGACGCGAGCGTTTCAATGGCGTCTTTTGGTAGCGACTGAAAGAGCCTGTTGGTCGTTAATACGTCCAGCGTTATTGAGTTCATATAGTGATTTCTCGTTGGAATCGTCTCGCGGCAAACCGTCTCTAAATCATAACGCCGCGACACTCAAACTTAAAAAAACTTTCTTCCGTGACGGCCGTCACAGTCTATGGGCGGGCGATCATTAATGTTCTTTCCAGAGTTTGACGGAATTTCAAGTTACGTCGTCGCTGCGTTCACTGGCGTTTAAGGTGTGTTCAACTTAACAGGGGAAAGAACATGATATTCAGAAGCCGTAGCAGGGGCGACATTTGTGGTCATATTGACGCTTTCTGCACCCACGAAATTGAATCGAGCTGTGACCCTTGCGCTGACAAACCGTCAAAAAGAGACGGGAATGTACAAATATGCCCGCCTCACCCAGATCCGCATTGTCACCCTTCTCCTCACTGTTGTCCGCCACACCCGCAAAAGAAACCTCAGGCTGGAGAAATTACAGAATTAATCATCAAGATTATCTTGATAATACTTATTGCGGCACTCGTAATCGCGGCGATCATCACGGCTTATCGTTATGGGTATGAAAAAGGTTATTGGGACGGTTGGCGAGATCGCGGCGCACAAGAATCGAAATCGGCAGAACTTATAACCACTCCCGAAGGCGGTCCATGCCGCCGTTGGATGCAAGGTTTTTGTAAAGAAGCAGAAAACGCGCAATCTGCTAACAAGTGGGCGCGCTATTACTTAAAACGAGGCGATGCTGAAAGCGCTCTAGAAAACTGGGCCAGGGCGTTGAACCTTTACCGCGCCGCAATGGATATAGGCAGCGGCGTCGGCGCGCAGTCAGCGAACTACGCGGCGAAACGCATTCAATTCCAATCAATGACGTGTGAATACACGGTCGAGAGTCTTTCTAGGATTGCCAGAGACTACGATAAGAATCCGCTTGGGGCTCTTATTGCAATGAAACAGAAGCAACAAGCCCTTGCAGCTCTCGGTTATTATAATGGCAAAATTGATAACCGTCATGGTCCGGCGTCGCGTGAAGCTATTCGCGACTTTCAAGGCGACTTGTGGTTTGATCAAACTGGCGTTCTGTCTGCGGAGCAAACTGTTCTTTTAATTTGTGGCGGCGCTCAGATTGCCAAAGATATTGGGTCGCAAAATATGCTTGGCATTATGTATGCCGGCGGATTGGGCGTTAGGCAAAACACGGATTTTGCACTTGATTGGCTTGAGTCGGCCGCCCAACGCGGCGATCCGGACGCCGCGTGGAACCTGGCGTTAATGTATGGCACGCAAACAGTGCTCTCCAGCGTTAAAATCTGTGACGCCGTTCAAAACGCCGAACGCGCAGACAGTTATTTGAAAGAAGCAGCTGACGCAGGTCACCCGGCGGCTAGGTCGGCCCGCGCAAAATATGCGTACGACACACCGGAAAAACGATGGCGCAAATTAAGCGGCGATCTGAACAAGCCTGAATCAATGTCGCGTGTCGGACGCGGCTGCAACCCAAATGAATAACCATTCAATCGACAGGAAAGGGGACTTACCCATGAAGAAACTTGCATTAATTTCGGCTGGACTAGCAATGACGATAACAGGATGTGTGACGCCAACGGAAAAAAACCGGTTTCAACTCGAGGTTTCACAACAGATCTGTAATGTCGATGCTTTGGCTAAAGAAAAGCAGACCTCTCTGGCTGTCACGAACAGCTCAAAATACTCCATCAGGGAATATCAGAACAAGCACGGCTCTTTTGAGGAAAAAACAGATACCATTTTAATGGAAAAACTTGACTGGTATGAAGCGGAAATCGAAGCATCCTATCGGTTTGTTACGCAACAGTGTGGAGCCTATATGCGCTGTATCGAACGCAATAACCACAATGAGTGGTCGTGCAAACGCAGTGAGGAGAGGTGGAACTCCGCTCAGGAAAGATTCAACAAATTGTCCCGCGACATCCGCGTAATTGCCGCGCAAGTTGAACGCGAAAGAATTCGTGCAGATCATCACAGGAATCACCGCCGTCACGGCCCGAATTATCCGGGCGGCTGCTGTTCGACGGTAAATAGCGTCTTCACTGACTGCTGTGGGTGAGGTGAAACCATGAAAATTGTAAATCAGCTTATAAATACAGCGGCTGTTTTAGCCGTTGTATCATCCGGCGCTCAGGCGCAAACGCCGCCCGAGTTGCCTGGGCGTGTAACCGGTGAAATTTCGAAGACAGTGATATTTAATGTTACCGATGAGCGTTCAAATTCCGGCGTTTTTCGAGCGGTGATAACCTGCGAGAAAGGGCGTCAAAAAATGAGAAAGATGACGGATTCAACAGGCACCGCTTCCTTGGCATTTAAAATTGACGCCCGGCCTTAT
Organism: Hyphococcus sp.; assembly: GCA_965230025.1. Lineage (GTDB taxonomy): Bacteria > Pseudomonadota > Alphaproteobacteria > Caulobacterales > Parvularculaceae > Hyphococcus. The sequence continues at coordinate 56,683 of CBDDKD010000029.1, forward strand.
GCAAATTCCTCAATTGATTGCATCGTGCACAAACGCGGTTTCGCGCCGGCGTACAAAAAGCTCGATTTTAACAAATTGGAGCCGCCCGTTATGATTAGGATCGATCTCAAAAAAGACTGATTACTGTGAAAGTCAGGAAGAAGGGCACCGTCCATTGCTTTTACTGATCGCGGCCGATCCATCAACGGAACCCATAATCGAAAATGCAATGAAATCAGGCCGGTGAATGCCGGTCTGATTTTTTATAGGCACAGGTTCATCGCTCTACCATTAGCAGGGTTTCTCATCGGTTTTTTTGTGGGCTGGGTGCTACCAGAGGTTATTCTTGGCCGTTGCGGCGGAGAAGAGTTTTGGAAACGAAAAAAAGCTAGTCTGAGATGTACTGATGCTTAAGCCTGGAACGCGGGCATAAACAGACATTGTCATTTGGACGTCTGCTCACACGCTTATTCTTGTGCGGATTTGGATTCCCGCCCCGCGCGGGAATGCGCGGCGCTGAGAGTCAGTTGATCCGCAAGTCGCCCTCATCGTCGCCTGATTGATGACCCACCCTATCGCGCGCGCTTATGGAGACGCGCGGGCGACGCAAGCAGGATTTTGGCGTCTTCTGTGGATAGCCGCACGGCTTTGGGGAGATGGTGGCACCACTCACGCCTAAGCAAAAAGCTAAATGCTTCTTGCACTGGCGAAAAAAGACTTTTTCCACAAGAACAAAATGAGACTGGACTCGCTTGGGCGAATTAGATCACAACGAAAAATGACGCCCGTTGGAGGGGCGTCATTTCAGAAACCCGCCAGAGGCGGAAGATTTTGTGCACGAGTATTTGTCTACCCGTTCGAGTCGCTAAGTCAACTGTCTCTGGCATCAATATAAGGATGCCTTTATATGGCTAAGAAGAAAATTGTAGACGCCAAAGCAGATAGCGATGGCGATATCACCCATGTTAAATTTGACGGCAACAAGCGTTTCACGTCGGTTGAAACCGCGATCCCCATGGCGGAGCGCGGCGCATCTCTTCGAGGCGCACCTCGTCTGAGGCAATCTGAATGGAACCGGTATTGATAACGCCGGTCGCTTGACCGGTTTCGTCCTCCAAGGTCTTAAAGAGTTCGAGCGTATATTTTGCGAGCTTCGTTGCGTTTTCAGAATGTCGAAGCGTCGTCAGAAGCCCGGCTGCGTGCCAGGTCGTTCCGCAAGTCAGGTTCTTTCGTTCGAGAAGGACAACGTCCGACTCGCCATATTTGGCGAGGTGATAGGCGATGCTGCATCCTATTATGCCGCCGCCGACGATAACAATGCGTGCTGAACCAGGTAGCGATTTGCTCATTTTCCCTCATGTAATCCGAAGACGAGCGCGATGCTAAGAATCCGCTTCTATGCGAAAAACGTTCGTTCATTTCATCATGGGCCAGCAATACCCTCATCGGGGTAGCGCAAAAGCGATATCCCAAACGGGGTAGTGTCAAATCTCGGGTTCCACCGTCCTATGGCGCGCAACTTGATTGGAATGAGAGCTTCAGAAGATGCGGTCCTGGACGTTGACCTATCACTGCCCCGACGTCGCCGGCATACAATCGGCCGTCTCAACATATGTTTACAAAGCCGGCGGCTTCATTGAGGAGACAAAAGCCTATAGCGATCCGGATGCCGGGCGCTATTTTTCACGCATCGGGTTTCGCGCTGCGGACGACAGCGAATTTGATGTTGATGGATTTAAGTCAGGTTTTTCAGAACTCGCAGAACAGTTCGATATGAACTGGACCTTTGTCGATGCTGAGAAGCGGATCGCGACAATCATCGCGGTTTCGAAATCCGGGCATTGCCTTAACGACCTTCTACATCGTTGGAAGAGCGGCGCCTTGCCGATCGACATCAAGGCGATCATTTCCAATCACAACATGATGGCGGAAATGGCTGCGTGGTACGGCATACCCTTCCATCACGTCCCGATCACTAAACAGACAAAGCTCGAAAGTGAGACGGAGTTTTACCAACTCACGAAATCCTACGACGCCGAGCTTATTGTGCTAGCCCGGTATATGCAAATTCTGTCCGACGGTCTGGCGGCGAAGCTGTCCGGGCGCTGCATTAATATCCATCATTCGTTTCTGCCGAGCTTTAAAGGTGCGCGCCCCTATCATCAGGCGCATCAACGCGGCGTCAAACTGATTGGCGCAACTGCGCATTACGTGACGACCGACTTGGATGAAGGACCGATTATCGAACAGGATGTTGAACGCGTAGATCATTCACTAAAGGCGACTGAGTTAGTTGAGTCGGGTAGGGATATTGAAGCGCGCGTTCTCTCTCGCGCTGTCAAATGGCATGCGTCTAACCGGGTTATCCTGAACGGCGATAAAACGGTCGTATTCAAATAGCAGTGACAGGAAAGTATTAGACTCTTCGCGCCGCTGGCGCAGCACACTCGCAGCGACAACGGACCGGAGTTTGTCGCGCGGGCTGTGTGTTATTGGCTTGGCAATTTAAAGGTGAAGACACTCTACATCGCAGCCGGATCGCCTTGGGAATAGCTATTGTGAAAGTTTCAATGGGAACTGAGGGGCGAATGCCTGAACCGTGAGATTTTCTACACACTGCAGGAAGCGCAGGTGCTCGTCGAACAATGGCGACTCTTCTACTACGCTAAACGCCCGCACTCATACCTGGGTATCTGCTGCTCGCGCCCGAAGCCGTCTTGCCTCCAAAGCTATCGATGACTTGCGCTGAAAGCGCCGGCAGGCTCTAACTTTAGTTAAACCACTCAATGAAGCCCGGTCACAACAACTATAAACTGACTTTTAATTAGTTGATTTCGTGCTGGCAATTTGGTGCATTTTTGGTGCATTCAGCTTTGCGCTGCGGGGAGATGCGCATGGACAACAGTTTACATGTAGGCAGCGTAATGTATTGATTTGGTTGGATTTGTTGACATGGGTAGATTGCGGTAGACAAGGTTATTCAGACTGTAAATCTGGCCGCTTAGCGTACGTTGGTTCGAATCCAACCCCTCCACCATTTTTAAGCTATTGATTTACGTTGATAAGTCAGGAGAGCGCCCCGGCTTTCGGCGCCTTTCGCATCACCTTATATAGAGGGCGCAAATCACCCCGGAGCGCCGCCCCTTGAGAACCGATCTCGATCATCCGCCCGAACGCAAGCAGCGAGAGCTCGCCCGCGTCGTCGAGATCCTTCATGAGGAGTTCTAGGACAAGCAAAAGACCGCGACCTCGGCCAAGCGCAAACGCGGGCGGATTTTGAAGATCATCCTCTTCGGCAGCCACGCCCGCGGCGACTGGGTCGAGGACGCGAAAGGCGGCTATTTCTCCGACTTCGACATTCTCATTATCGTCAATGACGACAGGCTGACCGACATGGCCGCCTACTGGCACGGGGCGGAGGATCGCCTGCTGCGCAATCCGAAGATCAAGACGACGCCGCAATTCATCGTCCACACCATGGACGACGTGAACGCCAAGCTGACCGAGGGGCAGTATTTCTTCTCCGACATTATTCGCGACGGCGTCATGCTCTATGAGCTGACCGAGCGCAGCCCTTCCGGCAAGGCGAAATACAAATTGGGAAACCCCGTGCCGCCGGAGCCGAAACGCGCCCTTGAGCTGGCGAGAGGGTATTTTGACGACTGGAAGGAAAAGGTGGAAGGCTTTTTAGAGTTTGCGCGTATGGGGGTGCGCAATGGAAGACTTAAACACTCTGCCTTCTTTCTTCACCAAGCAGCAGAAAGTGCGTATACGGTGTATTTACTGACAAAGTCCCTCTACATGCCCAAGAAACACAACGTCTCGAAACTGCGCAGCCGCGCGGAAGACATGGACCCGCGCCTCCGCGCCGCCTGGCCCCGCGGCCAAAAACCCTACGACCGCTTCTTCGAACTCCTCCGCCGCGCCTATGTGGGAGCGCGCTACTCCGAACACGACGAGACAACGCCCGAACCCCTCCAATGGCAGGACGAATGCATCACGAAACTCCTCATGCTCATCGGAACCGCCTGCCGCGAGCACCTCGCGGAGTTGGAGGAGAGGGCGAAGGGGTAGGGGGCGGCTACTAATCGCGCAACACCGGGCGTGCAGTCGTCAATTTTGATCAAAGAATTATCGTTAGCGCTTCAACTTGTCGAAAAGATCGATCAGCTCGGAGACTTTTTCCTGCTGCGCCTTTTTATTGCCTGAAGAGATAGCCTCAGCGACGCAACTTGCGGCGTGGTCTTTCAGGATTTCGCTTTCCGCCCGCGCCATGGCGGACTTCACCGCCTGCATTTGATGGAGAATATCAATGCAATAGCGGTCTTCCTCCAGCATGCGCGCAATGCCGCGCACCTGTCCTTCAATGCGGTTTAAGCGTTTGATTGTGGCTTCGGATTTATTCATTGACTTATACCTACAGGGGGTATAGATAATGAGTGTTGAAAGGCTGGTCAAGCTCGTGACCCACGGACCTGTTAAAACGGTTTTGATAGCATTCCTCGCCCTGATGCTGGGAACGAGCCATGCCGCATGCGCCTGCCTCTCACAAAATGTGAGCGCCGGTCATTCGAACAGTCATGACATGCCTGGCGCCCACACGGAAACAGGGCGCCAAAGTCATAGCGTTACAGACGGCCATCACAATTACGGCGAACAAACCGAACCGTGCGGATCTGGCGGTGGCGACTGCGAACACTGCGCATCGTCCGCGCTTTACAAAGCGTCGGTCAAGAGTGACGTGCTTGCATCGTTCGGGTTTGCGCCGGTCGCCAAAATAATTGTAGCAGATGCTGTTGAGGCGGTAACATATGGCGGAAGCCGGACAGCCAAGCTTTTTGCATTTTTGTGGCGCGGTCCGCCCATCGCAACGCCCGTTTCTCTAAAAATACGCCTCCTGATTTGATTGCTAGAGACGCTCCGCGTTTGGCGCGGTGCGAGTGTTTTGTTTTGCGCTTTTGGCGCGAAAACGACGCGACGATGTTCATCAAACTTAGCCAATCAATTCGGGAACTACCCCATGTTAAATAGACGAAAACTGATTCAATCCGCCGGCCTGGGCGGTATCGCGCTTGGCGCCACGGGTTTGCTGCCAGCATGGGCCCGATCATCGAGCGATGGCAATCTCGGATTGCCGGCTCTTTCGGGAACGCGCTTCGATTTGTCCGTTTCGAAATTTCCGGTGCGCATCGACGGGCGTGCGGGCGAAGCGGTGGGCGTCAATGGAACTGTGCCGGCGCCGCTTATCCGATTTCGCGAAGGCGACGACATCACCATCAACGTGAAAAATAATTTGATGAAGGACACGTCGATTCATTGGCATGGGCTTTTAGTGCCCTTCTATATGGACGGCGTGCCGGGCGTTTCCTTCCCTGGCGTCAAACCGGCGGAGACTTTCACCTATCGCTTCGCGGTCCCTCAAAGCGGCACCTACTGGTATCACTCTCATTCAGGACTTCAGGAGCAACTGGGTCATTACGGACCGCTCATCATCGATCCCAAAGATGGCGACCCGGTCAGCTATGACCGCGAATATGTGCTGGTGCTTTCCGATTGGAGCTTTGAAAACCCGCACCGGATTTTCGCAAAGCTGAAAAAGAACAGCGAGGTCTACAATTTTCAGGAGCGCACCGTTTCCGATTTTGTTGAAGCGGTTGACGATATGGGCCTTAGCGGCGTGATCGAAGATCGCTCAATGTGGGGAACCATGCGCATGTCGCCGACGGACATCGCGGACGTTACCGGCGCAACATATACCTATCTTATTAACGGCCATGCGCCATCAGACAATTGGAATGGCGTCTTCAATGTTGGTGAGCGTGTGCGCTTGAGGATCATCAACGCCTCGGCGATGACGATCTTCAACTTCCGCATTCCGGGCCTGCCGATGACCGTCGTTGCTTCGGACGGATTAAACGTCCGGCCGGTTGAAACGGATGAATTTCAAATCGGCGTTGCGGAAACCTATGACGTGATTGTCGAGCCGCGCGATGACAAAGCTTACGCAATCGTTGCGGAATCGATTGATCGGTACGGTATGGGCGTTGCGACACTCGGCCCTCGTCCTGGGATGCGCGCAGCGGCGCCGCGGCTGCGCGAGCGGCCGACACTCACCATGCGCGATATGGGCATGGCGCATCACGGCAATCATGGCGGCGGCGATCAACAGATGGATCACGCTGGCAAAAAAGAATCTTCGATGCATCACAACACCATAGACCATGGCGCCATGGATCATGACACTAGGGATGATGGCGAGACGCATGGCGATCATGATATGCAAGAAGACCACGATATGGGCGGTGAAAAAGCCAGCCATGAAGGCCACGCATCAACCACGGCGGCGCAACGCCACGATCATAAACGCGGCGCAGGCGTCGATATGGTTGCGACGGCGCCGGTTTATCGGCTGAACGAACCGGGATTGGGATTGGAAAACGTTCCGCACCGGGCGTTGACCTACGCCGATTTGCGCAGTCTCGAACCTAATCCCGATACGCGCCCGCCGGACCGGGAAATCGAACTTCACCTCACTGGAAATATGGAACGCTATATGTGGTCCTTTGACGGCGTGAAGTTTTCCGAGGTTATCGATCCGATTGTCTTTCACGAAGGCGAGCGGGTCCGGATGACTTTGGTCAACGACACCATGATGTCGCATCCGATTCATCTGCATGGCATGTTTTTCGATCTCGTCAATGATGGCGGCGATCATAAACCTCGAAAGCACACGGTACTTGTGAAACCCGGCGAGAAACTTTCCTATGACGTTTCCGCAGAGCATGTGGGCGACTGGGCGTTTCACTGTCACCTCTTGATGCACATGCACGCTGGGATGATGCAGGTGGTCTCGATCCGCCCGCGAATGGCCATGCGCGATCATGATGATCACGGTGCGATGGGTCATAAGCCCCGCGGTGATGACGGCATGGACCACAAGAAAATGGATCATGATCCGGCAGACCATGAGGCTATGGATCACAGCGACATGGACCATGGGGGCAAGCGTTGATGTTTTACCCTGTGCACAAACTCGCCGCGATCCTCTCTACCGTTTCGATATCCGCTTTCGCGGTTCCGGCGGTCGCGCAGAGCACCGATAACCAAGAAGAAAAGCAGGGTTGGTCAGCGGCGGACGAATATTGGGACCCCGCCGCGATGGCGGAAGCGCGCCGCGCCGTTCAAGAAGAGCACGGCGCAGCCAAAATGTTCTTCTTACAAGGAGAGCGGCTTGAATATCGCTCCAATGAGGGCTCGCCGATTTTTCTTTGGGACGGGCAGGGTTGGTATGGCGGTGATAAAAATAAAATCTGGGTCAAAACGGAAGGCGAATACTCGTTCGACGAAGATGTATTTGAAGACGCAGAAGTCCAAGCTTTGTGGTCGCGTGCTATTACGCGTTACTTCGATTTTCAAGCGGGCGTTCGACATGATTTCGCGCCGGGCGACGATCGCACATTCGGCGTTATCGGCATTCAGGGGCTTGCGCCCTATTGGTTCGAAGTCGACGTCGCCGCTTTTGTCAGCGATGACGGTGATGTCTCCGCGCGCGTTGAGCTCGAATATGAATTGCTGTTGACCCAGCGCCTGATTTTGCAACCCCGCACCGAACTCAACTTCGCCATACAGGACGTTGCCGAAAACGGTGTTGGTTCTGGCTTGTCGACAGCGGAGGTTGGCGCACGGTTGCGTTATGAGGTCAAACGCGAATTTGCGCCTTATATCGGCGTTGAATGGGAGCGCTCAGTTGGCGAAACGGCAGATTTTGTCCGTGCTGACGGCGAAGACCCGTCAAGCGTTTCCCTTGTCGCCGGATTGCGACTTTGGTTTTAACTATTGTTGAGAAAAATGCGATGACTAATCATACTCACCATCACGGCTCTTCATCAAATCAGTTGATTACTTCTGCTCAGGCGACAGTGCACTGCCTTTCAGGATGCATCATCGGCGAGGTAGCTGGGTTAGCCATAGGCGTCACGCTCGGTCTTGGCGTTTGGTTGACCATTGGCCTGGCGACGGCGCTTGCCTATGTGTCCGGCTTTACATTGGGCGTTGTTCCCGTGATGCGCCGTGAGAAGAAGACTTTCTGGCAAGCGCTAAAGTTAATTTGGATCGGTGAGGCCGTTTCGATAGGCGTCATGGAAATCGCGATGAACTATGCTGACTATCAGATGGGCGGTATAAACGCGGGATCAGTTTTTGAACCTGTTTTCTGGTATGGAATTATGGTTGCGGTTCCCGCTGGATTTATTGCGGCATGGCCAGTGAATTGGTGGCTGCTCCGGCGGAACCTAAAGAAGTGTCATTGAATGCATATCCACGTTTGCGCATAAAGCGAACTTTGCCGCCCGATGCCGTTTTTCTACAACTCCCCAAATAAGTCTTGATCTCGGGCGTTGAATCTGGAAACCACGCTTTGTCCCACACGCATCTGGGCGGGGCGTCGCTAACCCCGTAAGATGTTTGCGGAACACTGATCCCGCATTGCCTTTCGTCGCCTGCCGCCCCTTACGTTTCGTCCGGGGCCGGACGGTGCGGTGCTGTCCAGGCGCGCGTTCGCGCGCGCTAAAAGCCGCGCCCCGTTGTGCAAGCATCGCGGTTTAGCGACGTCCGGACTCCAAGGGGGGCTTGGCCCCTTTAAGGCGAGGGAGGCGTTGATGCCGGATCAGGACGGGACGCCCGCGATGACGCTCGCGGCGATAGACCCTTACGCCATCCCCGGATGGTCGTCGTCGGATATCGTGTCGCCGGACGGGAGGGCGCCGGCGCCGCCGCTATGACCGCATCCGCTTCGAAGACCCCGACTGGCTGCGCTGGTGAGACGGGGCGCGCCTTCAAGGGCGTTCGCGACAGGGCATATGGTCTCTTTCCAATTTTATATTCTGCAATATCATGAATGGTCTCCGTCAGCTTTCTCAGTCATAAATTCAGGAAAAACTGGATGACGAAAGCGTTGGTGATGTCGACAAAAAATGCGCCGACAAGCGGCAGGATGATGAAGGCGGTTGGCGCGGGGCCGTGTGACTTCGTAACCGCCGTCATGTTCGCAACAGCCGTTGGCGTGGCGCCGAGTGCGAACCCGGCAAAGCCGGCACTCAATACAGTCGCTAAATAGTCGCGTCCCATCAACGGGAACAGGACAAAGACAATAAATATGATCGTTACGGCGATCTGGGCTGTTAGCAAGATAAATAACGGTCCGGCGAGACCCGCAATGGACCAGAGCTGCATGCTCATCAGCGACATGGCGATAAAAAGACCGAGCGAAAAATCCGACACGACAGCCAGCGCTTTCGTTCGGGCGGGCCAGCGGAGTTTCGGGAAAAGGTGCGGGAGCGTATTCGAAAGCGCAATCGCTACGAGCAGGCAAGACACAAAAAGCGGCAGGCGCAGCCCGGCTTCCCCAAGCGCCTCGTTTAGAATGAATCCTATAATGATAGCGACATGCATCCAGAGAATGACGCGCATCACATTCACATGGGTTATCTGTTCCGTATCTTCCTTTTCATGGGGTATGCCAACCATCAACTGATCGGAGTTCGACGGATCAATCTTGTGATTGGCCATCAGGAATTTTGCAACGGGCCCGCCAAGCAGACTCGCCACCACCAGTCCGAGCGTTGCGGATGCGATGCCGATTTCAAGGGCGGCGGGCACGCCGTGATTGGCCGCGATTTCCGGCGCCCAGGCGATTGTCGTGCCATGCCCGCCAATGAGCGACGCCGACCCGGCGAGCAGTCCCACGGCTTTTTCCTGGCCGATAAGCATCGCCGTTGCAACGCCGACAACATCCTGAAGCACTATATAACCGAGGGTCAGAACAAGCAGGATGACCAGCGGCCGACCGCCGGACAGGAGATCCGACAGTCTGGCGTTGAGCCCGATGGTGGTGAAGAAATAGACCAGCAGCGTGTCGCGCGTGGCGAGTTCGTATTGGAGTTCGACGCCAGCGCCCAGATACAGGAAAAGCGCGATTATTGCGGCCAATACGCCGCCGGTCACCGGCTCCGGTATGTTGTAGGCGCGCAAAAAGCCCACGCGGTCATTCAGATGCATCCCGGCGAAATAAACGACGATGCCAATCGTATAAGCGAGGAAATTTTCGATGAGGATGACATTATCGTCCATGAAAATCAGTCTTTATTCTGAGTTTGGTCAGGTTTTCCTAGTAGATAGTCTTGCCTTCGAGATGTCCGTAAACGTTTTCATATAGAATCGGAATAGCAATCAGATTTGCACGGGACGTTTGAGTGTTAAAAAGTGGGTCCGCAAGAATGCTCTTTAGTCGCTATATTGCATGCCTGTTCTGTTTTTTGCAGACGCTGATGGCCTCTGCGGTTGCATGCGATGGCGACGATACGAACGGCCAGAACGTTGCTCTCGTATTAAGCGGCGGTGGCGCGCTCGCGACAACCCAAATCGGCGCTCTCCTTGTCATTGAAGAAATGGGTGTTCCCATTCACTGTGTTGTCGGCGCCAGTATGGGCTCCGTTATCGGCGGTCTTTATGCATCTGGATACGAGCCGCACGAGATTGCGGAAATCTTCGAGACGAGCGATTGGGGCGCCATTTTTCGCGGAGAAATCAAGCGCCGCGATAAACCGTATCTTCAAAAGGAAATTGAAGATGAGTATTTTTCGGGATACGCGGCGGGAATTACAAAAGAAGGCGTGCGACTCCCTGGCGGTCTGAGCGACATGCGCGGTTTGCGTGCGCATTACCGTCGACTCCTGGCGCATCTATCCGTCGAAGAGGACTTTAACGCATTGCGTGTGCCCTATAGAGCGGTCGCGACTGATTTATCGACCGGAGAGCCTGTCGCCATTGAGCAGGGGGATGTCGTCCAGGCAATGCTCGCCAGCATGGCGGTGCCCGGCGTCTTTGCGCCGCGATACTATCAAGGACGTTCACTTGTTGACGGCGGCATGTCCTCCCAGCTCCCTATCAGGACGGCGCTGGAGATGGGCGCCGATATCGTCATCGCCATCGACACTACGGTGGCGCCGCCTGCAATCGAAGGGTCGCCGTCCATTGCTGAGACCACACAGCAATTGATCCGGTTGTCGGTCTGGAGGAACTGGCGGGAAGAAACCACTTTGCTGGATGAAGACGATATACTGATCCGGCCGGATCTGACGGGACTATCGACCTCAAGCTTTCATCTTGCGACGGCAGCGTTTGCATCCGGCCGGGATGAGGCGGAACGCTTTCGCGATCAATTGTCGAGAATTAAAACAGTGGCGGCGCCGTCGCGTGATATAAAAATCGACCCCTATAATCGCGCGCCGGCGACAGGCGAACTCATCATCGCCAATCGTACGGAGATTAATGATGACACCATCAGACGCCGATTGGATTACAAAGCTGAAGATCTCGACGAGCCGGAAACAGCAGACCGTAAGCTGAAAGACTTGGCGGCTTTCGGCGCGTTTGGGGAAGTGGATCTCAGTCTCGCCAGTGGCGCTGCGATATTGGACGTCTCGCCACGCGCACTTCAAGGGACGCTGGTTCAGGCGGGCTTGCGCGCCTCGACGACATTTAATGGCGACGCTTATTATGGACTTTTGGGCCGCTTGTCGCGGCGACCTTTTGGTCCCGTCGGCGGCGAAGCGAGTTTAGCGTTTCAATTAGGTTCGGATGTGGGTGTCGTCGCGGAACTATATCAACCCTTTGGCGGCAAGGGACGAATGTTTGTTATTCCAGCTGTCAGCTATCGCGGCGAGGAAATCCTGTTCGATATTGGTGATTTTCGGATCGCCGAGTTCTGGCAGCAGTCGGGCACGGGACGCCTAAGGGTCGGTCGGGAGTTCGGGCAGTGGGGCGTAATTGCGCTGGAGGGAATAGCGACGATCGGCAATCTGGATCCGATCGTTTCGGTTGATCCGGAGATTTTTCAGAAAACAGACTACGCGCTTGGCGGGGGCGGGTTGTTTTTTGGCGTCGATACGCTGGACAGGGCGGACTGGGCGACATCCGGCATTCAGTTTCGCGGGGTTGGTCAGCTTCTATATGATTTCGAAGACGGCGCCGAAACGGAGAAATACAGTCTTCATTTCATGAAGCCGTTCGTCGTGAAAGGGGTCGGCGTGGTTTTGCGCGCCCAGGCGGAAAGCGTCGAGAACGCGAATGGCGAACCGGTTGAGATATTACGGCTTGGCGGGTTTCGACAGCTTTCGGCGTTTTCTGAGAACTCAGTTCCCAACAATGAATATGTATTAGGGTCTGTCGAGTTTTATAAGCGCATCACAGGAACCGACAGAATACTCAACATTCCTGTCTATGTCGGCGCTACGGTTGAGTACGCTAATGTCAGTTTCGATATCTTCGAGCAGGGCCTAACGCGCAATATTGCATCAGGAAGTATCTATCTCGGTGCTGACACAATTTTTGGTCCCGCGTTTTTTGGCGCAGGTTTCGCCGAAGAAGGGGATTACAGCGTCTTCCTGCACCTTGGGCGGTCTTTTTGATGGCGCTTGGCTATCTATAAAACGCTGTTTTCTGTGTGACTTCCGCGCTAACTATTGTCGCTTTGAAGAGGGTGCAGTGTCGATTTGCGCCTGACGCAATCTGGATATGAACTCGATCAGGAAGGCTGTGCTCAGGCCGAACAGGATTAATCCGTTTGCCGCTGATAGACCCGATAAAATCCGCCATTGCACAGGCAGGGTGATGTCCCCGAAGCCGAGCGTAGTGAACGCGACGATCGCAAAATACACAGCAGGCTCAAGCGCCTCGAAGGCGCCAACCGCCATATATGTCAGCGCCCAAAGCCATACACTGGCGCTATGCGCCGCCATGATCCAGAGCGTTACGGCAATGAGGGCGATGACGAGCCGCATCATATGAGAACCTGACACAAGCCAATTGCCCAAACGCGTTAACTGTAAAATCGCGATAGCAATGAAAATCACATGAGTGGCGACGGAAAGTGAAATCACGAGCGTGCCGACCAGTAATTGTAAAATCACACTCTCGCTCCTATCGGATGGACCCGAACCGGCCTAATATATATCGCGTTGCTATTTAACCGGCTGTTATATATAGCAATTTTTTGCGTGGAGCGAGGGGCGAATGAGGCGAAATCTTTGTACTACTGCGCTGGCGGGCGCTATCGCGGCGTTTTGCGCGGGATGTGCGCCAGAAACGGAAGCGCCGTCAGCGCCAACGGTGCGCCCGGCTGTTCTGTATACGGTCGAGGCGGCCAGCAACCTCCAAAGATCAAGTTTTCCTGCGGTCATTTCCGCTTCGCGTTCAACGCAGCTTGCATTTGAAGTCGGTGGCCGGATTGAAGAATTGAACGTTGTTCAGAGCAGTGAGGTGGAGCAAAACCAGGTCATCGCCCAGCTCGACACGGCGGACTATGAGAACAGGCTGACACAGGCGCGATCCGAATATCAGAACGCGGAAGCGGAGTATCAGCGCGCCCGGCGCCTTGCTGAGCAAGACGCAATCGCGACCAGTATTCTGGAAAGCCGCAAAGCGCAGCGCGATATTGCGCGCGCGGCGCTCAATACGGCTGAGAAGGCGCTTAACGATACGACGTTGCGCGCCCCTTATGCAGGAAATATTTCAACGGTCTCCGTAAAGCAGTTCCAGAACGTTCAGCCGCTGGAAATCATTGCGACCTTGCAGAGCGATGGCGTGGAAGCGATCATCAACGTGCCTGCGCGAATTGTCGCTTTCTCTCAGCAGTTCACACCTTTGTCGACAAGAGTTGTCCTTGACGTTGCGCCGGACGTGGCGATTCCCGCGACTTTCAAGGAAGCCTCCACCGAAGCCGATCCGAATACGCAGACTTATGAAGTACGGTTTTCCTTTGAGCCTCCGGAAGACCTGATCATCCTACCCGGCATGACCGCGACCGTTCGGGTCGAAGCAGAAGCCATATTGGGATCAAGTCTTGAGCAGAGTGCGGTTACGGCGCCGCGTTCCGCGATCGTTGCGGAAGGCGATGAGCGTTTTGTCTGGGTCGTCGCGCCGGATACGATGGCAGTGTCCAAACGAATAGTCACCATCGGCGATGGCGTTGGCGATGTATTGTCAATTACGTCGGGGCTTGAAACAGGCGAGACCATTGTTGCAGCTGGCGGTGCGTTTCTGCACGAGGGCATGCAAGTTCGCCCCTGGGAAGAGTAGGCGGGAACGCATAGAATGAATCTCGCTGAATTCGCCATCAACAATCGCCTTATTAGCGCGATTGTTATTTTAGCCTCCCTGACCGGCGGTTGGCTTGCCTATGAGAACATGCCCCGTTTCGAGGATCCGGAATTTACGATCCGTACGGCGCAAATCATGACGACTTACCCTGGCGCCTCGCCGGAAGAGGTGATGAACGAAGTCACCGAGCCCATCGAAACGGCCTTACAGGGTCTTCAGGAAGTTGAGACGGTTGAATCCGTTTCCTCTGATGGTTTGTCTCGCATTAGCGTTGATATCAAATACGAATATTCCCGCAGCAAGGCCGACCTTCAGGTTATTTGGGGTAAAGTCAGAAATAAAGTCGAAGATGCGCAAAGATCGCTGCCCCCAGGGGCAGGATCAAGTATTGTCAATGACGATTTCGGCGATGTTTATGGACTCTATTATCTGATTACCGGTGACGGGTACTCACTCGTGCAACTACGCAATTATGCAAAACAGTTACGCGACGATCTCCTGCTTGTCGATGACGTTGCCAATGTGACGATTACCGGCGATCAGGAGGAAGTCATTTATGTAGAAGTTTCCAGAGAACGCTCCGCTGCGCTCGGCGTTTCTCTGAACAATCTCTACAATACGCTGGCCCAGCAAAACTCAGTAACTGCGGCTGGCGATATTTATTTAAGCGGCGAACGTCTGGTGATCCAGCCGACCGGCGACATTACAACGGTTGAAGCCATCGAAAATTTGGTCATCAGTGATGCGAGTGAAGGGGGCGTAACCCGACTAGGCAATATCGCGAATGTGACGCGAGGACTGAAAGAGCCGGCCTCCTTTTTGATACGCTATGATGGGGAACCGGCAATAGCTATTGGCGTCTCAAATGTGTCCGGTGCAAATGTCGTGAAGCTTGGCGACGCCATAGACAAAAAGCTGCGCGAAACCGAAAGCCGCCGCCCCATCGGAATCGAACTCCACGAATATTATCATCAGGGGAAAATTGTTGATGCGGCGATCAATGACTTTGCGTTGAATGTTGTTGCGGCGCTTGTCATCGTTTTTGTGACGCTTCTTATTTTCATGGGTTTTAGGTCCGGCCTTATTATGGGCGTTACAGTATTTATGACGATGGCGGCGACGCTTTTCATCATGCATCTCAGCGGCATACCCATGCATCGTATATCCCTTGGCGCGCTTGTGATTTCTCTTGGCATGTTGGTCGACAATGGCGTTGTCGTGACCGACGGGATTTTGGTCGGCGTGAAGAAGGGCCGCGACAAGTTGGAAGTCGTGAAAGAGGTCGCTGCCAAAAACATGAAGCCGCTGATTGGCGGTACGCTTGTCGGCATTATCGCCTTTGCGCCAATCGGTTTCGCGCCTGGGGCGACTGCGGAATATACCGGCCACTTGTTCTGGGTCGTGATGATCGCGCTGGGACTCAGTTGGTTCTTCGCATTCACCCTGACGCCGCTGCTTTGCTATATGTGGTTCGGCGAGCACAAAGTGGAAGCGACTTCCGAAACAAAAAAGGAGGGCTCCTTCTTCCGGATTTACAAATCGTTTATTCGCAACGCGATCAACGCCCGATGGGTTGTTGTTGTGGCGACGATTGGAATATTCTCAACAGCGATCTGGGGGTTTCAGTTCGTTAAAGCCGGATTCTTTCCCGCCTCGACCTCGCCGCAGGTCGTGGTTGATTATTGGAAACCGGAGGGCGTCGATATCACCGAGACCAATAAGGACATGAAGCGGCTTGAAGAGTTTGCACGCGGACTTAAAGGCGTTGAGCATGTGCAGACCCTTGTGGGCGGCGGCACATTGCGTTTCATGTTGGTTTACGTCTTTGAATCGCAAAACTCTGCTTACGGTCAATTATTGATCAAGACTGAAGACTACAATGAGAATGACCGCATCATCAGAGAAATAGACGCCTTCTTGAATTCAGAATTTCCAACCGGACAGGGAAAAGCGTGGCGCTTCGTGCTTGGCCCCGGGGGCGGATCAAAAATCGAAGCGACGTTCAAGGGGCCTGATCCGGCTGTTTTGCGCCGCCTTGCCAATGAAGCGAAAGCGATTATGGCTGCCGACGGCGGCGCACGCTCTATCAAAGATGATTGGCGTAGACCGATCAGCGCGATTGAGCCGATTTATTCGGAAAGCAAAGGCCAACGGGTCGGGGTGTCGCGCGAAGACCTTGCTGACGCCTTGAATACAAACTTCACAGGCAAAAATGTTGGTGTCTTTCGCGAAGGTGATGACCTGATTCCGATCATTGCGCGCGCGCCGGAGAACGAGCGTCAAGGATTACAGAACATCGGCGATATTCAGATATTAAGCCCGACAACCGGACAGGTCGTGCCGTTGCTCCAGGTTGTCGATGGCGTGCGCTCCGTCTGGCGCGATGCGCGTCTTGCGCGTGAAGACCGTGTGCTGACGATCAAAGCGCAAACAGATCCCTATCCGGATGAATTAGCGAGTGATCTTTTGACGCGCATTCGTCCCGGGATTGAGAATATCCCATTACCCGACGGTTATACGCTGGAGTGGGGCGGCGAAGCGGGTGACTCTGCGGAATCCAACGGAAACCTCGCCTCCACGATACCGCTCGGGTTTCTGGCGATGGTGCTTGTTGTCGTGCTCTTGTTCAATAAAATCCGCCAGCCGGTGATTATATGGTCGGTTGTGCCGCTCGCGATTATTGGCGTTGTCATCGGTTTGGTGACAACTCAGATTCCATTGGAATTTATTGGCATTCTGGGATTGTTATCGCTCTCGGGGCTTTTGATTCAAAACTCTCTGGTTCTCGTCGACCATACAGACAATCTGATTGCAGATGGAAATCCAAGATTTGACGCGCTCGTTGAGTCCGCGGCCAGCCGTTTGCGCCCGGTTACGATGGGGGCGTTTACGACGGTGCTGGGCGTCATCCCCTTGTATTTCGATGCGTTTTTCAAATCCATGACGGTAGTGCTCGCCTTCGGGCTTACTTTCGCGACTTTGATTACGCTGGTGATTACACCTGTTTTATATGCCATATTTTTCAATATTCGCCGTGATGAGACGGCGGCGGTTTAAGGGGGCGATAATGGCTGTCGGGAAAACAAAAGCCTTTCTTCTTTGCGGGGGCGCCTTTGCGCTCGCGTCCTGCGCTTCGATTACGTCAAGAGAAGAGGCGGGTTCTGCGGCGCGGGCGAGTTTGCCGGAGGTCGCCGAGGTCTGGGTGAGCGCGCAAGAGTCCGTAGGCGAAGTGCAAGTCGGATGGCTTGATGCTATCGGCGATGAAAAGCTTTCTGCGCTGGTACGCGAAGCGCAGGTCAACAATAGGAATTTGCAAGCGGCGGCGGCGAATGTGGAACGCTCCTGGGCGCTCGCGAAACAAGCCGGCGCTGCGCTGCAGCCTCAAGTCAATCTCGTCGCCAGCGGCAGTCAGTCCGGTGGCGTCAATGGCGCAGGCCAGGGTGGCGGCAGCGCTAATGTGGGATTGCAAGTGGATTGGGAGCTCGATGTCTGGGGACGTATTCGCTCCGGACAACAGGCCGCGGCGGCAAGCGCGGAAGCGGCGGAGGCGGACTATCGGTTCTCGCAGTACTCGTTAGCGGCGGCGGTCGCTCGCGCCTATTTCATCGCCATTGAGGCTGGTGTCCAAACAGATGTCGCGCGTAAGACCGTTGATGCATTGACAGAAACCAACCGCATCGTCACCGCGCAATATGAAGAAGGTCTCGCTTCGTCTCAAGATCTCGCGCTTGCGCAATCCGATTTATCTTCAGCTGAAGCTAATCGTATTGCGGCGGAAGGCTCTAAACGAAATGCACTACGAGCGCTGGAAGTTCTCTTGGGTCGCTATCCCGCAGCTGACTTAGAGGTGCGCGTGGCGCTTCCAGAGACTCCGGCCACGCCTCCTGCGGGCTTGCCGTCAGAACTGCTGGAGCGGCGTCCGGATATTATTGCGGCGGAACGTCAGGTCGCGGCCTCGTTCAATAGTCTTGATCAGGCGAAAGCCGCGAAAATGCCTGCGATCAGCCTGACGAGCACTATAGGCGGCTCCTCGAACCAGCTTTCGAACTTACTGAATCCAGCCAATGTGGCTTGGACGGTAGGGGGCAATCTTCTGGCGCCGCTCTTCGATGGCGGTGCGCGCCAATCTCAAGTTGAGATTTCCACAGCAGAACAAAAGCAAGCTGTCGCTGCTTATGGTCAGGCAGCGTTGGAAGCGTTCCAGGAAGTTGAAAGCGGTTTAGACCAAAGCGTTGTTCTCAGGCAGCAGGAGGAATCCTTAAAGCGCGCAGCAGCCAATGCAAACGAAGCGTTTCGCTCCGCTAATTTACAATATAAGGAAGGTGAAACCAGTTTGCTTGATGTGCTCGTCATTCAACAACGGGTTTTCTCCGCTGACAGCAACCGCGTTGGCGTTGAGCGCGCACGCCTGGAGCAGTGGGTCAATCTCAATCTCGCGCTTGGAGGCAGCTGGGAATGAGTAGTTGCTAGCCTGAACCGTAACCGTGAACCAGTTTAATTTTGCTGCACCTGGAAAAATGCCGCGGATCGAATTACCCGCTTTGCCTTTCTCCCGGAAGGACCCATAATTCGGCTATGATTGAAAATCTATATGCGGCGGTTTCTTTGTAAACTCATTTCTTGCGTTTGCATCTCACGGTTTTTGCCAGTTGAATCACTTGCGCTTCCTATAGAGAAAAATTCTTGCAATGCTGCCTCTGTGCTAAAGAAACTGGTGACAGTGAAAGGCGCATAAGCTTAACCCACCGGCTTAACCCTTAACCGGATTCTAATCTCTCCAACTGCCGCATCACCCCTGAAGCGACCGGGCTGTCCGAAGAAGACTTTTCCAATAATTATTTCGGCGGATTGCAGGCTTACATATGGCATGTCGGTAAGGTCACCGCTGGAGACCGCACTTATGCCTCCTATCAAGCAACGGGTAATGGCGGACAGGTTGTTGTGGTGATTCCTGAGCTGGAACTGGTTGCCGTCTTTACAGGGGGCAATTATGGGATGGGCGGTATCTGGGGCCGCTGGCGAAATGAATTGATCGGCGGATATATTATTCCAGCATTGCCGGAACACGCTGACCCCTAGACGCCGACCAAGCTTGAGAAGTATCCTAAATTCACCCCATCTAAACCGCTATGCGCTTCTCTTAAGTGCGCAGAAGCAGACATTAGGAATCTCAAATTACTCGCTGGGTTTATCCACTTGCAGATATGGACGCTACGATGGATTGCTCACATGAAGTTGTAGCATAGACATAAGTTTTTCCAAATAAAGGTGCAGGTCTGTAGTAAAGGAAACTTTTAGTCTCCATATCGACGCTCCGAACCATCAGGGTACACTCAAAGCCTGCCAAAGTTGCCAGATTATATTTTCGGATAACGGGGTCTTCGCGCCTGATTCCAAAAACTCCTGCAGGGATGTGCAACCTAACAAGGTTTTAACGACCAAATTCAGGCTGTGTTAGCCGCCTTATGCGAAGGCGGTGGCATGCATTCCGCTGCCATCATTCAGCGTTCCAAAGCTGCGCTTGAAGGGCTCGCCGGCGCATCCGGCGCGCTGGTCGCAAGCCGCATCATTGGCATGGCTGCATCTTTCCTTTTCACACTTGTGCTTGCGCGCTTTCTTTCGCCGGCGGATGTTGGCGTCGTTCTGACAATTATGTCCGGCGCCTTTTTAATATCGCTCCTTGTCACCATGAATATTGAATCCGGGAGTATCCGGTTTGTGGTTGCGGCGAAGGAGAACGATCAGGAAGAAGCGGCGCGAGGGTTTTTATCGTTCGGGCGCTTTATGATTATCGCCATATCGCCTTTCGCGGTCCTGGGTTTCTATATTGCTTTCTATCTTTGGAGCAGAGAGACAACGGCACAATATGAAACGCTGGTTTGGCTTGCCGCGGCGGCGATTCCTATTATGGGCTGGCTGCGATTTTCCGGGTCGATTGCGACCGCGGTTGGCGCCCCGCTCAGAGGGTCGGCGCCCCGCACCAGTGTGCAGCCCATTGCGATGCTCTGTATATTCTCCCTTTCGGCGGTAACCGCCGGCGCTGCAACACCGATACTGGCGGGTGCGAGCTTTCTGGCTGCATTCGTTATCGCCGCGATCATACAATTCCTAGTATTGCGCGCAAAAATAAAATTTGGCGGCGAACACGTCAGGAATTTCAGCGCATGGCGGGATTGGCTCGCCAACGGATTATATTTGTCGCCGCTTATTCTGCTGCAGGAGAACCTTCAATACGCCGCGATCTTCGCCGCCTCCCTCGGACTTGGTGCGAGCGATGTTGCGACTTATGCAATTGCGTTTCGCTTTGTCGCCATTATCCGGTTTGCCGTACTTGCAGTGAATATTGCCGCCAGCGCAAAAATTTCACGGGCCATGACGAACGGCGATACATTCTTGAGAGACCAGACGCTGCGACAGACAGCGCTTTTAAGAATGGCGCCGGCGGTTGCCTCGGTAGTCTTCGTAATCTTTTTTGCCGAACCTATTCTTGGCTTGTTTGGCGACAAATATGCAAGCGGCGTGCAGGCGCTCATCTGGTTCACGCTCATCCCGGTAAGCGCCGCCATCTTCGGGCCAAACCAGATGCTTCTGAATATCGCGGGGTATCGACGCTCAGCGTCTGGCGCTTCCCTTATTGCACTGACCATTCTGGTCGTAGCGGTCGCGTATTCGGGTAAGGTGTTTGGCGTTGCCGGCGCGGCGGCCGCAACGGCGATTGTCTATTCACTTTGGGAGTTGAGTTTGTTCGTACTGACGCGAATCAAAACCGGGGCGAACGCTTCGATTTTCTCGGTAACGCCGAAATTGCTTTATCCCGCAGTCGATTGAGCAAGGCGAAATGCGGCGAGAGGGCCAAGATCACGCCGCTCCATTCGGTTAAAGGCTCTCTGCTCCACATTGATCAGAACTGCTTTTGGCATTGCGCCAATAGCGCCGCCGAGAAGGTCAATAGACGCCAGCACCTCGCGGCGCGGGGTCTCATTCCACTGCACGCACAGAACGACATCGTCGCAATGGCGCGCAATAGCTCTGGCTTTGGGAGAGACGAGGGCAGGCGGCGTATTGACAATGATCGCCTGATATTCGTTTCGCCATTCGCCAAGCATCTTTTCAAACCGCTGTTCAAAGAATTCGTATAGTCTTTCATCCCAGATCGGGCGGCGTGCTCCCAGGATATCCAGCGGCAGCGACTTGCCGCGCGCGACAACATCGCGCCAGGGCGCCTCACCGGATAATGCGTCGCCGAAGTCGGCGCCATCCCGCTTCCTGTACAATTGCGGTAAAATCTGCGGCCGCTGCAGGTTTGCGTCGATCAGCAAGGTGGAGATTTTCGCGAATGCCATTGAGCGCGCAAGCCCGGCGGCGAGGGCGCTTTTGCCGGTATCTTCAGTGGCCGCCGTTACAGCGATAGTCTTGCAGGCGCCATAATGACTTTCCAGCGCCAGTTCGGCGCGCAACGAACGGATCGATGCGGAGAATGCGCCGTCAGCTGCGTGAACGATTGAACTCATGGCTTCAGCGACATTGCGATTGCGCGCCTTCAACGCCGGTGTGACGCCGATCGCACGGATATTTGTCGCCATTTGAAATTCTTCTGTCGTGCGAATGCTCCTACGGAAGTGTTCGCGCAGCATCGCTATGAAAACACCGAGTGTAAATGAGAAGATTACTGCAGCGCTGAACGCGGCTTTCTTGCGCGGCGCGGACGGCGTCAGGGGCAGCTCCGCCGGCGAGACGATGCGCGCGTGCGGGGTCTGTACGGCGGCGACATTATCGGCGGCGTTAAATTCGGCGAGCAGCGCTTCATAACGGCGGCGTTTGCCTTCCGCCTCGCGCTCAAGTTCATTGAGGCCGACACTGGCGGTGTTCACAACGGCGTTCTTCGCTCGCAGCCCGTTCAGCTCATCTTCAAGCGATGCGACGAGGTTTGTCGCTGATGTAAATTGCGCTTCGATTTCGGCGACGGCAGCGGTGACTTCTTTGTCGAGCGCCGCCTCGATTGAACGCCGGCGCGCGACGGCGTCCTGAAAAGGGGGAATGCGGTCAATGCTGTCTATATTGTAACGGCTTGCGAATTCGGCGACGGCGCGTTCAGCTTCGCTGAGCTCTGTTCGAAGCGTGCGGATCGTCGCGTTTTCAGCGATTTCCGGCGTTGAAAGAAGCGCTGCTGTGTCGCCATGGAATTGACGCACTCGGTTAAGCGTGACGCTAAGCTCGGACTTGGCGACCTTCGCCGCCGCAAGCCCTCCGGTCAGAAGGCGTAATTGTTGCGAACTAAGCCCTTGCTCGCCTTCACCGATGAGGGTGTTTTTCTCGCGGTAAGTTTCGACAGCGCGCTCGCTGGCCTGTGTTTCCTGCGCCATGACTTCAAGCTCGGTGCTCAGCCAATCCATCGCCCGGCGTGAAGCTCTCAGTTTGTTTTGCAGCTGGTCGCTGACATATGCTTTTGCGAAAGCATTCGCGACGTCTTGCGCCTTGACCTGGCTGCGAGAGCGAAAGCTGATGACAATCCCTTGCGACAACCCCCGGCGTTTAACGCCCAGCCGCTGGCGCAAGCTTTTTGCGACCTGCAGGGTTTTGACGCTGTCGAGCAGTTGGGCGCCATTTTCTGGACTTTCAGTCGCGCCGCGCTCTTCAGCCAGTTGACGAATTCCGGGCGGAATGGCGCCGACAGCGAACTCCGGGTCTGTCAGCAGGCCAAGATTGTCGATAACGCGGCGGACGATAGCGTCTGACCGGATTAGTTCAATCTCCGTCTCGATATATGCATCTGCAATCGGCAGCGTGGTAAAGACGTTGGACGTTTCATCAAGAATGGTGCTGCGCGAATCCAGCATGACCATTGTGCTGGCGGTAAACTGGGGCGTCATGGATTTAAGCGCTGCAAAAGCGATCAGGGCGCCGATAAGCGTTACGCCGGCAATTATATGCAAATTCGAAACAAGTGCGCGAAATATTGAAAGGACGTCAGGTTCGCTGAAGGCGCTATGCATGCGCCAGTCAGATTCGCTTGGTGCATTAGTATTTATATCGACGCTATTCCAGCGCATTAGTTCGTTCATTGACGCCTGTGTGCAAGATCAAGAATTTCAGCTAACCGTTATACCACATAAGTGCGTCATGATAGTTTCTATACGTATAATTACGCAACTGTAACGCAGGATTGAAACTATTATTTGAACCAAAAATAAGAATTTTCCGTCAGAAAAGCGACAAGATTGCGCTGGCTAAGTTGCCTGTTGATCC
Source organism: Hyphococcus sp. (assembly GCA_965230025.1). Lineage (GTDB taxonomy): Bacteria > Pseudomonadota > Alphaproteobacteria > Caulobacterales > Parvularculaceae > Hyphococcus. Next base: position 80,065 of record CBDDKD010000029.1, read on the forward strand.
GACCCATAAAATTGTTTGAATCATGACCGCGGATTGTGACCAATTGTCTAAAACCGATATCGATATTCTCGTCTGCACATTTCGGCGGCCCGGCGTGCAGGAGACGCTTATGTCGCTCGATGCGCAGACCCTGCCGTCTGGTGTCACGATCAGGATCATCGTCGCAGATAATGACGACGATCCCACCGCCGAGCTCGATGTGTCGCGTGCGGCGGCGCAGATGAAAACGCCGGTGGTCTATCTGCATGCGCCGTCCCGGAATATTTCAATCGCTCGCAATGCCTGCCTTGAACACGCCGACGCTGACTGGATCGCGTTTATTGACGATGATGAGCGCGCCTCACAGGATTGGATTTCTTCGCTCCTGACCTCGGCGAAACAAAACTGCGCTGATGGCGCCTTCGGACCGGTAAAGGCGCAGTATGGACACGATACGCCAGATTGGGTTCGCGAATATGATTATCTTTCAACCTGGCCGCAGGCGCGCGGCGGCGAAGTTCAAACAGGTTATACCGGGAATGCGATCCTGCGTTGGCGAGGGTCCTCTTTCGTTGAACAGCGTTTCAATCTCAAAAAAGGAAAAACCGGCGGCGAAGACACGGAGTTCTTTTTTCGCCTCTGGCGCGCCGGCGCCCGGTTCAGTATTGCGGATTCTGCACTTGTCTATGAAGGGGTTGAATCTGCAAGATTGAACTTTCACTGGATACGGAAACGAAAATTTCGAGCCGGGCAAAGCTATGGCAGGCACTGTGCGGCGCCGTCGCTGTTAACCAACTTGCGCTTGGCTGTCGCCTCCTGCGGAAAAATTGCCGTCTGCGTTATAATGACAGGCGTTCGTGCGTTATCTATTTCAAAACGCCGTTACTGGCTTTTGCGCAGCGCCTTTCATTGCGGTGTCCTTTCATCGGCGTTCGGCGGGCGGGAGAGCATCAACTATGGAAACTAAACGTTGTTGTCTTGCGATCTGTGCGGCGACGATTGCTGTCGCCGCGGGCGTTACCCAATCCAGCGCGCAGCAACGCCGCCAAACAGTTTTGAATGCGCCGGTATTCACAAAATTTGACCGACATGACGACTCGATCTGGTGGCGCACGCATGATCGTGCGAGCGGCAAACCAACAACTGACACGGGCTTCCATAAGGAGAATATCCATATCGAAAACGGCCTGATGACGCTTCAGTTAAGCGATATTCCATATCGCGGCCGCGGGCATACCGGCGCTTCCTACAAGTCTCGCGGGCTCTATCATTACGGACAATATGACGTCGTCATGAAGGCGGCGCGCGGTTCCGGCGTCATCAGCGCATTCTATACTTATACAGGCCCCGTCTATGGCGATCCCCATGACGAAATCGATTTCGAATTTCTCGGGCGCAATACGCGAGAAGCGCAGCTGAATTTCTATGTTGACGGCGAGCCGCAGTTAGGCGTCGGCATACCGCTCAGTTTTGATGCTGCCAGTGATTTTCATCTTTACACGATCATCTGGGCGCCAGGGCGCATTGCCTGGAAAGTTGATGGCGAAGAAGTCTATCACGTTGAGCGAGCCGTCAGCACGATGCCCCAACATCCTGGAAAGATCATCGCTGATATCTGGGCGGCGAAAGACCTTGATAAATGGGCGGGGCGGCTTAACAAACGCGCGCTTCCGGCGAGCGCAGGCGTCAAATGCGTTTCCTTCAAGCCATCAGGTCTTGAAGGTTCGACATGTGCGGATATGTGGTTAGTGAAACCTAAAGAGCATCCGGCGCCATGACAGCAACAATCAGTCTGGCGGATGGGGTTCCAGCACACCACAAAGCTGGTGCGAAAAGTTCAGCGCCGGCGCTTTCTCGCTTGATCAATCGTGCAGACTATCTGCTTCTTTATTTTGTTATTTTTACGGCCTGCGGCGCGGTTTATCGTTACGGCGCAATCAATACTTATCTCTGGTATGCGATTTACGCCTGGACCGCCGCCCGTCTGAACCTTGATCTGCGGGCGCTGACGACCGCCGTATCGCGGAATTGGCCGGTGTTTATCTGGCCTATGCTGGCGATTATATCGACTGTGTGGTCACTGGCGCCGGGTGTCAGTTTGCGGGGCGGGTTTCAATTGTTGATGACGACATTGATCGCGATCTTCATTGGATCGCGTTTCACTTTGCGTGAAATTCTCACAGCGCTTGCTGTCGTTCTTACGCTTGCCGCGCTTGTTTCGTTGGCCATGCTCTATTCCGGCAATCCGGAAGCGTTTAATGAATCCGGCGGTTTTCGCGGCACGTTTGCGCATAAAAATACGCTCGGGCTGCGCATGAACATTCTTTTCGCGATTGCAGTCATCATGTCGATCGCCGTGGCGCGTCGCCGTCTGGCGTTTCTCGCCGCCGGTATTGTCGCAGGCTACTTGCTGGTACTCAGTCAGTCTGCGACATCGCAAATCCTTGCGCTTGCAACTCCCGTGACGATGGTCGCGCTGCTTGCATTCAACCGAGGCCCGAAGCAGATACTCTTTACAGTGAGCGGGCTGGCCGGTGTCGCAGCAGCATTTTCCGTCGCGGCCTTTGTGAGCGACGCTGATCCGGTAGGGCTTGTTTTGGAGAGCTTCGGGAAAGACGCAACGCTGACAGGGCGAACATGGTTGTGGGATATCGGCCTCAGCGAAATCAATAAACATCCGATCATTGGCGGTGGTTATCAGGCGTTCTGGGCGAATGCGCAGGGAAACGAAGTCCTGCAGATACGCCACGTACTGATCGGCACAGTAAATGGTTTTCATAATGTTGGCGTGGAAGTCTGGAATGACCTCGGTTTGCCTGGACTGGCGACTTTGTTCTGGGTGCTGTTGGTTTATGCCTGGCGCACATTTTCATACTATCGCGCCTCGCTGTCGCCGGCAGGCCTTTTCCCGTTCTTTTTTCTGATCATCGTGATCGTCAGCGCGGCGGTGAACAATTCATTTTTTCGTCAGCATGAGCTGGTTCACGTACTGATTTGCGCGTTCTTCGCCATCGCTGCGCCGTCCTTGCCCGTCGCCGAGGAAAAAGCGCTGGAGAGTCGCCGATGCTGAGGCCGCCGGATTTTATTATTATTGGCGCCATGCGCGCGGGCACAACCAGCCTTGCAGAACGCTTGGCGCGCCATCCCGAAATCGGCATGTCACGATTGAAGGAAACGGATTTCTTTATTGAGGAGAAAAATTTTCCCCGTGGTTATAAGTGGTATCAATCACTTTTCCCATCCGGTAAGCGCATTCTGGGCGAAGCGTCCCCGAATTATACCAAGGGCGATGTTTTTAAAGGCGTTCCGGCGCGTATTCGCACAATGCGTCCAGATGTGAAACTGATTTATGTCGTTCGGGACCCTGTTGATCGTTTTTGCTCTCACTATGCCCATAGCTGCCTTGTGCATGGGGGACTGAGCGCGCCCGAAGACATTTTCAACGACAGGGAAGGCGCTCATGTTCTGGCGAGCAGCATGTATTATCGTCAGGTCAGTGCTTTTCTGGAGGTGTTTCCGCAAAGTCAGTTGAAGATTATCGATTTTGACGATCTCGTCTGCTCTCCTGACACGACTCTTGCGGATATTTACACTTTCCTTGATGTCGACCACACTCGAGAATTTTCATGGGAGGAAAAAACGAATTCCGCTGAAGCTTTGGCGATGACCCCGGCCTGGGCGTTGCGCATCTCCCAGCATCAGGCGATCACCGGCATCAAAGCGGCGATGCCGGCCTCAATCCGCTCATCGATGAAAAGTATGCTTTCGCATGCTTTTGGCGCGCAGCGAGAAACACCGCCCATTCCGCAAGATACCAGAGAGCGTGTCCGGGATGCTGTCGCCGATGATGCAAGCCAGTTTCGGGCGCTGACCGGGCGCGCCTTCGCCAACTGGTCGGTTTGATTTTCAGTTGATCAGGCGGCTTCCATTGAACTGTCTTTATTTCCGGACTGCCGGCGGCTCATGAGGCTCTGCGCGTACTGGTGCAGTTCAAGATCGGCGGCGCAGGCGGCCTCCAGTTTTGCTTGATCGGCGGGCGCAATATCCGGTCGCTCATTTTTACCGACATTGTACTGACCGACACTCAGCCTTGCACCGAAAAGGCGCTCGAACTGCTCAACAAACGTATCCATCTCGTCAACGAAACCAATGATCGAGAATTTGTTGATAACCGCTTTCGCCACCTTAATGGCGGGCGCCTCATCACTAACTGCGACATGAGGTCTGCCGGAGAAGTAGCGCAGATTATGAGTGGCGTGAGAGCGGCCCAAAAACGTGTCCAGATATTCACTAAAAGGCAGCGTTGTATTTCCATCCCGTTTGGCGCCGCGATAGTTGGAGATGATCCGGTCAATAGGGTTACGAAGCATCGTGACATATTTGTAGCGATCACCGAAATGACGATCGGCCTTGTGACTGAAGAGGAAATGACCGTGCACCAGCGCATCGTCATGGGCCATAAAAGCCAGTAGCATCTGCTCGCGCAAAGCGTAAACCGATGCACCTTGTTCGCCGTCATCGGCGAAAGCAATTTCATCATCGTGATCAGCAAAATATATCGCCGCGGCGCGCCTTGTCGTATTGGCCGGCGCCTGACCGATATGTTGATGCATCGGTATGACGGCATGGAGGGCCTCCGACAAGGATGTCCCGCCGCATTTGGGAATATGATAGTAACAGCAATTGTATTTAAGCTCGCGGTTGGCGGCGGAGCGGAAAAATCGGCGGCTATAGACGCGGGCGCGGCGCGTATTGCGTTCAATAAAAGGAAGATCTCGCATAAGGTTAAGTGCTTTCTAGTTTAGCGATGCGGCGTTAGTAGCGCGCGACTCATTGCTGGACATAACGTCATCAAAGGCGGTTTGGTTTTGCGTTCGAGGAGCCCGTTCGATCAGGGTGCGCAACGCGCCGGCGCCGAATGACAAATGCGCGGCGATCGCCTGAGCGGCGATAAGCCAGGCCCGCTGCGGTGACTTCTGTGTCGCAATTACTGATGCGGCGACCAGAACGGCGCAGAAATAAAGCGCGGGGGCGATCAAAAGCAGCGGGTGAATGAGGGCCCCGGCGAAGATGCAGGCAACCAAACCGCTGACCAGTATTGTTGGGGCCAGTTGCCGCAAGCCGGGCGCAGCCCTATGTTTGCGGCTCGTTCGAAAGCGATAGCGACCGTTTCGATAAAATTGTCGAATGACCCCTCGCAGGCTATCGCGCGGCAGATAACCAATCATCGCCCGGGGTTCGAGAAAGATGCGACCGCCCTGGCGGCGAAGGCGAATATCAAATTCGGCGTCTTCATTTGCGACAAAAGCCGGGTCATACCCGCCGGCGGACAGAAAAGCCTCGAGCCTGAAAAGAGCGTGATGACCATGCTCAACGAAACCGCCCTGACCTCTGCGACGGTGAAGGGAGCCGCCATTGCCGAGCCATGAATTAAAAAGATCGGACGCCGCATCGCGCATTGCGCCGCCGCCAAGCGTTTTCATGGGCACGACGACGCTGTCCGCTTTTTGCTGCTCAGCGGTATCGATAAGCCACCGCGCCCAGCTCGGCGGGTAGTGCGCGTGGGCGTCGGCGCGGATCAGATATTCGACACCGCCCTGACGTTGCACTTCGCGCGCCGCAAGATTGAGCGCATGCGCCTGCGTTCGTTCCGGATTATGCAAGAGCAGGATATTCTTATCAGTTGACGTCCGCCGGGTAACGATATCGACCGTGCCGTCATCGCTGCCGCCATCGACGACCCAGATTTGATACTTTGCGCCATCGCCGTCGTCGTTGAGCATATCCAGAACGCTTTCGATGCATTGCGCTTCGTTCAGCGCTGGAATAACGATAATTGAATTAAATTGTCCGCTTACTGTGTAGTCTGTCGAATTCGTCATCATTTTTCTCTGTTCAAAGTCGCATTATTCGCGTTAGTTTCTTGATATTGGCTTTACGCCAAACAGACAAACTAATTTGTGTACATATCAGTAATATCAATTCGATGACATCAATCGCGTTTTTTGCTCATGATGAAAATGACGCCGCTGTTTTGAGGCGTGTGCGCGCATTTGAAGCTAATGGTTTTGGCGTAAAAGGTTTTGCTATGCGGCGCAGTGGGCGCAATAACGACGGCTGGGCCAAAGTTGACCTTGGTCGGACATATGACGGCCGACTTGTCCATCGGCTGGGTAGAATTGGGGTCGGCGCCGGCAAAGCGGCCTCCGCACGCGCGCTTCTTGCGTCATGCGACGTCATTTACGCTCGCAATCTCGACATGTTGTTATGCGCGCGCCTGGCGCTCGTGAAGTCGCGTTTGAGCAAGCCGATTATATATGAATGTCTGGATATTCACCGTCTGATGCATCGGCGCGACGCCATCGGGCTCTTCATGCGTTTCATGGAGCGCTGGTTGTTACGGAAAACTGCATTACTGGTGGTGAGTTCGCCTGCGTTTCTGCGCGACTACTTTGAGCCTCATCATACCGGTGCTTACAAGGCCTGTCTTGTTGAGAACCGTATCGCGCAGCACGAGCTGCTGCCGCCCCGACCGCAAACCCGCATGGATAGCCCTCATGGTGATCGTCCGCTGCGCATTGGATGGTTCGGCGTATTGAGATGCCAGCGCAGTTTTGAGCTGCTAGAGGCCATTGCCCGTCAATATGAAAGCCGCGTTGAAATTGTCATGCACGGCTTTGCGGACATCACGCTGCCTGATTTTCATGATCGCATTAAACGACACCAGAACATGCGCTATTACGGCCGTTATCGTTCCCCTGAAGATCTTGCAAAGATCTATGCTGACGTTGATCTCATATGGGCTGGTGACTTTCATGATGCAGGCTTTAATTCACGCTGGCTCCTTCCGAATCGTATTTATGAGGGTGGTTATTTTGGCGTTCCGGCAATAGCGCCGGCTGAGAGCGAGACAGGCCGCTGGCTGAAGGCGCGCGGCGCCGGGTTCGTATTGCGCGAAGCGCTGGAAAGTTCACTTCCTGATCTGGTTGGTCGCTTGATTGTCAAACATGAAAGAATCAAAACGATCCGCCAGCGGCTACTGCATTTGCCAGCCTGGGTTTTTTATCCAGCCCAAGTGTGAAATGAAGAATGTAATTATGCAGGCTTTGCCTGAGAAACAGTTTGAAGAAAATGAGCGATCGCATCTGCTGGGTACGCACCGATATGAATACAGAACAAATTGAATTTCATTGATCCATTAAAATGCAGACATGGAATAGGAAAAATATTTTCTGCAAGATTGCTTTGTGACATAAGAGTATTGTCGAGATTAAGTTTTCAGGAATATTGGAGTAACAAGATACGCCGCTTCGGAAGGCGTCAGTATAGAGAGCGATTATGAGTCTGTCTGTCGTGGGTGAATATATTTCTGACGAGAATGATTTATCGGCGCGCGCCAGACGCGAGCAGGAATGCTACGACGAGGGCCTTCAGCGGCAGACTTATGACGATGTGCTTTCTCATTGCCAAGCCTATTGGCATGACGAGATTCTTCAGAGATTTCGCGCGGCGCTGAACGCGGAGAATGTCAAATCCGTCCTGGAAATCGGCTCCCATGGCTGGGCTATGGTATATGACGGCCGCGAGCCGCCCCGCCATGCGTTAACATGCATCAATATCTCGCAGGCCGAGCTCGATCTTGGTCAAAAGAAGGCGCATGCGTGCGGCTTCGGTATCGATTTTCGCCTCATGGATGCTCATAAGCTTGCGTTTGATGACAACAGCTTCGATGTCGTTTTCGGCTTTGGTATTCTTCACCACCTTGATTACGCTACGGCGCTAGATGAAATCTGCCGCGTGCTGCGCCCCGGCGGGCGAATGATTTTCAATGAACCGCTGGATATGAATCCCGTCGGCGTTCTGGTGCGTAAAGCAACGCCAAAAGCGCGCACCCCCGATGAGGCGCCGATAAAACGCAAGCATTTACGATTGTTCGAAGAACGATTTGACGTTGCTCTTCATCCGCAACAATTCCTGTCCGTGCCGGCGGGAATTTTGTCCCGCGCGGTCATGAAGTCGCCAAAAAATGTTATCATGCGCAGCGCCTATCGGCTGGATTGTTTGCTTGCCCGCATTCCTGGTTTGCGCCTGTGGTTTCGCAAGGTGGTTTTAACGGGCGTCAAGGCGGGCGACGGATGACTGACGAACCGAATGAGAAAGGCCATGAAGATGTTTTCAGTATTTGAACCAATGAGGCGTAAGCCGTGACAACAGTTCCGATGTCTCAGGGGAGTTGCGATGGTTGGCGGCACGATGTTGACTGGGCGATGACGCCCACATCGGACGGCTCCGATTTATCTTTCACGGCGGTTCTTTCTCATTATGTCAAGGATGCGATCGATTTTATGGGTGCGGTTTTCGCGCTTGTACTGTTCGGACCGCTGATGCTCATTATCGCCGGTATTCTGGTGTTACAAAACGGTCCGGTTATTTTCGCGCATGAGCGCATCGGCATGAACGGCGCGCGCTTTCGTTGTTTGAAATTCAGGACCATGGCGCCGGATGCCGAGGCGCGTTTGAAGGCGCTGCTCGATTCCGATCCGGTCGCGTGCGAGGAATGGGAGCGCGAGCGTAAACTCCGCAATGATCCGAGAATTACGCGCGTCGGCGCACTTCTTAGAGAGACAAGCCTTGATGAGCTGCCGCAGCTGATGAATGTCCTGCGCGGTGAAATGAGTTTTGTCGGGCCGCGCCCGATTACCGAAAACGAGCTTCCCAAATATGGGGAGGACGTCGCCTATTACCTGAAATGCAAGCCGGGCATTACCGGGATGTGGCAGGTCAGCGGCCGCAACGATCTGAGCTATGAGGCGCGCGTCGCACTTGATTCTCAGTACGCCCGCAATCGCTCGCTTGGTCTTGACGCAATAATCCTGTGCAAGACTTTCGGCGTTGTGCTGTCGAAAACCGGCGCGCGTTAAGGGCTGCGCCGCATCAATGAGTCACGGCGCCCATAGGGCTTGTCGCCGCCATGGTTGCGGGACGGAAAGTTTTCCAGAAAGAGACGGTGTGTCGCTGCGCAGGCTCAAGGACTGCCAGGCGCCGCGCCATTCCTCCGGCAGGGGATATGGCGGCGCGACGTTATCATCAGGCGCAAAGCCAAAGCGCCTGTAATAAGCAGGGTCGCCGAGCACGAAGATATGAGCGACGCCATCGTTTTCCAGCCGCTGCAACCCCTCATTGACAATCGCGCTGCCGATCCCTTGCCGCTGCCGGGCGGGCGCGACGGCGAGCGGCGCCAGAAGCGCGACCTTGTCATCTCTTCCACCAGTCGTGCATGGCGTGAACATGACATGTCCCGCCAGAACCTTATCGACAATCGCGACAAGTGAGAGAACCGTTGGCGCTTCTTTCAACAGGGCCCTGACGACCGGCAACAAATCCTCATCGGGGAACGCCTCCGGATAAAGCTTTTCGATCAGGGCGACGTCGTTCGGTCTGCTTTCGCGTATTTCAAGTTTGTCGATCATATTCGCATCATCGGATCAATTGCAGGATATCATTTGCATGGGGGATAAGCGGCGATGAAATTCATATTGCCCGCAACAACCGTGCTAGACGAAAATCAGGATGACCAGCGCCCAGGCGGCGAGGGCAAGGCCGATCGCCAACCAGACTTTTTTGCGCTGTTCTCAGCCGTCGCATATAGCGTCGCTTCCCCGATTTATCCCCGCCCGGCGCTCAGATGCGCCGGGTGCGCTGCGCCCCCTGACGAATGACCTTTATCAGCTCGGTCAGCTGTTGTCTCTATCGGAAATGTATATGCAAGAAGGCGCTTGTTGAAAATCGAGACTGGGGGAATTTCAGCTACCGCCGAATAACAGTCTATGACTACTTTTCACCGTTCAAGTATCGATCCAGTTCGCGGTGGAAATGACGTATGCGATCCTCCTGCTCACACCAGATGGGACCTTTGAAGCCGCGTGACTTCACGCCTTCCTGAACGGCGGAAACCAGCTCCACATCCTGATCGAGGACTTCGCCGAGATCCGGTTTCACGCCAGCGGGCACATGCTCGATTTCAGGACGGATCTCGCCTGAGACGTCTATCCCCTCAGGCAAGCCCATCCATGCGGGTACGGTGTAGCCCGGGTCATCGACATATCGGAACATCGTCATGTTGTCATAATAGAACCGTTCCGGATCGGTTGGGTGCGGGGTAAACCGCATAATGAAAACGCCTTCAGGATGCATGCCGATCTGTACATTCGGGAAATACCCTGTTGCCCAGCTGTCGCTGAGCTGGCCGTCGGTCATATTGTTATAATAGTCGAGGCCGAACTTTTCGCCGCGCGCGCGTTTTGCTTTCTGGATCGCCTCTCGGACTTCTGCGGCGGTTCCCTCATACTTTTCGGGATCGACACCCGCTTCCAGCATCATGTGCTGCTGATAGGGATCAATTGATTCCTGATCTTTCATCCGGTGGGACTTCACGCCGATTGGCACGATCATCCGGCTGAAACCGTTGGGATAGAGATCAACCTGGCTGAAATCCTCCATTACGCCTTGCGTTTGCGGATGAATATGCGGGAGGTGATAGGTCTCGTAAAAAGCGTCGACGCCGGTTTTCCAGTTTGCCATCCATTCAGAGCGAACGTGGCGCACGACATTCATTTTTTCAATTTCATATTGTTCGATATAGCCCTCCGGCAAGCCGATCCAGTCACGCAGCGGCGGCGCCTCGCCGTCCATGTTGATAAAGATCAGACCGCCTATGGAATCACAACGCACTTCGGTCAGGCCGGGCCGATGTTTTACCAATTCCGGATCGAATGTGTCTTCATCCGTGATTTTATGCAGGGACCCATCATTGTTGAACTGCCAACCATGAAAGGGGCAGCTAAACTTGGGCACACTGCCGTGGGCGGTAAGGCAAACGCGATTGCCGCGATGCGGGCAAACATTATAAAATGCATTGATGCCGCCATCGTCCTGACGTGTAATGATGAATTCTTCATGCCCATGGGTGAAGACGATAAAATCGCCAGGTTCTTTGATGTCCGGCGTAACGCCGGCGAGAAGCCACACCCGCGGCCACAAATGGGTCCACTCCTTTTCCATGAACTCTTTGGCGTAATAGCGGCCCGGGTCCGGAATATCTTGGCCAAGGTCGGCGGGGCGAGGCTGTTTCGCCTCCAGCGATCCCGCCGGCGCTTTCAGATCCATCGGCCATTCTGCTTTGAAACCATCAGGCATAATCGTCTCCTCGCTCCGGGGATTGGCGATCAGGGCGCAACTGATTTAACACATTCACGGCAAAAAACAAACAATCGTGATTGTTTCTTTTGTGTGGCCTGATCTAACTGATCGGCGTGACGCGATACCCGATGCGCGGGAAATGAATGGCGACATCGCCTGCTCGCGCATCGTTGCGCGCGATGACAATTTCCTGATCATTGATCGTCAGAAGCTTTCCCTCGACAGGAACTTTGCCGTGATCTGCCGGCGTTACCGTGACCAAGTCCTGCAATGCGGCCCCGCTTTCATCGAACGTGCTTTTCGGGAGCGTCGCCGGGGAGGCGGCTTTTGCAATATTGATTGCATCGGAAGCGGATATCTCTGTTCGTGTCCCGTCCCCGAAGGCATCCAACCGCGCACGCCAGGAATGTAAGTTTTCGAAACCTTCAAGCATGCGGGCGGCG
>CBDDKD010000030.1:0-25782 GCA_965230025.1 Hyphococcus sp.
GCTTCGGTATGTGAAAAACCGAACGCATCGCAAAGAAGGATTGCAGCGCGCTCGGTTTCGTCGATGACCGAAAGGGCGGCGTTGATGTCCATCGGGGCATTGCGGTCTTGCATCTCCGGCTCTCCCTGCTCGTTACGCAAACGATCAACCAGATGGCCTTCGGCTTTTCGCTTGCTAATCACCTTGAGATATTCGCGATAGGCAATTTTAAAGAGCCATGTCTGAAAGCTCGCATCCCCTCGAAACTGCTGAATATTGAGGAACCCCTGCACCATCGCATTCTGACTAACGTCATCAACCGCCTCCGTTTCCCGGCTGAGATTGCGTAAAAACACGCGCAGCGCAGGCTCATGACGCCGGACCAGTTCGCCATAGCTGGCAGTGTCCCCGGCGGCTTTTGCGAGAACGATTAGTCTCTCGTCAGAGAGCCCGCGAAAGCGTTTATCCCCCACTGTTCAGCGGTCGTCGCGAAGAAAAAAATGGAAGGCGAGATAGGAGAGTCCAATTGTTGCGGGGAAAATCGTCGCCCCACGAAGGATCTTCGCCACATTCTCCGCATCAAGAAAAAAAGAGAAGGCAAAACCTGAGATCGCGAAGCCCAGAAAAAGAACACCGCGCCGGAGTTCCCCAAAGGGGCGCTTTTGATCCCTGACGATCGCTTTGATCACAGCCTCATTAATGGGATGCTCTCTCTCAAGCGCCTCCCGCACTGTCTGCATCGCATCCCGGCGGCGGCGATAGGCAAAATACTGCGCGGCAATCGGCATGGTGGCGATCGCCAGCACAAACAGCACCGGTACAAGCTTAGCGATAATATCGTCTTCCATGTGGTTCCTGGCCTTTTGTCGCTTGGCATCCTTCTAGAGTCATTAGAGGCGCCGAGCACGGCTTTTGGATGCACAATCCTTGAAAAAATTTTTTCAGCCGGCAATGCATCCAATCATGCGCCCGAGATCCTCTAACCATAGAGTCGGCGAAGTTCGCGCGCCGGCGGCCACGTGACGCATTCGCGGCGATCTAATGGGAGCAGAGTTCATGAGACATTTGTTAATACAAGCGGGCGCCATGATCGGTCTTGTGACTGGCTGCACAACCTACCCGAACCTGACAGCCGATCTCGCCATCACGGATGTCACCGTTATCGACCCGGAAACAACAGAAACGCTTCCCCGCCGCACAATTGTGATCGACGGTGGCCGCATCATTAAGATCGCTCGGCGAGGGTCATTAAAGCTTAACGTCATGCAGGTGATTGACGGATCGGGCCGCTATCTCATACCCGGATTGATGGACATGCATGTCCACACAAACGTTTCCTTTATTGTCGACGACAGTCTCAAGCTGATGCTTGCAAACGGCGTGACCGGCGTCCGCGACATGGCTGGGGATTGCTGGGAGCCGCGTGGCGAGATCTTTCTTTGTATCGATGACATGCGACGCATCGCAGCGGCCATAGAAGATGGGGACAAACCCGGCGCCCGCCTGCTCCGACTGTCGAGCGCCTATGTTCAGAGCGAGCCCACGGCGCCACTCCCCAAAAACCATAATCCTCTGTACACACCCCTGACGAGGGCCGATGGCGTCGCGCTTGCTCAATATCTCGATGAGCGAGGCGTCGACATCATCAAGCTCTATCATGCGATCCGCCCTGATGCTTATGAAGGCCTTATGACTGAGGCGATAGCTCGCGGCCTGGAGGTTTCCGGACATGTACCAAATCTCGTGACTGCACAGCAGGCCTCCGATGACGGCCTGCGGACAATCGAACATGCAAATACTATCGTGACCGACTGCGGCGGCTACGCCGCCGAATATCGCGAAGCAATGAGCGCTGTGATCCGTAGAGAGGACGGCGCCGAATGGCCTTCAGATTTCAGCCGCCTAAAAGAAAGCGTCGACACTTTCACGCCTTCAATTTGCGAAAACCTGATGAAGACGCTGACGAAGAACGGAACATACTATGTTCCCACCCACGGCACGCGGGAAATGGATGCGCTAGCAGGAGATCCCGCCTACAGAGACGACCCACGCCTTGGCTATCTGCCCCCGCCGCAGCTCGCACAATGGCGAGCGGATCTCGATCGCACGGCGGCTGTTTCGCCAGAGATGACCGACCTCTACCGACAATTCTACGACCTCGGCCTGAAGGTGACGAAACTGGCTTCCGAAGCAGGCGTTTCCATCATGCTCGGCACAGACGCCAACGACACCATGATCATTCCGGGATTTGCGGTTCATGACGAACTCGCACGTCTGGTCGAGGCCGGCTTATCGCCGATGGAGGCCCTGCGAGCGGCGACCACCGCGCCAGCGGCGTATCTCGACCGCGAAAGCGATTTCGGCGGTGTCGCGCCAGGCAAAATCGCCGACCTCATTTTGCTTGATGAAAACCCGCTGCAGAACATCGCCAACACCAGAACAATCCAGGCCGTTGTCCTTGGCGGGCGAGTCATTGATCGAGAAGCCCTTGATGAACTTCTTGCAGAGGTGCGAAGCCACGCTGGCGGATAAGGCGCCAAGCCTCGTCCAGCCAGTCATATATAGTCAGTATACAAACTATTTAGAATGAATCAATGAAAACCATTCAAAAGGGAGCTTCCAACGCCCCTCACCGGTCCGCCAACGCCAATCGCTGTCGTATCTCTTCAACAATCTCATCCGTTGCATTGATCGGCGCATTTGCAAAAATGTCGGCGCCCTCCTCAAAAGGCCGCACGACTCCTTTCTTTTCAAGCTCGCTCAAGAACCACGCCAGTTTCGACGCCAGTTGCGGCGGACGGTAAGCGTAAACGCCAGCGCCCGTCGCCAAAGCCTCGCTCATCATGTTGTGAGAATCCGCGGTCACGATCAGCGCATCCGCATTGGCGAGAATATCCCTGTAAGGATTTTCACCGGCGCCGCTCCAGACAAAAGCCTGGCGGTTCGCAAGAGCGTCACGAACTGCATTCAGCAGAAAACCGGGCGTGCGCCGCGACGGCGTGACGGCGACTGACGCAAAGGAAGACGCGGCGGATTGCACTTTCGCGGCAAGATCGGCGGCGACTTTTTGGTCATAACGCGCGCCGCCGCCGACACCGCCAAGCACAACACCGAGCATTGGTTTTGGCAGCGCGGCGATTTCCGGCGCAGGGTCGCGCCGCGCAACGTCCAGCAATGGCCCCAGGCCATGGGGCGATGTCAGGGTTGAAAATATATTCTCACCGTCGAGCCGGTCATGGGCCGGCGCCCAGATCACATCCGCCTCGCTGAACGCCGTTCGCGGGTTTTTCAAAAACACCAGCAATGTCTTCCCGCCGCTCGCGCGTTTCACTTCACGCGCATAGGGAATGGCGCGCCGCCCTGAAACGACTGCGACATCGGGAAATGGCGGCGCGATCGGGCTTTGCGGATTGCCCGCCGCATCGCGCGGATCAATCGGCCCCCATGGCGCCGCCCAGACCCAAGGCGCGCGCGGCGCGACCCGTCGTTCTTCAAACTGTGAAGACAAACCGCTGGCGATTGCGCGACATTGAACAATGTCGCCGATCTTGCCGTCGCTGATGATCCACACCGTCGGATCAACGCCAGAGGATTGAACTTTTGTATTCACGTCAGGCCGCATCCACAGGTTTTCTGGACAAAAGAGAATCAATAGCGCCAAGTCTTATCCAGCCCGCGAGGGCCCGCCAATGCCCGTACATGTTCAGCTGCGCATGACGAGATGCGATTCGGATGGAACCAATATTCCAGCGATCCATTATTAGTGTTGTCATAAACACTCTGGGACTTTGGAATCTTCCGCTAATTCAGGGCATATTTGGCGCATTTGCTGCGCTTTACGGTCGTTTGCTATGCTGCGGTGCAATAATTTCTTGCGTCTGCGCTGTGAGTTGACGCATCTTCGATCAGCGACCGAAACGCCGAAAACGGGTCCTCAGGGCCCCCGGAAAAAGCCTTTAAGGAGAACTCATCGATGAGCGCCAAAGACATTCTGAAGCGGATCAAGGACGAAAACATCAAATTCGTCGATCTTCGATTCACCGATCCAAAGGGTAAATGGCAGCACGTCACCTTTGACCAGTCGCTGGTCGACGAGGATTTCTTCTCCGAAGGCACGATGTTTGACGGCTCGTCCATCGCCGGCTGGAAGGCCATCAATGAGTCCGACATGGTGTTGATGCCCGATCCGTCCGCCACCGTCATGGACCCGTTCTTTGCACAGCCAACGCTGACCATTTTCTGCGACGTGCTTGAGCCTGCGACCGGCCAGCCTTACGCCCGCGATCCGCGCACGACAGCGAAAGCGGCGGAGGCCTATCTCAAATCCTCCGGTCTTGGCGACACGGCGTTCTTCGGACCGGAAGCGGAATTTTTCGTCTTTGACGATGTGCGCTGGTCAGTCGATCAGAACAACATGGGTTACGCGGTTGATTCGACCGAAGGCCCCTATAATTCGTCAACGGATTATGACGCCGGCAACCTGGCGCACCGTCCCGGTCCGAAGGGCGGTTATTTCCCCGTCCCGCCGGTGGATAGCGAACAGGATATGCGTTCGGAAATGCTCACCGTGATGAACGAAATGGGTATCGAGCCGGAAAAACATCACCACGAAGTGGCGCCGTCCCAGCATGAGCTGGGCATGAAGTTCGCAACCCTCACCACCATGGCCGACCGGATGCAGATTTATAAATACATCGTGCATCAGGTTGCGGCGGGCTACGGTAAAACCGCGACTTTCATGCCGAAACCGGTCTTTGGCGACAATGGCTCCGGCATGCATGTGCACCAGTCCGTATGGAAAGAGGGCCAGCCCCTTTTTGCCGGCGATCGCTATGCGGACCTTTCCGAAACATGCCTTTATTATATTGGCGGCATCATTAAACATGCGCGCGCGATCAACGCATTCGCCAACCCGTCCACCAACAGCTACAAGCGGCTGGTGCCCGGATTTGAAGCGCCGGTTCTCCTCGCCTATTCCGCGCGCAACCGGTCGGCGTCGGTTCGCATTCCGTGGGTCTCCTCGCCCAAAGGCAAGCGCATTGAAACACGTTTCCCCGATGCGGCGGGCAACCCATACCTCACCTTCGCCGCGCTCTTGATGGCGGGGCTTGACGGTATCGAGAACAGAATCCACCCGGGCGATCCGATGGACAAGGATCTTTACGATCTTCCGCCGGAAGAATTGAAAGACATTCCGACGGTCTGTGGTTCTTTGCGCGATGCGCTCTCGGCCCTCGACCGGGACCGGGAATTCCTTAAAAAAGGCAATGTCTTCAATGATGACCAGATTGACGCTTACATCGCGTTGAAAACCGAAGAGGTGACGCGGTTCGAAACAGCCCCGCACCCGATCGAGTTTGCGATGTACTATTCCGCCTAAGGCCAAATCCGCCAGATGCTTTGACAAGGCCGGGCCATCGCCCGGCCTTGTTGCATATTGTTTACGATTTCGTCGTTGAATAAGCGCAGATTTACGCGCTCCGCTACAGTACGCGCATAAGGCGAAAACATGCTCAGGCAGATCATACGATACGGCCTTGTCGGCCTCGCCAATACAGCCATTGGGCTGGCGTTTATCTATCTCGCGATGGGCGTGCTCGGCTTCGCGCCGGGCGTCGCCAATTTCAGCGGTTTCGCTATCGCATTCCTTGTCAGCTTTTTCCTGAACCGGCGATGGACATTCGAGAGCAACGCCCATTTCGGGCAAAGCTTCTTCGCATTCGCTAGTGTGTGCGCCGTCGGTTATGGGCTCAATCTGGCGGCAGTGCTGACAGCGATAAACCATGCCAGCGTGAACGCTTATGTGGCTCAATTGATCGGTGTCGCTGTTTACGCAGTTTTTGTTTTTATTGGCGGCCGCGTTTTCGCATTCAGGACGTGATCGGCGTCTGCCGCGCCCGCACCGCAGACCCATCGAGCGGCTTACGCACAGCTTCGGCGAATTTTTCATGATAAAGCGGATGTTCGGTGCCCATTAGCCGGTCCCACCATGTGAAGTACAAACCGTAATTCCAGCCGGCTTGCGCATGATGCAAATCATGATGCGTAACAGTGGTCAGCCAGTCGAATGACGGTCTGCCGCTTCTTCGGCTTGGGAAAATTTCATAGCCGCAATGACCAATCGCGTTTCGCACCATCATATGCCAGACGAAGAGAAAAATCGCGAGCGGCGATGAAGGTACAAGGAACAACACCAGCGGCAGGTAAGCCGCGTTTATCGCCGCCTCACTGATATCAAAAGAATAGGCTGTCCACGGCGACGGGTTGTGCGATTTGTGATGTGTTCGGTGCACGCGGCGAAAAAGCCGCGGATCGTGAATCAGCCGATGTGTCCAGTAGAACCACGCATCATGCAAAACGATCAACACAACCACACTGAAGGCGAAATACGCCCAGCCGCGCTCCGCGGGGTCCCAGTAGACATCGATCAGGCCAGCTCCGCGCAACGCCCAGATCGTCGTCCCAAAGATGGAAAACACCAGAACCGTTCTGAGCGAGGTCAAAACCTCGCGGCGCATTTGCGCAGCCGGCGGCGACTTCGTCCTGATTTTTCGCCCGGCCAGCAGCCGCCGCAGAGCGATATTAACAACGGCAAAGACGAGCCCGGCGCCGATCAGATATCGCGCCGCATCGAACTGAACGATATAGCCATAGGTCGACAGGATTTCTCCAGCCGTAAACGTCTCCAGGGCGTGGTTCTCAGTCATTGTTTGCTCTTCTCAGACTACTCGTCCGAGATGAGGCGAATGCGATCTAAAGTCTTATTCAGTTTGGAAAAATTCACGCCAATTTCGAAAATGATCAGTGATTTTCGGAAATGATCAGTCAGCGCCCAGCTTTTCTTTTCGAAACTCCGTCGGCGTTTGGCCGGTCGCGCTTTTGAACGCCCGATTAAACGGCGCAATCGAGCCGTAGCCTAGATCCAGCGCGATCTGAAGCACCTGCTTTTTCGCCATCGACGGGTCAGCCAGCTGCAATTTGGCATCCTCGACGCGCTGCGTATTCAGGAAGGCGGAAAAGTTACGAAAGCCCAGTTCCCGATTGATCAACCGGCGCAATTGATGCTCCGGAACGCCGACCTTGTCCGCAAGTTTGGCGACGCTGAGGGCTTCCTCCCTATAAACGCCAGAATCCATCAACGCCGCCAGCTTATCAAACGCCAGCTGGTCTGCAGGCGCCAGCAGTCGTTCCGGCTGGTTGTTCACCTTGGCCGCGCCTGTTTCGGCGGCGTCGGTAACTGGCCCGAACAAAGCGCGGTTCGCATGTAACATCCAGAACGCAAAGAAATAGGTCAGCACCGACAACCCAATGGCGTGTACAAGCGTCATCCAGCGCGGCAGCCCGACCGCCATATGAATATTTTCACCGATCGCAATGACGATTCCCGCGACGCCAACGACAACGGCAAACGCCAGCCGGAACCGGCGGCGGGGATCGACCAGATCATCGTCGCGGTTGTTCAATGCAATCCACACAGCATGGCCAAGCAGTGTGATCGACAATGCGCTGTGAACGACCATCTCAATTCTGCTTACGTCGGCCAAGTCGCCAAACGCTAAAGGCGCATGCATCAATGTCAGCGCTATAAAAGGAGCGACTTTTATTAACGTCCAACGGAAATCGTCTTCGAACAGCGAGCGCGCGAACCACCAGAAAAAAACCGTGTTCAAGATCGCCATCGCCTTTGTCACGCGATCAAGCACGCCGCCGAGCGGTATGATGTCGGGCGCGGATTGCAGGATGTAAGCGCTTGTGGCGGTGATAAAAATCACCGCCAGCCAACGGCGCAATGTCGGCGCCCGGCTGATCATAATCAGTCCCGCGACAAGCAGATTCACGCCCATGGCGGCGCCGCGCAGGATAATTTCCGTAACGTCAATCGGGTCAAGCATGGCGGGAACGCTGCTGTGCGCCATTCATTCTGTCAACGCGAATTTGATGGAAGGATCACGGTGCGGGATCGGTTGACAGGCTGAAATTTATATGTAACTTACTGGTTACATGTTAGATAGTCGCGATATGGACGCCGTTTTTCAGGCGCTGGCTCATGAAAGCCGCAGACGCATGCTTGACATCGTCAAGGAAGAGCCGGGCATCGGCGTCGGCGCGCTCGCGACCGAATTCGATGTGAGCCGCATCGCGGTCATGAAGCATCTCGCGGTGCTTGAAGACGCGGGGCTTATCATCTCCGAAAAAGACGGTCGTGTGCGCAAACTCTATTTCAACGCTGTGCCAATCCAGATGATTCACGATCGTTGGACGACGGAATATAGCGCCTATTGGGCTGGGCAGTTGACCCGCATCAAATACCTCGCGGAAGCCCGCCAGGAAGAAAACGAAAAGAAACCAAAAAAGGGGAAGAAAAAGTGAGTGATAAAAAATTTGCGGAAAAGCAAGTCTTTCGCGTTTTCATAAAGGCGCCGGTCGAAACAGTCTGGTCGGAGCTTATCAAGACCACAAAACCGCGCCCCTTCTTCTGGAATGCAAGCTGGGACACGCCGGAGATGGCGCCTGGCAATCCATTCCGGATGGTGTCGGGCGGCGGCAAAATGGTTGCGGCGATCGGCAAAATTCTGGAATTCGAACCGCCGCACAAACTCGTGCACAGTTTTCGCCTGACCGCCACTGAAGACGTACCGTCAACGGTCACCTACACCTTGAAAGAAGTCGACGGCGGCACCGAGTTTTCCGTGATCAATGAAAATGTTCCGGCAGGATCAAAAGCCGAAAAGTCGAAAGCGCAAGGCGCGGAATTCATCGTCAAGAATTTCAAGGCCTATGTCGAAACCGGCAAAGTCACCTTCGGCGCGCAGCTTATGCTGGCGATGTTTTCGCTGATGGCGCCGATGACGCCGAAAGCAATGAGCGCCGACAACTGGCCGCTTGAAAAAGCGGAATAGGGAGAGAAGTCATGGCGAAATCACCTGAAGACATGGCGGCGACGATGATCGCCAATATGAAAGAGAAAACCGGAAAAACCCTGACGCAATGGATCGCCATCGCAAAAAATCCGGCGAAGAAAAACACGGAGCCCTCGTCAGGCGCCTCAAAACCGAACACGGTATGACCCATGGTTTTGCTAATCTCGTTGCGCACAAATATCTTAAAAGTGACGCGGGCAGCGCAGACGGCGATCTCGTGACGGCGCAATATGCCGGCGCGAAAGCTGATCTCAAGCCGATTTACGATGCACTGATAAAAGCGACCGGCGCGCTCGGCAAAGATGTCGAAGTCGCGCCGAAGAAAACTTATGTCAGCCTGCGGCGAAGCAAACAGTTTGCGATTATTCAGCCATCAACGAAAACGCGTGTCGATCTCGGGCTTAATTTAAAAGACGAGGCAGCAGCGGAGAGGCTTGAGCAGTCCGGCAGTTTCAACGCGATGGTTTCACATCGCGTGCGGCTCGAAAAGCCCGGCGACGTCGATAAGGACGTCAAAGCCTGGCTGAAGAAAGCTTATTCTCAGGCGTAACGCGAAAACGCATTCAATTCATGACATTCACGGGAGAGAGAAACATGTCATCAACCGCTTCAACAAGCATTCCCAGATGGTTCTGGCTTGCCGCCGGCGGCGCGCTCATCTGGAATTTAATCGGAGTCATGACTTATGTTGTCAGCGTGTCCATGAGCGCCGACGCCATCGCCGCCCTGCCCGAAGCCGAACAAAGACTGCGCGAGGCGACGCCCACCTTTGTGACCGCAGCCTACGCCATAGCTGTTTTTGCCGGAACCTTTGGCGCGATATTCCTGCTCTTGCGCAAGAACTGGGCCGTCCCTGCTTATAGCATTTCACTTGTCTCCTTACTGGTGCAATTCGGGTATATGTTCCTTGCTGTAAATAGTATCGCGGCGACGGGCGCCGCGTCGGCGGTACTTCCTGCAATTATCATTATTATTGGCTTGCTAATGTTGCGGTTTTCTCATTCCGCTCGACGAAAAGGTTGGCTGAGATAAGCTCAGATCTTGTTATGTTAAGAGGCCGCGCCGTGCAACAATTGGTGCGGCCTCAACTACGTCGCTTGCTGATTTAAGGCGATATTATCGTGTCCGGCAGGCAGCCGAGCACTGGGTTGAGCGGCGGCGTTACCGGGCGCCAACCTTCCGGGCATTGCCCTGGCGGCGGCGCGGCGGGCAGCGACGCGACGATGCGCTTGGGCAAGCAAATAAGCGCACTTTTACTACGACGTTTCGTTACCGGCGCCCATCCATCCGGGCAACCGGAAAACAACACGCGGATGCGCCTGCCTTCGTCAAAGCTCTCAGCAATGATCTGGTCCGGCAGGCAAACCAGCATCGGATTCAGCGGCGGCGTGACAGGTCGCCATCCTTGAGGACACATACCCTCGGGAATATCAAGCGTTCCATCACGGCCGGTCGGCAAATAAAAGCTGTCCGGAATACAACCAAGCGCAGGATTCAGGGGCGGCGTCGACGGCCTGAATCCCGGCGGACAAGTTCCCGGCGGCAAACCGGCGTTGATCCGATGAAGTTTTAATCCGTCTGCGAAGCGTTCTGCGCTGACGGGCTGCGGTAGAAACGCAAGTGAAAAACTCGCGCTCAGCAACATGAGCGCGCTCAGTCCCTGTTTGAAAAACATGACGAGTCTCCTCTTTCCCATAGCGCCCAGCGCACCAGTACAGGAAGACCCTGGGCGACGATGACAGTTCAAGTTGTAAGTGGCGGCGCCGCACAAAACACTGGCGCTAACTTGGGAAGCGATCGTCGCTGAACCAGCAAATAAAACCGGGCAGAGATCGAATTGCAGATATGTCGATACGGCGCCCGTGGCTCACAGTTCAGCGATCGTCGCTGATCCCGTGCTCTCCCAACACTGAAGACTATACGCTTCTCTCGCTCGAATAGAAAGCCACCTGGTCTCAAGAGCGGCGGGCAAACCTCTGTTTTTCGCCGCCTGCGGATGCAAACTTCGTATTTGTTTTGATTTACCAGGCTTGCTGCAATGCAGCGGTTATCGCCAAAGGCGGCTTATCGCTGAAGCGCCTTCGCCGCTTTCATTTCCTGCATCTGATATTTGATGAACGCCGGCAGGACAGCCATTTGCGTTTTTGCATCCTTGCCATCCGCCAGCCGGAAAATGTTCTCGTAAAAAAACGCCATTACGCCAAAACCGTTCAGCGCTTTGATGAGATCGACAGTTGAATTCGGTCCGAAAACGCCGGGGCCGATGCGCAGCGCCTTCTCCCATGACGGCGCCGCGTCCATCTCACCGTTCATCAGCTTTCGGGGCGCATCCGGATCGACACAAAGCGGGCGCGCCATGCCGCAAAGATCGCAGGCGCCGGACGCAATCGCCTCCTCCATCCCGGCGCGCGAGCGAAACCCGCCGGTCACCATCAGCGGCATCGTAGCAACTTTGCGGATTTCCTCCGCATAGGTCAGGAAATATGCCTCGCGCGCGCGGGTGGACGCCCGTTTCGTCTCCTCAAACCGCGCCTCCATGCCTTCAATGTCCATCATCGCCGGTTGTTCGTAAGAGCCGCCGGAGATCTCCAACAGATCGACGCCCGCATCGTTCAGCCAGCGCGCGACCTGCAGGCTGTCTTCGGGACCGAAGCCGCCCTTTTGAAAATCCGAAGAGTTCAGCTTCACCGAAACGGAAAACCCGGAGCCGACCTGCGCGCGCACTTCCCTGATCACGCGCATCAATAACCGCGCACGATTCTCCAGGCTGCCGCCCCAGTCATCCTCGCGCAGATTGACCAGCGGATTTAAAAACTCCGACAGAAGATACCCATGGGCGCCATGAATCTGCACGCCGGTAAAACCGGTCTGCTTCGCGACCGACGCCGCATGGGCGAAGCGTTCAATCACCTGTTCGATTTCGCCCTTGGTGAGCGCGCGGGGTTTGGCGAAGGTTCCGCCCGGCAGCCCGAGCGCCACCGCCGAGGGCGCCACCGGCTCCGTCGCGACAATCTTTGGCGACTGGCGTCCTGCGTGAGATATCTGCATCCAGATGTCGGCGCCCGCGTCGCGCGCGGCGCCGGACCAGCGCCGTAGCGCATCAAGCTGTTCATCCGTCTGCGGACCGTCAATGGCGACATTGCCCGGGCGCTCCAGATAGCGCCGGTCGACCATGACATTGCCGGTGATGAGCACCCCCGCCCCGCCCTCGGCCCAGCGCCGGTAGATCGTCACATGCCGATCCGTCGCGCGATTTTGCGCGTCGGCCAGCCCCTCGGTCATGGCGGCCTTGGCGATGCGGTTTTTCAAGGTCACGCCATTGGGCAGCGCCAGGGACTTTTGTAAAATTCCGGCCATCAGTTTTTCCACAGGCAGCGTATTTCCGTCAGGCTCACATGTTCGCGGGCAATGAGCAATCGCTTGCGCGCAGCGCGGCTCTGCGCCAAAAGGCGAGCCATGCCCTCCACCGACGCACCGCCCATTCTCACGGATATCGACGGCCCGGTCTTCATCGTGACCATCAACCGGCCGGCGCGGCGCAACGCCGTCGACCGCCGGACCGCCGACGCCCTCGCGGCGGCTTTTCAGACATTTGAAGATGATGACGACCTGTCAGCCGCCATTCTTACCGGCGCCGGAGGGAACTTTTGCGCCGGCGCCGACCTTAAGGCGATCGCCGAGGGAAACGGCAACCGCATCGACAAGGTCGGCGACGGCCCCCAACTCAACGCGCCTATGGGGCCGACCCGGATGACGCTGTCAAAACCGGTGATCGCGGCCATTGAAGGTCACGCGGTCGCCGGCGGGCTGGAGCTCGCTTTGTGGTGCGATCTGCGGGTCGCCGCACGCGACGCGACCTTCGGCGTTTACTGCCGCCGCTTCGGCGTCCCCCTGATCGATGGCGGGACCGTGCGCCTGCCGCGCCTTATCGGCCAGTCGCGGGCGATGGACATGATTCTGACCGGGCGCGGTGTCGGCGCGGAAGACGCCCACGCATGGGGCCTCGCCAACCGCCTCGCCGGGCCGGGCAAGGCGCTCAAAGACGCAACCGACCTCGCCAGGGAGCTTGCGGCCCTCCCCCAGACATGCCTGCGCAATGACCGCGCCTCGGCGCTGGCGCAATGGGCGCTGCCGGAGGGACAGGCGATGGCGGGCGAGTTCCGGCATGGCTTAAAGACGCTCGAATCAGGCGAAACGCTGTCAGGAGCGACAAAATTCACGCAAGGCGCCGGGCGCAAGGGCGCCCCTCTATCAGACAGGAAAGATCATCAGTAAACGTATGGCCAAACGCGCTGCAAAGAAACAGGACGCCGATTTTTTCGAAGACTACACCGCCAAGGACATCGAGGTTCTGGAAGGGCTCGAACCCGTGCGCAAGCGGCCCGGCATGTATATCGGCGGCACCGACGAAAAAGCGCTGCACCATTTGTTCGCGGAAGTCCTCGACAACTCCATGGACGAGGCGGTCGCGGGCCATGCAACCCGGATCGAGGTTGAGCTCTATGAGGACGGTTATCTGTCCGTGACCGACAACGGGCGCGGCGTGCCCATCGACCCGCATCCAAAGTTCAAAAAGAAATCGGCGCTGGAAGTGATCATGACGACGCTGCATTCCGGCGGCAAGTTCGAAGGCAAGGCCTATGTCACCTCCGGCGGCTTGCACGGCGTTGGCGTCTCCGTCGTCAATGCGCTCTCCGACGATCTGATTGTCGAGGTGTGCCGCGGGCGCACCATGTATCGCCAGTCCTACGCCGAGGGGAAGCCGCGCACCAAGCTGGAAAAAGTCGGCCCGGCGCCGAACAAGCGCGGCACCATGGTGATGTTTCACCCGGACCCGAAAATCTTCGGACCCAAGCTTGCGTTCAAACCGGCGCGGCTGTTCAAAATGGCGCGCTCGAAAGCGTATCTCTTCGGCGGCGTTGAGATCCGCTGGAAATGCGCAGCCCAAATCATCAAGGACGACACCCCCGCAGAAGCCGTCTTTCATTTCGAACGGGGACTGACGGATTATCTAAAAACCCTCGCCGGATCGAAACCGACGGTCACGGAGGAGGTTTTCGCCGGCAAGGTCGAGAACAAGGAAACCAACGGCCACGGCAATGTGGAATGGGCGGTCTTATGGGGCGCCGCCGGGTTCGGTGACGCCGACGGCTTCGTCAATTCCTATTGCAACACCGTGCCGACGCCGGAAGGCGGCACCCATGAGGCGGGGCTGCGCGCGGCGCTGACCAAGGGGCTGAAAGCCTATGGCGAGATCGCGGGCGTCAAGCGCGCAAGCGCCGTCACCGCCGAGGATGTGCTCGGCACCGCGGGCGCCCTCCTTTCCGTCTTTGTGCGCAATCCGGAATTTCAGGGGCAAACCAAAGACAAGCTCGCCACCGCCGAGGCGCAGCGGATCGTTGAAAACACCGTGCGCCCCGCGTTCGATCACTGGCTCGCCTCCAACCCGAAACAGGCGGGCGCCCTTGTCGACTGGGTGGTGGAGCGCTCAGAGGAGCGCCAGCGCCGGCGCAAGGAAAAGGAGGTTTCACGCCAACAGGCGACGCGCAAGCTGCGCCTGCCGGGCAAGCTCGCCGACTGCTCCAGCGCCAATCGTCAGGGAACGGAGATTTTTCTGGTCGAGGGCGATTCCGCCGGCGGCTCCGCCAAACAGGCGCGCAACCGCGCGACCCAGGCGATCTTGCCCCTTCGCGGCAAGATCCTCAATGTCGCCTCCGCCGCCCGCGACAAAATTCTCGCGAACCAGGAAATCGCCGACATGACCCAGGCGCTGGGCGCCGGGATCGGCGGGAAATTCGATCTTGAAAATCTGCGCTATGAAAAAGTCATCATCATGACCGACGCCGATGTGGACGGGGCGCATATCGCCGCCCTCCTCATCACCTTCTTTCATCAGGAAATGCCGGAGCTGATCAGCGCCGGGCGGCTTTATCTGGCGCAGCCGCCGCTCTTCCGCCTGACGCATGGGGGAAAGTCCGTCTACGCCATGAATGAGGAGGAGCGCGACGCGCTGTTAAAGTCCGAATTCAAGGCCGGAGCGAAAGTCGATGTGGGCCGCTTCAAGGGCCTTGGGGAAATGATGCCGGCGCAGCTCAAAGAAACCACCATGAACCCGGAAACGCGCCAGCTCGCCCGCGTTGTCATTGCCGAGGACAAGGCGGCGGACGCCGACGACCTCGTCTCCCGCCTCATGGGCAAAAAAGCCGAAGCCCGCTTTCAGTTCATTCAGGAAAACGCGGCGTTTGCGCAGGATGCACTGGATATTTGATTTTGATCTAATTTCTGGATGCGCGAAACTCCCACAGCGCATCCCAATACCCGTTTGTTTTGACTATAGCTTCATCCAATTTATACAGTTCTAAGTCGCCAATTCCATGAACCATTCGATTTCTTATTGTTCTGATTTCATTTAACTCCGCTGCATCTTGTGCTGACAAATAACCGCTATCTTGCAGTTTCCGAATGGCGCGATACGCTGACGGAACTCGTCCGGTTTCCTCAGCTGTCAATTCAACAAGCAGTCGCTCGAGCTTTATCCATGCGTCTAGAAATTCTCCGCTCCTTCTCGGCCGCGACTTTTCCGTGAGCGTTGGAGTAATACTCTTACATAGTTGCTCTATTCTATCGCTCTTTGGATACAGATATTCATTTGGTATACTGATAAAGTTACGCCCCCAAAATGCTTTTGAATTGGGAATCGAAAACTTTCCTACTAAGCGGCGGGAGAAGTCAAGCTCAGATTTGCGGTCATAGTCTGTCGTAACTTCGTCGGTCCCTGCCAAGTATCCGTCTTGAAAGTACGGCCTTAAAGCATTTGGAGGACAAATGCTTAAAAGCCTTACGTTGACAAGGTCATCTTCTGAGTTCGTGGATATACGATTAGTAAAATAGGGAAAGCCAAATACGTAGATGTAAGCGAATTTTCCATCGTTATTTAGCTGAGCAAATGAACAGGCAACTCTAAGAGAGTGTGTAAAATCGAGTAGGGGTGTCTCGCACACCTCGTAGTGCTGCAAGAGACTCCAGCGTATATATTTGCGTTTTTTTACGTCATGATGGCCTTCTACTTTTTCACGTACAAATATTTCCTTTAATTGACTCGCGGCGCTTTCTAACCGCTCAAATCGTAAGTTTATCTCTTCTCTCTCAACATTATCGCCGCGATAGATGGACGGATAAAGTGATGAACTACCGGCTTTGTTCTTGTAATCAGCATTTTGGCCTCGAAAGAAAAGTAGTTGGTCTTCATTCTTGAAAGCGAGACCAGCAACTAACTCGACTAATTTTCTATACGTTCTGACTAGATACGGCTTCGCCTGTGATGGCTTTTTTCCAAAATGCATTTCCAAATTTTTGGTGAGCTTGGGAGTTAGTTGCCGCATAACCTCGCCCAAAAGTGAGTTGGTAACCTGAGAAGGAAAACTCTCAGTATTTGCAAGAAATGACCAGTTTAAATTTCTAAGTATCTCACTGCTAAATCTTATTCCGCTTTGACAGTTATTTCATCCGGAGTCCATGACTATCTAATACGTCACTTTCCTGACGCGATGACACGCTATGTGTCCGTCTAAGTGCTCACGTCGCCACTATTGAGCGGCGACTCTTTCGGCGCTCAATCAGCCATATCCAAAATTTCTTCATCGAAGAGGTCGCCGGGATGGATATCGAGAACGGCGGCTAACTGGCAGATGACGAAAATCGTCGGGTTATATTCCCCGCGTTCAATCCCCCCGAGATAACGGAGATCAATTTCAGCCGCTAACGCCAGCTTCTCCTGCGTCATGCTGACTTCCTTTCGGAAGCGTCTGATATTGGCGCCGACGATCTTTTCCCATTCCATGCCCTAGGCATCAAGGAATTGAGAAAATGTTCTAGGGTATATATACCCGATTATAAGAATGTGGTATATATTCCTTATCGCTATGCCAAAAAAGCGGGGACATTCCATGGAAGCCATAGACCTGAACCGGCGCGTGCGCCTTTACGTGCGGATGGATTGCAGCGAGGCGGACGGCGTCATCGCGGCGGAGTTCTTCACCGTATTCCAGCAGATCATCGGCCGGCGCTTCATGGGGGCCGCAATCAGGTCGCGCCAATATGACCGGGCGCGCCACCGCGAGCGGATCGGCCAAGACGAGACGGTTCATTACGCCGCCTTTGACGGCCGGCCCGGCGCGCCCTTCGTCGCCGCCCATGACGGGGAATATGTCCTTTGCTTTCGCGACGAGGACGCGAAGCTGGAGGCCGCCGACGTCTCCGAAGAGTTCGCCCGCATATGGATTGAGGAATTTGCGCGGGGGTGAGTTGGGATCAACTCTCTCCCCGGTCATCCCGTGTGCGGCGCGGCATGAAATGACGCGCTGCTAACCCGGGATCCATAAACATCATGGATCCCGGCTCTGCGCAGCAATATTTCATATTGCAGCGCGTCCGGGATGACGCGGATTGGATTCTTTGCACTACATATAAAAGTGTCATTGCCGGGCGGTCGGCGACTCTCATCCGCCTCCATCCGGCAATCCAGTACATCTTGAATGAACATCAAGTCTGCGCGCCCACGGTTGATGGATGGGAACCATCAAACCCGGGACTAAGTAAAAAAAAGACCGGCTTTGCCGGACATTGTTGTTAAACTGGATTCCGGCTTTCGCCGGAATGAGCGGTGCTGATTTTTCGCCTAAGAGAACGCAGCGTTCGCTTAGAATACGAGAGGTATATAATCAGAATACTTAGTGTCGAAATCTATCCGAAAAATCGTGCTGGTGAGCGCCCCCGGAGCCATGGTTGCTGTTGCCGCCACCCCGGCTGATGAGCCAAAGAACGAATGCCATGGCCAACACTATCGCCGGCACTGCAAACAAAACGGTTAAATCATTTGTCATAATTGCGATCCTAGCTGCGATTAGCGATCATTCGCGCAAAGAGATGAAGGATAAAGCCGAGAAACAGGAACGTATAAGGCAGAACGGAGGCGAAATTTTGAAGGAAGCCCATGCCTACCAACTCCTGAGTTTCACCACTTAACTGAAACAGAAATCTTCCCAGGCCGCTATTCTCAACACCGCCTGCGTCAATCTCCCCCACAAAATTGCTGGTCGTTTGCCCACTCGGTACAAAAATCGCCGCACTAATTGCACCAATTGAAAGCGCATTCAACATCGTCGCCGTGAGCCTGTTGCCAGCACTGTTCCTATAACGTCTTCCGTCAGTGTCAGGACTTAAATAATCCCTCACCCGACGGGGACGGAGCTCCCCCTCGAACGGCATAACCCCTCCAAGCACCACAGCAACAAAAGAGAACCGTGCCAGACTGGCACAGGCAAAGCTTATAGTAGTGTTTCTTGGAATCCTCAACCGTTACATCATAACATAATCCTCGAAGGATAACTCTGCGGTGCGGTATATTCAAACCGAATGTCACTCTAGTCATAAGCAGGAAAACTGAAACAGCACTGGCCTGACTGATCTGAGAAACCCTTATATCTAGGCCTTAATGCAGGCAAATCGCCCGCCTTGGATATCCAGGGCGGCCGCCCCATATTGGGCGGCTATGAACATTGTCCTCATCATCGTGATCGCGGCGGCCGGGCTTTATCTCGGCGGGCGCTGGGCGCGTCAGCGCCGGCGGCGCGAGGCGTTGCTGGCCGCGCCGCTGTCCGCCGCCCATAAAGCCATCGTCGTCAAACGCGTGCCGCTTTATGAAAAACTGCCCGATAATTTACAGACAAAACTCGACGGGCTGATGAACCGGTTTCTCGATGAAGTGAAATTCTTCGGTCAGGAAGGGGTCGAGATCACCGACGACATGCGCGTCACCATCGCGGCGCAGGCCTGTGTCCTGATCGTCAACAAGGAGAACCGCTGGTTCACCTCGCTGAAGACGATCCATGTCTATCCGGCGGCGTTCAGGTCAAAGCTTGTCGGCGTCGAGGGGCATGTGCATTCGGAACGCGCCGAGACGCGCTCCGGCGAAAGCTGGGCCAAAGGCCCGGTGATCCTCGCCTGGGATCACGCGGCCTACGGCGCCTTTGTCGCCCATGACGGCCAGAATGTGGTGATGCATGAATTTGCGCATCAGCTTGACGAACAGACCGGCAAGACCGACGGCTCGCCGCTCCTCGACAAGGACCACGACGCCGCGCGCTGGGCGCGAGTTTTTCAGACCGCCTACGGACGATTGCGCGACGACATCGAAACGGGGCAGGCAAATGTTCTCAACGGCTATGGCGCCACCAACCCGGCGGAATTTTTCGCCGTCGCCACGGAAATGTTTTTCGAACGCCCGCGGGACTTAAGCGCGCAGGAGCCGGACCTTTATGGCGAGTTATCGCAATATTACCGGCTCGACCCCGCGGCGTGGGGGTGAAGCTCACAACGCGGCGTTACTCTTCATATCGCCAGCGATTAACGGCATACCACGCCCTGAAATCTTTCCAGTATTGCTCCAGAGTTTCTTCGTCCCTTTTCCATTGTTCGAGCGCTTCAACCATTTCCGCATCGCATTGCAACAAGACCCGGTACTCCCGCCAAAGCGGCGAGTTCTTGTCTCGAAATATGGTTGAAAGTCGGCGGTTATGGTTTCCTGACCATCTTGGGTCTTCCATAAACTCTACGACCGGCGGGGGGTAATCGTATGCCCAGTCGCGGCGCGGGTCGAAGATAAAGTCGTCTTCCTCCACAAGTCTCTGGGCCGTGGGAAAAACAACGCCCGCGACACGCTCAAACTGGGCCCAGCTGGGTGATCCGTAGGGAAATAAAAATGCTTTATGGACAAATAAAACAATGACCAGCGCGCCAACCAAAGCAGCCTGAAAAAAAGTCTCCGCAATGTTCAGATTTGATCGTAAACATACAAGGCGAGCGACAAACAACAACGCTACCAGCCCCACGGACACCGCCGTAACCTGGAACAGCGAATAATTCTCAAACCAGCCACTGATCCAGATCAAACCATATCTGCACTCGTAATTCGGGAGGAGCGTGAAGAGATGCAGTGTGAAGTAAAACAGGCCAAAGCCGACTAAAAAAATTGAAAATGCGGATATTGGAAATCGGCGACCGCTGCGCTTTGCTCGTTGAGATTTAAGAAATCTACTGGCCTGCATGTTTTTCACCCCTCGCCTATTGGATATGGGGGCGTGGGTGAAAATCGCAATGGTATCTTACCCGAAACAGACTGACAATCAGTCTTTGGCCAGGCGCCGCTTCACGGCGCGCAAGGCGCTTTCCAGTTGCAGCATTGGCGTGGCGCGCTGGATCGCAAAGTCCACATAGTCCGCCCCCTGCTGGCCGAGGTTGAATTTGTAGCGGTCATCGCCAGCGAGGAAATCATAGCGCGCACGCCCCGCCCGCACGTGATCGGCGATCAGGAGCGCATGCGCCACGAGGCCCGGCTTAAACCGGTTATCGTCTTCCACCGCAAAGCCGCCCATATTGAACAGAACGTCGTCGCCGTGAATGAAGTTATAAACAAAGGCGAAGGGCGCGCCGCCCGCCGAAAGGCGCGCCAGCTCAACGCCGCCCTTTTCAAGCAGGCGATTGATCAGCTTACGGTGAAATTGCCAGAGATAGTCCGACTTCGCGGGATCGTCGACGCCCCGCGCGCGCCATTTGGCGGAATAAAGCGTCGCCATATCGCTAACATACGCATCCACATCCGCCGCTGTTTGCGCCCGGTCAACGGTTAAGCGCCCACGCGCTTCGTAGAGCTTGAGGGAGCGGGTCAACTGACTGCGCGTGCTCTTGCCGAGCGTCGCGGCGTAGTCCGCCGCGGTCTCCACGCCCTTCTCGCGCAATGCCGCCAGATCCACATAAGCGGAGCCCCGCTCCGCCCGTCGGTGAACGCGTCGTCCGGCCCCTCTCGTTTTTTCCTCCAGCGCCAGGAACGCGTTCGACACGATGACCTCGTCCCACGCCGGCGCGCCCGGTTCATCCAGCGTCGTCAGAAACGCATCCCAGGCAAGCGTTTCCATGCCGCGCGCGGCGAGCAAGCCGTTACCTTCTGCGACCAGCGTTGTGTTTGTGTGCGGACCATCTTCGTTGAGACGCAACTGGGGAACGCGCATCACGCCATGGCGCGCCTCCCGCATCGGCGACAAAAGCCCAAGCGCGACTGCGCCATCCGCGTCCGTGACACGCGCGACAAGAAGGTCGCCCTGCGCCATGGCGATCACCGTCGCCGCCCAGTCCCAGCTCAGAAAAAATGAGACGTCAGCGCGCGCCTCCAGCGCGCGCCAGGCGTTTTCCAGCGTATCAATATCGCCGAGCGGCTCGATCCTGGCGGTAATGGCCGAAGACAACGGCAAGGGCGCCTTAAATCGCCGGGGCCGGCAACCCGCGACGGCGCGCGGCCGCGATCACGGTGTTGCGCAACAGGCAAGCGATGGTCATCGGCCCGACGCCGCCGGGCACCGGGGTGATCGCGCCCGCGCGCGTCTTCGCCGCATCGAAATCAACGTCGCCCACGAGGCGCGACTTGCCGCTTTCCTCAATTCTGTTGATGCCCACATCAATGACGGTCGCGCCTTCCTTGATCCAGTCGCCTTTGACAAGACGCGCCCGCCCCACCGCCGCGCAGACGATATCCGCCTCCCGGCAGACGGCGGCGAGATCTTTTGTGCGCGAATGCGCCATGGTGACGGTGCAGTTCTCGGCCAGCAGCAACATCGCCAGCGGCTTGCCCACAAGGATTGAACGACCGACCACCACCGCATGAAGACCGGACAGGCTTTCGCGCACGCTTTTCGCGAGGATCACCGAGCCTTGCGGCGTACACGGAACAAGCCCTTCCTTGCCCAGCATCAGACGCCCGGCATTTACCTCTGTCAGTCCATCGACATCCTTTGACGGATCGATCTCGTTGATCACCATCGATGAATCGATGTGAGCCGGCAAAGGAAGCTGCACGAGAATGCCGTCGACATTGTCATCCGCGTTTAAATCACTCACCAGCGCGATGACGTCATCCTGCGCCGCATGCGCCGGCAGGCGATGTTCAATCGAACGCATGCCCGCCTTGTGGGTCGCAACGCCCTTGTTGCGGACATAGACCTGACTGGCCGGGTCGTCGCCGACCAGCACCACCGCCAGCGCAGGCTGCACGTCGCTGTCGGCTTTCATCTTCGCGACCGCCCCCGCGATGGTCTCGCGCAAGGCCGCTGCAACGGCTTTTCCGTCAATCAGGTCTGCGGTCATTTTATCTCTCCGCTCAAGGATTTGATCCCGGCAATTATAGTTTCGTGGTCGCCTGAAACAGCAATGGTTTTCAACCGGGATGTTTTACCTGCCATAATCGACAGCGACGATTTGGGCAATCCAATATGAGTTGCGATCAGCTTGATCACTGCGGCGTTCGCCTTGCCCTTGTCGGGCGGCGCAGTGACCTTGACGGCAAGACGCGCCTCGCCATCGGCGCCGTTCCAAAAGCCGGCGATCTCGTCCGTCGCTGCGCTTAGGCTCACCCGCACAAACATGCGCACGTCGCCGTCGCCGGTAATGTCAAAGAAATCGAGCGCTTCGCTGCGCCGCGTCAAACGCCGATCCGCGCGGCCACCCAGACATTCATCTCCCGCAGGAAGAAGATCGCGAGCAACAGGATCAACGGCGACAGATCAATGCCGCCCAGATTGGGCATCATGTTGCGGATCGGACGCAGGACCGGCTCCGTCAAGGCCACCAGCGTGCGCCAGATCATGTCGACGAACTGGTTGTGCCTGTTGATCACATTGAAAGAGATAAGCCAGGACATGATCACCATGGCGAACACGATGAAGACGTAAAGCTGTAAAATCGCATCAATCAGCGAAAAGACCGGCGTCGGGATCATGCGAAAAGGCTCCAGTGGGGCGACTTGCTCTGATCGGGACTTAAGGGGAGTTGGACCCGCTTGCAACCGCGCCGTCCGGCGAGCGGAGACAAAGGAGCGGCGTGGCGAAACCGCCAACGCGCACAAACCCGACGCCGTCTTTTTCAATGATCAGAAGGGAGACGTCGGCGGAAAACCCGCCCTGGCCCGATGAAAACTCTACGCCATTCGCCGCCCAGAGCAGCCGGCCGCTTGTCTCGGAGACTTGCCCCTCGCCCTCCCAGCAGCCGGTATAGGCGCAGATGGCGAACCGGCCATTATCGCGCCGCGCCCAGATATCCATCGGGGTCGTTTCATCCTCGGCTTTTGCAGCGCAGCCATCGACGGCGCACCAGACCTCGATCTGATTCTGGCACGCCCACACATCCGGCGGTAGCGACGAACGTGACGACATCAGCATTAAGGCGGACAGGATAAAAGCAACCATGGGCGAGCTCCTCGTCATCTTGCGCCGCTATGCTAACGCGCGGCCCGCCTGATTGACAGGCGCGCGCGCAAGGCCGTAAATCGCGACCCTCACCCATGCGGGCGAGACGTCCGCAGCCCGGGGCCGTAGCTCAGTTGGGAGAGCGCGTCGTTCGCAATGACGAGGTCAGGGGTTCGATTCCCCTCGGCTCCACCAGGGACTATTTGAGTATGTGCTTACTAAACTATCGCGTCCCGATGCGATGATTAAGCGAGAGAAATAAGTCTGTATGACCGCCATTGTATTTTTGCTTATCAGCAACCTGCTGGTTCTTCTCACCTTGCTGACAGTGTTATGGTGGATCAGTACACGCATTAAAGATGCGAGCATTATCGATATCGCCTGGGGGCCGGCCTGCGCCCTGCCCGCGATCCTGACATTTTTTCGCACCGACGGCGCTGAGCCGCGTGCTGTCGTGTTGACAGTGCTGGTCTCACTGTGGGCCGGACGCCTCGCTTTTTATCTGGCGCAACGCAATCTCGGACATGGCGAGGACTATCGCTATCAAAAGATGCGCGCTGCAAAAGCTTCCGATGCTGCTTTCGCGCGCTGGTCATTGCCCTATATCTACTGGCTGCAAGGGGTCATCGCCTGGACCGTGTCGTTGCCCGTTCAGTTAGGTCAGTTCGGCGCTGACGGTTTCGGCGCCGTCGCGTGGATCGGCGCCATTATCTTCGCGATCGGTCTCTCCTTCGAGGCGATCGGCGACTGGCAACTGAAACAGTTCAAGGCGGACCCGGCCAACAAAGGCAAGCTGATGACGAGCGGCCTTTGGTCGTTAACGCGCCATCCGAATTATTTCGGCGATGCGATGGTATGGACCGGTCTCGCCGTCATTGCACTTGAAAGCCCTCATGGTCTCTGGACGATCCTGTCCCCAATCGTGATGGCCTATTTTCTGGTTAATGTTTCCGGCAAGGCGATGACCGAGCGCGCCATGACGAAAAAAATATCCCGAATACGCAGAATACAAACGCCGCGTTTCCGGGTTTATTCCCATGCCCCCAAAACGCTAGCTGATCTTGCGGCGCCGAAGACGCTGGACAAGCTCCTTCGCCTTGACCACATTGCACTTATGGCACACGAGCGAGGTTCTCCGATGGCCGCGGACACCGCCCATACGATTGACGCCGCCAAGTCTGACGGCGAACGTGAAATCGAACGCATATTCGCACTGCAGAAAGAAGCTTATCGCGCCGACACTTTCCCGTCCTATGACCGGCGTATAGCTGACCTCGACAAGCTGATCCGCTTAACCGAAGACAATGAAGAGAAATTCATCGACGCCATCAGCGCCGACTTCGGTAACCGCGCGCGTCATGAGACAATCATCGCGGAAATCGTCGTCACCGTTTCCGGCGCAAAGCTCGCCAAGCACAACCTGAAAAAATGGATGCGCCCGCGCGGCGTTCCGACGCCGCTGCATATGCTGCCGGCGAAAAGCAAAATCGAACCGCAGCCGCTCGGAGTCGTCGGCATTATCTCACCCTGGAATTATCCGCTGCAACTTGCTCTGGCGCCGGCCATTGCAGCGCTCGCCGCCGGCAATCGCGTCATGATCAAACCGAGCGAGCTGACGCCCCGCCTCAGCGAAGCCCTGCGCGAAGCTATCGCAGAAAAATTCGATGAATCGGAATTCGCCGTGATCACCGGCGGTGTTGAAACCGGTCAGGCGTTTACCGAAACGCCTTTCGATCACCTCCTGTTTACCGGCTCCACCGCCATCGGCATTCGCGTGGCGCAGGCAGCGGCGAAGAACCTGACGCCGGTAACGCTCGAACTCGGCGGGAAATCGCCGGCGATTATTGATGAGAGCGCCGATCTCGAAAAGGCGGCAAAATCCATCGCCCACGGGAAGATGCTGAATGCCGGGCAGACCTGTGTCGCCCCGGACTATGTATTAACGCCAGCGAACCGGCTTGATCAGACGGCCGACGCTATTGTCTCGGCGGCGCGCACGATGTTTCCGGAAATCGATACAACATCTGATTACACATCGATTGTCTCCGATCGGCATTTTGCACGGCTTAAAGAACTCGCGAATGAAGCGCGCGACATGGGCGCCAGGATTATTGAAGTGGGCTCTGCAAA
Organism: Hyphococcus sp.; assembly: GCA_965230025.1. GTDB lineage: Bacteria > Pseudomonadota > Alphaproteobacteria > Caulobacterales > Parvularculaceae > Hyphococcus. The sequence goes on from CBDDKD010000030.1 coordinate 25,322, forward strand.
CGCGCTGCACCCACAACGAAAGATGCCGCTCACCCTGATCATCGACCCGCCCGCCGAGACTGGCGTCATGAAAGAGGAAATCTTCGGACCGCTATTGCCGATTTTGCCTGTGACATCGCGCCAGGAAACTGTAGCGCACATTAACGCAGGCGACCGACCGTTAGCGCTTTACTGGTATGGATCAGACGACGACGCCCGCGATCAGGTGCTGCAGCAAACCGTCTCCGGCGGTGTTACCGTCAATGATTCCCTGTGGCACGTCGCGCAGGAAAACCTCCCCTTTGGCGGCGTCGGTAAAAGCGGCGTCGGCGCCTATCATGGGGAAGCAGGTTTTGAAACCTTCTCTCATATGAAGCCGGTCTTTTATCAGAGTAAATTCGCCAGCGGCAGCCTCTTGCACCCGCCCTATACGGCAAAGACCGACAAAATTCTCTCCCTTGTACGCAAATTCTTTAGACGGA
>CBDDKD010000031.1:0-2669 GCA_965230025.1 Hyphococcus sp.
TGCGCGCAATCTTGGGCTACTCTATGGCTGTGCTGTGTCGGTTGCGCGGGAGTTACGGGATGATGGGATCAGCGCTGCGGCGTTTGATAGCGGGGATTTTTGCGGGAGTCGCGGTCATTTTAATGACGACGTCCGCCTTTGCCTTCGTGTCGCCGCGATTGAAACCCCCGGCGCCAGGCCCGACCTATCTTGCCTCAAGCGATCACGACCTCCTCCTCGAAGTCGCCGAAACGTTAAAAAGAAAGCGCTTTTTCGGACGCCAGCCGTAAAATCGCCGGGATATCAAACCCGATCGCCAAGAGCCTGGGCGAATGGATGTATTTCATGGCTGAGGATCCGCGGGTCAGTCTGCAGCAGGCTGACGCCTTTCTGGATCTCCATGAGGATTGGCCGGCAAAATCGCGTATTCAGAGTTTTGTCGAAAGCCGTATCCCGAAAAATGCGCCCGTCGATGACGTGTTGGCGTTTTTTGAGTCTCGCGATCCGGTTACAGGCTCCGGCAAGGTGCACCTTGCCAGGGCGCTTTTCGCCAAAGGCGAACAGGACGCTGGCGAAGTCCACCTGCGTGATGCATGGGTCAATGATAACTTCACCGTGTCGGAGGAACGCGCTGTTCTGTCTTCTTACGGCGGGAGGTTGACGGAAGAAGACCACGCCGCACGGGTCGATCGGTCTCCTCTGGGCGCGACAGGTGACAAACGCGCGCCGGATATTTTTCCAAGCTCGATAATAATGAACGCAACAAAGCCAAAGCCCGCGCGGCGCTCTTGCTCCGAGCGTCAAGCGCAACATCACTCTATAGTAAACTTTCAAAAGACGAGCAGCTCGACTCCGGCGTTTTGCTGGCCGCTGTTCGCTATTATCGGCGCACTGGTAATGAGATTTACGCCATCTCGCTGGCAAGCAAGTCGCCAAAAGACCCGGAAGCGCTGCGCAATTCCGCACGCTGGTGGTATGAGCGCCGGCTATTAATGCGATGGGCGCTCAAAGAGGGCCGCTTTTCCGACGCATACACCGCCGCCGCAAATCACGGCCTTGAACCGGGCGGCAGCTTCGCCGAAGCCGAGTTCGCCGCGGGATGGATCGCGCTTCGCTTCCTCAATGAGCCAACCCGTGCGGAAACACATTTCCTCGCATTGGCCTCATCCGTCGGCACGCCGATCTCTTTGTCGCGCGCCTTCTACTGGCTTGGACGGACAGCCGCCGCAAATGGCAACGCCGATCTCGCGACCGGATATTATCAGTCTGCAGCAAAACATTATTACTCCTATTACGGACAGCTGGCGGCGGAAGAGCTCGGCGGCGCGGCGCTGGATCAACGCTTTTCGCCGCCCGTCTCCGCATCACCAGCTGACAAGGCGCGATTTGGATCACGCGCGACCGTGGCGGCGCTGCGCATGTTGTCCGATCTCAATCTCGATTATGAGTTCATGGTCTTTTCCTACCACATTGACGATCAACTCGATCGACCGGGCGAATTCCTTGAGCTTGCATCTCTGACAAATGGCGAAGGCGCCCCGCACCTAACCGTTCGCGCAGGCAAGGTGGCGATCCAGCGAAACGCTTTTACGCCAGAGGTCGCCTACCCGCTTGTATTTGTACCGGAAGAGGCCAAGCGCTTTGTCTCGCCGGAAATCGTGCTCGGCCTGTCACGACAGGAAAGCGAATTTAACCCTCGCGCCTATTCCAGAGCCGGCGCCCGCGGTGTAATGCAACTTATTCCGTCTACGGCGCAAATTACGGCCCAAAAAAGAAGGGCTAACCTATTCACGCTCAGCGCTTCTCGATGATCCGGTTTACAATATGACGATTGGCTCTGCGCATTTGTCACACTTGATGGACCGATTTGACGGATCACTGATCCTGACCTTTGCTGCGTATAACGCCGGCGCCGCACGCGCTGACCAGTGGATCGCTTCTTATGGCGACCCCCGCCTTGACGGCGTCGATCCCGTTGACTGGGTCGAACTGATCCCCTTCAGCGAAACCCGTAACTACGTGCAGCGTGTCCTTGAGAATATTCAGGTTTATCGAGGGCGGTTAAATGATGCGCCGATTCCCGGGCGCCTTTCCGCCGATCTGGAAAGAGGCGGCGCCCGTAATCGCGTTGCTCATAACCAAAGCGTGCCGTCGTTCACGTTGGCGGCAGCCGCCCAAAGGCTACCTGACCAGAAACTGACGCCGCTCCCTGACGCGACTGCGAAACGCGCGACCCAATACCGGATCACCCGCGCAGCCGCATCCGCGCCGCCTGTACCACGCGCGCCAAGCCAGGCGCCAGAGATTGAAACGACAAACGATGCCTTCAACTCGCCGCCGGCGCCGTCAAAGAAAATACCAACGCCAATCCATCAAGAGAGCAACCTTTCCATCCAAAAGCTAACGTCACAAGATGAAGCAATCGCGCCTGTAACGCCAAAGGTTCTCAACATTACGCCGCCTGAAACGACACCGGCTCAACCCGACAACACGGAGAGCGTCGTAAATGTTGATCTTGACATCCCTACGGCGACTTTCGAAAGCAAGCTGATTAGCGCGCCGGAACCAGCGCTTGTGGATGAATCGCCGGCAAGCCATTTGGATAAACCGGCCCCGCCGTCAATCTCCATATTGGAGCTTCCAGACGCGCCGCAACCGCTCAATGATAAACCCGCCCCTGTAGCGATCGA
>CBDDKD010000032.1:0-28372 GCA_965230025.1 Hyphococcus sp.
TCGCGTGCCCCCGGCGCAGCAGTCTCAGTTTCAACAATGTGGCTGGTCTGTCCTTGCGAAAGGTCAAACCCGAGAGAAAAACCGTGCAAATTCTGTTCGACCGCGCGGCCCATTTTTGGTGATTTGATCTTCGAACCGCGACCGCTCAACGGGAAGCGCGCCCGACCCGGCCAGAGCGCCAAACAAAACAGCACTGATCGCAGCATTGGCTTCAGCCGCGGCCGCCGCCATGTCGGCAACAATGAATGCTTTTGATGCCTTTTCCGACGCCTCAAGAATGCTGTCCGCACTTTGGCGAGCGTCGTCCAATCCTGACTTCTCGGAGATGGCGTAGTCGCGGTGGGACGATGCGATCAGCGTGGTCTGCGGCGATACGAACCCACGCATAATAGCGCGCCCCGCCTCCATCAGCTCTGCTGCAATGACAATATCAACGTCACCTGGAACCGGCATCAGCGCCAGAACAGGATCTTTTCCGGCCGCCTGCGCCGCGCTTAACGGAAACCACTCGATGTAGTACACCGTTGCGCCCGTGCGTTGCGCAACGCCCGGCACCGATGTCATTTGCGAGATAAAGCCATTATCTTCACCGAGCTTTCCGATCCAGTTCGCAAGAACGCCGCCGCCCTGCCCGCCGATCGCGGTCACTGCCACCTTGATTGCTCGCGCCTTTTCCATCAGGTATCACTAAATGAATATTTTGAACGCTGACGCTCTCTGCCCGATTGAAAAAAGCCGATAATAACACGCCGCAGCCGGGACATGACCTTATCCCAAACAGACGGGTTATAGATGATATCGGCGCGGAAAAATGATGGGCAGAGAATAGCAGCATGCGCGTTTTCTCCGCATACGCCGCAACCGACACAATCATTGTTCACCCACGCAACCGGATCATCACGAAGCGGATCAGGATTATCGCGAATTGTCAGCGATGGGCAACCGGACAGGCGAATACAGCTATGATCGCCTGTACAGGTTTCCGCATCGACCCCAAAACGCGGGCGCACGATACGCTTGCCGTCCTTGATCGCCTTGGCGCGAAGAGGCTTTTCTCGCCGCTGTCGATTAAGCATGCATTCGGCTTGAGCGATGATCACTTTCGGCCCTTTCGTCGCCGTCGTCATCGCCTCCTTCAGCGTCTTTTTCATTTCACCTATATTATAGGTGTGCACTTCTTTCAGCCATTCGACGCCAAGGCCGCGCACCGCTTTCGCGATCGGGTTGTTTGTGCTTCTTGTTTTGTTGAACGCGCGTGACGACAAAATATCCTGCCCGCCGGTCGCCGCCGAATAGCCGTTATCGACGATAACGAGAACATTGTCCGTCTTGTTAAAGACGGCGTTTCCAACCCCGCTTGTAAGACCGTTATGCCAGAATCCGCCATCTCCCATGACACTGATTGTGCGTTGTCTGGCGTCGGCGTTCAGCGCTGACGCGCCAGCCCAGCCAAGCCCGTACCCCATCGTCGTGTTGCCAATGTCAAATGGCGGTAATATCGAGAATAGATGACACCCAATATCGCAACTGACATGGAAGTCTCCTATCTCTTTCTGAACAAGCTTCATGGCGGAGAAGACAGGCCGCTCAGGACATCCCGTACAAAACCCTGCGGGGCGCATGGGAACCGCCGCTATGACAGCAGCCTTTTCATCTTGGGATAATGACTGAACGGTGGCGTCCGGCGTATGCTCTAAAAACGTCGCGGCGTATTGTTCAAAAAACCGCCGCAGGCCTTCGCCAACAACCTGGCCCGTATATTCTCCAGCTTTAGGCAAAACCGCCTTACCAACCACTTTGGTATGAATATCGGCGTTGCGGAGAATGGTGTTGATCGCCTGCTCGATATATTCCGGCTGCCCCTCTTCAATCATCAGTACAGCGTGCTTGTCGAGGCAAAAACCCTTCACCTCATCGTCGATCAGCGGGTATGTGACATTTAAGCAGTATATCGGGATATCCGTTTCGCCAAATGCATCAGCAAGGCCCAATAATTCCAGCGCCCCTGATCAATGTGTTATAAAGGCCACCCTGAACGATAATGCCGACATCGCCTTGATGCCCTCCTAAAAACTCGTTCAGCTTATGTGTTTTGATGAACTCAACAGCGGCAGGCCAGCGATTTTCTACCTTCTCGATCTCATGCACAAAATTCGATGGCGGCAGTACAACGCGGCTGTAATCTCGCGTCGGGTTTTCCATGGCATCCGCCAACGTAAAAGACGGCGTTATGTTCTTCTTGGATTTAAAAGACCCGTAGACGTGGCAAGCGCGAATGCGAAGCTCAAGCATTACCGGTGTGTTCGACGCTTCCGACAATTGAAACGCATGCTCAACTGTTTCAACAATTGACGAGAGATTAGGGCGCGGATCAAGCAGCCACATTTGCGATTTCATAGCAAAAGCATGAGATCGCTCCTGCATGATTGAAGAGCCTTCGCCGTAGTCTTCGCCAACAATAACAAGCGCACCGCCCATCACGCCGCTTGATGCGACATTTGCAAGCGCATCAGAAGCGACATTCGTACCAACCGTTGATTTCCATGTTACAGCGCCACGTAACGGATAGTTTACAGAAGCCGCTAACATTGCTGCGGCCGATGCTTCACTTGCGCTCGCCTCAAAATGGACCTTCAGTTCACCAAGGATTTCCTGAGCGTCGGACAAGACATCCATTAGGTGCGAAATCGGCGCCCCTTGATATCCGCCAACATAGGAAACGCCGGACTGAAGCAGCGCTTTGGTGACGGCAAGGATGCCTTCGCCGCGAAAAACCTCGCCCTCGCTCATGCGCAATTGCTGCACTTCTTTTGCGAAGGATCGCTCAGCCATGATTACGTTTTCCTGCTGCAAGCGTAATAAACGATACCCTAATTTAGTTTCATTTTCAATTGATTTCTAATTTCAATTCTGAGTTAAAATCATCCAGCAATGTAAGTTCTGTGTAATGCAAGCTTGAAAAGGAGCCGTCACCTAACAGCAGATGGCTTTAGCAAGAAACGGCGTTTTACGGACACACTGCTAACTTAACCGACGGTTTTCAAGAATGATTTCGGCGCAGACCAGCGCCTACGACCAAAGTCGCGTAGCCTGCCGTGCGATGTACAGATAATCTGGCGTCACTCAAAACCTAAAGGAAGCGCCGATATGAACGCCAGAACAATCCCGGAAGGCTCCATTGCGGCGTCATCGCAGGAAGCCGGCGAGACAGAGCCCTATCATCACCAAGGCGGCAACATGCCCGTCCATTCCCATCACGATGAAGAGGTGATGAGTGAAGACAGGGTCAATCAATATTGGAGCGCCAATGTCCGGCTGCTCTGCAGTCTTCTCGCAGTCTGGTTTGTGGTGTCGTTCGGGGCCGGCATTTTGTTCGTTCGCCCACTCAATAATATCATGCTCGGCGGATATCCACTCGGCTTCTGGTTCGCGCAACAGGGCGCCATCTACGTCTTTGTCGGACTAATCTTTTACTACACCTGGCGGATGAAAAATATTGAACGACGCTTTGGCGTCGATGACGACGAATAGGAGTTGAAACCATGAGCACGCAACTTCTCACCTATATCGCTGTCGGGCTTTCATTCGCACTTTATATCGGCATCGCCATCTGGTCTCGCGCCGGATCGACAAAGGAATTCTACGTCGCTGGCGGCGGCGTTCACCCGGTCGCCAACGGGATGGCGACCGCCGCCGACTGGATGAGCGCTGCATCGTTCATCTCCATGGCGGGCATCATCGCCTTCGCCGGTTATGACGGTTCGGTTTATCTGATGGGATGGACCGGCGGTTACGTTCTTCTAGCGCTGCTCTTGGCGCCATACTTACGCAAATTCGGTCAATTTACAGTGCCCGACTTTATCGGCGAGCGATATTATTCAAAAACCGCGCGCGTTGTCGCCGTCGTTTGCTTGATCGTGATTTCCTTCACCTATATTGCCGGGCAGATGAGAGGCGTCGGCGTTGTGTTTTCGCACTTCCTGAACATACCGATCGCGATGGGCGTTCTGGTCGGGATGGCGGTTGTCTTTTTCTACGCCGTGCTCGGCGGCATGAAAGGCATCACCTACACGCAAGTCGCACAATACTGCGTTCTGATCTTCGCTTATATGGTGCCCGCCATCTTCATCTCCATACTAGTTACCGGCAATCCCATTCCGCAGCTCGGTCTCGGCGCCGCAGTGGCGGACGGCTCCGGACTGACCGTGCTGCAGAAGCTTGATACAACTCTGGTCGATCTAGGTTTTAATCCGTATACGCTTGGCTCAAAATCTATGATTGACGTATTTGCGATCACGCTGGCGCTGATGGTCGGCACCGCGGGCCTGCCGCATGTTATCGTACGCTTCTTCACGGTGCCCAAAGTCTCCGATGCGCGCAAATCGGCAGGCTTCGCTCTGGTCTTCATCGCTCTGCTTTATACGACAGCGCCGGCGGTCGGCGCCTTCGCCCGGATCAACTTCATCGAGACGGTGCATAACTCAACCTACGCCGAAGATGAAAACGCAGGCGGCACGCCGCAATTCGTCAAGACGTTTGAGGAAATCGGCCTGATCGCCTGGACCGATAAAAACAAGGACGGCGTTATTCAATACGCCGCCGGCGCGCCCTTTGCCGGCAAGCCTCAATTCACCGGCGAAGCTGGGGTCAATGGCGAACGACTGGTCTCAAATGCGGCGTCGGCAAACGTCAACGAGATTCATGTCGACCGGGACATCATGGTGCTGGCCAATCCGGAAATCGCCAAACTGCCCGGCTGGGTGATCGCGCTTGTCGCCGCCGGCGGTATTGCGGCGGCGCTGTCTACGGCGGCTGGCCTTTTGCTGGTGATCTCCGCCTCCATCAGCCACGACCTTCTAAAGAAAACTTTCATGCCGCAAATCTCCGACAAGGGTGAATTGCTGGCGGCGCGGGGCGCGGCTGTGTTCGCCATCGCCATCGCCGGGTATCTCGGTATCAATCCGCCAGGCTTTGTAGCCCAGGTTGTGGCGCTTGCTTTCGGTCTTGCGGCGGCTTCATTGTTCCCTGCGATCCTGATGGGCATTTTCTTCAAGGCGATGAACAAGGAAGGCGCCGTCGCCGGCATGCTTGCCGGCCTCGGTTTTACAATCGCTTACATCGCCTATTTCAAATCTCCGTGGTTCGGCGCCACCAACACGGCCGACTACTGGTTGTTTGGCATTTCGCCGGAAGGCATCGGGACCATCGGCATGTTTGTCAACTTTGCCGTCGCGATTGTGATCTCACGGATTACTGCGCCGACACCGACCGTCGTACAGGATATGGTTGACGATATTCGCATCCCCTCCGGCGCCGGCGTCGCCCACGCCCATTAACCCCTCGCGCCAGCGCCTTCTCCCCGGTGAACGGTGGCTCTTACAAGGCCGCCGTTCTCCATGTTGAAAATCTCAAGTCGTCCGCTACTGTAAAAAAGCCAATAAGAACATAACCTTCAGGAGGTCCGCCGTGAGCCAGCCGATCATCTTCGGTTCGGTTATTTTGTATTCCGGCCTTTTATTCGCGATCGCATATTGGGCTGATCAGCGGAAAAATATTGGCTTACTGAAGAATAATTATGCGGTCCTCTATGGATTATCGATCGCCATTTACTGCACGTCCTGGACGTTTTATGGCGCGGTCGGCACAGCACAAACCGGCGGATGGGAGTATCTGCCGATTTATCTCGGACCCGCACTCATCTTCAGCGCCGGGCGACCGCTGATTGCACGCATGGTCGAGACCGGCAAACGCATCCACTCGACGTCCATCGCTGACTTCATTTCCGCCCACTACGAAAGATCCCGCCCGCTTGCAGCACTTGTGACCATCATCGCCGTTATTGGCGCCCTGCCCTATATCGGACTGCAGCTGAAATCCGTCGCAACGACATTCGACTACCTTTCCACCAGCGCTGCCGGTATTTCCGCAGCAAACACAACAAACCGAATATTTCTCGTCGCCATTATCCTCGCCGTGTTCTCTATTATGTTCGGGACACGGCATATCGACATAACCCGGCACAATGGGGGTATGATCGCCGCCATTGCCTTTGACTCAATTGTCAAACTCATCGCGCTTCTGGCGGTCGGTCTGTTCGCCATGACGCTCGCAAGCGGAAACAATGCTTTGACCGGCGCCGAATTGCACCCTGTCTTCTCCGCGCCTCTCGCCGCCGACAGGTTCATCGTCCTCACTTTGCTTTCGATGGCCGCAGTCTTGTGTCTACCCCGACAGTTCCACGTCACCATCGTTGAATGCCAGAATGAAAACGCGGTGCGCCCCGCAAGTCTTTTGTTCCTGGTTTATCTCGCCATCATTTCTCTTTTGGTGATCCCGATCGCCAACGCCGGCGCAGCTGCAACAGCGCTTGACGGCGTGCCGCCAGATCTCACCGTTCTGGCGCTGCCGCTTGCCAACGGCGCCGGATTGCTTGCGCTCCTCGTCTTCGTCGGCGGATTCGCGGCCGCCACCGGTATGGTCATCGTCGCCAGCGTGGCGCTCAGCACCATGATTACCAACGATCTAATCGCGCCATTTATGCTTCAAAAGAATGCTCTTGGCAGTGTCAATTCAGATTTCGGCCCGAAACTTTTGGCGATCAGACGCATTAGCATCGCGGCGATCCTGTTATCCGCCGCGATCTTCGCGGCCTACGCTCCGCAAGGAGAACAGCTGGCGAGTTTTGGTATTCTCTCATTCGCCGCGGCCGCCCAGTTTACGCCGGCGCTGATCGGCGCACTTTACTGGCGACGCGCGCAACTTGCAGGCGCTATTACGGGGATGAGCGCTGGTTTTGCCCTGTGGCTCTTGTTGCTGTTCGCACCGTCTTATTTCGGCGCTGACATGTTTGCAGTTTCGGGTTTGCTGTCATGGCTCGACTTTACAGGCTGGGACTCCCTCACCCGCGGCGTCACGGTCAGTCTTTTTGTCAACGCTGCACTCTTTTGCACCGTGTCTGTCGCAACCATGCATACTAGCCGATCAATAGACGCGCCTCTTCAATCATCGGATACCCGTAAAACGCAAGGCGCCGACGCCTCCTATATCCGGGCTGGCGATCTGTACATGCTGATCCGACGCTGCCTCGGCGAACAACAAGCCGTAGAGATGATTCAGGACTTCGAAGAAGCACGTGGCATGCGTGCGGACGTCGCACGCATCGCCGACCCTGCATTGATCAGTTTCGCCGATCAACAGATTTCAAAAGCAATCGGCGCTTCGTCGGCAAGTATTCTTCTGCGCAGCGTTCTTGCCGGCGGCTCCTTACAGCTTGAAGATGTGGCGACATTGCTTGGTGAGACGACCGGAAAGGTAAAATTCAATCAGGACCTGTTGCAGACCACGTTGGAAAATATCAGCAATGGCGTGTCCGTGGTTGATCGTGATCTGAAACTTGTCGCCTGGAATGTGGCGTATGAACGCCTCTATAATTATCCGCCCGGCCTGATCCAGGAAGGACGACCGATTGCCGATCTTATTCGCCATAACGCTGAGAAAGGCGAATGCGGCCCCGGCGCGGTTGAAGAACACATTGAAAAACGCCTCTCTCATTTGCGCTTGGGGCGACGACACTCCCATGAGCGCACCCGGCCTGACGGCAGCGTCATCAAGATCGAAGGCGTACGCTCGCCAAGCGGCGCCTATGTCACAACATTTACTGACGTTTCAGAGTATAAACGCATACAAAAAGCGCTCATCGACAGCGAACGTTCTATTCGCTTTTATACGGACAATATTCCATCAATGGTTGCATTCTCTGACAGCGAAGAACGACTGAGATTTGCAAACAACGCATACCGGTCAAAATTCGGCGTCAATGAAGCTAATATCGATCGGCTGTACCTGAAAGACGTGATGACGCCTGCTGAATACCTTGAGCGTAAACCTTATATCGAAAAAGCATTATGCGGGGAGAAAACGACTTTTGATATCGACCTCAATGTTGATGACACAGTCAGACACATGCAGGTTGAGTACGTTCCGCAATTTCGAAACGATGGAACAGTGCGCGGTTTTTTCGGATTGTACCAAGACGTCACAGCCAGACAAAAAGCTGAACAAGCCCTTGCTGAAACCAATGAAACGCTGGAACAGCGCGTACTCGAACGAACCCGCGAACTGTCTGACCTTAACGCCGCACTTGACGGCGCGCGCCACCAAGCAGAACAGGCGACCGCCTCCAAAACGCGGTTTCTAGCGGCGGCCAGTCACGATGTATTGCAGCCCCTCAACGCCGCCCGCCTGTTTACTTCAACGCTAAAGGACAGTATCGGCCCCAATAATGAAGCGGCCGCTTTAACCGAAAAGATTGATGCGTCTATTTCCTCCGCAGACAGGCTATTGCGCGCGCTCCTTGATATCTCAAAGCTTGACGCTGGAGGCATTAGGCCGGAGTTTTCCAGTTTTGCGCTGACGGACCTATTCGAAGAACTCGCGAATGACTTTGCAGTTTCGGCAGCGAAAAAGGGGCTTGCGTTCCATTGCGTCAACACCAGCCTCTGGATACGCAGTGATCGCGGCCTATTGCGCAGTGCGTTGCAGAACCTTGTTGCAAACGCAGTCCGCTATACTGACAGCGGTAAAGTTCTGATTGGCGCAAGACGCTTGAATGGCGAGGTAAGAATTGAAGTGCGCGATAGCGGCCGCGGCATCCCGCGCTCACGCCACAAGGAAATCTTCCAGGAGTTCAGGAGGCTGAATCGTGACTTTGATGTGGGCGGCGCCGGGCTCGGTCTCGCCACTGTTGATCGCATCTCGCGGCTTTTGAAGCTGGATGTACAGGTAAACTCGGTCGATGGAAGTGGGTCAACGTTTACGCTCACTGCACCCCGGGCGACACCCCAACCTCAATCGCTGAAGCCGTCGCTGACGCCGCAGGCGCACATGTCTCTAAGCGGACTGACGGTGCTCTGCATTGACAATGACCCAGGCGTTCTCGAAGCAATGGAGACCGCTCTGAAAAAATGGGGCGCAACCGTTCATGCCTTCACATCCGATGGTGCGGCAGTTGCGCAATCGGGCGATCATTTTTCACCACCGGATATATTTCTGCTCGATTATCAACTAGACCGCGGACGCACTGGCTTTGATGCGCTCGAGCGGTTTGAAAAATTATGGGGCGCACGACCGATCACCATTATGATCACCGCGTCTTCCTCAGGGGAAGCAGAAAAACGCGCCACCGCCTTGAACATTCCGGTCCTCGCAAAGCCGATTGAGCCGGCCGAACTGCGTGCGTTGATTGACCAGATGCGTCGCAGAGCGGCGGAGTGAACTCAAGTCTCGTCACGCGGATGATCCGGCTCCGCAGTTAATGCGCCTCCGGCGAGAACAGCCTGCGTACGTGTTTGCACATTTAATTTACGCATAAGCGCAGTCATATGCGCCTTCACCGTTGCCTCACTAATCGACATTTCGAACGCAATCTGTTTATTTAAAAGCCCCTTTTGCACGAACAAAAGCACTTTCAGTTGCGCAGGCGTGAGGCTGGCCAGACGTTCGGTAAGCTCGACCTTCGCATCACTGTGCGGCTCGTCAGGAACTGGCGGAGACCATGTATCGCCATTCAGAACGGCGGCGATAGCGGCGCGAATTTCAGACACGTCAAGAGACTTCGGGACAAATGCGGCGGCCCCAAATGTCAGAGCGCGTCGAATGACATCCGGTTCTTCGCTACCGGATACAATCGCAACCGGCAGGGCGGGATGTTCCTGGCGCAAGCTGATCAGTCCGGCAAACCCATCGCTGTCTTCCATATGAAGGTCAAGGCACAAAAGGCCTGGTTTCTCTTTTGCAATCGCGTCGCGCGCCTGCTTCAGGCTGGCAGTTTCGACAATCCGTCGTCCGGGAGCGGCTCCTTCAACAGCCTGACGCAAAGCTGAGCGAAATAATGGATGGTCGTCTGCAATAATGACGGGTTTGCCACTCATTGTTTCAGCCTTCCGTATGATTCGACAAAATGAGGTTACCGATTCAATCGACCATTTATCAAATCATCAACAACGCCAGGGTCAGCCAGGGTGGAAATGTCGCCCAGGTTTCCGTAGTCATTTTCCGCAATCTTGCGCAGGATACGACGCATAATCTTGCCGGAGCGGGTTTTGGGAAGCCCCGGCGCAAACTGGATATGATCGGGCCTGGCAATCGGACCGATCTCCTTACGAACCCACGCAACAAGTTCTCTCGCCAGGTCTGCTGTCGTTGCCGTGCTTTCCATCAGGCTGACGTAACAATAGATGCCTTGTCCTTTGAGGTCATGAGGAAAACCGACAACCGCCGCCTCGGCCACAGCGACATGGGCCACAAGCGCGCTTTCCACTTCCGCCGTACCCATACGGTGACCAGATACATTCAATACATCGTCGACGCGACCGGTAATCCAGTAGTACCCGTCCTCATCGCGCCGCGCGCCATCGCCGGTGAAATACATGCCAGGATAGGTTTTGAAATAGGTGTCGATAAAGCGCTGGTGATCGCCGTAAACGCTGCGCATCTGACCGGGCCATGAATCTGTTATGACAAGGTTACCCTCAGCAGCGCCTTCAATGAAATTCCCTTCAGCGTCGACCAGGGCCGGCGCTACGCCAAAGAACGGCTTTGTTGCGGAGCCTGGCTTCAGGTCCGTGGCGCCCGGCAAGGGTGAGATCAAAATACCGCCCGTTTCGGTTTGCCACCAGGTATCGACGATTGGACAACGCTCCTGCCCCACAACCTTGTGATACCAATTCCACGCTTCGGGATTGATTGGCTCGCCAACAGACCCTAACAGCCGCAGCGAAGACAGATCCGCCGCTTTTACGTATTCCTCACCCTCACGCATGAGCGCGCGAATCGCGGTCGGCGCGGTATAAAAGATATTCACCTTGTGCTTCTCGCAGACCCGCCAGAACCGCGATGCGTCCGGCCATGTTGGAACGCCTTCGAACATCAATGTCGTCGCGCGATTGGCGAGCGGCCCGTAAACAATATAGCTATGGCCGGTGATCCATCCTATATCCGCCGTACACCAATAGATATCGCCAGGCTGATAATCGAATACAGCTTCATGGGTAAACGCCGCATAGGCGAGATATCCGCCTGTCGTATGCAATACGCCTTTGGGTTTGCCAGTCGACCCCGATGTGTAAAGAATAAATAAGGGGTCTTCCGCGTTCATCGGTTCTGGTTCGCATTCCGATGACACCATCTCTCTTTCGTCATGCCACCAGATATCTCTCTCGGGAGTCCAATCAACTTCGCCGCCGGGCCGACGAACGGTCAATACCGTCTTAACCGCCGGATTTTCCGCCAGCGCCATATCGACATTCGCTTTCAGGGGAACGGCTTTGCCGCCCGCGTACGCCTGCATCCGCCGTAATAACCGCAATGGCGCCGCAATCCTCAATCCGGCTGGCGAGCGCATCCGGAGAAAAGCCGCCGAAAACGATCGAATGCACGGCCCCGATCCGGGCGCAGGCGAGCATGGCGTAGATCGCCTCGGGAATCATCGGCATATAGATGATAACACGATCGCCCTTTTGTACGCCGCGCGCACGCAACACATTGGCCATACGGCAGACTTCTCCGTGTAAACGCGCATAGCTTATGGCGTCGTCTTCGCTTGGATCGTCTCCTTCCCAGATGATAGCTGTTTGGTCAGCGTGCTCCGCCAAATGCCGATCGATACAATTCGCCGATACGTTCAGAACGCCGTCCTCATACCAGCGAATGTGCAGGTCATCCGCATCGAAAGAAACATCTTTCACTTTTGAAAAAGGCCTGATCCAGTCCAAGCGCTTGCCAACCTTCGCCCAGAACGCTTCCGGCGCTTTTCTGGATTGCTCATAAAGCGCTTCATAGGCGGCGCGGTCATACCGAAATTCAGTCTCCGAAGGTTTTGTACCGAATTGAATTTGGTCCATGGCGAATACCTCTCCAGATGCGTCGGGCATTTAGGTCCTCCCTGTTTCCCGCTCTCTGCGTTGCGAATGATTGTGATCATCAAAAAATGTAGGTCGAACTTCGCCCCTCTGTTCAGCAGGAATTTCGGCGCGCCGTCCATTCGACCTTGGTCTCATAGACCTATCGCCAATAGCGAGAGCACCCAGTGTCGCCGATCATGTGCGGCAGGATGGACCGGATAAACATCAATCACGATCAAGAAAGCCGCGCAGATGACCAGCACCATTTTTTCTCTAACCCGCTACCGGATACTGCAGTCTGTGTTGCTGTCCGGAACTATGCTGGCCGGCCTGACCGCCCCTGCCACCGCCGAGCAAACGAACGCTGTGCTTGAGACGCGCGTCAGCGCTCTTGAAGAAAAGCTTGATCGCATCCTTCAACGTCTTGAAGCGTCGGATTCACAGCTGTCACCGGAAGAAACCGTAATGCTTCACGATGCGTCAAAAGTGATTTCGGCCACTGCGGATAATGCGGAAATCATTACGCTCGCGGAGCTTGATACGCCTGGCGGCGTCAGCGCGCAATCAGCCGAACCGCCGAAAACAGAACAAGCGTCGGGCTTGTCCGTTGGCGACGCCAATTTCGCATTTAAGGGGTTCGTGAAACTCGACATATCCGTATCGGATTTTTCAGGCGGCGAATTGCCATCGGGCAATATCGGGCGCGACTTCTATATTCCCGCCCTCGTTCCAGTTGGCGGCAGTGGCGACGGCCCCGATCTGGATTTCAATCCACGCGAAACACGCTTCATCTTTGCAGTGAACAGCGAGCGCGGCGGCCATGACATCAGCGGCCTGATTGAACTAGATTTTCAGGTCACGAGCGGCGGCGATGAGCGTGTCTCGAACAGTTATATACCACGGATTCGTCAAGGCTATGTCACTTTCGATAACTGGCTCCTTGGCCAGGCCTGGTCGACATTCCAAGACGTCGGCGCCCTGCCGGACAATCTTGATTTTATCGGCCCAACCGAAGGCACCGTTTTTATCCGCCAGCCGATGGTACGCTATACGAACGGGCCATTGCAGATTTCGCTTGAAGAACCGGAGACGGAAATCACCGGACCAGACGGCGGTCGGTTTTTACCCGGGGACGACATCGCGCCGGACGTCGTCGTTCGCTACAATCACAAACGCAACTGGGGTCACCTTACCCTCGCCGGTATCGCCCGCGCGTTACATATCGAAGATGAAATTATTCCAGGGGCAAATGCAGATACCGCCATAGGATATGGCGTCAGTGCTTCCGGCAAACTGAATGTTGGCGCCAGAGATGATTTTCGTTTCATGGCGACATATGGAGAAGGCATTGGGCGGTATATAGGCGTCAACATCGTCAATGACGCAGCGGTGAACGCCAACGGCAAATTAGACACAATTCAAACCATATCCGGTTTCGCCTCGTATCGGCATTTTTGGGCGCCGAATTTGCGCTCCAACATTACCGGCGGCTATTTCAAGGCGGACAACCCAGTAACCCTTGTCGGCGACACTGTTACCGATCAGGTATACTCCGCGCATGTAAACCTCATTTACACGCCGGTTCCCAAGCTGGACGTTGGAGTGGAATACATTTATGCAAATCGAGAACTTGAAAGCGGTGTTGATGGCTCGCTGAATAAGGTGCAATTCTCGACCAAATACAGTTTTTAAAGGCGCCGCCAGGCGCTAACACCTCTTGTGATCCATGCGCGCTTGCGTACATTCCCGGTACTGCGATTATCGCGCGAGCCAGACACGATGCATAATGTCAAACCCTTCGGATGATCCAATCTCGGTACCCTTCGCGCGGCTGAAGCCATTACTTGAGCAGGCGCTCGCCGCAGATATTGATGTAGAGGAGCTTTTTGCAACCTTGAACCTGCCGGCGCCGTCGGTGGGTTTGCTGGAGTATGGATCCATTTCACTGGCGGATTATTACCGTATCCAGAACCGTTTATCGATTTTATTTGGCGATGAAACATTGCACTTGTCATCGCGCCAGCTGCTGCCGGGCAGTACTGATTTTGTCTTGCAGCACATACAAGACTGCAAAATGATTTCCGAGGTTATGCGCGTAATCGCGAGATCTTATAACCTTTTACATGGCGGGCAATACAACACCGTCATAACACGTCCTTATACTATCGATTATATCATCGACGATCATGAATTTCCGTATGCCGGCAACCAGACAAAGGATTACATCTATTTTTCAATCGAATGCATTCTGATTTTTTTACACTGCATGCTGATGACCGTTACGCCATCGGCTGAGCACGCCATCAGGGGACTTCATATTCGCCGCCCGTCGCCCGGCGGAGATTGCGGACATCTTGGGTATTGGGATGCGCCAATCCGATTTGGCGCAAATACATATAAGGTTGCTTTTGACCGGGATTTCGCAACACAGCCGGTGACGATACCGCCGCCAAGGGCGCTAACATCCAATGCGGTTTACCAGAAAATCATCGACGTTGTCGCGGGCGTGCGCGCCCGGCGCGAGAACCTGAATTCAACCGCGTCGCTTGTGCAGGATTCGCTGGGCCGCGGCGTCGTTGAACAAACCGACATCGCGTCGCAAATGGGGATCAGCGTTGCGACCTTGCGCCGGCGCCTCAGCGAAGAAGGCGTCAGCTTTCGTGACTTGCGACGGACCGTTCTCAACCAAACCGCCAAGCGATTGCTTAGCGAAAATCAGACCACCGCCGATATTGCCGAAGCCATTGGTTTTTCGGATGCTCGCGCTTTTAATCGCGCGTTCAAGGACTGGAACGGCGTCACGCCAAAAGATTATCTAAAACAACGTCGCGATGCGCCTAAGCCGGATATGCCTGACCAGGACGGTTGATTTTTAGCAATCTTGAGCGAAATTGTCCTGTTTTGATGATCCAAGAGGTCATTCTGCGCAAGGCAAATTCCACTTACCGTCGAGCATCAAAAATTTCAGGGCTGGGAGGCGGACCATGAAAAACACAACCAAACGCAGATTGACGCGTCGGCTGCATAAAGCGGGCTTACTGGCGTTCAGTTCCAGTCTTGGATTGTCCTGCGGCGTCAAAAGCGCCATTGCGCAAACCGAAGCGGCGTCAGCACAATCAGACGATGTCATCATTGTTTCCGCCCGCCGCCGCGATGAAACCCTGCAGGATGTACCGATCGCTGTAACAGCAATCAGCGGCGAGCAGCTTTTGTTGCAAGGCGCGCAGGACATTACGTATTTGTCTCAGTCCGTACCCAACCTGACGCTCGAAGTGTCACGCGGAACAAACGCAACATTGACAGCCTTTATTCGCGGCGTCGGTCAGCAAGACCCGGTTGCAGGCTTCGAAGCCGGCGTCGGCATTTATGTTGATGATGTTTACCTCAATCGTCCGCAAGGCGCGGTTCTCGATATATATGATGTTGAGCGCATCGAAGTGCTGCGTGGTCCGCAAGGCACCCTTTACGGTCGAAACACGGTCGGCGGCGCGGTTAAATATGTCACAAAAAGACTTGGCGATGAACCAATGCTTAGACTGCGCGCATCCGGCGGCACATTTGGTCAGGCGGATGTGATCGGCACGGCTGAGATGCCCATCACTGAAACCCTCGCCGTCGGCGGCTCTGTCGCTTACCTTACGCGCAATGGTTTTGGTGAAAACCTGACGACAGGGGCTGAAAATTATGACAAGGATATTCTCGCGTTTCGGGCGAGCACAGAATTCGATAACGATGTATTGTTTGTTCGCCTCGCCGGTGATTATGTAAAAGACCAGTCCAGCCCGAAGGGCGGTCATCGTCTAATACCCGGGCTGTTCAGCGGCGCACCTGTGCTGGACGATGTTTTTGACTCGCGCGGCGGCCTGAACGGCGAAAATGAGGCGGAAAACTACGGCGCCGCATTACATGTTGAACTGGCGCTTAACGATCAGTGGACAATCAAAAACATCGCCGCCTGGCGTCAGGATGAAAGCCTGCAGCAAATCGACTTTGACGCGTTGCCGGCCGCCGATGTTGACGTGCCGGTGATTTATGAAAACGAACAGTTTACGGAAGAACTTCAATTACTCTATGAAGGTGATGCGGTCGCTGGCGTCTTGGGGTTTTATTATATCGACGCCAACGCATTTAACACCTTCGATGTTCTGCTGGGAACGACAGGCGCCTTGCCGGCTGTCGGCCTGCCAGGCCTCAACGCCAATACGACCGGCGATGTGGATACAAAATCATGGTCAGTTTTTGGCGACCTTACCTTTGACCTTGAAAACATTCTGGGCGTGCCGGGCGTGGAGCTTGCGCTGGGCGGACGGTACACAAGTGATGAGCGCTCATCACGAGTATTAAGGACAACCTTTATTGGCGGCTTGTCCGATCCTTTGGGCGGATCAGGCGCTATTCCGATCGCGGTCACCTCTGACTTTGAAGGACAGGAAACGTTCACTGATTTCAGTCCGCGCGTCTCTCTCGCCTGGAGCCCTAATGACGAGCACAATTTCTACGCCTCCTACTCCCAGGGCTTCAAGGGCGGCAGCTTTGACCCGCGCGGTCAGTCCTCTGCGGTGAATGTAGATTTTGATGGTGACGGCGACATCGACGCCGATGACATTTTCGAATTTTTCCTTTTCGAACCGGAAGAAGTTGATTCTTATGAAATTGGCTGGAAAGCGCGCCTCGCCGGCGGTCGGATCACTTCCAATCTCGCAGCGTTTTATGCCGATTACACCAACGTCCAGATCCCAGGATCACAAGGCGGCACGGATCCGCTAACCGGCGCGCCAACCTTTATCGGCGTGACCACCAATGCCGGCGGCGCAGAATTCTTCGGCATCGAGTGGGAAGGTACAGCCCTTATCGCGACAGACACATTCGGTTCAGGCGACAGCTTCAGCATAAGTTGGGGCGGCGGCTGGATTGACGCTCAATACACTGAATTTCTCGTCGGTACGGTCGACCTTGCAGATCAACGGGTCGTGCAGAACACGCCGGAATTTTCAGGCGCCATCACGACAAATTACACCCACCCCGTCGATCTCTTTAATCGCGGCGGCGACCTTACTTTCATCACACAGACTTCATACAAATCCGAAACCAACCAGTTCGAGGTGCCCAACCCGTTGCTTGACCAGAGCGGATATGGCCTTTTTGACGCCAGCCTTGTGTGGACATCCGAAGACGGGGGTTTACAGATCGGCATTCACGGACGAAACCTCTTCGATCGCGAATATCGTGTTGCAGGATATAACTTCCTCGCCCAGAACCAGGACGGCAGTTTCGTGACGCCCCTCACCTCAACACTCGGTCTTGAAGGCATCGTGACCGCATTTTACGGTCCGCCGAGAACAGTTACGGGAACGATCCAGGTCCAGTTCTGATATTACCTGACGCGCAGCAAGTGGAGATTTCCTTGAACGGCGACGCTCAAACGGCGCCGCCCTTCAAGGGGCGTCACAGAAAGAAAGCATAAATGATAAAAAACGCCCTTATCGCCATGATCGTTCTGGTTCTCGCAGGCGCCGCAGCTTTTGGGTTTTTAACCTGGCAGGCGGCTCAGGGGACGCCGGCGAAAGACCTTGAAGAGAAATACGTCACAGCATCAGACAGTTTCAAAAATATCGGCGGCGCGCGCGTGCGCGTGCGCGATGAGGGCCCACACGATGCGCCGACCGTTATTCTTATCCATGGCTTCACCCACAGCCTGGAAACCTGGGACGATTGGGCAAAAGCCCTGAAAGATGACTATCGCATCATCCGCTACGATTTATTAGGCCATGGCCTCACCGGCCCCGATCCAAAGGAACGATATGCTCCGCCCGAACGCGCTGCCTTTGTCGGCGAGGTTATGAAAGCGTTGGATTTAGATCACGCCATTCTCGCCGGAAATTCTCTCGGCGGACTCGCTGCATGGCGATACGCCTCCGACAACCCCGCAATAGTGGATGCGCTTGTATTGATTTCTCCAGGCGCATTCCCGTTAGTCGGCGTAGGAGACAAGCCTGCGGAAATTCCAGCCGCCATGAAAGCCTACCTTATGACGGCCCCTGAAGCAGGCGTGCGGGCGAGCGCCGAAATCATTTATGCGGATAACTCGAAAATAACCGATGCGCGGCTTGCAACCATGCGGGATATGATCCGCCGCGAGGGCAATGGGGCTGCGATGATCAAATCGCTGGAAGAGTTCACCCTTCCCGATCCTTCGGCATTGCTTTCTGGAATCGCTGTCCCAACGCTGATTTTGTGGGGAGAAGAAGACGTTTTGATACCGATTGAACAAGGCCGCGAGATTGAGAGGTTGATTCCGGATGCCCGACTTATTGCGTATCCCGGCGTGGGCCACGCCGCGCAGGAAGAAGCGCCTGCACAAACCCTCGCAGACCTTAAAGACTTCCTTAAGGCGACCGCCCCCACTTCTGCACCGGCGGCGGAATAGATGCGTCGCGAAGGGGCGTCGCCCGCTTATCGGGCCTACGTCCTTTTCATTCTTGTCGTCGTCTACACCTTTAATTTCATTGATCGCCAGATTGTCGGCATTCTCGCCGTCCCGATCAAAGCGGACCTTGCCCTGACGGATACGCAATTGAGCCTGATGGGCGGCCTTGCATTCGCGCTGTTTTACACATTTCTCGGCATCCCTATCGCAATGCTCGCCGATCGCAAAAGCCGCACCTGGATCATGACGGCGGCGCTTGCCGTCTGGAGCGCCATGACAGCCCTGTGCGGATTGGCGCAGAACTTCACCCAACTGTTTATCGCCCGCCTTGGCGTCGGGGTTGGCGAGGCGGGTGGCGTTGCCCCTGCCTATTCTCTGATTTCAGATTATTTTCCTGCTGAAAAGCGAGCGCGCGCGCTATCGATTTATTCGTTTGGCATACCCATCGGCTCAGCCCTCGGTATTTTATTGGGCGGCGTACTGACAAGCTATCTCGACTGGCGCTCTGCATTCATCATTGTCGGACTTGCCGGACTCGCGATTGCGCCGATCTTCCGCCTCACCATGCGTGAGCCAAAGCGTGGCGGATTTGACGGAAAAGGCGCGGTGACGACACCTGCAAAACTCTCGGACGTTGTCCACGTCCTCATTCACAAACCGAGTTTCTGGGGATTGTCCTTCGGCGCGGCAAGTTCATCCATGATGGGCTACGGATTAATTTTCTGGCTGCCGTCATTTTTTGTTCGCAGTTACGGGGGCGCCTTGCCGGCATTCTTCTCATGGATGCCGGCGTTTCTTGTTCCCGCCGATCCCGGGCCCCTCCTTTATGCATCTTATTTTTACGCAACGATCCTCTTGCTCGGTGGCGTTGCAGGGATTTGGTTCGGGGGCGCCATAGCCGACCGCTACGGCCCTGAGCGCAAGGCCGCATACGCTCTTGTGCCGGCCGGCGCGTTTCTCGCAACGATCCCCTTTTTCATTATCGGCGTCCTGGCGCCGTCATTATGGGTTGCATTTCCCGCTTTCGTCGCGCTGCAGGCGCTCAGCCTTGTCTGGCTTGGACCGGTAATCTCCGCCTTCCAGCATCTCGTTCAACCGAATATGCGCGCAACGGCGTCCGCCATCTTCCTGTTCATCAACAATCTTGTTGGCATTGGCGTCGGTAATTTGGTGATTGGCCTTCTTTCCGACAGCCTTACGGCGCAATTCGGCGATGAAGCGCTTCGCTATGCAATTCTATCCGGAATTGTTTTTTACGTACTTGCCGCGGGGTTATTCATCACGACGGCGCCACGCCTAAAACGCGATTGGGTTAACTAAAACGACTGCACAAGGCGACACAAGAAAGTCCAGCGCCTGCTGTTTCAGTGCGGCGCTTAAGCAGCACTGAAACCTCAAGGCTAACTACGGTTCACTTATCATTTTACTACGATTCATATTGACAACTTTTTACTGAAGGGTACTTTGCAACGCCCAAATGGGGGAGACGCCGCCCATGCGGCCCGGAAAAGGCCACCCGACGCCGCCCGCCGGGTCGTTGGGCGGCGATTTCCCTCGCCTTCGCAATAGGCGGCCGCTCTCTTAATCTAGCCCATAAAATCAATAAAATAGCTGATTTATGACGGCCTTTACCCAATCATGGAGCCTCTTAAAAGAGTCATGACGTTTCTCTTGCGCTCGTGAAAGTAGCAGACTATTATGTACCATAGTTTTTTATATTGCGTTACATAGTTTTCACATTAAAACCAGGTGATACGCATGAGCCAAGGCTTTTCCGGTCCGGACATCGCCGATAAGGGCAAAACCCTGGCGCCGGGGCGAGACTATAAGCTGCGTCGCGTGACACAGTCCCGTCCACCGCAGGATATTTTGCTTCGTGGAGCACCGGCGAAATATATCGCTGTGACCCAAGGCATTCAAAAAACCATCGGCGATCATGGGGAGCCAGTGCGCGCCGATACGCTCGATGATGCTTGGATAGAGCTTTTACAAGCCAGCGGTTGCCTCGCCCTGCGCGCGCCTAATCACCCTCACCTCGCCGCTGAGTTTATCGACTCTCTACCAATCGACGGATTGCTTTTGACCTGCGGGAATGAACTCGCCGCACATGGGGGCGACGCACCGGAACGGGATCGAACTGAGTTTGCGCTCCTCACTCATGCCGTGCACCGGAAAGTTCCAGTTCTCGGTGTTGGACGCGGCATGCAGATTATCCAGCGATTGTTCAGCATTTCTCTCGGCCCGGTTAACGGTCACGAGGCGCAAACCCTTTCCATCGATATTGATGGCGAGCGCGTAGTTGTGAACAGCGATCACCGATTTGGCGCGGTGGACACGGCGCCAGGGCTCGACGTCTGGGCGCGCGCAGACGACGGTGTCGTCAAGGCGGTCAGAAATATAGACCACAAGATCACCGGCATTATGTGGCGCCCAGAGCTCATTCAACCATTCCGTCAGCGCGACATTGAGCTTATTCGCGACGCATTCAGCACTGACCCAACGAGCGTGAAACCAAACGACCTCGTGACGACACGTAATATGGGAACCTTTTGAACGGACATGACATGGCGACAGCGTATACACGACCCCCAAAGCTGACGATCATCAATACATCCTGTTGTTTATGTGATGGGAGCGATAGTGAATTTCTTATAGACGCGTTAGCGCCAGGAGAAGATGGCGAACACCTTCCCTGCGCACGCCATAATTCACTTGAGAAAAAAGCGTTGCGATTAACTGGCGCCTTGCCGCCGTAAGCGGTATCGCACGACGTGTGCATTGCCAGCGATAGTACTTTTATCCGTCTACGTAGCTTTACAAGGGAAACCCATGCCAATAAGTGACGGTAACGCTGATATCGCTTACAAACTATTGGAACATAGTATCTCCGTCTTTCGATACCGCCCCGGCATGCGCCTTTCACCGGATCATATCTCAGGCGACATCCGCATCGGCCTGACTCCAACGCGCACGGCGTTGCACTGGCTACATCGAGACGGCATCATTGATCATCAGCCCGGACAGGGGTTTTTCGTCAAGACACCGTCGGTTGATGAAATACGCAGTCTTTATCGCGGCAACATGATTCAACTCTTGGGCTCAATGGTCGTTCACAACGAAAGTCAAAATAACAAGCCGCAACGGCGCGATGCAAAAAGCGAAAACACCACCACATGGGCGGGCTTTGTGCGCCAGGGTGACAATGACGTTCTCGCATCTATGACCGAGACTGTCTTCAACGCCATCTCCACTCTGTCGGGAAGCGATGTCGTGGTCCGCGCTGTAGAGACTCTGAACAGCCGTCTTTACTTTATCCGTCTGATTGAATGCGACCTGATTGATGATGTGGCTGGCGAACTCTACACCCTTCATGGCCTGTTGAAGCAGGAACAATATGACAGGCTGGGTGATGCTATTGCCCGCTACCATGAAACGCGAGTTGATAACGCCCATGAGCTTGCTGACGCTGCATGCGCGCGAGCGCTTCGCCAACAGGCGGCGTAGGTCGAAATAGAAAATTAGAATGACATCTCGCATAACTGTTGTCTCGCGGCACAAGTGTTGTGTATCGATGTCAGCATCATGCCCAGATTCGCAAACGACCATGCATGGTTCTTGCTTCATAAAGCACAACTTGAATAACAATTGCTGTAAGCGATAACATTGCTATGACCTATGGCTCCCATTTTATCTGTTTTGAATTTTATTATTAGAGCGCGTGTAAAATATATTACAAAATCTTGTTGTTTATTTTGTTTGTATACTGGGTTTTTCATTATTAGATAGTCTTAGCGCAACGAGGCTCAGCACGCATTCCGAAACTGGATCATATGAAAATTTACATAGCTCAGTCGTGAATTCGCCGAGATTCGATGCGCCATAAAATTAAGTGGGCTGAAAAATATGCCGACAATGGTGTTTGGTTTTTGGCCGTGCGCTAAAGCTTAAGCTGCAACCCTTCGGAGCGCTTCACGCTAATGTTAGCACATCACAGTAAGCAAATGAACAGCGTCACGAGTAATGGTGTTTATGAACGCGTGAAGGCCCGCATCATCGCCCATGAATATTCACCAGGAAAACGGATCTTGGTCGAGCCTCTCGCTGACCAGTTTTTCGTCAGCAGCACACCGGTTCGGGAAGCGCTTATTCGCCTTGCTGCAGAACGCGTAATCAACGAAGTTCCAAAAGCGGGATTTTTCGCCAAGGAAATCTCGGCGTCAGAAACCGGGGGGCTTTACGCCCTGCAGCAGTTACTACTGGACTGGTCCCTCAGCGCCATCGACAAGAAAAACGGGGCGCCAGGAATCCTCAAGCCACCGCTGATATTTGATGAAACCGGCCATGAAAAGGAAATTTCTTCCGAAACTGCTGTGCAAATCGCTAACGAACTTTTTCTTCATATTGCCCGGCAATCCGGAAACGCAGATATCATCCGTTTGATCGAAAACATCAATGACCGAACTCACTATTTCCGTCGGCAATATTTTGAAGCCTTTGAGGATGCGGGGTTTCAATTATTGCAACTTTGCGAAACCTATTACCGAAAAGAATTCGATCAATTACGCAACGATCTAAGCGTGCATTTTCACGAAAAAATGGACCGATTGCCAGACCTCCTTCGGATATTGCGAGGATCTCTTCTCAAAACATCCGTATGACTTTTGTTCATTTTCCTAGGGCAGCAACAATCCATGACAAGCGCCTTGAAACAAGCGGTTTTTCTTGCATGGTCCGAAGCCGATGGTTTCGTCAAAAAACGCTTAGCCCTGACACTGCTCTTGGTGCTGGGAACTGCGGCGCTCGCAGCACTGGCGCCGATAGCCCTGAAATACGCAGTTGATGGGTTGCGAAACATCCCGCAATCGGGGACAAATCCCGCAACACTGGCGCTCATGAGTCCGGCGACGCTCATCCTCTTTTATATTTTCAGCCTATGGCTTTCCCGATCCCTCGGAGAAGCCAGATGGTTTTTTTATGGCACGGCGGACCAGCGACTGAACCGCAACCTCAGCCGCCGCTTATTGAGCCATGTCATAGACCTTCCCATGTCATTTCACCTTAACCGTAAGACCGGCGCTCTGAACCAAACCCTGGTCCAGGGACTTTCCGGGTACCGTATACTGACCAATCACGCAGTGTTCACGGTGCTTCCCGTGCTGGTCGAAGTCACAATGGTCGCTGCAGTACTTGTCTTTCTGTTTCAAACCGAATTTTTGCTGATCCTCGGGGTTTCCGTCATCGCCTACGCAGCGGTCTTCGGGCTTGGCGCTGCGCGCATCATCGGCCCGACCCGTGAGGTCTCTGCGACGCAAATTGACGCCTATGCAAATATGACGGACAGCCTTTTGAATACGGAAACTGTCAAGTCTTTCAGTGCTGAGAGCCAGATCAATGACCGCTATGACAACGCCCTCGCCACATCCGAGCACTGGTGGTCTGTATTTTACGGGCGCAAATCGGAGAACGGGCTACTGGCGGCAGCTGTGTTTGCATTATCCCTTGGCGCCGCCATGAACCTTGGCGCCCTGCGCGTTCAGCAAGGCGTCATTTCCGTTGGCGACTTCGTACTCATAAATGCCTATATGCTGCAGATCGTGCGGCCACTGGAAACACTGGGCGCAGCCTTCCGCGATATTGCCTATGGCGCGGCTTTCATTGAAAAAATGATGAGCCTGATGGACCGAAAACCCGAGGCGCGCAAAATCAAAGGCCATAAAATCGGGGCGCTGACGGTCTCCTCTGTTGAAGGAAATTCAAGAGCCCCAACCGGCGCTGGTCGATTGGAAATGCGCCGAGTTAGTTTTTCCTATCTGCCCGACCGAAAAATTCTCAAGGACATCGACTTCACGATCAAGCCCGGTGAGACAACAGCTATAATTGGCAAGAGCGGTGCGGGAAAATCTTCTCTTGTCCGGCTGTTGATGAGGTTTTACAAACCGGCGGACGGCGATATTCTTTTGAACGGACAATCCGTACTCGAAATACCACTGGAGGTATTGCGACGCTCCATTGCAATTGTGCCCCAGGATACAATCCTCTTTAATGACAGTATCGCCTATAATATCGCCTTCGGCAGGCAGGAAGCCAGCCAAGCTGAGATTGAGCAGGCTGCAAAATTTGCTCATATCCATGACCGGATCATGGCCGTGCCTGACGGCTACCAAACTATAGTCGGTGAACGGGGCCTCAAACTTTCTGGAGGCGAGAAACAACGAGTGTCCATCGCCCGCGCTGTTCTCAAAAGGCCGCAGCTTTTCATTTTCGACGAGGCAACTTCGTCGCTGGATGCAAAGACGGAACAAAGCATTCTGAGCAACCTGATCGAGATTTCCAGGGGCATGACGACGTTGATCATCTCCCACAGACTATCCATGATCGCGCATGCCGATGAAATCCTGGTTCTGGAACAGGGGCGGATTGCCGAACGAGGCCGGCATGACTCCCTATTAAAGAAAAATGGAACCTACGCCGCTATGTGGCGCGCTCAGCGCTATCAAAAAGCGGGGAATCCGATTGGTAGAAAAGAAACTGCATAAGTAAAAATACTGACTGCAATATCTTACAAAAAACGATCGTATTTATACGTCGCCACGAGAGATCTTATCTGAATTTCTAGATTATATAATCTGAATATAAAGCTGCCGAGTTTTCTCTATTCATCATACTCTTCAGTCGCCTCTTTTTACTGTTCTTCGCGACAGTATTCACAAGTAAAAACGGCCTCAAAGTGAAGCGATAATGAATAGTACAAAGCAACCTCAACTTCTTCTGAGCAAACCGGTTTTTGTCTGCTTGACAGATGACACGCTGGTTTTTCTTGACCTCCATAATGATAAATATTCGTGCCTGGAAAAGCAGCACACAAAACCCGTCGCCGATCTTCTGGGTTTGCCCATGCCCGCAGCGGATTCAATGACATCTAAAAACTTCGCTGGCGAGGAAGGAAAGGATATCGCTGACGTCGTTCAGGGCTTAATCAAAAGTGAGATTGTTACAAGAGACCCGAAACTGGGAAAACAGGCAGAATTCATCACACAATATAGCGAACTAAAAGAGCTGCTGGGCTATGAGATTGGCAAGGCGCCAAGAATTCACGCCGTTCATCTCTTCAATTTCTTCCGAGCGTTGATCATCACAAAATCCATGCTGCGCTTCGCATCCATGGAGCGCATCGTTACGCGGGTCAAACGCCGAAAAGATCGCTATCACGCTAGGGGCGGCGCCCAAACGAGCGCGGAACAGATCAACGAGCTGGTGGAAGTCTATAAAATTCTGAAACCGCTATTCGTCACGGTGAAGGATGAGTGCCTGTTCAACTCACTGTTCCTGATTGAGTTCCTGGCCTGCTATCGCGTCTACCCAAACTGGTATTTCGGTGTGCGGCTCAATGAGTTTTATGCCCATTGCTGGGTCCAGGAAGACAACATCATCTACGATGACTTCATCCAGAGCACATGCCAGAACCAGCCGATCATGACTGTTTAAACCTGAGGAATGCTACTGATGACTATGTACCGCTACATCACACTCCTCTGGAACCGGACCGATCGCGAGGCGGCGAAAACCGCCGACTATATAACCGCACAGCTGCACGAAGTTTCATCCCATACATGGCGCAAGGCCTGGGGTGCGCAAGGGATCGCAGTTTTCGACGCTGGTCAAGATAAAGGCCGCATGCAGACATATCGTCTGCAAGGTGATGGGGGCGTAGTGCTCGGCCGATTATTCCACAATGACTACACGTCACAAACCGAGGATTTGGACGCGGCGGAATCGCATGCATGCCTTAAGACCAAAGGCCAGCATCTGATTGATAATTACTGGGGTCGCTACGTCGCCTTTCTGCATGACCGCGGAAGTGGTACGAATTACATTATGCGCGACCCAAGCGGCGCATTCCCCTGTTTTCACACACCATTCCGCGGCGTTGAGATTTATTTCTCCGACATGCAGGACGCGGCGAATTTCTCGTTTCTGCCTTTCACGGTCAATTTTGAATATCTGAAGACGAACATCATGCTGCCCCAGTTCCAGAAGACCCATACGGGTTTGAATGAGGTGAGCGAAGTTTTGCCGGCGGAATGCGTGGAGATCACGCCTTTCGAACGCAAGAGCCGTTTCGTGTGGGATCCGACGGAGATATCACAGACCGACGTGGTGGAAGATCTGGAGGAAGCGGCGGCGCTCCTGCGCTCAACGGTCAAGAACACCATCGGCGCCCTGGCGGGTTGTTATGACAGTGTGGTTCATAATCTCGGCGGACTCGATTCATCGATCGTGCTCGCATGCCTTGCCGACGCACCGAAGCGGCCGGAGATTACAGCCATCAATTTCTACACAAAATCTCCACGCGGGGAGGAAAGGTTTTACAGCCGCCAGGTCGCGGAGAAATTCGGCGTGCCGCTGGTGGAATCGGAACTGGATTACCGCAAGGCGGATCTCAGCAAAATTTTTAAATCCAACAAGCTGGCGAATCCCTTAGGCTTTTTCGATTGTATCGGTCTGACCGGCGATGTGCTGGCGCTGGCGAAAGAAAAAGGCGCCCAGGCGTTATTCTACGGTGTCGGTGGAGATAATGTGTTTTTTCAGCCGCCCTTCAATCTTGGCGCACTCGACTATGTACGCAGTCACGGCTTCTTCGGCAAAGACGCGCTGAAGATAGCGATGGAAGCGTCCCGCTATGGCCGGAAATCTCTTTACAGAACCTTCCGCGACATGGTGCGAGAGCGCATCTCTCCGGCGCCATGCTACGACTACGTTCACGATAAAATATTTGAAAATTTCAAAATTCCGCTCGTGAATCCAGAATTTGTTGGAACCGATGCTCTTGAGCAATTTCTACACCCTCTTTTAATCCCGAGTGACAACCACGCCAAGGGTAAATATCTCCATATTCTCTGTTGCTCGCTATTTTCTCTCGAGCATTACGATCATTTGGACACGCACTATTGTACCGAGCGAGTGCATGTCTATCTCACTCAGCCGATTATTGAGACATGTTTGCGTATCCCGGCCTGGGTCATGACTTATGGCGGCGTCGAGCGAGGCTTGGCGCGCAAGGCTTTCCAAAACGACCTGCCACGGGATGTTGTAAGGCGGTTCAGTAAATCGACACCCGGTGAATATTACAATGATATATCTGATCACAATACAGATTTCCTGCGGAAACATCTGCTAGACGGCGTCCTTGTTGAGAAAGGCGTATTACAGCGTGACAGCCTTGAAGCAGCTTTGAGCAAAAACAACATTCACCTTAATGCTATAAAGTCTCAAACATTAGGGTATCTGGCCACTGAAGCTTGGCTCACTGGCTGGGCTGAACGGCCAGTCAAACAAGACAGCCATTTGAAGTACGCAGTATAGCTAGCGAAAATTGTACTTGTCACAAATTGGATAACTACTAATCTGTTTACAGACTGCCAAACACAAGATACTGCTGGCAAAGTTACTGAATAATATAATGACTTTATAACCTTAGAAGTTTCATCGAATGATTAGTAATATAATTTTGTCGGAATGATCCGGCGATAACCCTAACCTAAAAGGAGATCACGATGATTGACCTTGGAAAAATTTCTGAAGAAACAAAAGGCGTAATTCTTGGCAGCGAAGATTTTGCTACTCGTCAAAATCCATAATTTTGCCTGAAAAAACCAGCGTGCAGCCCACTGTGCTGCACGCTGTCGATTTTAGCCTAACAAATATGCCGGGACAGATTTCAGGTATGGTGAAATGCGTAACCGCACATGTTCGGAATGGCTTTGAAACTATGAGATTTTTAAGAATCATTTTTTTTGTCACGCATTTTCCGCCAGCGTAAATATTGCCCTGCTTTTGCTGGGTTCGGGTCTTCTTCACCAAGAAGCCAAAACCTGAACCAGTCCAAATTGCGTTCGGCGGATTCTCTTTGGAGACGCGGAAGCCTGATATTGTGAACGGTTTGAGGATAAACAACGAATTCCGTCGGCATGCCGGCGCGCAGAGCTGCTTTTGGGGAGCCCATCATTTCTATCGCTGCACTTTTCGCGCCGGCTTCAAACAACAC
>CBDDKD010000033.1:0-35856 GCA_965230025.1 Hyphococcus sp.
GCTGTGCGTTGGCGCGCTGATGTTTTATGGCGTTGAGGTTTGGGCGGCGTTTTTTAGGTCCATTATCAGCACGCATATTGCTTTCTCCCAAACTGCCGAAATGAATGGCCGTGTTGCGTTCATAGATGTATTGCGTCTTGCTGGAATGACTCCGGCGGTGTCTCTCGCCGTTGCTTTCACGGGGTTAGGATTAAGTCTGATGACCATTCGCTCTGCAATATGCAATGGCGCCAGCATGCGAGCGTTGGCGGCGTTGACGATGATGCTTACAGTAGTGACTGCGCCTTATTTGTGGATATATGAGTGGATATTTGTAATGCTTGCTACGTTGTTATTTTTTAGCACTAAGCCTGTCTTGTTACGGAAGAGCACACATTTGGCGTTTCTATGTCTTTGGTATGCGCCATTATTGCCTTACCTTGGTGGCGGCCTCAACTATGCGCCAGTAATCTGGTTGTCTGCAGCGATGACGACATTTCTGATGTATAATGATATTCTTCGCCGCCAAATAGTTACATCATTGCAGCCTGTGTTGTCAGCGTTGTAGGTCGTTAACGGCTCTTCGTGTCAGGTTGACGTTGATACAATGATAAAACACTTGATAAAGCCGCTGCGACAATTTTTTGGAGATAATCTTAAAAGATTTTCATTGCGCTCAGACCAAAGTTTTTAATTTTGTCAGTGTAAAGCAGTGCTTTATATTCTTGTCTTTGTTTAGGGTGCTCATGGCGAAGTCGCTAAAGGCTTCGGTATCTTCGCAATCCACCGTCAACAGAATATCGAACTTTCCAAGAGTTAGATCGATATGAGAGACTTCCTCGTGCGCCTTTAACTTGTCCACGAGAGCTTCCAGCTGTTCATGACTGTCGTTGTGTAATTCAAGTAGAAGATGCATCCGCAAGCGGCGCCCTAAAGCCGATGGATCAACGACAGCATGGGCGCCAGTGATAACACCTTGTGCGCGCAGGCGTTCAAAGCGGCGCTGCACAGCGCTTGGGGACAGGTGAATGGCCTCACCTATCTTAGTGTGCGTGAGCCAGGCGTCCTCCCGCAGCATTCGCACGATCTCACGATCCTTGTCGTCCAACCGGGGTTTCTCGCTCATGATTTTCTTGTCCTGAAACGCAAAAACTATGCGCATTTTCAAAGTAATTTCGGCGCATTTTGCGCAGGCAAACTGTTACATCAATGTCGGTTTTCATCAATGAGGTCGTCGTCTATGTGGAATATGTTTTGCAATTGTCATGAGAGTTTGTGTTTCGCGAAAGGCTCTCAAAGAAGGGTTTTCGCTTTCTGGGCCGCCATAGTTACTGCTTCTTTTGCCAGTTCGGGGATTACTGCTTCGCAAACAGGCGATGTAGAGCTATGGCGCCTCGATTGCGGCGAAATGATCATTGACGATATTTCGTATTTTTCCGATAGCTACAAATATGAGGGTCAGTCAGCGACGATCAGTAATGGCTGTTACCTTGTTCGGAATGGTGATCAGTATTTGCTGTGGGACGCCGGGTTGCCGCGCGAGGTGCTGGGCAACACCACCGCAAACCAAGGCTGGACATCTTCCATCAGCATTACAATTGCCGATCAACTCAGCGAGCTTGATCTCGGCGTTGATGATATTGATTTCATCAGCGTCAGCCATTTCCATGGCGACCATATAGGGCAGGCCGGAGAGTTTAGCAGCGCAAAATTGCTGATGAACGAGGCGGACGCCTCATGGCTTCGCCAACACCCGCCAGGTAATGCGCGTCGCAGATTAGCCGCCTGGTTAGAGGGGGATGCGTCAATGCAGGAGTTTTCCGGAGATCACGATGTTTTTGGCGATGGGCGGGTGACGATACTGGCCTTGCCCGGTCATACGCCCGGTCACGGCGGACTGCTAGTGAATCTGGACGAGACTGGGCCGGTCCTAATGACCGGCGATTTGTTTCATTTCCGTAGTGAAGTCGGCATGCGGACGGTTTCAAAATGGAATTCGAGCCGTGCTGAAACGCTGGCGTCGATTGAACGAGTTGATGCTCTTGTCGCACAGTTGGACCCGGTGCTGATTGTTCAGCACGATCCAGTTGATATTGATCGGTTGCCGGCATTCCCCGAAAGCGCCAAATAACCGTATTAAATTAGCCCCAAGGGCCACGTTGTCCGCCTGCAGTCGGTACAGACTGTGAGAAAGATGACGGTGCGGCGCCCGCCATCGCCATCAGCCGCTCAATCCGGTTCTGCGTCGCCGGATGGGTTGAGAACAGATTGTCGCGGCCCTGTCCGGACAACGGGTTGATGATCATCAATTGCCCGGTTTCCGGGTGGCGCTCGGCCGTGTGGTTGGGAATACGCGCCGCGCCGTTGGAAATCTTTGCCAGCGCCGAGGCCAGCCATTCCGGATGGCCGCA
The DNA here is from genome assembly GCA_965230025.1 of Hyphococcus sp. GTDB lineage: Bacteria > Pseudomonadota > Alphaproteobacteria > Caulobacterales > Parvularculaceae > Hyphococcus. The sequence goes on from CBDDKD010000033.1 coordinate 2,391, forward strand.
GATTTCCGCGCCCATACGATCTGCTTCATATTCGCGGCCGCGGCTGATCGCCATCTGCACCAGCCCCGCCGCCATCGGCGCCAGAATCATGATCGCCAGCGCGCCAAGAATACCGCCGCCATTGTTGCGATTGCCGCCGAAGAACAACGCGAAGTTGGCGAGCATAGTGATCGCGCCAGCGATGGTCGCGGTGACAGTCATTGTTAGCGTGTCGCGGTTTTTCACATGCGCCAGTTCGTGCGCCATTACCCCGGCGAGTTCCTCTTCGGTCAGTATGCGGAGGAGGCCGGTGGTCGCTGCAACAGCGGCGTTTTCCGGATTGCGGCCTGTCGCGAAGGCGTTAGGCTGATCATTCTCAATGACATAGATTTTCGGGACCGGCAGCCCGGCGTTTTGCGCCAGGTTTTGCGTCATCTGCGCATAGCGGCGGACGGCGCCGGACGCGTGGCTGCCGTCAACCTCCTGCGCTTTGTACATGCGCAGGACCATTTTGTCTGAATTCCAATAGGCGAAAACATTCATGCCGGCGGCGACCAGAAAGGCGATTCCCATGCCGGCGGCGCCGCCAATCACGTAGCCGACACCCATAAAGAGCGCGGTCAGTACTGCGAGCAGCATAAATGTACGGAGCGTGTTAAACACTGGCGCTGGTCCTTTTTTCGTTTTGTGAACCGCTTATATATGTATCTGGAAGTGTCGGCTTCAAATATGAGCGCCGATGAGAGATATCAGGACGTGGGCTCCAATGGACGAAGAAAAGCCTGAAGGTTCGCTGAAAAAAGACCTCCCGCCAGCGGCCATTCGCGCACTGGAAGAGGCCGCTGAACGCCGGGCGGTTCAGGACAAAGAGGCTGCGCAAAAGGCGAAAGACCCGAAAGAACTTGGTGGACCAAAGGGCGAAGAACCAACCCGCTTCGGTGACTGGGAACGCAGCGGCCGGGCAGTCGATTTCTGACGGCTGTAAGTCTGACCCGTCAAACATCCCCCATAATCCCGGCCGCCGGCTGCTCTACTCTCTATTAATTCAGTCGCAAATATATTGAGAACATAAAAAGAACATGCTACTTATGGGTGTGCATGGTTAAGATATACACCTATATATTGCTGTTGGCAATAATCACGACTGAAACTCGCGCCGCCGGGAACACTATTGGCCCTGCACCGGCCAGCGTTGAACGCGTGATCGACGGAGACACGGTGCGGATGCGCGTCGCCATCTGGATTGATCAGGAGCTTATCGTCTCCGTTCGTTTGGCCGGCGTGGATGCGCCGGAGCTGTTCCGGCCCAAATGCGCTGCCGAACGTGAGAAGGCCGAACGCGCTAAGCGGTTTGTGAAGGAATTCCTCAAAGGCGGCGACGCGACGCTGCACGATATCGGGCGCGACAAATATGGCGGACGGGTCGTTGCGCGTATTGAGACGCAAGACGGCGATCTATCGACAGCCTTGGTTGATGCTGGTCTGGCTGTTCGCATCGGCAAAGGCGCCTGGTGCCAATGAACGTGGCGGGTTCTAATCTACCTGTCTGCAGTGACGGCGGGCGTAAGGGTTAGAGACTGTAATCTCGGGTCATCTCTGAGTGGATCAATTCCTGGCATCACGTCGTACCAGCTCCACCACCAGCTTTTTTCATTAGGCGGATTATTCAGGAGCAGCTCTATTGCGGCGTCGTTCTGGTCCAATGCTGCAAGCAGCGCTGCGTGAGGGAGCGTGATTTGCCGGTAGTGTTGCGGATTGGTGTCGCTGTTTGTCGCCGCTGCCGCCGCGATTGCGGACAGACCGGCGCGCGCACCCTCCATATTTGCAATGGCGCGAATCTCGGTCTCGCGTCCGCTCGGCAGCCCCCGCGCCAACGCATGATTGAGCCAGCTTTCAAAAGCCGCCAGTTCGTCGTTGCGTGCGAGATGGATTAGCGCTTCATAAACATGCAACGGTGGTGCGATGCGCCGCGCATTCTGCGCTGCCGTCAGCGCTTCTTCCGGCTGGCCGGCGACATAGAGAAACCAGACTCTGTCCCAGGCGACGCCTGCGGAAAGAGGATCGAGATTATGCGCCTGCTCGATCGCCTGCAGGCTTGTGCGGGCTTCACCGGCGGCGCTGGCGATCATGCCTTTGGTTTGCCATGCGATAGCGTTGGCTGGCTGCGCGTCAATCGCCTTGTCGATCTCGGCCATGGCGCGCGGGGCGTCGCGGTCGCGGAAAAAAGCAAGATAGGCGCGGGTGATGAATGCCTCTGCAAGATTAGGGTTTAAGGCGAAAGCTTGTGCAAGATGATGTTCTGCAAGCGGATATGTTTCGGATCGTTCCAGGCCAAGTTCTTCCGCTGTCTTGTGCGCGTAGATATCCGCAATGGCGGCGTGCGCCGGCGCATAGCCGGGCGCCTTGATTGCGACGCCTTCCAGAATGCGCAGCGCCTGGCGTATCGCTTGGTGCTCCCGCAAACTCCATAGGTAACGCGCGCGCCAATAGGCCTCTGCGACTTCCGGCTCAGCGGCGGCGTATGCCGCCGGGGGCGGCTCCATTTTTAGAGGTTCGCGAAGATCAGCTGCGATAACGTTGGCGAGAGCGGCGAAGTTGGTGTCAGTCATCGAATAAGCGCCCGCCCAAATTGATGCGCCATCCGCCGGATCGACAACGTCCAGGGTGAGGATGGGCGTTCCGCTATCATTGATGATGCGGCCGGAGACAATTCTGTCATGGCTCACCGTTTGAATATCGTCTAGAGCGGTGAAAGGCGCACGCCAGCGAACCAGGCTGAGATCGCCGCCCGAAAGAGACACTGTCAGCATTTCCGTGGCGGCGTTGGCTGCAAGATCATGGCGGGCTTGTCCCGTCGCATTTTCAATGTCAGTAAGGAATAATCTCGCCGGCGGCGTCGGCTGCAAGAAGATAATGGCGACGACGACCCCGACCAATAGTGTCGCCGCGATTAGCATCCAGGCTTGCGCCATGGAGCGCTGCGGCGCCGACACGCCCGTAGTTTTATCATCCCCGTTTGCATCTATCATTTGGGCGGTTTGGATCAGACGATAGCCGCGCTTTGGAATGGTCTCGATATAGTTCGGGTTTTTCCGGTCGTCGCCAAGCGCCCGGCGCAAATCGCTGATGGCGTTTGCCACGGAATGGTCGCTGACGGCGGCGCCGTTCCAGACCTTGTCGATCAATTCTTCCTTCGCAACGACGCTGCCGTTCGCCTCGATAAGCTGCATCAACACGGCCATAACGCGCTTTTCCAGCCGCACAACCTTTTCCTCGCGCGTCAACAGATTGGCGTGCTCCTGGATAATCCAGTCGCCGAGTTGAAGTTTCATGAGATCATCTTTTGTCGTTGGTCAGAGCGCTCATAGTGCCGGAAAACAGCGAAAATCCCAAATGCGTCCGTGCCGTTAAGTCGTGGAAATCACATTGATTTTTGAGCCCTGAGGAAATCTTGGACTTTTCTTGAAGCGCTCTTGGGGACCCTTGAAGCGGATCGCCGGTAATTCCGTCGTCATCGTCATCAGCAGGATATCGCTCAATGCGCCAATTGCCATTTTTGTTTCTCGCCTTCGCTGCCGCAGCGCTTCCGACCGCGCAAGCGTCGCCAGGGGATGTGATGTTTGAGGAAACGTCTCATCAAGCTGCGTTCAAGGCAGTGGCGGTGGCGGAAGGATTGTCTTTTCCATGGGGGCTCGACTTTCTTCCCGATGGCGGGCTGATCGTCACGGAATGGACCGGCGCCGTGCGCATTGTTCGCGATGGAGAGGTCTCGGCGCCGCTGACGGGCGGGCCGGCGTTGTTCACTCATCCGAACGGTCGGCGTCTGGGCATGCTCGATGTCGCCCTCCATCCGGACCACGCTGACAACCAACTGGTATATCTTTGCTATCATCACGGGACTTATGACTCCAATGTTAGTCGCGTCGCCCGCGCCCGTCTGGACGGCGATCAGCTGCGTAACCTGGAAGTCATTCTTGACGGCGATAATCGTTCCAATGAAACGGCCCATGCAGGGTGCCGGCTTGTCTGGGATGAGGAAGGACGCCTGATTGTTACGGCCGGGGACCGGCGTCATTTGCCTGATGAATCGCAAAACCTCGCCAATCTGACGGGTTCAATTCTTCGCATCAATGATGATGGATCGATCCCGGCGGATAACCCCTTTGTGGACGATGGCGAAGCGCGTCCGGAAATCTGGGCCTATGGCGTCCGCAATGTGCAAGGCGCTGCATGGCATCCGGAAACAGGCGTGCTCTGGTTTTCAGAGCACGGACCATTAGGCGGCGACGAAGTGAATATTCTGCGCCGTGGCGGCAATTACGGCTGGCCAATTGCAACTTACGGCATCGATTATGATGGTGCGGTGATTACGGAAGACGAGCGGCTGCCCGGTGTTGAAGGCCCTGTTGTCTACTGGCGTCCTTCGACCGCTCCCTCGGGACTCGCTTTTTACACCGGTGATGATTTTCCCGACTGGCAAGGCGACTTGTTCATGGGCAGTCTCGGTGACCGGCGGCTCATCCGCATGGAGCTTGATGGTGATCGTGTCCTCTTTCAAGAGGCTTTGCTTGGAGAGCTGGACGAGCGCATTCGTACGGTGCGCATGGGGCCGGATGGCTTCCTTTATGTCGTTACTGACGCCGAGCCGGGAAGAATTTTGCGCCTGGAACCGGTTCAGTAGTCAGTTCTCAAGGTTAGGAACAACATCACATGAAAAGCATCTACTTTTTATTGACTGGCGTTGTTCTGATCGACTCGGTTTATGCGCAAACGCCGTCTACAGCATCGATGGCTGACCTTGAGCCGCTCATTGGTGAGTGGCGCGGTGAGGCGCGTCACTTTCATCCGAGGGATGCGAAGGCGGAACAGCTCACGGAAACGGTTGATGGAACATGCCGGCCAATTCTTGACGGCTATTACATAGAATGCGCTACACAATAGATGCGTTCCGATGGGCGCGAGCGTGCGCATCATTCCTATACGAATTACAACCGAACAACGGGCGCCTTTGAAAATCTTTTCATCTTCCAAGGATGGCCTGTGAAAATTACTTATCCTTTCCAATGGAACGAAGATGAAAACATGTTCGTTGGTTTCCATGGCGATGAAACGCGTGACGGAACGCCGGTGCAGGTCCGCGTGGAGTTTGGTTTCAGCGCCGATGGCCGCACGCACTGGGCAAAAGAATACAATCATGTCGAAGGCGAGCCACCTGACTACTGGCCTCAGACATTTGAAATGACATGGACGAAACAATGACGGTCAAGCGGTATAAGGAAAATTCATGAGAATTCTTGCGGTATCAACAGCATGCATGCTGGCGGTTCTATCTGCCTATGCACAAGTCGAAAACAGTGCTCCTTCCATCGCGGATCTCGATTTTCTGATCGGCGACTGGGAAGGTCAAACCACGTTTTTCTTTCCGCGCGATAACGACAGAGAGCCAGCCCATGAAGAGGCTGACCGTACTTGTCAGTATATTCTGGCAAACAATTATATCCAGTGCGATAGCACGATGACCCGTTTAGACGGACGCACTCGCTCGCTGCGCAGTCACTTCAATTATGACCCTGAAGAGAACGCGTATCAGGCGCTCTATATCTACGATAACTGGGCTGGGCATGTGACCTATGATATCCGCCGCGGTGAGGAAGCGAACACTTATGTCGCTTTGGCTGACTATACGACACCGGAAGGCGTTGCTGCGGACGAACGGATCGAGTGGCGACTTTCTGAAGATGGCAATAAATGGCGGGTCTCGGAATTCCATCATCTGCCGACTGATCCTGATGGGTACTGGGCTAAAAACTTTGAAGTGGACTTGCGCCGAGCGGATTGATTTTCTTTGATTCATACAGCCCAGTCGGGACAAAAGCTGGATGCGAAGCCTGACACAGTATAAAAGGAGTCGTTTAAAAGGGCCGCCTGACCGACGGCCCTTTTTCGTACAGCAGCGCGCTTTATTCGACTTGCAGCGTCGCGTTCAGTGCGACAGCTCGGGATAGATTGTAGAAATTCGGCGAGGTTTTCATTACCGCCTGGTGAATCTCTTCGAACTGTTCCGGCGTGGCGTCGCCCTTGATGCGGACAACGTAATCGAGATTTTCGTACCCCTCTGCGACTGTGTCATCGAGATCCAGAAAACCGCGCAGGTCGATGGCGCCGTTGGTTTCAATCTCAAGACTGTCAATACGGATGCCGGCAAGCGAGCACAGCGCCACATAGCCGACCATCATGCAGGAATTCAGCGCCGCGAGCAGGTGCTCCTGCGGGTTGGCGAACTGATCGGCGCCGCCGAGCTGTGGCGGCTCATCCATATCGATCGTGAATTGGCGCTTTACCTCTTCGCCGCCGATATGAAATGAAGATACCGTGGCGCGATTATGTGTGCGTCCGTGCCATGCGCTGGTCACGCGCCATTTCGTTTCGCCATTCGCGGCGTCGGCCTTGACGCTTTCGATCAGCGCGTTGACGTCATCGACATTCATTCCATTGATTGCTTTTGGTTGTGTTTTATCCAACATGTTTTCTCTCCGTTGATTTTTGTATGTGGTTGTTAGCGATGTGATCGTTTACGGCAGAACTGGCTGCGGTGAATGGATACCTGCACGTCGTTGCAGCTGTTTGGTCCGCAGCCGCCGTTGAATTGCGTCAGCTGCGCTTTCAGATCCGCAGGATCGGCAAGGGCTTCGCCATGTTCGCGCACGACAAGGTGAATCTCCGAACGGCGCTTGATTGCGGCCTCGATTCCAGGGAACGGAACCTGGTCCTCGCCGGTCGGCAATTCGCCGTAATCAATTTCGCCGGCGAAGTCGGCCTGGCCGTGCTGGTCGGTCATGCGTCCGCCGGCGAAGAAGACGCCTGCGTCAACCGCCGGATCGGCAAGGTCGACAAGTCCGCATTCGCACGCCGAAAGGCATTTGCGCGGACGGTTAAACGTCACCCACCACATGGTGTAAGGCGCGTCTGGTTCGAGGTCGGTGGTGTTGTAGTCAAAGCTGACCCCGTCCCTGGTCCAGGTCAGCGATGATGCGCCGCTGATCTTCGCATCGGTGTCGCCGACCAGCGCGATGATGTCGCTGATCGTGACTTGCGCCGCGCCGCCGCGCGCATAGCGCGCCGCAATTTCACGATCTATATCCGCATGCGCCGTGCTCGCCGCTGCGAACAAACTGGTCACGGACGCTGCGATGATTGCACCGATCTGGACCAGCGCCGTCGCCGCTTTTGCTCTTGATCGTACCAACATAGTTCTCTCCTTTAAGTTTATTGCGTGTGGTTCAGTTTTGGGGGATCAGCAAAACGCCGGGGCGACGTCAGCAATTTTTGCCGCGCCTTCGGGCGTGATGCGGTTCAGGGTCGCCTCAACTTGCGGGTGCGTGAGACCGGAGCCCAGGAACGTCCAGCGCAGCGCCTGATGCTGTTGGCGGACATATTCTTTGCGTTCTGAATCCGTCAGCATACGGCCAGTCGCGTTTTCAAAAGAATCGGCGTCAAATTCGGCTTGTTGCGCGAGGCCGCCATCGAGAAAGGCGCCGATTGCAAGGTATTCTTCAGCGGCCGAACGGCATTCTTCGGCGTCGCGGCTGTCGGCGAGCGCCTCGATCATCAACGTGTCGAGCTGCGCATGCTGCATCTCTTCCATCCAGTGATGCTTCAGAAGACTTTTGAATTGCGGGTCGAGGCTGGCGTCGTCGCGTACGCTTTCGGTGTAATGAATCTGCGTCATCCATTCGATGCCGAGGATGGCGAAGGCGACCGCGAGCGGGTCATGTTTCATCACTTCCGCGGCGATCGCCTGGGGTGGTCCGATGACAGCGCAATCTGTTCCGAAGCCGTCAATGAACTCTTCGCGAAACTGCTTGAAAAGATGAATGTGCTTGGCTTCTTCAGTCGCGAACTGAAGAAGCGCGCGGACGCGATAGTCATCGCCGTCGGTGAGCTGCTTTTCTACGTGCTCCATAACGAACGGCAGGATGAATTCCTCGACCAGGCCGAATGTGTAGAGATAGCCGTGGCCGCGTATTTGGTTGACGATGCGCTGTTCATCTGCCGACAGAAAGGAAAGACCCGCTACGCGCGCCAGCGATTCCGGCAGGAAAGGCTTTGAAAAATCGAGCGACTTGTCGCCGCCGATGAGATCCTCGACCCGCCAGCTTATCTGTTCTGATCGGGCGAGGGCGTCTTTGTAGTTGAAGTGAGCAGTCATGATCGTCTCCAAATCTGATTGTTGAGCTCAGCGAAAATCGCAGCGCGCCGTTTTGCTGAGCGTTGTAATGAGCGTTGAAAATGGTGAAGTTGACGCGCCGAATTATTCTCTGCAGTCCGCCGTCCGTGTGGCGTGGTGGTATAGTGGGGCGCTCTTGTTTTCCTTTTGAGAGCAGTTCGTGCCAAAAAGGGTTCATTCGCGCCACAAAGGACGCCGCGACCGGGAACACGGAGAACGAGACAGTTGAACTGAGGCGCAGACGCCGCACGCAGCCAAAAGCAGTTCTTCGGAAATTCTAACGGCCACAGCTCGCCTGCAAATTCCCTTTGCTCCTTGTCGTGTTTAGCAATAGTGACGGGCATTGTTAGCTCGCTCATGTTCAACAGAGCGACGGGAACTAGGCTTTTGTGTGTGGCCCCGATATGATCAGGATGCCGGGAGATATGCTCAAAACGCCGGATTGCTCGAGATTCACTATGGATGCATTGTCTGATGTATTGCGCGCGTCTCGCCTTACGGGCGGTGTCTATCTTCACGCCGAGTTTTCGGAGCCCTGGTGTTTTGTAGTGCAGGTCAATCCTGAATTATGCGCGCCTTTCGCCCTGCCGGCGCGACATGTGATTTCCTTTCACTACATTGTCGAAGGGCGCATGCGTGTTCTGGTTGGGAACGGTCCCGCAATTGAGGTCGGGACTGGCGAGGTCGTGCTGTTGCCGCGCAATGACCCTCACAGATTTGGCAGCGATGTTGCGTTGTCGCCTGCGGATATAGGCAGCGTTATGCCAACACGTGAGGGGGAGGGTCTCTTCCAGATCCGCCATGGGGGCGACGGCGCTGTTACAAAAGTTGTATGCGGATATTTGGGATCCGACGACGGGAAGGCAAACCCCGTGATTTCCGCGCTGCCGCCAGCGTTCAAGTTGGGCGTCGAAGAGGCAGGAGCGGCGGAGTGGATACGGACGACGTTTCAGTTTGCGGCGGATGCGGTCGCCGCTGGCAGCCCCGGATCGTCCACGGTCCTGTCTAAACTTTCAGAGCTCTTATTCGTCGAAGCGGTTCGTCGCTATACGGAAAAGTTACCGGATGGCGAAACTGGTTGGTTGGCGGGATTGAAAGATCCTTACGTCGCCCGCGCCCTCGGAGTGCTCCATAATGATATCGCCAAGGATTGGACCGTCGATGAATTGAGCCGAACGGTCGGTCTTTCCAGATCTGCTTTCGCGGACCGGTTCTCACGCCTTATCGGAACCTCGCCCAAGCAGTATCTGACAAACTGGCGCATGCAACGCTCAGCGCAACTCTTACAAAACTCAAATCGGAGTATCGCCCAAATTTCAGAAGACGTCGGATACGATTCTGTTGCGGCCTTCTCCCGGGCGTTTAAGAGGGTTCATGATTGTGCGCCGGCTGCGTGGCGCAAGGCGCAACTGGATGAGCAGTGAGACGGTTTCATTCGCGTCAAACAGGGCAATGCAATGAGAGAATCCGAAGACCTGATCATTGATGCGTTGATCGTCGCTGTACCGGAGACCTCGGGTTCAGCGCTCTATGGTATGATCGATGTCTTGTCGTCGGTGGGAAACCTTTGGCAGACCCTTGTGGGCGTGGAGCCGGAACTCGTCCTTATTCGTCCAAAAATCATTTCGCCGACGGGTGAGAGTTTCACCTGCGGTAATAACATTCCGGTGACACCGGATTATGCGCTTGCAGACAGGCCGAAAGCGCCGATCGTCATTTTGCCGGAGCTGTGGCTCGGCCCTGACGAAGACCTGCGCGGGCGGTACGATGACCTGATGGAATGGATCCGCGAATGCTACGCATCCGGATCATCGATCTATTCGGCCTGCTCCGGCGCCATTATGTTAGCGGAAACCGGTCTTTTGAACGGTCGCGACGCGACGTCGCATTGGGGTTTTGAAAGGCTCTTCAGAACAAGCTATCCGGACATCAAATTCCAGCCGGAACCAAGTCTCTGTTTCGCCGACCCCGAAGGCCGCATCGTTACGGCTGGCGGCACGAGTTCATGGCATGACCTCGCGATTCACATCATTTCGCGCCACTGCAGCCCCGGCGAAGCCGTGCGAATCGCGAAAGTCTATTTGTTGAAATGGCATGGCGAGGGTCAGCTCCCTTACGCGAATCTTGTTTGCCGCGCGCCCCATGCGGATTCGGTGGTGCGAAAATGCGAAGACTGGCTGGAACAGCATTACCGCGAAACGGACCCGGTTGCGCGCGTTGTCGCGCAGGCGAAAACGCCCGAACGCACGCTAAAGCGGCGCTTCAAGGCGGCGACCGGCGCAACGCTGATGGACTATGTCCAGAATTTGCGCATCGAAGAAGCAAAACGCCTTTTAGAGACCGGCGACCTTCCATTCGATGACATCACGGAACATATAGGCTATCAAGACGCCAGCTTTTTTCGGCGCGTCTTCAAAAGAAAGACGGGCCTCACGCCCGCACAATACCGGCGCATGTTCCAGGTATTTGCTTCAAAATCGGGCGTGACGGAAGCCGCGGCAATCAAATAGGCTGAGCGCCAACGGCGCCGGTAGGCGTGATCATCACAGATCACGCCCAGACAAGCGGCGCCAGCGCAACGAATACGCCAATAACGACAATGGCGGTGACAATAGCGCCCAGCATTGATTCGAAAGAGTCAGGCATCTTGCTCTCCTGTAGTTTTCTGTTAATGCCGCCGCATGGCTGCGACGTTTCCCACATTTGCGCAGCGGCGTTGGGGCTGGCGTTGAAACGCCCGTCGAATTTGACGATCAAGCGTGGTAAGTTCCTGTTTTCTTAAGGAGAGTGGCCGCAATGAGCGCCGGCGACGTTGAACTCCGGCTTTTTGGCGACATTGCCGTTATGAGAAACGGCGAACGCCTTGCCCTGCCGCAATCAAAGAAGACCCGTGCGCTTCTTGCCTATCTCGCACTTAAGGGCGCGCCGGAAAGGCGCGAGCGCCTTTGCGAAATTTTCTGGCAAGTCCCGGATGATCCGCGTGGCTCCCTGCGCTGGTCGCTCAGCAAGCTGCGCGGGCTTGTCAATGATGAAAGCGCTGTACGCATCAAAGCTGACCGGGAGCGGGCTGCATTTGATATATCCGGCGTGCATGTCGACTATCTGGACTTGCAGTCGAATGTGGGCCGACTTGATGATCTTGATACAGCTGATCTGATCAACCTTGCGGATCGACATTCCGGTGAGTTGATGGCCGGCCTGGACTTGCCGAACCAGCCAGAGTTTGAAACTTTTCTCCTGGTGCATCGTGAGAAAGCGAGGGCCATGCGCGCCATGCTGTTGCGCGCAATTGTAGCGCGGCTTGGGGAAGATCACTCTGCAAGAGCAGATCGTCTTTATGAACTTGTTGAGATCGAGCCATACGATATCGATCTTCACGGCGCTCTCATCACTGCATTGGCGCAGGTTGGGCGCAACAAGGAAGCCAGTCGGCAGGTGGGGTTGAGCAAGGAGACGCTTAGCGGTGTCGACGGCGTCGATCTTGGTCTGCTGGAAGCCGCATTAATGGCCAAGCCTTCCGTTACGAGAGTATCGAATGATCAAGCTACAATCATAAACCATACTGACGGGGCCGCGCCTGAAGCGCCGCCCGGGCGCCAGGATATCCGTTTCTGCAAGACGGCTGACGGCGTTCAAATAGCGTATGCGACTGTCGGTTCGGGGCCGCCGCTGGTGAAGACAGCCAACTGGCTCAACCATCTTGAGTTCGACTGGGAAAGTCCGGTCTGGCGCCATTTCTTCCGTGCTTTCTCCGCGGATCACACGCTCATCCGTTATGATGAACGTGGCAACGGCCTGTCGGACTGGCGCGTAAAGGACTTTTCCTTCGATTCTTTGATCGCCGATCTGGAAGCAGTTGTGGAGGCGACCGGCATCGACCGGTTTCCACTTCTCGGCATCTCGCAAGGCTGCGCCGTTGCTGCGGAATATGCCGCGCGTTATCCGGAGAAGGTCTCCAGGCTCGTGCTCTTCGGCGGTTATGCGCGCGGTTGGCGCATCGGGCGCGGAGAAAAGGTGATCGCCGACACTGAAGCGATGATCACCCTGATCAAGAGCGGCTGGGGAAAAGACGAACCAGCATTCCGGCAATTGTTCGCGTCTCTTTTCATGCCGGACGCGCCGCCTGAAAATCATAAGTGGTTCAATGAATTACAACGCATGACGACCTCGCCTGAAAACGCCGCGCAGCTGTTAGAGGCGTTGGGACTTGTAAACGTCTATGATCGCTTGAGCCTAATAAAGGCGCCAACGCTAGTCGCGCATGCTCGCGGCGATTTGCGCGTACCGTTCGATTTCGGGCGCGAACTTGCCGCCTGTATCCCGGATGCGCGATTTGTAGCGCTTGAAACGAATAATCACCTGATGCCGGAGGGCGATCCCGCCTGGCCAAGGTTCTACGAGGCGGTTCGCTCGTTTCTCGACGAATAAGGCCGCTGCTATGATCTTGATTCTAAGGGCGATGTCGCCGATTGCGATAAGGCAGAGCGGCTTTGTTACCGGTAAAACACCGTTTCATTGCCGGTAAAGGCCCACGGTTCCGCCAGATCAATGCAAGCAAGCGCATCGCCTCGCGCTTCAATTTTCAATGCGCCGGGACCATCCCCTCCATTACGCTGCACCAGAATGACGCCATTAATCTGTGGGCCAACGAAGTTTGTTCGGAGTCGTTCATAGCAATAGACCTCGCCGTCTTTTACGGCGTTAAACGGCGTGTTGATCCGGCCGTCGCCTTTCGTAACGGACAGAAAATCTTTTGCCGCTTCGGCGCGCTCCTCATCCATGTTTGGCGCCATGGCCACCAATGCCGGACTTAACGACGGAAGGCGGCCATGCAGGGCGAAAATCAACCGGTCCGGATCGATGGAATCGCTTGCCAAGGCAATCGCGCTGATTTTTGTCGTTGCGCCATTATGCGCAGAGTCGGTGTGCCAGACGCCTTCCGCTGCGCCCGGTTCGGCTGGTAGAGCGGTGCGGCAGGCGTCTTCGCCTTTCGCCTTGCGGATGCCCCAGCTGTCCCCGAGTTTCGCGGACCACGCCGCCTGCAGATCTTTCGGCAAATAATCGAGAGCGCAGCGGGCTTGCGCGGTATTCGGTGTGATTGCTTCGATCAGCGATGGCGGCGCGTCGAGCGCTGCGGCGCGCGCATAGGGGTTTGTGCGATAACGATCAGGGCGCTCGAGGGCCTTCGGCGCGGCGGCCAAGTCGTGCAAGCCCACGTTAAAACCATTGGTCTCGCCAATGATCTCGCTTTGGGGAACGCGAATTTTCGTTTCCAGCGCAATATGGTCCGGCCCGCCAAGCTCCGTGAACGCGTTCAGACCGCCGGCCCGCTCCAGAATGGCGTCGCTAATCCAATCAATGTCGTCATAGTAAAATGAAATATTTTCACAGGACCGGAAATGCACCGTCCATGACTGCGAGGTAGCGCGCCCATATGGGTCACGTTCGATCTTGCGCTCGAGCGCTACAATGTCCGCCCGCGCCGGCGCCAATGCGGTTGTGGTCCGGCGTTCAAAAGCGGTGTCGCCTTTTTTCATATTAATTCGCAGATAGGGCGCAGGCAGCACCTCGCCCGGCGCAGTGACGCCGCCAAGCGGCGAAATGCTGAGCACATCCTCGACCGGCGCAAACGGACCGGAGAGCGCCGGGTCGCCAATGGCGCATGCCCGCGCGGAGAGCGGTGTTTTTTCCACAGAGCCAGCAACGCTGGCGACGCGCGCGACTGCGTCTTTGCCGGCGTTTGGCTTCATAATGACAAAGGCGAGCAACGCTGCAGTAAACAGCGCGGCGGCTAGCCTCGTATAGTGGCCCGAACCCGACATGGAACTCCCCATCAATCCCCGTGCTAGAATCCCCATTGAGCGGCCCCAAGTCAAGGCGCGGCGCAAACCGGCTCGGCAAGGGCGCGGGAAGGCGCGGCGGCGCTGGAACCCTCGACATTATGGGTTGTTTTCGGCTTAGCTACGCCGCTTGGTTAACTGCGGAAGATAAGGGGACAGCAACATGGTGAAATGGCGAGGGCGGCGGGAAAGTCGGAACGTTGAGGATCGCCGTGGAGCGGCCGCCGCCGGCGGCGCCGGCATCCTCATAGTGCTGGTGCGCTTCATCATTGGGCGGTTCGGCATCCGCGGACTTCTCATTCTTGGCGTGGTTGGCGTTGGACTTTACCTGGCGGGGGCAAATCCCATCGCCCTCTTACAGGGTCAGCCGGCGCAGCAGCAGGCGGCTGCGCCGATTGATGACGAGACGTCGCAATTTGTCAGGGTGGTTTTAGCTGAAACCGAAGACGTCTGGTCGCGAGAATTTCAGGCTGCGGGATCCGATTACCCTGAACCCACCCTGGTAATGTTCAGCGGCAGCGTATCGTCAGCATGCGGATATGCGTCGGCCGCATCGGGTCCGTTTTATTGCCCTGCAGACCGGAAACTTTATCTCGACGCCAGTTTTTTTGAGGAACTGGCTCAGCGCTTTGGCGCGCCCGGTGACTTCGCTGCAGCCTATGTGATCGCGCATGAGGTCGGCCATCACATTCAGACAGTGACTGGAATTTCGAACCAGGTGCGCACAGCGCAGCAACGGGCGCGCGGTGAGGGCGAAGCGAATGCGTTGCAGGTGCGCATGGAGTTGCAGGCCGACTGTTATTCCGGCGTTTGGGCGCACCATGCGGATCGCACCAGCGGGCTTCTCGATGAGGGCGACATTGAGGAAGGCCTTCGCGCTGCTGAGGCGATTGGCGATGATACATTGCAACGTAATGCGGGGCGTCGGGTGACACCGGAGAGTTTTACTCATGGGACCTCTGCCCAGCGTCAGCGCTGGTTCATCAACGGATATCGCTCAGGTGATATCGATGCTTGCGATACGTTCAGCGCGTCAGCGCTCTAGTCCCGCCAAAACGCCGGCGAGAACAGCACAAGAATAGTGAATAGCTCCAGCCGGCCAAGCAGCATGCCTGCGGCGAGAAGAAGTTTAGCCGCGTCAGGCAAAGGCGCGAAATTTCCCGCAGGACCAACCACTTCCCCAAGACCAGGGCCGACATTGGCGATTGCCGTGCCAGCCGCTGACAGCGCGGTTAACGTATCGAGCCCCAGCCCGGATAACAGGACCGCCAGGGTCGCAAAAGATGCAAAATACACAAAGAAAAAGCTAAGCACCGATACGAATACATCGTCCGTCAGCGGACGGTGATTATAGTGCGCCACAAAGACACCGTTCGGATGCGCCAAGCGTCGCGCATAGACAATCAGCGCTGCAAGAGCAACCTGAAACCGAAATATTTTCATGCCGCATGACGTTGACCCGGCGCAGCCGCCGATGAACATGATGCAAAAGAAGACGCCATGTGCAAACGGGCCCCAGGCATAGTAATCGGTTGTCGCATATCCGGTGCCGGTAATGATAGAGACAATATTAAACGCTGAGAGGCGAAACGCCGTAAACGGATCCACCTCCAAAACCGTTTGAACATGCAGCATCATGGCGATGGTCAGGAATGCAACGATCGCGAGAAAGAATTGTATCTGGCTGTCCGTAAACAGGCGCCGCCATGCGCCGCGCAAAAGCGCTGCGAGAAAAATGCCGAAGGGAAGGCTGCCAATGATCATAAAGACGGTCACGACCATGTCGAGTGGCGCGCGCCCGACCGTCAGGAAGGCGCCGATTGATGAGTCTTTTGTTGAAAACCCGCCGGTCGCGACGGTCGTCATGGCGTGATTGACCGCGTCCCATGCGGGCATGCCGAACGCCCATAACAGGAGGAAGCACAATATAGTGAAAAACGCATAGATCATCGAGAGCGACAGCGAATATTGCGCGGCGTTGGCGATGAATTTTTCAGACGTGTCCCAGGCTTCACTTTTAAAGATCTGCATACCACCGACGCGCAATGCCGGCAGGACTGCGAAGGCCATGATGATGATCCCGACGCCGCCAAACCATTGCAGCATGGAGCGCCACAAGAGCGCCCCCGGCGGCGCGTCATCAAGGCCGGTCACGACCGTTGAGCCGGTGGTGGTGAGGCCCGACATCGCCTCGAAAAATGCGTCCACATAGGAGAGTTGGAGCCCGCCGAGGGTGAGCGGGACGGCGGCGAAGATGACGAGTGCAAACCAGCTCGCCGCCGTCAGCAAAAACCCCTGCCGCGTTGTGATCTGATCAATCGGTCCCCAGCTGGCCGCTGCGGCGCCGCCGCCGGCGAGTACGCTGACAATGGCGCCGATGGCGAACGCGCCCCAGTCGGCGCGATGCACCTCGTCAGCCGACAGGAGATCGGCAATCATCGGTATCAGCATGGTGAGGCCGAGGGCCGCGACAAGCGCACCCGTCACCAGAACTACCGGGCGGAAAGCAAACATCTGATCAATGCCGGCGCACAGGATTACACATGTCCTGCGGCGGTCCTTATTCGCTTAGTGGATCTGGCGTAATTCGTGGGGGCTGTCGAGAGAGAACGCCGGGATGTCGACTTCGAACGCCTCGCCTTCCGGCGTTTCCATGCTGTATCGCCCGACCATCAGGCCCGATGGCGTCGTTAGCGGCGCGCCCGACGTATATTCGAAACCTTCGCCGGGGCGAATGACCGGCTGCTCCCCGACAACGCCGTCGCCGGCGACCTCGTCGGTAAAGCCTTTCGCGTCTGTGATGCGCCAGTACCGTCCGCGCAGCTGTACGCTTTCCGCGGACTCATTATCGATACGGACGGTATAGGCCCAGACATAGCGCGGCTCTTCGGGATCAGATTGATCCTCAAGATAATGCGGGCTGACGCTCACGCGAATGCCGCGCGTAATGCGCTCATACATGGCCGAGTGCCGTCGATTTTCTCTTCGCCGTCCCAATGTTGAACGTCCTTGCCCAATCAGCCGCGCCCATAGTTTTAACGCATGACGCCGACCAAAGGGTGCAGTTTAGTCCGCGCCGAGGCAAAGCGCCAGACAGGACATGCATTTCAACGGGGCGGGGAAAAAGGAGGGCGAGGCTCGCGCACGACGATCTTGCGCGCGGGGCCTGTGAAGGGCAAACCGGGTCTTATGAATGATGTGGAATTGGACAGAAATGACGGCGTCTTCGCCGCAGGGATGATCGCAGAGCTTATGCGGCGCGGGGAAATTGCGGGGGCTTCACCTTCGCGGCTGCAACCGGCGAGCCTTGATCTGACCCTTGGGACACGCGCATGGCGGGTGCGCGCATCGTTCCTGCCATCGAGGGCGCGCACGGTCGCCGCCCGCCTTGACGATGGCCTCGTAATGAACGCCTTCAACCTGGAAGACGGCGTCGTTTTTGAACGCGGCTGCGTTTACCTTGTGGAGTTGAACGAACGGCTTTCCCTTCCTGCGGATGTTTCCGGCGCAGCCAATCCGAAAAGCTCCACGGGACGCATTGATGTGTTTGTGCGGCTGGTTACCGATCATGGCGCAGCATTCGACGAAGTGCCGGCAGGCTATGAGGGGCCGTTATACGCAGAGATCAGTCCCCGGACATTTTCGATTTTTGCGCGCACAGGATCAAGCCTTAATCAATTACGCCTGAAACGCGGCGAATGTCGCCTTGATGACGACGCGCTGCGCGCACTGGACAAGGAAACTCCGCTGGTTGACGGCGCGAGCGATATCGATGCCGGGCTGGGCTTAAGTGTTTCGCTGAAAACTGACGATGCGATCATCGGATGGCGCGCCCGACGCCATTCAGGATTAATTGACGTTGATCAACCGGGCGGGCTTGACGCCAATGATTTCTTTGAACCGCTGGGTTCGCAAAAATCCGGCTTTATCATTCTTGATCCGGATGAGTTTTATATTCTGGCCTCTAAGGAGGCGCTGGTTATTCCGCCGGACTATGCGGCCGAAATGACGCCGATCAATCCCGGCCTCGGCGAGTTTCGCGTGCATTATGCAGGCTTTTTCGATCCCGGCTTCGGCTGGTCGGCAGAAGGGGCAGGGGGGGGCGCTAACGGCTCGCGTGCAGTTCTAGAAGTCAGAAGCCATGATGCGCCATTTGTATTAGAAGACGGGCAGTTGGTGGCGCGCCTCGTCTACGAGCGCATGGCGAAGCGTCCTGAGCAGCTTTATGGCGCGGATGTGAAATCAAACTATCAAGGTCAAGGGTTGAAACTGTCGAAGCATTTTCGGTGACAGAGTTCTAATGTCTTGCCGAGTGTAGCAACCCGATAAAATCTAACAACAAAACAAAAAGGGAGCTGCCGAAGCAACTCCCTTTCGTCCGCTCTCGCGAAATATCGAAGGACACCCCAATCCAGTGAGAATCCGAATGTTCTCCGACGTGACAGTTAAATCGAAACATTACTGCTCCGCTTTCCCGCCACTAGACCTTTCGGGCGCATCATCCCGAGGCTCGTTAGCCGCCACGGCAGCTGCGTCTTTCAGATCCGCGTCATCTCTTGCCGTATCCGGCTTGCGCCTTCCTCGACCTTTAATGCCGCGCGCCGATTTGCAACTTGCCCGTTGCTCACGGCGATCCCGGGTCTTTCTTGCGAACACGCTTTCACGCATTCGTCTGAAAGCCGAACCGCTCAGGTTCGTCAGATGTGCGTTGGCCCACCCTTGACCAATCTTTCCAGCAGTTTCTGAGCGTCACTGCTGGTTTGCTCATCATTTCGTTAGCTCGTGTAACCCGTCGCTAGGCAAGCGCTTCGAATTACCTGATAGAGCCGCGAAACATGATCAGGATACCAACTTTTCGGGCTTGGTCGAATCATACTTTTCCACAATCTTTCGAAAAAGATTTGGGGAAGATTCAAGAGAATGATTTCAGCAACTTGTCAGTGTTTGTTGAAGACAAGGGAAAGATTGTTCGCCGGCATTTCCACAACCGTGTCGAGCGCCAGCGCATTTTTCTGCGCCAATGGCGCAAGATCGTGCTCAATGTCGCGCACGCCCCACTCCGGGTTTCGCGATTTCAGGCTGGCGTCAAAGGCTTCATTGGATGGCGCGGTGTGAGCGCCATTACGTGAAAACGGGCCATAGAGGAAAAGCTTGCCACCAGGGACGAGCAACCGGCCTGCGCCGGAGAACAGGCCTGTTGCGGCGCTGAAAGGCGCAATGTGGATCATGTTGATGGAGACCAGTCCGGCGAAGGGCGCCGCATCTTCAACGCCCCAGTAGTCAGCGCTGACATCGATGGCGTGCGGTCCGTAGAGGTTCGAAAGCCCGCTATCCCCGATCCAGGCGGCGATGGAGGCGCGGGATGTCACATCAGGATCGCCTGTGCGCCATTGGGCGCGGGGAAGCGCGCGCGCCATGTGGACAGCGTGTTCGCCGGTGCCGCCGCCGACTTCCAGAATGGTCCCGCTGTCGGGCATATGCGTGACGATCACGTCTCGGATGGCGTCGCGGTTGCGCGCCGCCGATGGCGAATAAAGCTTTTCGCCTTCGGTTTCACGGTTTTCCAGTGCAATTTCGCGTGGCGGTTTGTTTTCATCTGCTGGCATTGGAGCTGGTTTAGCCGGAACAGCTGGCGCCGCCAAGGACGCAGAATTTTGCACAATGGGGATGGTTCAACTTCACCGGGCCTGACGCGTCTTTGAGCGTTCTCCCCATTTCGAATTGCGGATCGTAAGGTAACAGCGTGCAGGAAAGAACGGCAGGCGCGTCGGCGCCTTTGCGCTTAACGAGCATGCGAGAACTGGCGCACATCATGTCGGCTGGCGATTTATCGAGCAACGACCAGCATTCGGTGGTGATTTCGGGGACCGGCGCGGTCTCGTCCATTTCCGGAAACAGGATTAAATCCTCTGGCGCATTCGCATCAAGGGAAATGCCGCTTTTTTCGACAAGCGCGGCAAAGCCATGGCGCATTTCGGCCTCATCTTCATTCCAGAGCGTGCGGCCTGCGATGCTAAAGGTAAAACCGTGGCGCGCCAGCCAGATCAGGCCCTCCATGCCCACGGCAAAGGTTCCGGATCCGCGTTCTTCATCGTGGCGGTCGGCGCTGTAGTGATCGAGACTGACGCGCAAGGCGAGCGCCGTGCCGAAGCGCTTGTGCAGCGATAATAATTGCTCCTGTATTTTCGGACGCATCATCGGGCGCATCGCATTGGTGAGCACCAGAACGGAAAAACCGCGATCCAGCGATGCTTCGATCATCGCGATCATGTCCGGATTCATGAATGGCTCGCCGCCGGTAAAGCCGATTTCGCGTGCACCCATGGCTTTCGCCTCGTCCAGAAACGGCGCAAGCTCGTCGCAGGTCAGATAGGCTAAGCGGTCATTTGTGGGCGAAGATTCGATATAGCAATGGGCGCATTCCACATTGCAGAGCGTGCCGGTGTTGACCCACAGCGTGTCCAGATGCGTCAGGGTTACGCTGGCGCGCTTCGCGCCGTCGGCGGTTACGTCCGGATGCTGAAATTTTCCAAGCGCACCTGCGCTGTTGTTAGCCTGGCCGTCAGCCATAATTTCCCCGTCCGCCATCACGACCCATGGCTATGACAAAAACGCCCGCCGGCGGCAACCGGCGGGCGTTCACTTCAGGATCGCGTTGCTGTGAGGTGTTACGCCTTATTCGTCTTCAATCGGCTCCAGCGGCGCGCCGTAAACGGCGTCATCCTCATAGACCGGCTCTTCAGGCAGCGGCTCGCCAGTAACCGGATCAAGCTGCGTCGGCTGCACTGGCGCCATCATCGTCGGCGCATCGCGATTGGCGAGCGCCCAAACCGCGTTTTGCAGTGTGGCCGATTGCGGGCGCGCGACCTTTTCGCGGAAGATGATATCCGCCGGCGTAACGTCCGCGCCGTAATATTCGCGGTTCCAGCTGTTTCGCGATTTCAACAAGGCGCCTTCAAGGCTCAAGCCTCCATAAAGGCCGCGCGAGCGCGAGAACGCCAGAATATCGGCGGTTTGCGCTTTTGCGCCGCCGCCGATCGGGCCGGCGGCGAGAGAAACATCGGCGCCGAGTTTAACGGTCGACGACAAAAGCCCTTCCATGCCGCGATTGGTCATGACGAGCAGCACGGATTCCGACGCTTCACCGCCGATCTGCAAACCGAACGAGATCGATCCGATGGTGAAGAAGGTCGGCTCTGACCAGCTGCCGTCTTCATTGCGCGCAATCATCAGCGCGTTGCCGCCGGAGGCGCCGAAGACAAAGCCGCCGCGCAACGAGCGCGGAATAATGACCATGGCCTTCGCGTTATCGGCAAGATCCCACAGCGGCTCATAGGCGGGATCATTGGCGAAATACGCCACCGTATCCGCCGACTTGGCGACCAGGATTTCCGCTTTTTCGCGCTTCGTTTTCGCATGCGCGGGGGCGAGCGCGACCCCGGTGGCGACGCAGAGCGCGCCCAGAATTCCAACAAGCCGCATCAACATTGACGGCCTCCTTTCCATGCCGGCGAAAACAAAACACACCGGCTGTTTCCAACATAATGCCATTCGCTCGGGCCGGAATATGGCGCCGCCCCGGCGCAGAGATGAATTCTTGGTGAGATTTGGCCCGCAGGTCGAGACCTTTTCGGCTCCGAACGGGGCTTTATGTCGCCAGCTTGACGTTTTTCGCCCGCCGCGCCACATCTGGCGGCCCAAATCTTCCGGTCATCGGGCGGGTGTAGCTCAATGGTAGAGCAGGAGCTTCCCAAGCTTAAGACGAGAGTTCGATTCTCTTCACCCGCTCCAGGATTTCAGGCAACCTTCGACGACCAGTGCGGCCAGGCGGTTATTGCTGCAAGGGAGTTTTCAGCAGTGGCTAGAAATTGTCCTTGCGCTGTCTGGTTTCCGCAAAAACCTCGACTGCGCCCGCGCCGCTCATTCCGAGCGCGGCCTGCAGATGTTCGTCTTCGGCGCGCAGGAACGGGTTTGTCGCCAGCTCGATTTCAACATTCGTCGGCACGGTTGGCGTTCCTGCCGCGCGCAGGCGATTGATCTCGTTCGCTCGCGCTTTCAGCGCTTCGTTGAGCGGGTCCACGGTCAAGGCGAAGGCGGCGTTTGCTTGTGTGTATTCGTGGGCGCAATAGAGTTTCGTCTCAGCCGGCATGGCGGCGATTTTGGATAACGACGCCCACATTTGATCCGGCGTGCCCTCAAACAACCGCCCGCACCCCAATGCGAAGATGGTGTCGCCGACAAACGCAGCCTGATCGTCCGTGAAGTGATAAATGATGTGGCCGGACGTATGGCCCGGCGTGTCGTGGACGATTGCACGGCTTTGCCCAAAAACGATGATATCGCCTTCGCCAACGGCGCGATCAAGACCGGGAATGCGGTCCGCTTCGCCTTTCGGGCCGATAATCTCGCAACGCCATTTGTCTTTCAGCGCCAGATTGCCGCCTGCGTGATCCCAGTGGTGATGGGTGTTCAGAATATGCGTCAGCGTCCATTCAGCCTTCTCCAACTCATCGTTGATGGCGTTGGCGTCCGGCGTATCGACTGTCGCCACTACGCCGCTCTCGCGATCGCGGATCAAAAACCCGTAATTGTCGTTGAGGCAGGAAAACTGGCGGATCTCGATCGGCATTTGGTGACCTTTCCGGCGTTAAGCGGCGATTGACGCTTGCCGCATAACCTAAGCATAACGGCTCCGCAGCCTGCGGCAACGCACGCATTCAGGAACATTGCGACATGCGCACGGACATTCTGGAATACCACCAGTTCTATCGCTCGCCCCTGGGCGCGATGGTGCGTGATTTTATTTCCGCGCGGCTGAGCGATGCATGGGGCGATGGCGCGCAAATGGCGGTCGCCGGTTTCGGTTACGCGAACCCCTATCTTGAGGCTTTCAACGGCGCCTCGCGGCGGCTTGCTTTTTCGCCGGGGGCGCAAGGGGTGATCCGCTGGCCGGGACGCGGCCCCAATCTGGCGAGCCTTGTGGGTGAGACCAAATGGCCGTTGCCGGACGCCTGTCTTGATCGTGTGCTCATTATCCATGGGCTTGAGGAATCGCCTGACCCACACCGGCTGATGCGTGAGGCGTGGCGCGTGCTCGCTGATGACGGGCGGATGATTATCATCGCCGCTCATCGGCGCGGGCTTTGGTCGATGATCGACTCAACGCCGTTCGCGGCAGGCCGGCCTTATCTGAAGCGCCAGCTGAATGGCCTTTTGGAGGGCGCCATGTTTCGAGCGGTTCAGTGGAATTCGGCGCTCTATTTTCCGCCTTTCTCCGGGAAGATCCTGTTACGCGCCGCAAGGGCGTGGGAGCGGGCGGGGGCACGCGTCTGGCCGGCGCTCGGCGGTGTGATCATGGTCGAGGCCGCCAAGGACTTGATGGCGCCTGTGGGGCTGGTGCGCAGTGCGCGGGGACGCGCTCTTCGCCCGGCGATCGCCGCGCCGCAGCCTTCGCGCCGGGACGTAAAGCGGCCGACGGGTTAAGATGGCCGGGTTGAAGCGAAGCGTCCGGCGGCGCTATATGCCGGAAAGCTTTGAAAGAACCGTCATGACCAAGCCGAGCCCGCAGCCAGGCATTCTGGATATCAAACCTTACGTGCAGGGCGCGATGCCCGAAGAGGGTGCGCAAAAGACCTATAAACTCTCGTCGAACGAGTCGGCGCTGGGGGCGAGCCCGCTGGCGGTGGAGGCCTATAAGGTCGCCGCCGGCGACGTTTTTTTGTACCCGGACGGTGGCGCCCACGCTTTGCGCAATAAAATTGGAGAGATTTACAATATTGATCCGGCGCGGGTTGTTTGCGGGTCCGGGTCCGATGAGATTTTACAACTTCTGACCAAGGCCTATGTGGGGGTCGGCGACAATATCGTTCAGTCGGAACACGGGTTTCTGGTTTATGCGCTGGCGGCGAAGTCCTGCGGCGCCGAACCGCGTTTTGCACCGGAAAAGAATCTGACCGCCGACGTCGATGCGATCCTTAAAGAGGTTGATGACCGTACGCGGATCGTTTTCCTGGCGAACCCGAATAACCCCACCGGCACCTATCTGCCTGACAGTGAAGTGCGACGCCTGCGCGAAAACCTGCGCGAGGATATTATCCTCGTCATCGACGCAGCCTATGCGGAATATATGGAAGAGTCCGATTACGCTGGCGGCGAACAGCTCGTCGATGATTTTGACAATGTCGTCATGACACGGACATTTTCTAAAATTTACGGACTTGGCGGATTGCGCCTTGGGTGGGGGTACTGTTCAGCTGCGATTGCAGATGTTCTGAACCGCGTGCGCGGGCCTTTTAATGTCAATTCCGGCGCCCTTGCCGCGGGTGTTGCGGCGCTTGAAGATCAGGCGTTTGTTGAAAAGAACCGCAAGTTCAATCGGGAAGAACGCGACTGGATGGCGCAACAGCTTGGCGGCATGGGGCTCGATTTCGTGCCAGGGTTCGGAAATTTCATCTTGGTGAAGTTCCCTACTGAAGCCGGTCGGAACGCTGACGACATTCTCGGCTTTCTGAAATCAAACGGCGTTTATGTTCGCGAGATGGGCCCTTACAAGCTTGGTGAATGGCTGCGCATTTCAATTGGCGAAAAGGATGGCAATCGGCGGTGTATCGAATTGCTGAAAGAACGTTTCACTCATGCCGACTGACAATCCATCAGCCTTTAACAAGGTTGCGCTTATCGGGCCGGGGCTGATCGGATCGTCGCTGGCGCGCGCCATGCGCGCGTCGAAGATGGCCGCCGCGATCATCGGTTACGATCAAAACGATGACGTCGCCACCCGTGCAAAGGCGCTGGGCGTCGTTGATGAGGCGGCTCCTGATTTTGCCGGCGCGGTCGCCGGGGCTGATCTTGTCGTTCTCGCAACGCCTGTGGGCGCAATTAAAGAACTGTGCGCTTCGCTCAATGCTCATGCGCCTGCGGGTGCGCTGGTGATCGATGTCGGTTCGGTGAAAGGCGCGGTTGCAAACGCCGCGGAAACATTACGCGACGACATTGCATTTGTGCCTTGTCATCCGGTGGCGGGCACAGAGCAGTCAGGTCCGGAAGCGGGCTTCGCGACACTGTTTGAAGACCGCTGGTGCATCATCACGCCGCTTCAGCGCGATACCGACATTAACAAAGCCGCAATTGCGCGCGCGACTGCTCTTTGGGAAGCGGTTGGCGCCCATGTTGAGATTATGGATGCCGCCCATCATGATCTGGCGCTGGCGGTGACCAGTCACTTGCCGCATCTGATTGCGTTCACGCTGGTCGGCGCCGCAGACGATATTGAATCCGTTACAGAAGCGGAAACGATTAAATATTCAGCGGGCGGTTTCCGGGACTTTACCCGTATCGCAGCATCGGACCCGGTGATGTGGCGCGATGTCTTTGTCAATAATAAGGACGCGGTGCTGGAAGTATTGGGTCGGTTTTCAGAAGAACTGGCAGTTCTCCAGCGCGCGATCCGGTGGGGTGACGGCGATGCGCTTTATGATGCGTTCACACGCGGGCGCGCTTTGCGTCGCGCGATTGTTGAGGCTGGTCAGGAAACAGCGGCGCCGAATTTCGGCAGGGATGAGACGTCAACGGAAGACCAGTCGTAACCAATCTTCCGCCTTGTTTTGATGTGGGCCGTTATTCAGGGCTCGGCATATTTATGGTCGCCTCAGGATTGAAAACGCTGTGCATCGTGTCTGAGCTGCCTGCGATAGCGAGAAACCTTGCAAACAATGCTTCGGCGGCTTCGTCGCCTTCGAGCATTTCATTGATTGCTGCGTTGGCCTGCGCCATGGCGACTGCGTTTTCAGCGTAGGAAATAATGGTGATTGAGTTTCCTTCAACGCCAAGGCCGTCCCAGTTGACCTCATAGGCGTAAGGGCTCTGTTTTGATTCCATCAACGCTTTATAGTCCGCGAGGATTGATTTCATCTCTTCGTCAGCACCATATTGATATTGAAAACTATCAATCTCCATGAACGGGCCTGGTTCTAAGCCTTCGGGCGAATAGGAAAGCTCGGCGTCACGCTGAGTAAAAAATGTATGGGACGCCATCAATGCGTCCTGAAAACTCGCGATCGCCTTTTTATATTTCTTGCCGCCGGCTTCGGTCACCGCCTTTCTGGCGGCGAAAACAGCATCGACATCGGCGTAGCTGTTGATCGGTGTCGCAATCCAGCGTTCATTGCGCATGCCGCCGACAAATTCAGTGTAGGGGTAGTCGTTTTCCGTAGCAATTTCCTTGATGGTCATCCAGGCGCTGTCGAATTGTTGTTCTTTTGCGGGCGTCACTTCCAGCAAAGTGACCATGCTCATGCTTTGCCCATCCTGAGCAAAGCCCGTTGTAACCGTGAACGCGGCGGCGGCGCCGATCGATATCAATCTCTTCAAGAAATGCATTTATTCGTTCCCCCTCTGGTCCGGTGATAATAATGGAATACGCAACAATAGAACGGTCGCAGCGCGGCTGCGCCGTTTGGGCATGACGATCCTTATTTGAAAGTTTTATGAATGCGCGGGTGCTTTATCCCCTTCCGCACAAAACCATCGCCCTACGGAGCATATGTTTCATAATAACATTGAGGAGTAAATCGTGCGGTGCAGCATCAAGCGGGCTATTGGAGCCGGATCAGCGTTCAAGCATCTGCCTCATCCAGGGCGACTTCATAGCCCCATAAGGTTTCAACATGGGTGAGGACCGCTTCCCTGGTTTTGTCGGCCAGCTTGCGGCCATTATGCATTTCGTGACGAAGATGCAGTGTCCGATCACCCTCAAGATCGGCCGCGACGACCTGAAGATTGGGCTCGCGCATCCCAAGGTCGTATGATTTCGCTAGACGTTCGCGCACCTGTCTGAAACCGCGGCTGTCGTGAATGTCTGAAATTTCTACATGGGATTCCTTTGCAACATCGGAAATCGCAAACATTCGGAAATTGCGGATCACCGTCGGCGAGAGATATTGCAGAATGAAACTCTCATCGCGGAAATTCGCCCAGGCATCCTTCAGGACGTCACGCCATTCATTATTGCCGGCGATTTCTGGGAACCATTCGCGGTCTTCGTCTTTCGGATTTTCGCAGATGCGTTTGATATCCTCCATCATCGCAAAACCAAGCGCGTAAGGATTGAACCCTGAATAGCGCTGGTCGTTGAAATCCGGTTGGAAAACCACGGATGAATGTGAGTGCAAAAACTCCATAATCGCGCCTTCGCTGATCTGGCCGCGATTGAAGAGCTCATTCATGATATAATGGTGGACGAAGGTGGCGCAGCCTTCATTCATGACTTGCGTTTGTTTTTGCGGGTAGAAATATTGCGCGACATTGCGCACGATCCGCACGATTTCACGCTGCCACGGGCGCAAAACGGGGCTCGCCTTTTCGATGAAATAGAGAAGGTTTTCTTCAGGCAGTTTGATGTGCCGGACTTCGGCCTGGCGTTCTTCTTTTTCTTCGTCGTCTTCTTCGATATTGGGCAGCGTGCGCCAGATATCGTTGAATGTCGTCTCTGCGTGTTTTGCGCGCGCCGCGAGCTTGGCGAGGCGGTCGGCGTCTGACAGGCGCGGCGGGCGGTTATAGCGAAAAACACCCTGATCCATCACGGCATGCGCGGCGTCGAGAATCGATTCGACCTCTTCAAAACCAAACTCGTCTTCGCATTTGGCGATATATTTTTTTGCGAAATCGAGATAGGGGAGGATGCCTTCGGCATCCGTCCACTGACGAAACAGATAATTGTTCTTGAAAAAGTGGTTGTGCCCGAAACAGGCGTGCGCCATGACCAGTGTCTGCATGGTCATGGAATTTTCTTCCATAAGATACGCGATGCACGGGTCGGCGTTGATGACGATCTCATAGGCAAGGCCTGAATAGCCTTTCTGGTACATCATCTGATCGCGGGCGAAATGCTTGCCGAATGACCAGTGCTTGTACATCAGCGGCATACCGTGACTGGAATAGGCGTCGAGCATCTGCTCCGATGAGATGATCTCAATCTGGTTGGGATAGATGTTGAGGCTGAGATCGTTCAACGCGATGTCTTCAATCGCATTGAGGGTGTTGTTCAGGGTTTCGAAGTCCCAGTCGGCGCCGTCGAAGAGAAGATTGGACTTTTCCAATGCTGCAGTCATTACGCCGCCTCCCGCTTGTCTTTAGCGAAGAGCTCGCGGAAAACCGGGAAGATATCCTGGGGCCTGGCGATGCGTGTCTGCGCGAAGTTCGACCAGGCGGGCGCAAAGGTCCGGTAAGCGCGCCACAGCTCGGCGCCGCTATCGGCATCGGAGAAAACTTCCAGCTCGCGCTCGTCGAGAATTTCGATATAGGCGTAATACTGAGAAATCGGCATCACGTCGTCATTCAGCATCTCAACGCAACGCTTTGCATCGCCGGACTGCGTAAAGCCGTCAGAGGCCTGCGCCACATAGATATTCCATTCGCCCGCCGGGAAGCGGTCTTTTTGCACTTCCAGCATTTTTTCAAGCGCGGTTGAGACTACCGTACCGCCGGACTGGCGCGAATAGAAAAATGTTTCCTCGTCGACTTCCTCGGCATGATGGGTGTGACGAATGAAGACAACTTCAACGCGCTCATAGCGGCGCTTCAGGAACAGATAGAGCAGCATGTAAAACCGTTTGGCGAGATCTTTCTCGCGCTCGCCCATGGAGCCCGAAACATCCATCAGGCAGAACATCACCGCCGCGGTGGTTTCTACGGGCGTCGGCTCAAAGGCGTTATAGCGCACATCGAGCGGGTCGATGAACGGCGCCCAGCGCCGCCGCGCCTCCATCTCTTCCAGCTTGGCGATGACGGCTTTCTTTTCGGCAATCTCGTCTTCGTTTGGTTGCGCAATGCGCTCTAGTTGAAAAAGACGCTCCTTCAGCTCATTCATCTCTTTGGTTGAGGGACGGCGCAATGCGAGGCGCCGGCCATGAGCGTTGCGCATGGTGCGAACGAGATTGAGATTGGTGGGCGACCCGGCGACGGTGATCCCGGCGCGCTTATAGGCAGTCGCTTTGATTTCTTTCAGGGAACGTTTGACCAGATTGGGCAGCTCCAGGTCTTCAAAGAAGATGTCGAGAAATTCTTCCTGCGTGAGCGTGAACTGAAAACTGTCTTCTCCGTCGCCGCTATCGCTCGCCTCTTTACCCTTGCCTTTGCCGCCGCCCTTGGGTGGTTTTTTGACTTTGTCACCGCGCGCAAATTCCTTGTTGCCGGGGTGAACGACTTCGCGCTCGCCACTGTCTGGATCGAGATGGAACTTCGGTTCGGCCGTGGACTTCGACGGAATCGTGATCTTTTCGCCCTTGTCGATTTCCTTCAGGGAGCGATCGCGCAGGGATTTGTTCACGGCGTCCTTGATCTGCGCCTTGGCGCGTTTCAGGAAACGTTGCCGGTTCCCAAGAGATTTGCCTTTGGGATTCTTGCGCCGGTCGATGAAGTGAAAAGAGGTCATGTTTGCTTTCTAAGCCAATTGGTAACCCGTGAAAGTGACGCGCATCCTGCGCGCCACTTCAGGATGCAGGCTGAGGCGCCCATCACCCCGCCTTGTTGACGCGCATATACCATTCGACCAGACGACGGACCTGACGCGGCGTGTATCCGCGCTCGGTCATCCGGGCGACGAAGTTGTCGTGCTTGGCTTCCGTCTCCGAGTCTTTCTTGGAATCGAATGAAATCACTGGCAGCAGGTCCTCAACTTGAGAGAACATGCGCTTTTCGATGACATTGCGAAGTTTCTCATAAGAGGTCCAGCGCGGATTATTACCGTCATTATTGGCGCGTGCGCGTAACGCGAATTTCACGACCTCATTGCGGAAGTCTTTCGGGTTGGCGATGCCCGCCGGCTTTTCGATTTTCGAAAGCTCCGCGTCGAGTGTGGCGCGGTCCAGCAACTGGCCTGTGTCAGGATCTTTGAAGTCCTGATCTTCGATCCACGCGTCCGCATAGGAAATGTAGCGGTCAAAGAGATTTTGGCCGTACTCAGAATAGCTTTCTAGATAGGCCTTCTGAATCTCCTTACCGATAAAGTCAGCGTAACGCGCTGACAGCTCGGACTTGATAAAGTCAAGATACTGCTTCTCGGTCTCGTCCGCATATTGCTCGCGCTTGATGGCGTTCTCGAGCACATACATCAGATGCACCGGATCGGCGGCGACTTCATCAGTATCGAAGTTAAAGGTTTCAGAGAGCACTTTGTACGCGAAGCGTGTGGAAATACCGTCCATGCCTTCGTCGATGCCCGCCGCGTCGCGATATTCCTGATGGGATTTTGCTTTCGGATCGGTGTCTTTCAGCTTATCGCCGTCATAGACGCGCAGCTTGGAATAGATATTGGAGTTTTCGTGCTCTTTCAGACGCGTCAGCACCGAAAAGCGCGCCAGCAGGTCTAGGGTTTCCGGCGCACACGGCGCATCGGAGAGCTCCGATCCTGCGAGCAGCTTTTCGTAAATCTGCCGCTCTTCGGTAACGCGTAAGGAGTAGGGGACCTTGATAACATTGATGCGGTCGAGGAACGCTTCGTTGTTCTTGTTATGACGGAACTGCTGCCATTCGCTTTCATTGGAGTGCGCAAGGATAATGCCCTGAAACGGGATCGGCCCCAGCGCCTCAGTACCGACATAGTTGCTTTCCTGTGTGGCGGTCAGCAGCGGGTGCAGCACCTTGATCGGCGCCTTGAACATTTCGACAAATTCCAGAAGGCCCTGATTGGCCCGGCACAGCCCGCCGGAATAGGAATAGGCGTCGGTATCGTCCTGGCTGAAATGCTCCAGCTTGCGAATGTCGACCTTGCCGACCAGCGCGGAGATATCCTGATTATTCTCATCGCCGGGCTCAGTTTTTGAAACGGCGATCTGGCGCAGTTTCGACGGGAACATGCGCACCACTTCGAATTTCGAAATATCGCCGCCGAACTCGTCGAGGCGCTTGACCGCCCAAGGGCTCATCAAGCCGTTGAGGCGGCGCTCTTCGATATTGTATTTTTCGTTGAGCAGCGCTTTCAGCTGCGGCGCCTGGAAAAGTCCGAGCGGGCTTTCAAAGACGGGGGAAATTTCGTCGCCGGCTTTCAGGACATAGATGGGATAGGTTTCCATCAAATCTTTCAGGCGTTCAGCAAGCGAGGATTTGCCGCCGCCGACAGGGCCGAGGAGATAAAGGATCTGGCGTTTTTCCTCCAGGCCCTGGCCCGCATGACGGAAGAATGAGACGATCCGTTCGATCGTGTCTTCCATCCCGAAAAAACCGTCAAAAGCTTTATAACGGCGGATGGTGCGATTGAAGAAGATGCGCGACAGGCGTGGATCTTTCGATGTGTCGATCATTTCCGGTTCGCCGATCGCCTGCACCATCCGTTCAGCGGGGGAGGCGTAGAGCATCGGATCATCGCGTGCTGCGAGCAGATAATCGCGCAGGCTCATCGATTCCTGTTTTACCCGGGTGTAACTTTCCGAGAATGCGTCAAAAACATCGAGTTGTTGTTCAGTCATGATCCACGCTCACCTTTTTACGCTGCCAGAAATGGTCTTGCCGCCGCCGATTGAAGACAAAAAAAGCGCCGGTCGTGCAGACCCAGCGCCTTTCGGTTTGATGATATAGATGTCGCCGCGCTTGGCGAATTCAGTCATTGCCGCAACTCTTGTTCTACTAACTTCAATTGTATCCTTGATGTAGGCGTGATGCGCGCCGACGCAAGGCCAGGCGTCGCTGGCCAGGTTTGCTGTTGTATTCGGTCGTTGCGCCATGTCGCTGCTCGCAATGTTGTTCAGACCTTTCGGTCCTCGTCACCCATTCGCCACCCGCCATAACACCCAGTCACTTTTGCGGCGTCGCACCGCATAAACCCGCCCCCGCGCCCAAACGCAGCGCGCGAAATCAAGGTTAATCCTGGGCCCCTAATATTTCGTTTCGTCTTTTATCGTTGATGATATTTTGTATCATAATTGCGGCGCTGATGCGACCTAAGAAATTAATCAGAACCCGGCCCAATTCGCGCCACAATTCATTAACGCGCTGACAATCATGCGCAATTTGGAATCTGCACTGCGTTACACTTTATTGTCGCAAGCTTGTGATTGAAATTTTATGCTACAGATTTTTGCGAATGCGGCTCGTTACGTAGAGAATCACTTCTGGCGGTCACACATGCCGACTGCTAAACTCGTTCACGAAAAAACAAGCTTTATTTATTGAACGATAACGCCAAGGATTAAAGGGCGAGGAATCTGGAACCTGCCGCTGCAATAACCGCCAGTCCTGAAACGCTCGCTGCGGCGATCATGGCGCAACCCTTATGGTTGCAGGTCTGGGTTGGCTGGATGGTGCTGGTCAATTTCTTTGGCGGTCTTATTTTTATCCGGCGGACGGAAGCGAAGTGGGTTCTGGGCGCGATTATATCGGCCGGGCTCTTCATGGAGTTTCTTTATGGCCAATTCGGCTATCAGCGGATTCTCGGCTTCGCGCACGTCGTGTTCTGGACGCCACTCCTCGTTTATCTTTGGAGACGACGAAGCACATGGAATGTCTCCGGCCTTTCCGGGAAGTGGCTGGCCGTTGTTTTCGTGACAAATTTAACCTCGCTGATCATCGACTATATTGATGTCGCGCGCTATCTCAGCGGTGAGCGGCTCTAGCCGCACAGTTCTTCAACAATTTGGATGATCCCGGCTTATGTCCCTCTTTCCGAGCCTGCCCGAAAACCCCCATCTCGCGGACGTTTACAAGGCGTTCCCAGAATGTGTGAAGCCGCTGCTCGATTATCATGATGCGCTGTTGCGGGGTGAAAGCCCGTTGAGTGTTGCTGAACGCGAGTTGATCGCGGCGTTTGTGTCCGGCTTGAACGCGTGTAGCTTTTGCTTTGGCGCTCACAAGATTTATGCGTGCGCTTTCGGGATTGATGAGGCTGTAATTGATGCGCTGGTTGCTGATGTGGATAAGGCGCCTGTCGATGAAAAGCTGAAGCCTTTGCTGAAATATGTTGCAAAACTAAAAGACCTGCCGCCGAAACTGACGTCCGCTGATGCGCAAGCCGTCTATGATGCGGGATGGTCGGAGCGCGCGTTATTCGACGCCATTCAGGTTGCGGCGCTCTTCAACTATATGAACCGGATCATCGAAGGGACGGGCGTGACGTTCGATTACGCGCTCAACCCCTTGAGTGAGGAAGAATTTGAGGCGCGAAAAACGCGACGTTACTCGGATTTCGGAAAGACCATCGGGATAGACTAGGCTCCGCGCAATCTTTTTCGCCGCCGCACATGTAAGAAAACGAAAAGGCTCGCGAGTGCGGCGAAAAAGCACCAGACCGACGCTGCCGCGTAGTGGAACACGAGCTGCGTTATGACCGAACCTGCAAGAATGACCCCGCCAAAAGCCATGATATAGCGATAGCGGGAGATCAAAAGCGGCGTGGCCACGGCGACAAGATATAACCCGACCAGCCTGTCTT
>CBDDKD010000034.1:0-35193 GCA_965230025.1 Hyphococcus sp.
TCAGCGCCTCGGCGGTTCGCTGGCGGCGGCGCTGGCCGGACTTCAGGGCGGCGCTGGAATTTTTCGCGTTCATGACGTGGCGGCGACGCGCCAGGCGCTGAGCGTGGCCGCCGCCATCCATAACGCCTTGGAAAAGCCTTGATTTTGGCGTTAAGGCATTCCTTGCGCCATTATGGTATGGCAATTGCTGGAAAGGTTAACAGGAGACCTTCTGTATATGCGTGGCGACGATCAGATGACGGGCAAAAGAGAAATATTCGGAACTGACGGGGTGCGCGGGCTCGCCAATGCCGGCGCGATGACGCCGGACAATATCCTGCGGCTCGGCATGGCGGTGGGCCGCGTTTTCAAGAACGGCGCACACCGTCACCGCGTGGTGATCGGCAAGGATACGCGTCTTTCCGGCTATATGATCGAACCGGCGCTCACCGCCGGGTTCGCTGCATCAGGGATGGATGTTTTCCTGCTGGGTCCGCTGCCGACGCCGGCGATGGCGATGCTGACGCGGAGCTTGCGCGCTGATCTGGGCGTTATGATCTCCGCCTCCCATAATCCGTACCATGATAATGGCGTCAAATTTTTTGGCCCGGACGGCTACAAACTTTCCGACGAGACAGAACTTGAAATCGAACGCCTGATGAAAGAGGGGCCGAACGCCGGGCTCGCTGAGCCATCGGAGCTTGGGCGCGTTAAGCGCATCGACGATGCGGGCGCGCGCTATATTGAGTTCGCGAAGGCGGCGTTTTCCCGCCGACAATCCCTTGAAGGCATGCGTGTCGTCATCGATTGCGCTAACGGCGCCGGTTACAAGGTTGCGCCAACTGTCCTCTGGGAACTCGGCGCAGAGGTGAAGGAAATCGGCGTTGAGCCAAACGGCTTTAACATCAATCGCGGGGTCGGCTCTACCTCAACGAAGCAATTGCAGGACGCCGTCCTGGAATATCGCGCGGATATCGGCGTTGCGCTTGATGGCGATGCTGACCGCGTCATCATCTGCGACGAAAAGGGGCGCATTATCGATGGCGATCAGATCCTTGCGGTTATTGCTCAATCATGGAAAACCGCCGGCGCGCTGAAGGGCGCGGGCGTCGTTTCCACCGTGATGGCGAATATGGGGCTCGGCAAATTTCTGGAATCGGAGGGCCTTGCGCTGGAGCGCACAAAAGTTGGCGATCGTTACGTTGTTGAGGCGATGCGCGCCAAGGGCATGAATGTCGGCGGCGAACCTTCCGGTCATGTGATTCTCAGCGATTACGCCACAACCGGCGATGGGCTGGTGACGGCGTTGCAGGTCCTGGCGGTCGTCGCCTCAGAAGGCCGAAAGGTCAGTGATGTCTGTCACAAGTTTGATCCGTTCCCGCAGCTTTTGCAGAACGTACGCTATTGCGGCGGCAATCCACTTGATGCGGAAAGCGTCAAAGCGGCGATCAAGGCTGGCGAAGGCAAACTCGGAAAGTCCGGGCGCCTTGTCATCCGAAAATCCGGCACAGAGCCGCTGATCCGGGTTATGGGCGAAGCTGAAGATTCGACCCTTGTAACTAGTGTTGTCGGCGATATTTGCGAAGCAGTCGAAAAGGTCGCCTAAGCTGTAAACCGCGATAGGTCAGCGCCGTTCTCTCGCTACGGGATTTCAAATAAACCGAATTGCGCGCCCGTTGGGTCTTCCAGCATTATGGTCTGTTGTTCCGTATAAATACGTACTGCGCCAAGGGATATCGCTTTCTCGATCATCGCTTCTGCGTCCTTTGTGCCTAGCAATGGCGTCCATGCGGCAGGCGTGTTTGAGCTTCCTGTTTGCCCGCTGACATTCACGCCGCTTTCTTCACCGTCATTCCACCAGCCAAAGAGGTCTCGATAAAATTGCTTTGACGCTTCAATGTCCGGTGTCAGAAGGTGTTCTTGAACAAAGACGCCTGAAGGCGGCGGGTAGTGGTGCGAAGGGACAAAAGGACAAATTTGCGCGCCTTGCGGGTCCTCTATTACCGAACATCGCCCGACGCCGGGTATGTCGAATGGCTCGCGGATAATATTCGCCTTAAGGCCCTTGGCGCGCTTTGTTGCGTCATCGACATTGTCTACGGTCACGAAAGCCAACCAGCGCGGTTCCTCGCTTTTCCCGACATCGACAAATCCGCCATGAGCTTCGCCTTTGGCCATAATCAGCGGATAATCAGCCTCGCCTTGTGTCCAGACAAAGTCAGTCGCGTGCTCTATAACATAGGTCCAATCGAAAAGGTCAGCATAGAACTTTTTGGCTGTGCTTATGTCGCCAGTCATGAGGTCGTGCCAGACGATTTGCCCAAATTTTCGAGTAGTGCTCATAGCTTTTCCTTTGTGGGTAAGTATCTATTCGGTGCTTGTGATCACCGTCTCGACGGATCGACGCATGGACATCGGCAGCGCCGGCGCATAGCCGAACCGGATAACAAGATCGGGCCGGCTGCCGGGCGCGCCAAGCCAGCCTGCAAATTCCGGCCGAAGTGAAGGGACTTCAATCGGCTGATTAATATGTGAATTGCGAATCCCGAGGGCGGTCGCCTGCAGCGCAAAACGCTGGAAACTGCGTCCGACCTTTACCCAGTGATTGGGGTTTTCTTTGGCGCCGGTGAAAACAGCGACGCCCGCTGATGACCGAAGCTGGGCGGCGTATTTCTCATTCTCCGTGTCTTTTTTGAAAAACTGGCCGAACATTAGATTGCCGAACCATGTTGGGATTGTTGGATTGCCAGTGCAGGCGCTGAAAAGACCGTCTGATGTGCGCAGGGCTTCGGACGGATTAAAACGTATCCAGTCTTTTAGTTCCTGTACAAAAGCCGGATCTTCCATTTGTGCGCTGTTGCCGGCGACAACAAAGTCGAGCAGCTGCTCAAGGTCGCTCTTTTCGGTGAAGAATTGCACATCGACCCCATCGGTGGCCGCCGCAGCTTTCAGCTTTTCCAAATCGGCGACCGGGACCTTGCGTCCGTCATACTCGGACCGTGTTGATTGGCGCATCGGGATGGCCTGATAGAGGTCGCCTCTATCCGCCGCTCCATTAGCGATATCCACGTCAATGACGCCATCGCCACTTAGATCGAAACTGATCTCGCCCTGTCGCCCATGTGCGCCCGCAGCAATGGCGAAGTTTTCAGCGGCGCAGCCGAGGCTGACAAAAAGGTGATGGTCATCCGGGTCCACCACTTCAGTGCGTCTCGTAAAGTCCGGCGCGATGGCGACTCGCTCCGCACCGATCTTAAACAGCCATGGTTGCGTGTTTGTGCCCGTTCGCGGCCAGCGTTGCGTAACGAATGAACTCTCGAAGCGGCGGGGTCCGCCGCCAATGCGGCGCGTATTTCAGCCGCTGATTGCTGGTAGTCTGACATGGTTGCGCTGGAACACCCCGAGAGATTTGGGGCGGCAAATGTTGCTGCGGAGGTTTTGAGGAAAGCTCTACGCGAGACCATGGCGCGCCTCCTTGACTGCGTTTATCGCTCGCCAAGAACGCCACAATTATCGGCCAGGAATATTGATTGAAATCAAAGAGGATACCCTTTTTACGAGTGGCGGCGCATTCAAAAAATAGCTTTCGGCGCTTGATTTTCGGGCCAGGCGTATATTGCCTGGCCCGATATTAATCTTTGCCAGCGTTTACGCCGCTTGTGCGTTGACGACCGGAAAATCGATATCGGTCTGTGCAATATGATTGACGTAGTTCGTCAGAATGTTGGCGACAACATTCACCGTCGTTTCGACAATCTCGCCGTCATTAAGGCCTGCGTCGCGCGCAGCTTTCAGGTTAGCGTCATCGGCAAAGCCGCGTTTTTCAACGATCACGTTAGCGAGCGTCAGGATCGCGTTCAGTTTGGCGTCATCCGACTGACCGCGAAGTCGTTTGGCGATTTCGCCATCTTCGACTTTCAGGCTTTTTGAGATCGCCGTATGGGCTGACGCACAGTAGTCACAATTGTTGGCGCCGGCGGTCGCAAGCGCAATCGCTTCGCGGGTTTTCGGGTCGAAACTGCCGTTTCCAAGTTCTTCATTGAATTTTAGCGTTGCGGCCAGCGCGGCGGGTTGGTTGGCGAGAACCCGGTACAGGTTAGGCACCATGCCGATCTTTGATTTGAGCGCGCCGAAGATTTCTGTCGCTGCGGGGGCGGCGTCTGCGTCAGAGAGTTGTGTTAGTCTGGTCATTGTCTTGTTCCTTTTATTGCAGGGCCCTTTGTGGGCGGTGTATTTCGTGGTTGGCGCGGCTTGATTTTCGTCGCGACGGGGTACATATGGAATTACGGACCGAATGGTCAACAATGTATTACGGACCAACCGGTAACATATGTGTGAGGAGGCGAGAAAATGGCCCGGCCCCGCGAATTCGAACCAGAGACAGCGTTGTCAAACATCACAGAGGTTTTTTGGAAGCAAGGCTTTGAAGGGACGTCAATGCATGACATTGAGGCCGCGACGGGACTGAAAAAGCAAAGTCTTTATCGCGCTTTTGGCGACAAGCGGGGAATGTATCTGGCGGCGTTGCGCCATTACGAAGAAACCGAGGTTTATGGCGCACTCGACTTGCTTGCAGCGCCGGGCTCGGCGCGCGCCAAGATCGAGCGATTGTTCAAGGGACTTTTAGACGCCGTCGAAAAGAATGACCGGCGCGGATGCTTCCTTTGCAACGCCAGCACCGATCAGGCGCAACTGGACCCGCAGACAAAAGCCTGGGTGACAGAAACGCTTGGCAGGCTTGAGCGAGGGTTTCGAAACGCGCTTGCGGCATCAGCACCCTATGACAAGAATGTATCTGTGCGGAATAAAACCGCCGCAAGAGTGCTCGCGACTTATCTTGGACTGAGAGTTCTGGTCAAGGCGGGAACGCCGCTGGCGTCATTGAAATCAACGGCGCGTCAAACGCTTTCCGATATATAAAAACCGCCGACAAAAAACGCATGCCGGCGGTTTTCTGTCCATGACGGACAAGACTGTTTATGCAAACACGCGAACGCGTGCGCGCGGTGAACAATAGTTGCGTGCGATCCGATGCATTCGGCGTCCTGAAACATAATGAGCTTCCGGGCCGCGGGCCTGCACGGTGCAGACCAGGCGGGGTCCCCGGCGCGTGCGCACAGCTTCTTCGACCAGAACAATGCGGGCGCGGTAACGGGTATCGAAGACTTCGCGGTTGATGATCCGCCCGGCGCGGCCGCGATATCCGTTGCGAAGGCCGCGGTCATAACGCCCTCGGCGATCATAATAGCCATCGCCGATGGCGACCGAGAAACGGACGCCCTGATCGCGGTAAGGTCCGGCCCGGTAATATTGGTCAGCTGGGTAATAGTCATAATAGTTGGCGGCGTGACTGCGGTGATCATGGTCGATCGCGCATATGTCTGGCTGGTAGGCAGCGAACGCGCTTGCTGAGCCGAGCGCTAGCAGTCCCGTGACGCCTGCAAAGAATAATTTCGTCAATCCTCTCATTACAGATCTCCGTGCTTGCCCCAGCTGGATTTCCATGAGTGACAAGATGGTCGTTGATTGCGGCAGGATTGGCGCGGATTTTGGCCGAGAACGCGTCACATAGGACCGACTGAACACATCGTCGTGATCAAGCGCTTGTTCGAATTTCCGATATCAAGCCATTAAATCCATTTTTCAGACTGAGTTGCGGTGAGGCGCCAAATCAGCCTACCTGAATCCGCATGGCATATGCAGATGATGGTCCCACAGTGTCCAGGCAACAAAAAACGGTCGTGCCCCTTTCGGAATGCGGGATGGCGCGCGCCACCGATCTTATCGGCGATCGATGGACACTATTGATTGTTCGCGAGGCGCTTTATGGCGTCACGCGGTTTGACGCCATGCAGGCCGATCTCGGCGCGCCCCGATCGGTCTTATCGGCAAGGCTCAAGCATCTGTGCGACATCGGCGTGATGACGAAACGCCCTTACAAAAAACCGGGTGAGCGTCAGCGCCATCAATATGTGTTGACTTCAAAGGGGGTCGATCTTGCGCTGCCTCTGATGGCCTTGATGCAATGGGGCGACAAGCATTTGCGCGATGACGCGCCGCCGGCGCAGATCGTTGAGCGCGCGTCCGGCGCGCCGTGCCGTGTCGGTCTGATCTCCGAACAGGGCGCGCCGGTTTCAATCGGGAAAACGACTTTCAAGCTTGCTTGATTGGACGTGGTTCGTAACCGATCACGCTTCAGCAATAATCATCTGCGGTACGCCGTCGGAAGTTTTCTCGGCGCTTTCACCATATTTATCGACAACGCAGGAGACGCGCTGACGAAAAGCGGAAAAGCTGTCAAAGCGCACGACATCAACCGCCTCGTCAAAAGCGATGGTCAACCGAAAGCGATCATTGGCGTAACGGGAAACGCCGATAATTTCGCCGGCAAAGGGTTGGGACAGATAGCGGCCAGTGACACGGGCGCCGGGTGTCAGCGCCTGCACCGCTGGACGATTGCCAACAGCGGCGTAAAACGTGTTCCAGTCCTTTTGGCCATGTTGATGGGCGATGAGTTCCAGCGCTTCGCTGTGAGAAATAAAATCGCCATCCTGCGCGAGGCGTTCGCGCAGGCGTTTCGCCTGTTGTTTTAGTTCCTTAACAGGGGGAAGTCGGTGTTGATTGGTCATGCCAATGTGCCTTTCGCAACATCGCATGCAGATATTTAAATGGGGCTCGCATTGCCATTGTTCCTGCATGCTGAAAATTGCAGCGCATCGGATCAAGAAAAGAAGGACTTCACCAAAGCTGTCGCTTGCGAGCGGCGGGGGCCTTCACCCGTCGCGTCTGGTAGTCGCCGGGTCATTTGATGTCAACTCCCGCCGCGTCGCCCGGTTCCGCTGGCGAAGGTTGCAATGACAATCAGGAAAAGGCCGAAGCCGAACACCAGCCACGAGGCTTTAATATCGGCGCCCATTCGAAAGGCGGCTTCGGGAAAAACCTGGATCGTCAAGGCCGCCAGGCAACAGGCGAGCCCCACCCAGATCAGTTTGTTCACCGCCATGTCTGTCTCCCTTGGCGCGCATGCTAATAAATTCGCATAACGGTTATTGCGCAATCATGTCCCTTGTTTGAAAAGAGTGAGGCGATTATCCGTTGAGTGCGGCGCGGTTGCCGCACGACAGGCGAGCAAACGATGCAAGGCCGCGTTCTTATTATTGCAGGATCCGACCCGTCCGGCGGCGCCGGCATTCAGGCTGACATCAAGACTGTGACAGCGCTTGGCGGTTACGCGGCGACAGCGATTACAGCGATTACTGTGCAGAATACGAAAGGCGTTGCCGCCGTGCATCCGGTCGCGCCCGATGTGATTACAGCGCAGATCAATGCCGTGATGGATGATATCGGCGCCGATGCGATCAAGATCGGCATGATCGGTGATGTAGAGACAGCTGAGATTATTTTATCCACCCTTCGCGCCTGTCCGGATATTCCCGTCGTTCTCGACCCAGTGCTAGTTGCGACCAGCGGGGACGCGCTAGCCAAGGACGGTGTGGCGGCGGTGATAAAGGAAAAGCTCACATCACTTAGCGCTGTCATTACACCGAATACGGAGGAAGCAGCTGCCCTGACCGGTATTGTGGTGACGGACCGCGATGCGAAAATCGCCGCTGGCGAAGCGCTGGTCGCCGCCGGCGCCGGCGCGGCGCTTGTGAAAGGCGGGCACATACAGGGCGATACCGTCGAGGATGCGCTGATCACGCCGGCGGGCGCACGGATTTTTTCAAGCCCACGAATTGAGACAACATCGACTCACGGGACTGGTTGCACGCTTGCCTCCGCTATCGCCACAGGGCTTGCGCAAGGCATGGCGTTGCAGTCTGCGGTCAAGCGGGCCATCGGCTATGTGCAGACAGCGATCAAAACCGCGCCAGGCTATGGCGGTGGCTGTGGTCCGCTTAATCATGGGCATACGGTGCAAACCGATTAGGCTCGCACTAGTGCGATCTGTCAGACATGCTAAAGGCGCCGCGAGTTTAATTCGCTTGTACAAGCCTGTTTATGGGCCGATATAAGTTGCGAAAATTAGACCGGCCAATCTTCGGGGCAGACGATGCGCGCATATGATTTTGAAACCTATGATGTTTTCACCGATGAGCGCTATGCGGGCAATCCGCTGGCCGTCATCATGGATGCGCGCGGGTTGTCTGGCGAGCAAATGCAAACCATTACCCGGGAGTTCAATCTTGCGGAAACGTCTTTTGTCCTGCCGTCTGAGGACCCGGCGAACACGGCGCGTATTCGGATTTTTACCCCCGGCTATGAAATGCCATTTGCCGGACACCCGACAGTGGGGACCGCGATTGCTATTGCGCGCGCGCGCAATCTCTCTGGCGAGCTGAGGCTTGAATTAAATGCGGGGCTGTTCCCGGTCGCCGTTGAGAGCAGTGAGGATGGCGGTTTTTCGGAGTTTAAAAACCCCAACCTACCGGTTGAGACTGGCGCGCCGCCATCAATGGAGTTACTTGAGGCGGCTTTGTCGCTGCCCGGCGGTTCGATTGATCGCGGCGCAGCCAAGCCGCGCCGCATCGGCGCCGGCGTCGATTACATCTACTGCCGAACATCCATTGAATCAGTGCGTATGGCTAAGGTTAACAGCGCCGCATGGGAGGCGCTTGATCTCGATAATATTGTTGGCGTTCATCTTTATACAGAAGGTGGCGAGGCGGCGGACGCCGCCTATCACGCGCGGATGTTCGCCCCTGACGCCGGCGTCATTGAAGACCCGGCGACGGGTTCGGCGGCGGCGGCGCTGCCCGGTCACATTGCGCTCAGC
Source organism: Hyphococcus sp. (assembly GCA_965230025.1). Lineage (GTDB taxonomy): Bacteria > Pseudomonadota > Alphaproteobacteria > Caulobacterales > Parvularculaceae > Hyphococcus. The sequence goes on from CBDDKD010000034.1 coordinate 8,756, forward strand.
GATGATCTGAGCGATGGAGAGCATCACTGGATTATCGAGCAGGGATTTGCGATGGGCCGGCCCAGCCGCATTCATGCGCGGGTTGAGACGGTCGGCGGCAAGGTTCGATCGGTGCGCATTGGCGGCAACGCGATCAAGATGCAACAGGGTCAGATTTTTGTCTGAGCGGCCGTGTCATCGGCGGTGGATTCAGTCGAGTTAGCTGTCGGCGCATTGCGTTTCTTTTGAAATGACGAGCGTTGGCTGATGGCGACGCCGACCAGAATAACGGCCAGTGCAATGAACGCATTGGGTTCAAGGCGTTCTTGAAACAAAACGGCGCCGACCGCCACAGCCCACAGGGGAATTATGTAATTGGCGAGCGACATGAACCCGGCGCCGGCGCGGCGGATCATGATGATGATCAGGACTGCGGCGAGCCCCGTCGGGCCTACGCCAAGTGCAATGACGCTCAAGATAGCGGTGATGGACCACTGAGCAGGAGCCATATCGACAAAAAACAGCGCTGGCGTTGCGATTACGGCGCCGCTCAAGACGACGCCCGCTGCGAACACACGGGGGCGAATAGGCGCCGCGCGGCGCGCATAGATTGTCGATGCTGCATATAGAAATGTCGCCAGCAAAAGCCCGCCTTGCGCGCGCAGGTCACTGGTCGCCAGCCCTTTGAAAACATCCGGTCCCATCAGGATGATAACGCCGACAAAACCCATGGCGAAACCGAAGAGCTTGCGTGCGTTAACCGTCTCGCCGGCGAATAAAAAGGCCAGCGCCAGTGTCCAGATCGGCATGAATGTCATATAGACGCCGGCAAGGCCGCTATCGACATATTGCTGCGCCCACGGAAAAAGAAAAAATGGCAACAAGTATCCGGACGCCCCAACGGCGATCATCGATCCCCAGCTGCGGCGCAGGCGTAATCGTCCGTGGACGGCCTGAAAAAGCGGTGGGAAGCGCCGCCCGGCCATGCGCATGACGATATAGAGAACGATTGCCCCAACCCATAAACGGCCGATGGCGATCGCAGCGGGCGGCATTGTCTCAACCGCCGCGCGAATCATCGCGAATGAAGACCCGCCGATGGCGACAACTGCGGCAAGCAGCGTCCAGTCGAACAATGTCGCTTCTGCTGGAGATTTCAAATTCGCTTTCATGAGTGTTGCGCTATCGGTCTTGGCGGCGTCGCACAACCCGGAAAATGCGGGTTCGATGATTAGAATTTCTGGCCGTCGTCAAAAAGTCATTTGACGCGGCGCTGACAATTGTGCGATGCGGGATGTGGGCCACGTCCCCCCAACGGGACGCGAGCCATCTGGAAGGATGGAGTAACATGACTGAAACTAAGCCATCGGTGCGCCCTGCGCGCCCAAATTTTTCCTCTGGGCCGTGCGCAAAGCGTCCGGGCTGGTCTCTCAAAAATCTCGAAAATGCATCGCTTGGCCGGTCTCACCGGTCCAAGGTTGGTAAAGCCCGGCTAAAAGAAGCAATTGACCGCACGCGGGCCTTGCTTGGCCTGCCCGATGATTATCGTATCGGCATTGTGCCGGCGTCTGACACAGGCGCGGTGGAAATGGCCATGTGGTCAATGCTGGGTGAGCGTCCCGTGGACATGCTGGCCTGGGAGAGTTTCGGGCAGGGATGGGTTACCGACGCCGTCAAACAACTCGGCCTCGACGCCCGCATCCTTGATGCGCCTTATGGTGAGATCGCCGATCTCGCCGCAGTTGATCCAAGCCATGACGTTGTTTTCACGTGGAATGGCACAACCTCCGGCGTTCGCGTTCCCAATGCAGACTGGATCAGCGACAAGCGCGAAGGCGTTACGATTTGCGATGCGACGTCGGCGATTTTTGCGCAGCCGCTCGACTGGTCAAAACTCGATGTCGTCACCTATTCCTGGCAAAAAGTGCTGGGCGGTGAGGGTGCGCATGGGGTTTTAATCCTCAGTCCCCGTGCTGTTGAGCGGCTCGAGACATATTCACCGCCGCGGCCCTTGCCAAAGCTGTTCCGGCTGACAAAGGGCGGCAAACTGATCGAGGGCGTTTTCGAGGGCGCGACGATTAACACGCCGTCCATGCTCTGCGTCGAGGACTATCTCGATACGTTGAAATGGGGCGCGCAACTGGGCGGGCTGGAAAGCCTGCATGCGCGTGCGAATGCAAACGCGAACGCGCTTTCCGCCTGGGTCGAGAGAACACCATGGATTGATTTTCTTTGCAGCGACCCTGAGCTTCGCTCGAATACGTCCGTATGCCTTAAAATCGTTGACAAGAAAGTGAACACGCTCGACGAATCGGCGCAGCGCGCATTCGTCAAATCAATGGAGAAGCGCCTGGAAGCGGAAGAAGCCGCCTTTGACATCGGCGGTTACCGCGATGCGCCGCCGGGCTTGCGCATCTGGTGCGGGGCGACGGTCGATACTGACGACATTGAAGCGCTCGGCCCCTGGCTCGACTGGGCGTTCGCCGATGCACTGCAATCCATCTGAATAAACTCAATGAAAGATCACGATATGCCGAAAGTACTCGTCTCTGACGCTTTGAGCGAAACCGCCGTTAATATTTTTAAGGAGCGCGGCGTCGACGTCGATTACGAGCCAACACTTGGCAAAGACAAAGATAAGCTTCTGTCTGTTATCGGCGAGTATGACGGTCTCGCAGTGCGCTCCGCCACCAAGGCGATGGCGCCGGTAATTGCTGCGGGCAAGAAGCTGAAAGTCATCGGTCGCGCCGGCATTGGCGTTGACAATATCGATATTCCTGCAGCCACGGCCGCGGGTGTTGTCGTGATGAACACCCCCTATGGCAACGCGATTACGACGGCCGAACACGCCATCGCCATGATCTTCTCTCTGGTCCGGAAAATTCCGCAGGCGAACCAGTCAACCCACGCAGGCAAGTGGGAAAAATCCGCGTTTATGGGCGCGGAAGTTTACGGCAAGACGCTAGGCGTTATCGGTTGCGGGAACATCGGATCGATTGTCGCCGACCGCGCTATCGGGCTGAAGATGCGCGTTGTTGCTTTCGACCCATTCCTCACTGAGGAACGTGCGATTGAGCTTGGTGTTGAAAAAGCCGATCTTGAAACGCTTTTGGCGCGCGCTGACATCGTGACCCTGCACACGCCGCTCACCGACCAGACCCGTAATATTTTAAGCAAAGAAAACATCGCCAAGTTGAAACCCGGCGCCTATGTCGTCAATTGCGCGCGAGGCGGGCTGCTTGACGAGGCGGCCCTGAAGGCCGCGCTCGATGAAGACCGTATCGCGGGGGCGGCGCTTGATGTCTATGAAAGCGAGCCAGCGACGGAGCACCCGCTTTTCGGTCATCCGCGTGTCGTCGCCACGCCGCATCTCGGCGCTTCGACGCGCGAGGCGCAGGAGAATGTCGCCATTCAGGTTGCCGAACAGATGGCCGACTATCTGGTGCGCGGCGCGGTTTCCAATTCCCTGAACTCACCGTCAGTCACCGCGGAAGAAGCGCCGCGCCTGAAGCCTTTTATCGCGCTTGCGGATAGGCTCGGGGCGTTCGCCGGTCAATTGACCGAGTCAGGCATCAAAGACATCGAAATCGCCTATGAAGGCGAGGTTGCGTCCCTCAATCTGAAACCGTTGACGGCGGCGATTGTCGCGGGGGTTCTAAAACCCATGCTTGCCGATATCAATGTCGTCAATGCGCCGGTTATTGCGAAAGAACGCGGCGTCTCTGTGGCGGAAACGTCCCGCGACGATGCTGACAGTTACGACAGTATAATTCGCCTGCGCATTATTACCGAGCAGCAGGATCGAACGGTTTCAGGCACGATTTTCGGATCGGCGCCGCGTATTGTAGAAATCAAGGGTGTTGATATGGAGGCGTCTTTCGCGCCCTATATGCTGTATACAACCAATGAAGACAAACCCGGCTATATCGGCGCATTGGGTAAAACGCTTGGCGAAGCGGGCCTGAACATCGCGACATTCAACCTTGGCCGCTCGGCCCCCGGCGAAGGCGCAATTGCGCTCGTTGCGGTTGACGAGCCCATTACAGAGGATGTGCTGGAGAAAGTGCGCGCCCTGCCGCATGTCATTCAAGCGAAGGCGCTGGCGTTTTAGAGTTCTATCTTTCGCTTACGCCTCGTGCTCTTCAACGGCAAAGTTCATGCTGAAGGAACGCCGTTCACCCGGCGTGTTGAACGGGTAAACGCAATGAAACATATAAGACGGGAAGATATAGAAATCGCCGACGCGCGGCTTCGCCATGAAATTCGAGAATGAGTAATGCGTGTCGGTGCCATGGGCGAACTGAATATGACCATGGGACGGATGGTGATCTTTATAATCTTCCTCCCATTCGGCTTCGATGCCTTCGGGCAATTTCAGATACCCTGCGCAGGATAAGGTGCATCCTGTGTGCATGTGCAGCGGGTTATACTCATGCTCAAACTGGCGCACGAACCAGCCTGACACAATCTGCAGTTCATACTGTTTCGTGGACGGATCATAATCGCCCAGCGCGTTCCGCCTTTTCGCCCAGGCGTGATATTCAATCATGGTCTGACCAAGCCCTGAGGCGGCGAGATTGATGATGTTCTGATCAAAGGCGAGTTCCTGGCTGACCTTGCCGACAAGATGATCGGAGTGGTCCTGCAATTGCTCGGACATGACGTCGTTGAGCTGCTCAACGAGGCTGTCGGGCATCCTGAAATACCCCATCACCGGCCCGAAGGGAGTGAAGAATTCCTTGTCTTTCGTGGGTTTGAATATCGGGGCCGCCATGGATCTGTCTCCTGAGCTTAACGCTGCAAAAAATGCGCTTTGTGCGTTGATAGCGCTTGTGAGCCGGGATTTGGAGGCCATTCGTCGAACAAATGGCCGCATGGCGTCGGCGCGCCCCTTTCAAAAGGCGGGGAATGCGATATCAAGGGGGCAAAGACCCGATTTGCAACTTCTAACATTTCACGTCTTCCGGCTACGGGCGGCGTTATGATTGACGGAACTCCAGGAGAGATTGATGGCGGATGTCGCGGTGATTGGCGCGCAGTGGGGCGATGAGGGGAAAGGCAAGATTGTCGACTGGCTGTCGGCGCGCGCTGACGTCGTGGTGCGTTATCAGGGCGGGCATAACGCGGGCCACACGCTGGTGATCGACGGCGCCGTCTACAAGCTTTCCCTCTTGCCGTCAGGCGTTGTCCGGCCTGGCTGTAAAGGCGTGATCGGCTCCGGGGTCGTCATAGACCCTTTCGCCTTACTGGCGGAGATTGCGCGCCTTGAAGAGCAGGGCGTCAAGATCAATCAGAACAATCTCTCCATCGCCGAAAACGCAACGCTTATTTTGCCGCTGCATCAGGAACTCGACGCCATGCGCGAAGGCGCTGCTGACGGTGTAAAAATCGGCACGACCAAGCGCGGCATTGGCCCGGCTTATGAAGATAAGGCGGGACGGCGTGGATTGCGCATCGCCGATCTTGCGAATTTTGACGCGTTACCTGCAAAAATCGAAAACCTTCTCGTCCACCATAATGCGATCCGGCGCGGTCTTGGCGCAAAAGAGGTAAATGGCGATGCGGTTCTGGAAACACTGCGTGAGGTTGCCCCAAAGATTACGGCGTTTGCAAAACCGGTGTGGCGCGATCTCGATGAGGCGCGAAAAGCCGGCAAACGGATTTTATTTGAAGGCGCGCAAGGCGTTCTGCTGGATGTGGATCACGGCACCTATCCATATGTGACATCTTCGAACACGGTCGCAGGTCAGGCGGCGACGGGCTCCGGTCTTGGACCGCGCGCGATTGATTATGTACTTGGAATTGTGAAGGCTTACACAACCCGCGTTGGCGAGGGGCCTTTCCCGACAGAACTTGGCGATGACACCGGCAAGCGTCTTGGCGAGCGCGGCCATGAATTCGGGACTGTGACCGGACGCCAGCGACGTTGCGGATGGTTTGACGCTGCACTTGTGCGCCAGTCTCTGAAGATCGCCGGCGTCGATGGCATTGCGCTGACAAAGCTTGATGTGCTGGACGGTTTTGATGAGCTGAAAGTCTGCGTTGGCTATCGCATCGATGGGCGCGACTACGACTATCTGCCGGCCGGCGCCGACCGGCAGGCCGGGGCAGAGCCCGTCTATGAGACGATGAAAGGCTGGGGCGATGTCACCGAGCGCGCGCGGTCCTGGGCGGATCTGCCAGCGGAAGCGGTCAAATATGTCCGCCGCATTGAAGAGCTTATTGAATGTCCGGTGGCGCTGGTCTCTACAAGCCCTGAACGTGACGATGTCATTTTGATGCGCGATCCGTTTCAGGATTAGGTGGTTGAGGCGGGCGAAATCGCTAAATTGTGACCGTCCGGCGGTGGGCCGCGACGCGCTAACCATATAGGATCACCTTCATGTCAAAGCGTATAAAGAGTCTTATTTTTCCTGTTGTTTTGGTCGCGGGTCTTGCGGTCTTCGCCCTGACAGGGCGCAATTCCGCAACCGGCGCGGAATACACTTTTGACGGTGAGCCGGAAATTGTCGCAGCGACATTTTCGTCTGCGTGGTGCTCGACTTGCAAAATTCTAAAGCCGCGACTGGCGAAAATTATTCCGGAGTTTTCCGATAAGCCGGTAAAGTTTGTCGAGCTTGATTTTACGCTTGGTCAGCGCACGGATATTGCTGATCAAGCAAAAGCGGAAGGGTTAGGCGACATCTATCCGCGTTTCGAAGGCGCCACGGGATTTACGCTGCTTGTTGATAAAGATACCGGCAAAATTGTTGATATGCTAACGATCAATCATAACGAACGTGCGATGCGCGCCGCGATTGCGCAATCAATCGCGGTTGCGTCACGAACTGATACGACATTGTCCGAATAGCTCCTGGCCCGCCGCGCAATCACGGCCCGTTGAAGAAGCGTTATTCGACACCATCTTTTTCACCGCTTATCTTCCCTCCAGTAAGTCTGGAGGAAACCGGCATATGTCCGAATTGATAATGAACCGGCGCGCGGTGATTGCCGGTGTTGCCCTTACAGCGATAGGCGTCACGTCTGCGCAGGCGAAAGCGCCTGAAATCTATCTGGATAAAGGCGGTGTGTTTCGTGCTGGGTGGAGCCATGCCGTCGGCGGCTATGACGTTGTCGCCTATTTCGATCTGGCGGAAGGCGCAGAACCTGTCGTCGGTCAGGATGAATTCACCACCAAATATAAAGGCGTCCGCTGGCGCTTCGCCTCGCGGGAAAACCTTGAGACATTCGTTGCCGACCCCGACCGTTACCGCCCGCAATATGGCGGGTATTGCGCCTGGGCATTGGCGCGCGACAAGCTGGCGCGTGGCGCGCCGGATGTTTGGTACGTACACGATGGAAAGCTTTATCTGAATGTCAGTCCTCGGTATCAACGTGAGTGGCTAGAGGACATTGAACGCGATATTGCCCGCGCAAATACCCATTGGCCGGATATTCTTGACCGCAATTAACAGCAGGATACTGGCGCCAATCCGGCGACTATGCACAATTGAAAATAACGCCGATTTCACTTGCGAAACTCGATCTTTCGAGTCACTATAATTATGTTCCGAGGGGCGTCCCGCCTGTCGACTTTGTTTGACAGCTCGCGCGACGCGCAACTCGCCGCCGGTTCCGCCGCAAGGCCTCGGCAGGGAGCAATGTGCGTCATACTGACATGGTTAGAGCGAGTTAAGGGCACATGGGACTGAGACGAACCCTTTGAACCTGATCCGGGTCATACCGGCGCAGGGACGGGGCGAAAGCCGTTTTCCTCATCGCAGGACGTCATGGCAATTGCAGGCGGTGGGGGGAACGGAAATATGGTTGAGTTTCGGACTTTTGGTATTCGCTTTCATTTGCGTCAGGTGATATTTTGAAAATCCGTACACGACTATATTCTGTCGTGCGTTCCCCTTTTTTTGTGTTTGTATTGCCTGCCGCCATCATGGCAGGCGTGTTTTTGCCAGCAGAGACGTCTGCCGAGATTGATAAGGCCGCCGAGCTTAAGGGCGAAGTCTTGGCGCCAGGCGAGACTCTAGCGCCGCCAGTCGATCTTCCGAATTCACCGCGCCAGAAAATCAATGGCGGGTCTTTGTCCACTTCGGACTTGAAGGCGCAAACCCAGCTGGTGACGTCTGGCTGGCTGCGCGCTTATGCGACAACAGCCTTGCCGGCGGATTTGCGCCTTGCGGTGCCTGAGTATTATGAGACAGCTCTCGAAAGCGACATGCGCGCGGCGATCGGCGATGCGCTCGCCAGCCGCAAGGTGGATACCGTCGATGATCCTGACGCCGCGCCGTTCCGGCTCACTTATTCTGCTGAAGTGCGCCAGCCGCGCGCCTCCGGGCCTCGGCAGTCTCGCTTGCGGCTTGAGTCTGACGCAGCCGACCGCCAGAATTTCGGGTCACAACGCCTGCCCGCGCCGGGCAATACCATTCGCCCGGGCTTATCGCTGGGCCCACGGCCCGATTACAATCCGCGCGGGCCGGCCTTGCGCATATCGATCATTGTTCTGGACGGAGATGAACGCATCTGGAGCGGTTTTGCGGAAGCGGAGCTTGGCGATTACCGGCGTTCCGAACTGACCCGCGTGCTGGTCAGCGCGCTGATGCGTCACTGGGGCGAAAATGCGGAACTGGACGATACGCATTTTTCTACCGGTCCCGGCGCCGGCCTGGCGTTAGGAGCGATCGGCGACAGCGACTTTGATTAAACGAGAATACGCTTTCTCGCGGCGATATGATATATGTCGACGAATAGTTCGTATCGACGGTATGGGGCGGTATTGCTGATCTCTCTTTTTTTCTTGCTGGCGAATAGCGCCTCAAGCAGCGCGGTTGATGCCGCGCATGTTTGCAACAACGATCATGCTCAGGGCGTCGATTACGTGGTCTGCCGCGTTAATGAAGACAACGATATCCGCCTGTTTCTGAATGATGAGACCGGAGCGCCGTTTCGCCATTTCAATCATGTCAACGACGCGCTCGCTGCAAATGGCGAGACTCTTGTCTTCGCGATGAACGCTGGCATGTATCATGAGAGCCGTGCGCCAGTAGGTCTCTATATAGAGGATTGCACAGAAGAAACGCCTTTGAACACGAATAACGGACCGGGCAACTTTCATCTGAAACCCAACGGCGTTTTCTGGATCTGGGTGGGGGATGGTGATCGAGGGGCGCATGTGGCGCGCACGGAAACTTATCTGAAGGCAGCGCACGATGTGGTGAAATTCGCCACCCAGTCCGGGCCAATGCTGGTCATTGACGGCGATATTCATCCGCGATTTTTGCCCGACTCAGAGTCGCGCAAGCGTCGCAACGGCGTCGGCGTGACGGAAGGCGGCGACGCTATTTTCGTACTAGCCGACACCCCCGTCAATTTCTACGACTTCGCTGCTTACTTTCGCGAGGTGTTGAAGACCCCTGATGCGCTCTATCTTGATGGAACGATTTCGCGGGTCTATGCGCCCGGGCTTGATCGCAACGATCCCGGCGTCGCCATGGGACCGATCATTGGCGTGGTGAAACAACATGACTGACGTCATTATCGACAAACGCTTTTGCGGTCCGAAAACTTCCGGCAATGGGGGCTACTCCGCCGGGTTATTCGCGCAAGCGGTCGACGGTCCCGCGGCGGTAATGCTGAAAAGCCCGCCGCCCCTCAACACGCCGATTGAATTACGCCCCGGCGCCGACGGCGCCTATGACGCTGTCTGCGGTGAAGCGATCGTTGCGCAAATCACGCCAGCCGATGTTTCGGTTGAGACGCCGGATGTGCTTGACGAAGCGGCTGTCGCCGCCGCGCGGGAAAATTTCCTTATTGATGCGGGCGGCGAACATTTATTGCCCTATTGCTTCGTATGCGGAGATAAGCGTGACGAAGGGGATGGCCTGCGCATTTTCGCCGGACCGGCGCCGGACAGCGACATCAATGCCGATTTCTGGACGCCGTCAGCAGACCTTGCTGGCGAGGATGGTCTCGTAAAGCCGGAGTTTTTATGGGCGGCGCTTGATTGCCCCAGCGCGTTTGCGTTGCGCAATGGGCTTGGCCTGGCGCTGCTCGGACGATTGGCGGTGGATATAAAGCGGCGCCCGCAAGCGGGTGAAGCGCTGATCGCCGCCGCCTGGCGCACAGGGAAGGACGGGCGCAAGCATTATTCATCGTCAGCGCTTTATGATGAAGTGGGTGAGGTGATCGCCGCTGCGAACGCCGTATGGATCGAGCTCAACGACCCGGCGTTTCTGGAAAAGCTGAGGTTGGAGAACGCGTGAGCGCACGACATACCTGCCTATACGCTGTTTTTTTGTTTGGATTTATCTGGCCGGCGCTTGCCGGGCACGAGGACGCGCTTGATACGTTGATTGACAATGCGCTTTCGCAAGAGATCCCCGGCGTGGTCCTGTTGGTGGAAGGCCCCGAAGACGACTTTTTTAAAGCGCGTGGCGTGGCGGACCGTAAGACGAAAGCGCCGATCAGACAGGACAACCTCATTCGCGCGGCCAGTATCACGAAGACATATGTGGCGGCGCTTGCCGTCATGGCTTCGCAAGAGGGCGTTATCGATCTCGATGTTTCGATTGACGCGTATCTGTCGAATGAAGCGCTGGCGTTATTGCCGCCTGAGCCGCATCCAACAATGCGCCAGCTTCTGAACCATAGCTCGGGCGCGCCGGAATATTACGGCACAGCCGCATATCTTTCGTGGGACAGGGAAGAGCCCGTCTCCACTGCGCGCGTGCTTTCAACCGTTGCGGGATGGCCGCCGGCGAACGCGCCCGGCGAAGCATTTTCCTATTCAAATACGAATTACCATCTGGCTGCGCTCGTTCTTGAAGCTGTCTATGCCAAAGCGCTGTCGTCATTGCTGCAGGAGCGCCTTTTTGATCCCCTGGAACTGGCGTCGACATTTTATAATCAGTATCGCCCGTCCGGCGACGGCATTCACGGCTATGGATCGCCCGACCACGAATGGCGCGACACGTTCGAATGGCGCGACAATTCCGGACCAAGCAGCGGCGTTAAAGCCAGCGCGGCGGATCTGGCGACATGGATGAGAGCGCTGTTCGCCGACGACGGCGCGCTTTCCCATGTCGGTGCGGCGATGGTCGAAAATCCGATCGGAGACGACGCGCATTGGCGATACGGGTTGGGCGCCGAGATTTACATCTCCCAAAACGGCGAGCGATTTTACGGCCACACCGGCGACATCTTCGGATATCTGACGGCGGCCTTTTACGCGCCGGCGCACGATACGGTCATCGTCCTGCACATGAACCGCTGGAGCAGGGACGTGTTCGAGGAAACGCTGGAGCAGGTGCTGCGCGAGGCGGGTCGGAACCGGCGCTAATTATGAAGCATCCTCCTGCGCCGCCGGTTCAGGCGCCGCGGCATCCTGCATCGCGAAATCTGCGCCCAGAAAATACGGCCAGATCAACAGCGCCAGCACGCCCTTCCAGAAGCCGAGTTTTAAAAACCCGATAGTGAAGAGCCAGCCGATAAACCATAAAACGCCCAGCCCGCCATGCTGTTCAATTTTTACAGGCTTGCCCATGATGAGATCCTCGCTGTTTCTTGAGAATGGGGCCGCATTGTAATGGCCGCGTGAAGAGCCTCGCATGATTCAGATCAAAATCGCGGGCTCGGGCTATCGGCCCTGTCCTTGCCCGGAGCCCGGCCATTTGCTAAGTCATATTCCGTAATTCCGAGGGGCGCCGGCGCACCGGCTGAGACCTTGTTCTGTCACGAGGGCACCCTTTGAACCTGATCGGTTAAGACCGGCGTAGGGACGGGAAGATGATGCTCGAAGACTACAATTCATTCTGCGGTTCTCTCCCTCATAGCACCCATGTGGTTCAATGGGGCGGCGCCCATGTCTGGAAGATCGGCGGCAAGGTTTACGCCATCGCCGGCTGGAGCGACGAAGAAGAGCTGGCGGTGACCTTCAAATGCTCGGACATGGCGTTTGAAGTGATGCAAGCCGCCGAAGGCGTTCGCCCGGCGCCGTATCTTGCCTCCCGCGGCATGAAATGGCTCCAGCGCACCCATGAAGCCGCCATCTCCGACGCCGAGCTGAAATCCTACATTCAGGACTCCTACAACATCGTCGCCGCCGGTCTCACGAAAAAGCTGCAACGCGAACTTGGTTTCCTCTCTGACTGAACATTCGTCTTTTTACGGAAAGAAAGCACTCATGAACAAGCACATCCCCCAGTCTGAATTCAAAACGCCGGAAGTCACCACCGGGCCGCTGCCCGCGAGCCGCAAGGTTTATGTAAAGGGCGAGATGTTCCCGGATTTGCGCGTGCCGGTGCGCGAGATCGATCTGCATCCGAGCGCGAATGAACCGGCCGTGCCGGTCTATGACGCGTCCGGCCCTTACACCGATCCGGATGTGAGCATCGATGTTGAAAAGGGTCTCGCGCGCACGCGCACCGAGTGGATCAAAGAACGCGGCGGCGTTGAGGAATATGAGGGTCGCCATGTAAAGCCGGAGGATAATGGCGGCGCGTCGGGCAAGCATCTGGCGCGCGAATTCCCCGTACGCAACCGGCCGTTACGCGGCGCGCTCACCGGTGATGAGAAAGCGCCGGTCACGCAATATGAATTCGCAAAAGCCGGGATCATCACCCGCGAGATGGAATATGTGGCGATCCGCGAAAATCTCGGCCGCAAGAAAATGCTGGAAGGCGCGGAAGAAAAAGTCGCGCAAGGCACGGACTTCGGCGCGGAAATCCCGGCCTTTGTCACGCCGGAATTCGTTCGCGACGAAATCGCCAGGGGCCGCGCGATTATCCCGGCGAACATCAACCACCCGGAATCCGAACCGATGATCATCGGGCGAAACTTCCTGGTGAAGATCAACGCCAATATCGGCAACTCGGCGGTGGCCTCCTCCGTTGAGGAGGAAGTCGACAAGATGGTCTGGGCGACCCGCTGGGGCGCCGACAATGTGATGGACCTGTCCACGGGCCGCAACATTCACAACACCCGCGAATGGATCATCCGCAACTCCCCCGCGCCCATCGGCACGGTGCCGATCTATCAGGCGCTGGAGAAGGTGAACGGCGTCGCCGAGGATTTAACGTGGGAGGTTTATCGCGACACGCTGATCGAACAGTGCGAACAGGGCGTTGACTATTTCACGATCCACGCCGGCGTGCGGCTTCCTTACATTCACTTAACGGCGGACCGCGTCACCGGCATTGTTTCGCGCGGCGGATCGATCATGGCGAAATGGTGCCTCGCGCATCACCGGGAAAGCTTTCTCTATACGAACTTTGAAGAGATTTGCGACATCATGCGCGCCTATGACGTCTCGTTCTCGCTGGGCGATGGCTTGCGCCCCGGTTCTATCGCTGACGCCAATGACCGCGCGCAATTCGCGGAGCTGGAAACGCTTGGCGAGCTGACCCAGATCGCCTGGAGGAAAGGCTGCCAGGTGATGATCGAGGGGCCGGGCCACGTCCCCATGCACAAGATCAAGATCAATATGGAAAAACAGCTGAAGGAATGCGGCGAGGCGCCGTTCTATACGCTGGGGCCCTTAACGACCGACATCGCGCCCGGTTACGATCACATCACGTCGGGCATCGGCGCGGCGATGATCGGCTGGTTCGGCACGGCGATGCTTTGCTATGTGACGCCTAAGGAGCATTTGGGCCTTCCCGACCGCGACGACGTGAAAGTTGGCGTAATCACCTATAAGCTGGCGGCCCACGCGGCGGACCTCGCCAAGGGCCACCCGGCGGCGCAGGTTCGCGACGACGCGCTGTCGCGCGCGCGCTTCGAATTCCGGTGGGAGGATCAGTTTAATCTGTCCCTTGACCCGGAAACCGCCCGCGACTTCCACGACCAGACCCTGCCGAAAGAAGCGCACAAGGTGGCGCATTTCTGCTCCATGTGCGGGCCGAAATTCTGTTCCATGAAGATCACGGCTGATGTGCGCGAATATGCCGAAGGCCTCTCCGACAACGAGAAGAAAGACCTTGAGAAGCTGTCCGAACAGGGCATGGCCGAGATGAGCGAGAAATATAAACAGATGGGCTCTGAGCTTTATCTCGAAGCCGACGCCGTCAAGAAAGCGAATGAGGGGTTATAGTTGGGAAAGCAAATCTGATTGCGCGCTTTCATCTATTCGGATCATTCCAACTAACAGCCATTGATTGGCAATACCGTATGTAACGTTTCGGCGGCTGTGCGTGCTGAACGCCAACGCCATGCCGCTTTGCATGTAGTGCTGCTCATACGTTTCTTTCAATGAGGAAAGGGCTAGTTCATCAGTGCCAAGCGACTTTTGGCGCACGAAGAAAGCTGTTGAAGTTTCCCAGTCATCGCACGTGTGGTTGTGTTTACAGTCATTTTGGTCGAGCCATTTGACGTTAAACTGATAGGGACAAGGGTTTAAGGGTGCAGCTTCTACCTTATCTAACAATGACAATTGTTTAGCTAAGGCTGCATGCTTTATGCGTTCTTCGGAGAGCTCGCCGTCACTCTTGGCTACCCATCCAAACTCGATTGTTTTTGGCCGAAGTAGTGTAAGTGATTCTTCGTTTCTATCAGCTTCCTTCAGTGTATTGCGCATAATCAGGTTTAGAATACTTACCCGTTCCTTAGACTTAAGCATCCCCTTTGTGGTTATACTTTCTGGAACAACTTTTTGACTTTCAACACGGGCGTCTTTTTTTGTAGTGGTGTATGAGTAGCTGATCCATTGCCAGCGTTTAAATTTTTGCTCATTGTCTAAAATTCGAAATTGCACAGGATAGAGACGCCGCCATTTTGCATCATGTCCGATGCCGGCGCAGCAAACGGTTTCTGCGTAATTACTAGACCGATGCGGAAGCGCTTTCACTAGAATGAAGCACTCGTCGTCTTGGGCCTGCAGATGGCTCAAATTGCCGTACTCCCAAGTGTTTTGTTTTTAATCTTTCGGTTTGTTCTATTTTATCAGTGATTATTTTGCGATGACAAGTAAATGGGTCTCGTTCATAACATAGTAGGCAAGCGTTGTTCTTCTTGGCAATCTTAACGATTTTCTCAAGAGCCTCCTGCGCAGCTTTGCGGCGAATAACGTTACTATAAATCCGCTTGAACTCTTTGGTGTCCCCAGCGCGAGCTGCTTCCCTCCCATCTTTTGGGTCGCCAAGTTCGCGAAAATGAATGTAGTCAATTCCAACTTCAGCTAAAGCGCTAGTAAGAGCGGATTTTGAAAACCCTTTACGTCTTGATTGGGCCCGCTCACGCACATCGACAAGCACTTCTACTTTGGCCAACAGCAACGATGCTATGAAATCTTCTAGTGATGAGCCTTCGTAGCCTATAGTTGACAGCATAATAATCCTCGGATGATTTTTGAAGGCTCGTCAAAACTGGTTACTAGAGTGTTAAGGGCGATTATCAAGGGTTATTGAGAAATCAAAACGCTTGATTTCCGTCCATTCTTGCCTGCCCATTCGAACCCACCTACCCCCCTAACCACCAACAAAAGGACCCCGCCCATGGCCATCGCTCTCCTCTCCGTCGGCTTGCTCGGCCTTCTTGTGTTTCTGCTCGGGTTCAATGTCTCGCGCGAGCGCGGGTCGGTGCTGAAGACCCAGCATGAGGCGGAGGCGGACCCGAAGAGTTCCTTGCGCAAGGCGATCCGCGCCCATGGCAACTGCATTGAATATGCGCCCACGCTGTCGCTGATGATCCTGGCGATTGGCCTTGCGATCCCGATGCTGATGTCCTGGCAGGTCGGGGCGCTGATGCTCGCCGCCGTCGCGTCGCGCTATATCCACGCCATCGGCGTTCTCACCGGCGAGAGCATTCACACCGCGAACCCGATGAAGTTTATTGGCGCCGCCGGCACCTATGTGACCGGCCTTGTCCTCTCTATCATTCTGGTGGTGCGCGCCGCCGCGCTGTTTTAGGCGGCGCCAGCAACCCCCTCCGTCAGCTTCGCTGACACCTCCCCCACGGGTGGGGGAGGAATAATGTTGCGTTTGTGGCGAATTCATTCTTCCCCCATTGATGGAGGAAGTCCCGGCGGAGCCGGGGAAGGGGGTTTTAGGCGCCCCTCGCCTTCGGCGGGTGGACTGTGTCGCGCACGGCGATGATGTCATTAATCTGTTTGCTGAGGATCATATAGAGTCCGAAGCGCTGGCGGTCGTCAATATCCAGGCTGTTGATGGCGGTGTCGACAATGGCGAGTTCCGCGACGATCTCGTTCAGCCGGTCGGCGATATCGACGGTCTCCAGTTCCTTCCGCCGCCTGAAGACAGGGACTTTCAGCGCAAGCACGGTTTTCCAGCGTTTGGACACTTTTATTCCTCCCTCGCATTTTGAGCGCGAATCTATGATCCTCGGGCAATGGGTCTCATTGCTCGGGCGCTTGATGTCAGACAATATGACTGAAATCCGACTAAAAGTCAAACAAAAAGGCTAATATCAGTCAAAATGACCATTTCTTCTGCACAATGCCGAGCGGCTCGCGGCCTCGTCGATATGGATCAGGCTTCACTTGCAAAAGCTGCATGTGTTTCGAGAAGCGTGATCGTTGATTTTGAAAATGGCCACAGAACGCCCAACAGGAACAACGTGGCCGCGATCAAAGCTGCACTTGAATCCGCCGGAGTGGAATTCATTCCTGAAAATGGTGGGGGACCAGGACTGCGCCTGCGCAAGAGCGGCGACCCATCGTAACCGCAACAGATACCCCCTCCGTCTCGCTTTCGCTCGACACCTCCCCCGTAAACGGGGGAGGGATAGTGTTGCGTTTGCGGCAAGCTCATTCTTCCCCCGCCTGCGGGGGAAGTGTCAGCGAAGCTGACGAAGGGGGTTTATGATAACTCGAGAACAATGCAGAGCTGCAAGGGCTCTAACTGAATGGTCCCGTGCGGAATTGGCGGAGGCCGCACAAGTATCGGAGCGGACGATTACCGACTTCGAACGCGGCGCCCGCTCGCCGATCAATGCGAGCTTGGCGGCTTTAACGCGTGCACTCGAATCCGCCGGGGTCGAGTTCATCGCGGAGAACGGCGGCGGGCCGGGGGTGCGGCTGCGCAAGAGCGGCGTCAAGACGTAACTGCAGCAGATACCCCCTCCGTCTCGCTGCGCTCGACACGTCGATCGGGGCCCCAACCCCGATCGACCCCATGAATGGGGGAGGAATAGTGTTGTGTTTGCCGCAAGCTCATTCTTCCCCCGTTTACGGGGGAAGTCCCGGCGGAGCCGGGGATGGGGGTTTTTTCAAAGCCAGCCGCTTCATGCTAGCCTTGCCAGATGAAAACCACAGACGAGCCCATCATTATCTCGGAAACCTATAACGCGCCGACGGGGCGCGTCTGGCGGGCGATCACGGATGTGGACGAAATGCGCCAGTGGTATATCGACAATATTCCGGACTTTCAGGCGCAAGTCGGGTTCGAAACAAAGTTTTTGATTGTCCATGAGGGCCGCAAATTCCCGCATCACTGGACGGTGACGGAGGTCGATGAAGGCAAACGCCTCGCCTATGACTGGGTCATCGAGGGCTATCCGGGGCGCTCTACATCCGTGTGGGAACTAATGGAAGCGGGCGGGTCGACAAAGCTGACGCTCGACTGTCGCGTGCTCGAAGATTTTCCGGGGGATATCCCTGAATTCAAACGCGAAAGCGGCGTTGCGGGCTGGACCTATTTTCTCAAAGAGAGTTTAAAGCGTTATCTCGAAAATTCGGCGTAGAGGGCGCGGCGCGATCCGCGCTTGGTAAGGGGGAGGGGACATTGCGCATTATCACGATACTGATTGGTTTACTCGCCCTCTTGCTGGCCATCGGCTTCGGCGGCGTCTACATTCTCAGCGAGGCGAAGTTGCGCGATGTAACGCGCGGGCCCGCTTTCGATTATCCGATACCGGCGGATGCGGCCGCCATTGAGCATGGCCGTCATATCGCGCGCACGCGGGGTTGCTTCGGCTGTCATGGGCAACGACTTGAGGGCAAGGATTTCGACGAGCAGTGGGACTGGCCGGAACGCGCCGTCGCCCCCAATCTCGCGGCCTATGCGCGCGACCATGACGCGGCGACGCTGGAAGCCGCGATCCGCCAGGGGATCGGCGCCGACGGCAAATCGCTCACGTCCATGCCGTCTTTTAATTTCGCGCGCCTCAGCGACGAGGACACCGCCGCCCTGATCGCGTTTTTAAAATCCGCGCCGGTTGTCGAGATCGACCTGCCGAAACCGAAACTCGGCTGGAGTGTGCGCTGGACCTATATTACCGGCGAGGAAAAACACATCGCCTATTGGGCGGACCGCGTGCCGCCCCTGCGCGTTGACAGCGCATTCGCGCCGCAGCGCGCCCGCGGCGAATATCTGGCGATGACCATGTGCAATGAATGCCACGGATTGGACGTACGCGGACAAACCCTGTTGCCGCCGCCGACGCCGGACCTTGCGATGGTCGCATCGATCACCCGCGAGGATTTTGAAACTCTTATTCGAACAGGGGTCGGCGCCGGGGGGCGCGAGCTTGGTTTAATGCGACTGGTCGCGCCTGATCGCTTTCCGTCCTTAAGCGATGAGGAAGTTGACGACCTTTACGCCTATCTCACGTCGCTGGTGGACAAGCCCCCCGCCGAAGACGTGTTCTGGCGGCCTTAAGCGCTTTTACCTGTCGCCGGCGGCCTGTTTGACCGGCGCATCCGGCCATATAGGGGTCGGCAAACTCGCCAGCGCAGGCTCTGCAAAGAGAAAGCCCTGTATCAGTTTGACCCCAAGCTCGCGCAAGACCTCAAATTCGCCGATGGTCTCGATGCCCTCGCAGATCGGCGTCACGTCGAGATCGTTGAGCATATTCAGCGTATTGGCGATGATCGACCGTTTGACTAAAGACCGGTCAATGTCCCTGATGAGGTCCATGTCCAGCTTCACGAAATCCGGCTGAAAATGACAAAGCAGGCCCAGCCCGGCATAGCCCGCGCCGAAATCGTCAATGGCGGTTTTAAAGCCCAGCGAACGATAAGTGCGCAGAATATTCAGCACATGGACGGGGTCGAGCCGTTCGGCCTCGGTAAACTCGAAGATGATCCGGTCCACCGGAAAACCGGTCTTGATCGCCGCCTCAAGCGTCAGGCGGATGCAGGCTTTTGGTTCGTATACGGCGTTTGGCAGGAAGTTGATCGACAGGTTTGCGCCGTCCTTTGCGAGGTCAAGTCCGGCCGCCAGTTCAATGGCGGTGACCCGGCATTTTTGATCGAAGCCGTAGCGGTTGGTCTCCGACACATGCGCCAGCACCTCGCCGGCGCCTTCGCCATTGACGCCGCGCACCAGCGCTTCATGCGCAAAGACGGTCCGCGCCTCCACATCGACGATCGGCTGGAACGCCATCGTGATGGGCAGGTCGAACCCGGCCCCGTCACGGCAGCCCTGGCATTTCTGACTGGAATCCATGCAACCCCCGAGATGAATGACCTCGCAGCGTAGCGATTTCTCATGAAAAAACCGTTACATGCCGGGCGGGGGCGGGAAATGCGGCTCCGGCATGGGGAAGTTTTCTGAAACGACGCTGTCGGCTAAGGGCGCTTGCCGCATGGTTCCAACGCCCCGCATCGGTTCGGAAATCTGCAGACATAAACGCCGCAGGCCATCTCCGACTCTTGCCCCGTCGTGACGATATTCGTGACATGCGCCGATTCCGTGTTTTCCGTTTTGTCGGCGGGCGCCGCGGGGTCAGTAAAGACCGGGAAAAACGAAAGCGCTAATAGCGCTAACGCCAACACTCCGACAGTGAAGGGGAAAAGCGGAAACCAGATGCGGTGCTCGCCGCCCCAAAATCGATCCCATCGACTGTCGGGTGCAGGCGCGCTGCCCAAGTTTTCGTTATTCGGATCGGGTGCGCTGCGGACCAGCGCGCCGAAACCGTGTCTCGGATAGTCTTTAACCCAACCGCCATTTTTGGTGCGAATGCAGGCTAACTGTTCACCGCTTGCGTTCTCTTGCTGGAACATCCATCGCCGTTCCAGATGACGCAGCAGATCTTCACCATACCAGACAAGCGCTTTGTTGCGGTGGTCCAGGCGATGGAAGCCAAGCGCAAAAACAAATCCGAAAATCGCCAAGGCTCTGATCAATATGAGCTTGAACCCTTCCGGATTGCTGAAATAGTCTGTGATCGCAGTTAAGGATACCGTGATCAGCAGGCCAAGCGTGAGGACGAAGAAATTGAATACCTTGACGCGCTGGTTGGCGTGAAATTCAAACCAGTTCCACGCGTATTCGAATTGTTTTTCGGAAAGGTTGCTGTCGCCGCAGGAGCAGGTTGTCGTATTTGCCGGCTCGCCGCCAGGTTTGGTGGTGGTTTCGCTCATCAATCCCCTCTCCCCAGCTTTTGCGTCAAAGCCGATCAAGCATTTCAATCATCCGTAACAGGATGGATAAAGCCTGTGATTTCACTGACGGTATTGGCAATGGGGACGCCCTCCGGCGCCTGCAGGAAGCCCCACCCGTAACTGACAGCGAGAAACTGAAAATTGGCCTCGCGCGCCGCATTCAAATCGGAGGGCTGGTCGCCGACATAAGCGCACTCGCGCGGGTCCAGCGTCAACCGCCGGGCGCCCTCGGACAATTTTTCGAGCTTTGTAATCGCCGGACGCTGCGGGTTAAAATAAAACCGCAAATCAGTCGGAAAATACTGAAGGATGTCGCCCAGCGCCGGTTCTACATTTTCTTTTACATTCGCGGTTACAAGCCCCAGCGCGACGCCCTGGCCATGCAGCGTCTTGATCACCTCTTCGGCGCCGCTAAATTGCGCGGATGGATATTCCGCGCCAAAGTTTTCGTCATAATATTCAGTGGCTTTCTGCGCGAGGCCTTCCGGAAAACCCACGGCGCGGAAAAACTCAATCATCGGGCTTATTTTGCCGCCCTTTTCGATGATCATTCGAAACTCGGAGATCGTTGGAATTTCCAAGCCCAGCCCATACCTTTCGGATAAGTCTGCGCAAATCTGCAAATGCTGCGGCAGCGAATCGAGTAAAACGCCATCTACGTCGAAGAATATCGCCTGCGCGCGAATCGTGTCGCGTGGGTTGGTTTTTTCGAACCTCCCATCGGGTAAAGCCGTCGACTGCGAAGACATTAGCGCTTTTCCATAAATCTGCCGGCAATATTAATGCATGGGTTCGTAATCATCCAACATAATTACTTGATTCGCGGTTTCACCTGACGGCGATATGAGGGATGCGTCTTCCTACAACGGCGCGACGATGCTCAACGACACATTGTGGTTTGACTGGTCGCCGGCGTTGATGTGGTTGAAGAGATAGCCGCCTTCGAGACTGATGCGGTCGCTGGCGCGCCAGCGCATCCCGACAAAGGTTCGGTTCTGGTCATATCCGGCGTCGGCGCCAAAGTCCGTATCGTTGAGCGCGACGAAGGTTTCGTTCCAGGCGGTGGCGCTCCAGCGCGGGGCGACCGGTTTGATCCAGCGGAAGAACTGGCGCGCGCGATGGCCAGTGTCGTCGCCGGTTTCGAAAAAGCGTTGTTCCAGCCGCGTGCGGCCCGTGAGCGTTCCCCAGTCGCCGTCGCCGATGCGGTAGGTCGCCTGTTGCCAGATGCGATGCTCGGTGATGCTCTCGCGCCCGTCGGCGCGGGAGACGACCCAGGCGTAGCCCGCCCAGAGCGAGACGCGGTCATTCGCGCGATAGCCGATGGCGGGCCGGATGATCGACACGCCAAGGCGCGATACGTCTTCGGAAAAACGCGCATGGCCGTCAAACCAGAGAAGGAAACGACTGTCTTGCCTGACGGGGCCGTTGGCGAAAAGCGCCGTCCATGCTTGCGTGTCCTGTGCCGCGGCGGGGGCGGCGAGGAAGGCGGCGAGAAAAACGCAACAGATAAGACGCAGCATGAAAGTGTTCCGTTACGGCGGTTGGGGGGCGACAGCGTGTTTGAAAATGCCCTAAATCGGGGTGGCGTTGCAATCGCCGACGCATGGAATGTTTTGGAAACGCCCGATGGTTGAACCATGTCCATAGATGTCCGTCTCCTGACCCCCGCCGATCTCGCCGTCCTTTCCCATGTCGCGGAAGACGTGTTTGATGATCCTATCAATAAGCGTTCTGCGAAAGCGTTTCTGGAAGACCCCCACCACATGCTGGTGGTCGCGATCCTTCGTGACGCCCAACCCCTTCATCCTGAGGGCGAGCGCAGCGAGCGTCTCGAAGGGCGAAGGGATTGGGCCCCTCAGGATGAAGCCGGGAAGGGGCTCGTCGTCGGTTTTGCGAGCGGGGTCAAAACACTCCATCCTGACAAAGAGATTCCGGAGCTTTTTATCAATGAGCTTGGCGTTGCGCCCCAATATCAACGACGAGGCATTGCGACCGCGATCATGAAAACGCTTTTCGCTGAAGCGAAAAAAGCGCGCTGCCGTATCGGCTGGGTCCCGGTGGATGTGGATAACGATGTGGCGCTTGCATTCTATAAGGCGATTGGCGGCAAGCCGCCGGAACGCCAGATCCATATTGATTTCGATCTGGGTTGAACGCTTCGTCCTGCATGACGCTCGGTTTGTCGACCGGCGCTGTGATTTCCTGATGGGCCGTCGCAGTTTGGCGGCGCTTTGATAGGGGAGTGCTCATGATGATCCGCGATTTTGTGCTTGCCGGCGGTTTCGTCGCCACACTCTTCGCCACAGCGCAGGCCGAATCCGCGGCGCCCGTGCTCGCCGTTGAGGTGTCGGATCAATATCCGGTTCTGTCGCCTGACGGTGAATGGATCGCTTTTGAATCGCGCCGCGCCGATGGCGTCGATCATATCTTCATCATCCGCCACGATGGAACCGGTTTGCGCCAACTGACCCATGGCGAGGAAGACGATGAGACGCCGGTGTTTTCGCCGGACGGTAAGTCCATCCTGTTTGCGCGCCGGCTTGGGGAGGGGCGGCTTGCGCATCTCGATATTTTTTCAATCGATCTCAATGGCGAAAACCTTCGTAATTTGAGCAACGATGCGCGCGGGCAGGACGATCACCACAAATTCAGCGCCGATGGCGAACGCATTGTTTTCAACTCCAGCCGTTCGACGCCGTTTGCGACCATGAGCGACGAAGATTTCGAAAACTATGCGTGGAATTACGACATCTGGGTGATGAACGCTGACGGGTCGGAACCGCGCGCGCTTGTTCAGCTGCCCGGCTGGGACACCTACCCTTCTTTTTCTCCGGATGACAAATCACTGCTATGGCGGCGGGTTTTGCCGGACGGCGGGGCGTCGTCATCGGGCCGCAATTCCGAGATATTCATTGCAGATGCGGATGGAGAAAATATGCGCAATATTTCCAGCCACTCCGCTTTTGACGGTTATCCGGCTTTTTCGCCTGACGGCGAATGGATTCTTTTTGCCTCGAACCGCGATGGCGATGGCGAAGGCGCGCGGGAAGCCTTCGCTCTCTTCGTGATGCGCCCCGACGGAAGCAACATTGTGCAACTTACCGATCCGCCGGAAGGCGCAGAGGATGTGCGCCCGGCCTGGGGAGTGGCCGGACGCACGGTTATATTCAATCGTGATGTCGGCGCCGATTCGCGGATCATGACGCTTGATGTTGAGGGCGTGCTGTACGAGCGGGATTAACGCCCCGATAGCTGTGCGGCGCTCTTGCTTTCATTGCGCGTCCACGCCTAGCGTTCAGTGATCCGCTAACAGGAGCGCCGCACCATGCTCACCCTTTATGACAATGCTTTCAGCCCTTTCGCGCGGAAGGTCCGTATGGTGATGGAATATAAAGGGCTGGAGGCGCGTTATCTTGACGGACTTCGCCGAGAAAACCATGACAAGCTGAAAGCGGTGAATGGGCGCGTTGAGGTCCCGGCGCTCAATGATGGAGATCTCACGGTGATCAACTCAGCCGACATTGTCGCCTATCTCGACCATCGCTATCCCGATAATCCGGTCCTGCCGAAAGATCCGGCGATGCGCGCAAGGGCCCGCGCCTGGGAGCGGGCGGCGGACAGCGCCATTGATCCAATCCTGGTCGACATATCCTACTGGATGTGGGCCGAGCGCCCGGACGCCATGCCCGATGGCCTGCTCGAAAAGGCGCGCGCCGATCTCGATCAGTTTTACGCCGCCCTGGAATCGGAACTGGGGGACGACGGCTTTATCTATGGCGACATCTCGATTGCAGACATTGCGCTTTTTCCGCACCTGATGTCCGCGAAAGCGTTGCAGGCGCCGATCGACAAGGCGCGATTTCCAAAGCTCGCCGCCTGGTTGAAACGCATGCTGATGACTGAGATTGGTCGGGCCGACGTCGCCCGCGCCCGTGAATTCGTCAAAAATTTCGAGGCGCAGGACGGCGAACGGGTCAAAATTTTCTGGCGCGGCGATCGCATCGAATGGATGCTGGCGCGGGGCTATCATGACTGGTTTATGAAGGAAATCGCTGAAGATCGCGTGCTCTGGCCGGGTCTGGGGTTGCCGCCTCAGCCCGCGTGATAGCCTCAAATCAGGGGGTAGGCTGGTATTACAAATGATCAACCCTCGCCATAGCGCTTAATTTTTGCTTATGATGCGGCCCGGCGAATCAATCGCTGCGAGCCGTAACGGGGCGGCGGACATAGAAGGGCAAGAGGATGAAAAACAAGTTTTTGACGATATTGGCGCTGGCGTTTGGCGCGAGCGCGCTGGCCGCCTGCGGCGGCGATAACGCTGCTGAGGATGCCGAGGAAGCCACTGAAGAAGCGGCGGACTCTATTGGCGACGCTATGGATGAGGCCGGCGACGCTATGGAAGAGGCTGCCGAAAACGCAGGCGACGCAATGCATGACGCCGGTGAGGCCATGGAAGAAGCTGCTGAAGATGCGGTGGACGCGGCCGAAGGCGCTGGCGAAGAGGTTGGCGAGGCCATGGAAGAAATGGGCGATGAGGTCGAGGAAGCGGTTGAAGACGCTGAAGACCCGCCCAACAACTAGGCGAACCCTCATCGATCTGGAACAGCCGCCCTTCGGGGCGGCTTTTTCATGCCTGCACCAACATAGGATAGAGATGAATATGCGTCTTTCGATGCTTGGTTTTGGTGAAATTCTTTCACAAGATCAGACCGTTGGAATTTTTCGTCGAACGGCGCCGCGCAGGCGAAAAAAGTTATCCCCACCCTCTCGGGATGCCGTATGATGAAAATCTTTGACTGAATCCGTTACGGAGAAACGACCCTATGACCGCCAGCGCCCTTACCGTTCGTGGAAAGCTCGATCACATCGTGCTGCTCGCCTCGGATTTGGGGCAGAGCGCCCGCTGGTATGACGCCTTCACACCGCTTCTCGGTTTAAAGAAAACGAGCAGCCATATTTATCTGCATCCTGACGGATGGGCGATTGACCTTCGGGCGGCGGATAAGAACGGGGCCGCTTACGGGCGTTTCAATCCTGGCCTCAATCATATCGGATTGCGGGTTGGGAATGCCGATCAGGTCCTTGCGTTTCGAGATGCGTTCGCTGCGAAGGGCTTCGCGGTTCCGGAACCGCAGGTTTTCGATGAAGTGGAAACAGTTGTGTTTTTTGCGGACCCCGACGGCGTACGCTGGGAAATCGGTCACGAAATCGGGTCTGAAGCATGAGCGGGCGACAGTTGAACAAGGTCTTTTCCGATCGGCCGCAATCGATCTTTCCAACCATGTCGCGACTAGCGCGAGAGGCCGGCGCCATCAATCTCGGACAAGGGTTTCCCGATGAGGATGGTCCGGCGGAAATCTTGCGTCTTGCCGCCGACGCAATCATGCAAGGGCCGAACCAGTACGCGCCGGTTGAAGGCGTCGTGCAGCTGCGCGATGCCGTGGCGCGTGACAATAAGCGTTTCTATGGACTTGATATCGATCCGGATAAAGAGACGCTGGTGGTGTCAGGAGCGACCGAAGGGCTCGCCGCAGCATTTTTCGGGTTCCTTGCGCCCGATGACGAGGCGGTGTTGCTGGCGCCGTTTTACGAATGTTACGCCCCGCAGATTGAGGCGACCGGCGCGGCGATCCGTTTCGTAGACCTTGAGCCGCCGCAATGGCGCCTGAACGCCGAGGCGCTTGAAAAAGCGATTACGGCGAAAACAAAACTCATCGTCATCAACACGCCGCACAATCCGCTTGGCAAAGTGATGACCGCCGATGAACTTGCCGTTGTGGCGGATGCTGCGCGTCGTCATGACCTGATTGTTGTTTGCGACGAGGTTTATGAACATCTCATTTTTGACGGGCGCCCGCACATTCCCCTGATGACGCTGCCGGACATGCGTGAGCGCTGCATCCGTATCGGCTCGGCGGGTAAGACATTTTCGCTTACCGGTTTCCGCATCGGTTATGTAACGGGACCGGAGCATCTTGTTACAGGCGTTATGAAAGCGCACCAGCATCTGGCTTATACAACTCCTGCGCCGTTGCAACTGGCGGTGGCGAAAGGGCTCGCCATGGGAGATGAGTATTATCGTGATTTCCGCGCTGACATGCAGGAAAAGCGCGATCTCTTGCGGGCGGGG
>CBDDKD010000035.1:0-14370 GCA_965230025.1 Hyphococcus sp.
CTCTTTGTCGTCAACCAGGCCAATAACAGCGTCGAGATGTTCGATGTGAGCGCTGATGGCGCGTTGATGCATCTCGAGACCTTCACAGAGCGTCGCCTGACCAGCCCAAACAGCGTTGTCGCCACCGGACGGCGCAGTTTCTATGTCACGAACGATGTGCGGCCCGGACGATCGTCCCGCATGGGCGATCTCCATTTTCTGACCCGCGCTGCATCAGGGCAGGTGCTTTACACGGATGGGACAGTCTGGCGAGTCGCGACCGAAGGCTTGCGCTTCGCCAACGGGATTGATCTCAGCCCGGACGGCGCCCGCGCCTATGTGGCGGAGACGGCCGGCGGCGCAATCCAGGTTTATGAACGCAACCTTGAGACCGGCGCCCTGGCGCAGGTCAATGAAATAAAACTGGATGCGGCGCCCGATAATTTGATGGTCGATGAGGCGGGCGTTGTCTGGATTGGCGCCTTGCCAAAGCCGCTGACGGCGCCGCGTCACAAGATGAATCCTGATATCCTGTCTCCGTCACAGGTGATCCGGATTGGCGCTGACGGCAGGCCGCGCACGGTCTACCGTGATGACGGCGAGGAGCTGTCCGCTTCCACGACAGCGGCGCGCCTTGGCCGCACGTTACTGATCGGCGCGCTCTATGATGAGAAGTTTCTGATTTGCCGTTTGCCCGCGGACGCATTTTAAGCCACATCAGCGCTTATGAAATATCTTTCCACCCGTGGCGGCGTGGGCGCCGCCAAATTTGACGATGTCCTACTCACCGGACTTGCCGGTGACGGCGGTCTTTTCATGCCGGAAACCTGGCCGCAGGTTTCGCCAGGTGAGATCGAGGAATTTCGCGGAAAGCCCTACGCCGATGTCGCCGCATCGATTATGGCGCGGTTTACGGGCGACGCATTTTCGCATGACCGTCTTCTGGAAATAACCCGCAAGGTTTACGGCGCCTTCGATCATGCGGACGTTGCGCCGCTGACGCAGGTAGGCGAGGAAGACTGGATATTGGAATTGTTCCATGGGCCGACGCTGGCGTTCAAGGATTTCGCCATGCAAGTGCTTGGGGCCATGTTTGACAATCTTCTGGAACGTCGCGGTGAAAGACTGACAATTATCTGCGCGACATCTGGTGATACTGGCGCGGCGGCGATCGAGGCGCTGAAAACCTGCAAGCGCGTAGACGTGGTTGTTCTGCATCCAGAGGGCCGCGTCAGCGATGTTCAGCGCCGGATGATGACCTGTGTCGCCAACGAAAATGTCTGCAACATCGCCGTTGACGGGTCGTTCGACGACTGCCAGTCGATCGTGAAGGCGCTTTTCGCCGATGAGGCTTTTGTCGCCAAAATGAAACTTGGCGGCGTCAACTCGATAAACTGGGCGCGCCTCGCGGCGCAGATCGTTTATTACTTTACAGCGTCAGCGGCGATCAGCGATGGAGAGCCTGTCAGTTTCGTGGTGCCCACGGGCAACTTCGGCGACGTTTTTGCCGGTTATGCGGCCAGACGGATGGGCCTGCCGATTGCAAAGCTGGCAGTCGCCACCAACGCCAACGATATTTTGCATCGTGCAATTCAGCATGGCGATTATTCGCCTGCGAGCGTTTCTGCAACGTCATCGCCCTCTATGGATATTCAGGTCGCGAGCAATTTTGAACGGTTGTTATATGAAGTTCTGGGCCGTGACTGTGATGCGTTACGGATGCGTATGACAGAGTTTCAGAAAACCGGCGCCATGGCGCTTAGTGATGATGAAATTAGCGCCATCGGAAATGATTTCGTCTCTCATGCAGCCAGCGAAACTGACACTATCGCTGAAATTAAACGCCATTATCAGGAACATGATGCATTGATTGATCCGCATACGGCGGTTGCGCGGGTTGCTGCGCAGCGTTTGCGCGATGCGAAAGAGCTTTCCGGTAAGGTCGTCACGTTATCGACGGCGCACCCGGCGAAATTCCCGGAAGTGGTGGAGCGCGCCGCTGGCGCGCATCCAGCGTTGCCGCCGCGCTATAGTGATCTCTTCGATCGTCCGGAGCATATGGCGACGTCGCCCGCGACGGTGGAGGCGGTGAAGACGTTGATGCTGGATCGCCTGAGCGCCCGAGCGCAATCATGAGCGAGATACACACCCTCAAAAACGGCATGCGCATCGTCGTCGATCCGATGCCGTCATTGGAAACGGCGGCGCTTGGCGTATGGGCGCATGCGGGGTCCGTCGATGAGCGCGTCGAAGAACACGGGATTGCGCATCTTCTGGAGCATATGGCGTTCAAAGGAACGGCGCGGCGTACGGCTCGCGAGATTGCTGAAGAGATTGAATCTGTCGGCGGATATCTGAACGCGGCGACCAGTCACCAGCGCACCGGTTATTATGCGCGCGTCTTGAAAGATGATGTTTCGCTTGCGCTCGACCTTCTTGGCGACATCCTGCGTCATCCGCAATTCGGCGATGCTGAACTTGCGAAAGAACAGGAAGTCGTAGTGCAGGAGATCGGGGAGGCGGCGGATACGCCAGACGACGTTGTCTTTGAGTTGCTGCAGGAAGCAACATGGGACGGCCATTCTCTGGCCCGACCGATCCTTGGCACGCCGCAAAGCGTACGCGCGCAGACACCGGCGAGTTTGCGTGGCTTCATGGCGCGGCAATATCATCCGGGCGCGCTTGTTGTCGCCGCGGCGGGAAAGATCGATGCCGACCAAATAATGGCGCTCGCGGAGGCGCAGTTCGGCGACATGGCGCCTGCGAAAGCTAATGCGTCACGATCCGTTCCGAACTTTATTGGAGGCGTGCGCCATGATGCGCGCGCCATCGAACAGACCCATTTCGCGCTCGCCTTTCCGGGCGTTTCGGCGCGCCACGAGGACTTTTTCGCAACCCGCATCTTTGCCGATGCGCTTGGCGGCGGCATGTCTTCACGGCTTTTTCAAACCATTCGGGAGGAACGCGGGCTGGCTTATTCCGTATACGCCTTTGCCGACGGGTATGAGGAATGCGGCCTTGTCGGGGCCTATATTGGCGCCGAAGCGGGTCAGATCGTTGAGGCGGCCAAGCTCATCCAGCGGGAAATTGAAGCAATGGCGCATGACGTGACACAGACGGAAGTCGATCGCGCCCGCGCATTACTGCGCGCGTCACTGATGATGAGCCTGGAAAGCCCGGCCGCCAGAATTGAGGCCAATGCCGGTCAGGTGTTCACCTTCGGCAAGACAATGGCGCCGGATGAACTGGTCGCGCGTCTGGATGCGGTCACGCTGGATGACATCAAACGTTGCGCGCGCCGATCCCTTGAGGGGCTATGTTCAATTGCGATTGTCGGTGATGGCGAGCCTGACAAGGTTGAACAGGTGTTCAACGCATAAGTCAGGGCCGGGGCGCAAAATAAAGCGTAAAAGCCTATTTCTTCTTTTGTTGAGAAAGGCGCAGTTGTCGAAGCTGGCGGGATTTGTTCTCGCGCTCGCGCTGCTGATGCGCGATTTCGGCCAGTGCTTCCGCTTGGGCCTGTTCGCGTTCTTCACGCCGGTTGGCTGGGGAAAGACCTGTTACTGGTTTTGTCTGCGTATTTGGACTTGCTGTCATAGTGTACCGCCAGACTGTTTTTTGCGTTCATTGAAAATTGCTGATGCCATCAAGCAATTTGATATGCGGAGCGCGTAAGCCGCGCTCCGCAATTGGGACGAATCCCAAACCTGATCGTTAGACTTTCAGGGATGTCGCGGAAACTTTGCCACGCTCTTCGGTCAGTTCATAGCTGACTTCCTGGCCGTCATCGAGGCTGCGGATGCCCGCGGCTTCAAGAGCGGTTGCGTGGACGAAAACGTCCTTGCCGCCCGTTGTCGGCTCAATAAAGCCGAAGCCTTTTTGCGGGTTGTACCATTTCACTTTTCCAGTAGCCATTTGCATCTCCTTGTTAGACATGGCGTTGACGGGCAGGCAGGGCCTGACCCGTATAGAAAGCAACCGATGTCTTGGAGGAGTTTCGTAAGCTTGTAACAGAGGCCTAGTGGACGGCTCTAAATCATTGGTGCGAGGCGCATATGGGCCTTAGTGGCGTGAATTGCAAGGTTTTTCCGTATTTGGGAAATCCGCCTGGCCGCTTTGAAAGCGCCTGAATATGCGGTTTTTTGGCCTTTGACATTCGCGAGAAACTTTGGCGGTATCGCTGCTTT
This sequence comes from Hyphococcus sp., assembly GCA_965230025.1. Classification (GTDB taxonomy): domain Bacteria; phylum Pseudomonadota; class Alphaproteobacteria; order Caulobacterales; family Parvularculaceae; genus Hyphococcus. The sequence goes on from CBDDKD010000035.1 coordinate 4,167, forward strand.
CACGCCTGCACAATCGATTTCGATGTTTCTGACAAGATCTCCAGTCCGTTCTGCATTTGACCCGATTCTGGTGCGCGATCCCGTGTATCTGCGCTCACCGCAGGCGCGTGATTACACTGAATGGGCTGAGCTGCGAGAGCAGAGCCGAGCGCATCTTATCCGTTGGGAGCAGGATTGGGCGCCGGAGAATCTGACCCTTGCATCGTTTCGCCAGCGGCTGCGCCAATTCGATCGCGATGCGAAGCGGGCATGCGGCCTTTCCTTATTCGTGTTTCGCAGGAGCGATAGCGTCTTGGTCGGTGGCCTGACGCTAACCAATATACGCTATGGCGCGGCGCGGGCGGCGACCATCGGCTACTGGATCGGCGAGCCTTATACAAAATGTGGCTTTGGCGTTGCCGCTGTAAGCGCTTTGTTGGCGCATGCTTTTGACAGCCTTGGCCTCAACAGGGTCGAGGCTGCGTGCCAGCCTGGTAATATTGCATCGCAACGATTGCTTGTTTCCAGCGGTTTTCGCCGGGAAGGGCAGGCGGAAGACTACCTCAAAATCAATGGCAAATGGCGTGATCATGACCTCTATGCGATCACAGCGCGCCGGCATCGCGAGCGAAATCAGGATTGAGCGCGGATTTGCGGTAAACCGAGAAAAAAACTGCGCCTTACGGGCCGTCGCGCCCTTGCGATAATGTCACAGTCGCGTGAATATAGCGGCAGGGAACCAGTGGTTGGGCGTTTCGATTTCGTGATCGCCGTTAGGCATAAAACGGCGACATAGACAGGTATGTTTCTTGAACATGCCTGTTTGGAAATCGGTCCAGCGGTTGAGGCGTAAACTCAGGGGTTGGGGAAAATATGATACAAATTCTGGCGGCAGGTCTGACGGATGGCGGAATAACCGCTGCGGGACCGGCATTGGAGCTTGGGCGCGGCGCGATAGCGGGAGCTTTCATCATCGGAGCGGCGTTTCTGGCGGGCTATGCTGCGATTCGACGAAGCGGTCTGGCGGTTTGCGCGTTGTTGATGGTTGTGGGCGCGGCGGCGCTGGAATTTTCCTGGCTTGGCTTTTTTGCTTCTATGCCGACGGAAGTGGCCGTTTTGATACAGGGGATCTTCGCCGCTGCGGCGATTGTCTTCCTTTCTGCGTCTGTAGGCGCGGCGCGCTATAATCCGCTGCTCGGCGGGGTGATGTTTACAGCCGCCCTGATCATTGGCGGCATGGGGCTGATCAACTTCTTTGACCGTATTGATGTTGCGCCCCTGATGCGCCTCGCGGTGTTCGCCGTCGGCGGATTCGCCATTGTTCTGGCGGTGACTCAGGCGTTTCGCGGCGATACGGGCGCGCGGCTTATTTTGCCGGGCGTCGCGCTGGCGGCGGTGGCGCCATTGTTTGGCCCACTGGCGGGTGTTGAGGCGGCGGGTTTCGCCCTTGCGCCGCATGTTCTTTTCACGCTTGGCGTTCTGGCGGCCAGCCTTGTTGCATTGACGGAGGGTTCAGCGCCGCACACTAACGCCATGATGGCGGCGGGCGCGGAGCCACTGCACGGGTTTTCATCTGAACAACGCGATCATGACTTTGCGCGTGATCAAAGCGCTGCAGGCAGAGACGAGCTTGATCTTAAGGGACAGCTTGCACGGGTCCTCGATTATTCCGGCGTTGCGACATGGGACTGGAGTCGCGAGGCCATTGATCAAACAGATTCACTGCCGAAACTGCTGGGCGCTGACTCCTCTGCGCCCTTCACACCGGACGCCTTGCGTAATTTCATTCACGAGGACGATGCGGCGCGGTTTGAAGAAGAAGTCCTTTCGCCCGTTGACGGTCCGTTCGATGTTGCGCTGAAACTATTTGACGGGCGCCAGATCCGCTTGCGTGGCGCGCGCGCCGCACATGATGACTCTGGTCAACTTGAGCGCCTTGTCGCCTTTATCGAAACCGCCTCGCCGGTCTTTAAACCGTCAAAAGGCAATGGCGTTGACGGTAACAGGCTGCAAAAAGCGACAGAAGCCGCGATCGTGCCGTCTGCTGTTGCTCCTGCAATCTCCAGATTTGTAGACGCCTTTGATAATGGCGACATTGTTGCGGCGTTCCAGCCGATTGTCAGTCTCGATAACAAAAAGGTCGCCGGTTACGAAACGCTGGCGCGCTGGCGCGACCAGGAAGACGGCGCCGACGAAGGGCCTGAAGTTTTCGTTGAATACGCCGTTGCGGCCGGTAAGGGCGATGCACTTGCAAAAACGATGTTGCGCGAAGCGGCGTCTTTTCTCGCCGACAAGATCAAAACCGAAAAACGCAACGGACTTTTCGTGGCGATGAATGTCTCCTGGGGACAGATGAAGGCGGATGGTTTTATTGACGCCGTGCGCGAGACAATGAAGGAATTCTCCCTGCCTAAGCATTCACTCGTGCTTGAATTGACAGAAGGGGAAGCGGTTTCCGATGATGCGAGTGCAAGCAAGGTTTTCAGTGCGCTGAAAAAAGCCGGCGCAGCGCTGGCGTTCGACGATTTCGGCGCCGGTTTCTCGTGCCTCTCGAACCTTCGCAAATATGATTTTGACTACCTCAAGATCGATAAGTCTTTTGCCGTTGATCTGGAAAAAGGCGGCGATGGATCGAAGATCGTTCGATCGCTGGCGTCGCTGGGTAAGGACCTTGGCTTGAAAGTGATTGTTGAAGGCGTGGAATCCGATGCGGCGGCAAAAGCTGCGGCGCAGAATGGTTGCGCTTACGGTCAAGGGTATGCGCTGGGAAAGCCGTCGGCCACGAAGAGTGAGGCGCCTGCAAAGAAAGCGGAGAAAAAACAGAAAGAACCTGCCGCCAGGCTTGAAGTAAAATCTGAAGAAAAACCCGCAGTTGAAGAAACGAAGGTTGATCTTGAGGGTGAAGAGCTTGCGACGGCTGACGCATCAATTGCGATAGAGCTTGCCGACAAAGTTGAAGAAAAACGTCCTATGCGCTGGAAAAACTGGGGCGGTGCGAATTCCTGGTAACCGCCGTCTAGTTCAATGGCTGATCATCGCGCCTTGGAGCCGCCCATTCGGGCGATAACATCGCACCGGTAACGCCAAGTTTTGAGAGGGCGCGCTTCCAGGATGATACTTTCGCGCCTTCAAAAATGATGCTTTCGTCAGGAGCGCAATGCGCCCAGACATTCATCGAGATTTCCTGTTCTAACTGACCGGCGCCCCAACCGGCATGGCCGATCGCTAAAAGATATTTTCGCGGGGCGGGCCGCGTCGGCTCACGGCCGCCAATGTCGATCAGAACGTCCTTGGTCGCCGTCAGGCCCATTTCACCGGCCAGTGTTATCGTTGTTTCAAGTCTGTAATCCAGCGTGTGCAGGACGACGCCGCGTTCGGTCTGAACCGGGCCGCCAAAGAATACGGGCGTTTCTTCAATGCTGTTTTCCGGTTCGATCTCCAGTTGCTCAAGGAGATCGGAAAGTTCCAGATCCGCAAGGGGTTTATTGACGATGACGCCCATCGCGTGGTCTTCGTCATGGGCGCACATGAAGATAACAGAGTGCTCAAATCGCGGATCGCCCATATTCGGCATGGCGATGAGTAGTTGTCCCGCTAAAAAATCGCGGTCCGCTGCATTGGAGAACTGTCCTGGCAACTTCATATAACGAAACCCTATTCTCGCTGACGTGCGGGCGCAAGGACTGCGCTGTCTTTCAATATGTCGGCCGCTGGCGTAGAACCCCATCAATCCCGTGGAATAATCGAAGGAGTGTGGTAGTATGACGATCTCTGTTGGCGAAAAAATTCCAAGCGTGAAAGTGATGTTGGCGACGGATCAGGGTCCTGAACAGGCTGATACCGGCGAAATTTTTGGCGAAGGGAAGGTTGCGCTGTTTTCTGTGCCCGGCGCCTTCACGCCAACCTGTTCTGCGAAACATTTGCCTGGTTTTGTTGAAAAAGCCGATGCGTTGAAATCAAAAGGCGTCAGCAAGATCGTCTGCATGTCTGTTAATGATGCGTTTGTCATGGACGCCTGGGCGAAAAGCCAGGATGCGCAAGATTCAGTTATTATGCTTGCTGATGGCAATGGCGATTTTACACGCGCGCTTGACCTTGTGATGGACGGCAAAGGTTTTGGCATGGGTGAGCGCTCCCAGCGCTTTTCCGCCATCATTGAGAACGGTGTTGTAAAAGAGCTGAATGTTGAGGCGCCTGGCGCTTTTGATGTGTCGAGCGCCGAACACATGATCAGCCAGCTTTAACAGATTGCTTCGTTCGCCTCGGCGTTAGCGTTTAACTGTATGACGCCGCGCCAAGGCGGGCGAGTTCGTCGGCGCGCTCATTGCCAGGATGGCCGTCATGGCCCTTGACCCAACGCCACTCAACAGTTCGGTCCTGGGTCAGCGCATCCAGTTCCAGCCATAAGTCTTTGTTCTTGACCGGCTTCTTTGACGCATTTTTCCAACCATTGCGCTTCCATCCGTGAATCCAGGTATTGATGCCGTTTTTCACATACTGACTGTCAGTGTGAATGATGATTGGCGCGTCGCCGGTCGCTTTCAAGGCCTCAATTGCGGCCAGCATTTCCATACGGTTATTGGTGGTCTCTGGCTCGCCCCCGTGAAGCTCGGTGCGGTCATCACCGTCAATGATGAGAACGCCCCAGCCGCCAGGCCCTGGATTGCCTGAACAGGCGCCGTCAGTGTAGATTTCAATCATTTAAAGTCCGTATAATGATGGTTTTGAATGGCTTTGATGAAACGCCAGAATGCGCCTGAACGGAAGGGGATTTTTCACCGTAACAAGTGCTCCTTTTACCTGATTCAACCAGTCGTAAAGACGGGTGAGCAGAAAACGAAGCGCTGAACCGCGCAGCAATATGGGCAAAGCGGCGCGTTCTTCACTGTTAAGCCGACGGCCAACAGAATAACTTGCGACAAGGTTTTTGGCGTTTTCCGGTTGAAACTCTCCGTTTTCGTCGAAGCACCAGGCGTTGATGCAAACCGCCAGATCATAGGCGAAGCAATCCGTGCAGGAGAAGTAAAAGTCGATGACGCCGGATATCTCATCGCCATCAAACAGCACATTATCCGGAAATAAGTCGCTATGAATGACGCCGCGGGGCAGCGCAGAAGGCCAGCTGGCGCTGAGAAACTTACATTCGTCATCTATTGCTGCGGCCAGCCCTGCAGCGCAACGATCCGCCCCGGCGCGGCACGCGTTGGCGAGTTCGAGCCAGCCATTAAGCGATAAGGGATTGACGCGTTCCTGCGCAAAACCGGGTGCGCTTGAATGCAGTGACGCGAGAACGGCGCCCAGTTTCGCGCAGTCGTTTTCTGATGGCGTCATATGCGGACGACCGTTTAAAAATTGAACAATTGTTGCGGGCCGCCCTGCAAGACGTTTGATAATTTCGCCGTTGTTGTCCGCAACTGGCGCTGCAACAGGCAGGCCTTGTTTAGCCAGATAGCCTGTCAGCGCCATGAAAAAGGGCAGGTCTTCTTCCCGCACACGCTTTTCGAAGAGTGTCAGGATGAACGAATTGGTTGTCGTGTCGATCCGATAATTTGAATTTTCAACGCCTTCGGCGATAGGGGTTTTGCGAACCAGTTGGCCAATATCAAAGTTGTTTAAGAACGCTCCCAGAGCGTCGTCGGCGACCTCGGTGTAAACGGCCATAGGGCGCTAGCTCGCGAGACGTAGAGGCGTATTAAACACAATGTCCTCGCGCGCCGTTTCCACCGTCTCGATAATAATTGTGCGCATTGACGCCAGCAATTCGAGGAATTTCTCAACCAGACTTTCAGGCGCCGAAGCGCCGGCGCTTACGCCAATTGTTTGTACATCGTTCAGAAGTGATGGGTCGAATGCGTCGGCATCTTCAATAAGGACGGCGTGGCGTGCGCCTGCGGAAAGGGCGACTTCGACAAGGCGCTTCGAATTGGAAGATGTTTCCGATCCGACCACCACGAAGAGATCGACATCCGGCGCTGCGGTCTTCACAGCATGTTGGCGATTGGATGTTGCGTAACAGATGTCTTCCTTTGCCGGTCCGGCGATATCGGGAAATTTTGTCTTGAGCGCTTCAATGATTGTCCGCGTGTCATCGACCGACAGAGTGGTCTGCGTGACATACGCCTTCGGGCCGGTGCGCTCCGGCAGGCTTGCGACTTCGGCAACAGTTTCAACGAGTGTTACGGCGCCATCAGGCGCCTGGCCCATGGTGCCGACGACTTCCGGGTGGTCTGCGTGCCCGATGAGATAGACGTGCCGTCCGTTTGCCGCATGACGGCGCGTCTGGGTGTGAACTTTTAAGACCAGCGGGCAAGTTGCGTCGATTGACACCATCTTGCGTGCGGCCGCCTCTTCATGGGCGCTGCGCGGCGCGCCATGTGCGGAAAAGATAACCGGGCGGTCATCGGGCGCGTCTTTCAGCTCCTCAATGAAAATCGCGCCCATGGCCCGCAGCCGATCGACGACATGGCGATTGTGAACGATTTCATGGCGCACATAGACCGGGGCGCCATGCAGCGCCAGGGCTTCCTCGACTGTGCGAATGGCGCGCTCTACGCCGGCGCAAAACCCTCTCGGCGCTGCAAGGCGCACGGTCAGGTTCGAGGTTCGATCAGTGTCTGCCATTAATGCGCCGCGTTCTTGTGTACATACGTCCATGGGAGCGTTGCGCCGGAAGTTGCGAGACGCTACGAGAAGATTAACTTCAAATCTGGGCGTCAGGACGGCAACGGTTCGGCAGCCCTATGGCGTTTCCTGATTGATATAGGGATTGGTATTGATGAACAAACTGTTAGCGGGCGCGCTTATCGCCGCAGTCGCTCCGCCTGTGGGCTGCTCAAGCTTGGATAGAGAGGCGCAAGAGGCGAATCCCGCGCCATGCCCAAATGTGATTGTGTTGTCAGACGCCGCCCGCATGGTCGAGTTCGACGGCGAAGAGCAACTCGATGATGTCGCTTATACGGCGGAGATTACCGATGTAACGACCCGTTGCCGCTATTATGGAGATGAGCCCATCGACGCTGAAGTCGATTTGAGGATGGCGTTTGGCAAAGGTCCGAAGGGCGCGGAGGGTGAGAAATATTTCAAGTATTTTGTCGCCGTAACGAGAAAAGATCTTGAAGTCATTGCCAAAAAAGAATTCATCGTGGCAGCGAACTTTAATGATGACCGCATTGTCGTTGTGAAAAAAGAAGAAATCGACAAGATCACTATTCCCCGCGCTGGTGAGGAGACTTCCGGCCTCAATTTTGAAATTGTCATCGGGCTTTCCCTTACCCCCGAACAAGCGATCTATAACCGCTCCGGCAAAAGCCTGAAATTTCCACAATTGTAATGATGTTGATTGACGATTTAAGCGATCTCGTCGGCGAGGCGTTCGCCTCGGCGGGCCTCGACCTGCAGTTGGGAAAGGTCAAACCGGCGGACCGGCCGGATTTGGCCCAGTTTCAATGCAATGGCGCGCTGGCGGCTGCGAAAATCGCCAAGCAGAATCCGCGAGCGCTGGCCGAGCGGGTGATCACCGAACTCACCGACAGAAATGAATTTTCATCCCTGACGGTCGCCGGGCCTGGATTTATCAACATTACGCTGAGCGACGCCTATCTGAATGCTCAAGCTAACCGGCTTCGCGATGACGAGCGGCTTGGTGGCTGGCGTAAAGCGGTGACGGAAGAAGTGGTGATGGATTATGGCGGGCCCAATGTCGCCAAGCCGCTTCATGTGGGCCATCTGCGCGCCGCTATTATTGGCGAAAGCCTGAAACGCATTCTGCGCTTCAGCGGCGATGAAGTGATTGGCGACGTTCATCTCGGCGACTGGGGTCTGCAGATGGGCCAGCTCATCTCAGAGCTTGAGTTGCGCCAGCCGGACCTTCCTTATTTCGAAGAGGGCGCGGAAGGTCCGTTCCCGTCCGAACCGCCGATCAGTCTCAAAGACCTTGAGGACATGTACCCGGCGGCGTCCGCCGCCTGCAAAACCGATCCCGCCCGCGCCGACATCGCCCGCAAGGCGACCAAGGCGCTGCAGGACGGAAGGCCCGGCTATCGCGCCCTGTGGCGGCATTTCGTCAATTTGTCCGTCGCGGCGATGAAACAGGACTACGCCGATCTCGGTGTCGAATTTGATCTCTGGAAGGGCGAAGCGGACGCCGATCCGCTGATCCCTGAACTGACGGATGATCTCGAAAAGCGCGGGATCATAGAGCTTTCCGACGGCGCCAAAATCATCCGCGTTGCGAGGCCTGACGATAATAAAGAGATGCCGCCGATCATCTTCGTCAATTCCGAAGGGGCGGTGGGTTATCACGCGACAGACATCGCCACGATCATGGACCGCAAGCGGGAAATGAATCCCGACCGCATTCTCTATGTGGTCGACGCGCGCCAGCGCCTCCATTTCGAGCAGGTCTTCCGCGCTGTCGATCTCGCTGGCTATTTCGATGAGGCGAAACTCGAACATCTTTGGTTCGGCACTATGAACGGTAAGGACGGCAAGCCGTTCAAAACCCGGGAAGGGGGCGTCTTAAAACTGCGCGATCTCATCGATCTCGTCACCGGCAGGGCCCGCGAGCGCCTCACCGAGAGCGGCTTCGCCGAAGGCTATGGCGAGGATGAGACTGCCGCAATCATCAGGAAAGTCGGCGTCGCCGCACTGAAATTCGCGGATCTGTCGAACACCCGGACCAGCGATTACATCTTCGATATCGACCGGTTTACGGCTTTTGAGGGCAAGACGGGGCCGTATCTGCTCTATGCAAATGTCCGGGTGCGATCTGTGCTTGCAAAAGCCGAGGCCGCCGGGGCGGGTTCGCCTGGTGAAATCATGATTGAGAAACCGGAAGAGCGCGATCTGGCGCTGGTTCTCCTGTCTTTTCCCCAAGCCGTACGCGAAGCGCATCACCGCCGTATGCCGCATATTCTCTGCGACCATGCATTCTTGCTGGCGCAGGCGTTTTCAAAGTTCTACGCCGCATGCCGCATTGCCGATGAAAAAGACGCCAATGCGCGCGCCTCAAGACTATCGCTCGCCAAGACAGCCGGCGAGCAGCTCAGCCTCACCCTGGACCTTTTGGGGATTGAGACGCCGGACCGGATGTAGGGGTGTTGCCCTAAGCGCACACCCGGCTCAAGAACGCCTTTTTCACTGTATTTATTTTCAGACGCGCTTTGGTGTGTTCACGGATTAAGCGTCCGTAACCTGTGGTAATCATCAGTAACGGAATGATTTATTTGTATAAAATTTCCACAGCCATAAAAGCTTCAATAATGGTTCGCAGAACTGTTGTGAAAACACCTTTTTTAGCATGGGTCGACTGTCACTTAATTGTCATCGTAGGTTTCTAAGGCACAGACATGACCGCGCCGGGCTTGACGCGGCTTTCAACTAGTCAAATCTTGGGGACTATCCATGAAATTAACGAAGACCCTTTCTGCGGGTGTGGCGGCCATCGCGTTGTCCACCGCTTTCGCGACAATCGTCGCGACGCCTGTATTGGCGCAGCAAACAACATCCGACATTCGCGGCGTTGTCACGGATGAATCGGGTGCGCCGCTGGCCGGTGCGAGCGTGACGATTGTCGACGCAAATACAGGCACCACAAGGCGAGCAACGACCGATAGCGCTGGCCGCTTCAGCGCTCAAAACCTGTCCGTTTCAGGAAGTTACACCGTCAGCGCTTCGCGCGCCGGCTATCAGGGCGAAGGCGTAGAGGGCGTGCGTTTATCGCTTGGGGATACGACGTTCATCACACTGGATCTGGCCTCCGGCTCGGGTGATGAGATTATTGTTATGGCCACACGTTCCAGTACGATCCAGGTCGCCGCTGGACCTTCAGCGACGTTTGATTTCAACGATCTTCAGGACTCACCGGCAATCAACCGGGACATCAAGGATATCATTCGGCAAGATCCCCGTTTGTTTATCGAGCAGTCAAACGGCAATGGCTTGCAATGCGCGGGCGCGAGCCCGCGTTTCAACTCACTCACTGTTGACGGCATCCGTTTGAATGACAATTTCGGTCTGAACGCTAATGGTTTTCCGACAGAGCGTGTTCCGTTCCCGTTCGACGCCATTGATCAGGTTGCGGTGGAGTTCTCGCCGTTTGATGTGGAATATGGTGGCTTTACTGCATGTAACATCAACGCCGTTACGCGCTCGGGCGTAAATGAGTTTCACGGATCGGCATGGGCGGACTACACGAATGACAGTCTTCGCGGCGGCTCAATCGAAG
>CBDDKD010000036.1:0-30308 GCA_965230025.1 Hyphococcus sp.
GCGGGGATTATCTCGGCGCGACGGTTCAAGTCATCCCTCATGTCACGGATCAGATTAAGCAGTTCGTTCTTGCCGATGCGGGTGAGGCTGACTTCGTACTTTGCGAAATCGGCGGCACTGTTGGCGATATTGAGGCGTTGCCGTTTTTCGAAGCTATCCGTCAGCTAGGTAATGAATTGCCGCGGGGTGATGCTGTTTATGTTCATCTCACCCTGATGCCGTTCATCCCGTCGGCAGGCGAATTGAAAACAAAGCCGACGCAGCATTCGGTTCGCGAATTGCGCGCTATCGGTATTCAGCCGGACGTTCTGCTGGTGCGCGCTGACAGGGAAATTCCTGACAGCGAACGCAAAAAAATCGCGCTCTTTTGTAATGTTCGTTCATCGGCGGTGGTGCAGGCGCTTGATTGCCGGACCATCTATGAAGTGCCCCTTGCTTACCACAATGAAGGCTTTGACCAGGAAGTGCTCGACGCTTTTGGGGTCCGAAACCCCCGTGATCCGGATTTGTCCGGTTGGAAGAACATCGTTGAACGCATAACCGTTCCTGATGGTGAAGTGACAATCGCAGTTGTCGGCAAATACACGGTGCTGAAAGACGCATACAAATCATTGATCGAAGCGATCGCTCATGGCGGTATCGCCAATAATGTTCGCGTGAACATTGAGTGGATTGAGTCCGATGTGTTCGAGCAGGAGGAAGATGCAATCATGGCGCTGGAAGGCGTTCATGGCATTCTTGTACCTGGCGGCTTCGGCGAGCGTGGCGCGGAAGGCAAAATAAAAGCTGCGCAGTTTGCTCGCGAAAAAGAGATTCCTTATTTCGGCATATGTTTCGGCATGCAAATGGCGATCATCGAAGCCGCCCGGAACCTTGCCGGTGAAACAAAAGCGAGCTCTTCCGAGTTTTCAGGTGATGGTTTGCCGGTTGTCGGGTTGATGACCGAATGGGTGCGCGGCAATCAAACCGAAAAGAGAAGTGAGCAGGGCGATCTTGGCGGTACGATGCGTCTGGGCGCATACCCGGCGCAACTCAAAGCGGGCAGTCGTGTCGCGGACATATATGGTTCGCAGGAGATATCGGAACGTCACCGCCACCGGTTCGAAGTGGATATGGCGTGGGCTGAGCGCCTCGCCAAACAGGGCATCGTATTCTCTGGCGTGTCGCCCGATGGCGAGCTTCCGGAAATCATGGAAATCCCGGAACATCCGTGGTTCATTGGCGTACAATATCATCCGGAGTTGAAATCACGTCCGTTCGAGCCACATCCATTGTTCGCGTCGTTTATTGATGCAGCGGTTAAGCGTTCTCGGCTTGTCTGATCCAGGTCGCGTGATCGATCTGCAAATTTTTCAGGAGCACTTTCGTGTACCAATCCGTTCTTGTCACTGGCGCATCGAGCGGTATTGGGGAAGCGACCGCTGTTCTTCTCGCTCATCATGGGTTTCGCGTGTTTGCCGCGGCGCGCCGCATTGAAAAGCTGCAGGAACTGGCGGGCCTCGCCGGGGGACGCATAACGCCGATCGCCATGGATATTACTGATGATGGTTCGGTGGACCGTGCTCTTGATGAAATCAAATCAACAGATGCGATGCTTTACGGTCTCGTAAACAATGCAGGTGTCAGCGTGACCGGTCCTATTGAGCAGGTCGAGCTTAACGAGTGGCGTCGCCAGTATGAAACAAACGTGTTCGGGCTTGTACGGGTTACGCAAAAAGTACTGCCGATCTTTCGTAAGGCCGGTCGCGGGCGTGTAATCAATATCGGTTCTATCGCCGGTCGCATCGCGCCACCATTTCTCGGCGCTTATGCTTCGTCAAAGCACGCGGTGGAGGGCGTATCGGACTCTCTACGCCGCGAGTTGGCGGCTCATGGCGTTAAAGTCTCGCTCATTCGCCCAGGTTTCATCAACACGCCTTTTGGTCATCAGGAACAGGATGGTTTCGAGAAATATTTGGGCGCTGATCAACCATATGATGGTCAGCTGCGGATTTTCAAATCCTGGCATGCGAAAGGTCACCCGACCGCACCGCCGCCAACAGTTGTCGCGGAGGCCGTGCACAAGGCGCTGACCGCAGAGCGACCTCAGGCGCGCTATACCGCGCCGACACAGACACTTGGTTTGCTCATGCTGCGTAACTTCCTGCCTTCGGCAATTGTCGACAGGGTATTTGAGCGTGTGACCGGACTGAACAGTTTCAAAAAAGGCGAATAAGTGTGAGCAATCTGATCGATCCAACACGAGAGCAATTCGGCGCCATGATGAAGATGCCGGATGACGGTCCAGTCAATATGCTAAACCTCATCCGCCTGAACGAAACTGCAAACTATGACGATGGTCGCAAGATGACCGGAGCGGAAGCCTATCGCGCCTATGGCGAGGAAAGCAGACCGATTTTCGAACGTGTCGGCGGCCGGATCATCTGGTCCGGAGAGCCCAAACTGATGCTGATCGGCCCTGAGGATGAGCGCTGGGATATTGCTTTTATCGCCGAGTATCCATCTGCCGCGGCTTTCGGGGAAATGGTCAAAGACGAAGCCTATCGGAAGATTGTCCACCACCGTCAGGCGGCGGTGAAGGAATCCCGACTTATTCGTATGGCCCCCAGGGAATCCGGGTCCGGATTTGGTCAATAAGGTCAAATGTGATCATCCGCCGCTAATCAGGCTTTTGCAGTCGCTTTTTCGGGCTTGTTCCCCCTTCAGGTTTCCGGCTAGGTAGAGCCGAACATTTGCGAAAATCGAGACATATCAATGCCAACGCCGATTCTTATGCCTGCGCTCTCACCCACCATGGAAGAGGGCACCCTTGCGAAATGGAATGTCAAAGAAGGCGATAAAGTTTCGTCAGGTGACGTGATCGCCGAAATCGAGACCGATAAAGCGACCATGGAGGTTGAGGCGGTTGACGAAGGCGTCATTGGCAAAATCCTGGTTTCCGAAGGCACTGAAAACGTTAAGGTCAATGACCCGATTGCGGTGATTGTTGGCGACGGAGAAAGCGCGGACGATATCGATGTATCGAGCTTGAACGGCGCGGCTGCGCCGGCGCAGGCTGAGAGCGTTGAGGCGCCGCAAGAAATCGAGCCCGATGAGCAAGTTGCGCCGACTCAGCCGCAAGCGTCGGCTGCCAGCGATCCAGAACTGCCTGATAATGTCGAGATGGCGCCGATTACCATTCGCGATGCACTGCGCGACGCGATGGCTGAGGAAATGCGCCGCGACCCGGATGTTTTTTTGATGGGTGAGGAAGTTGCGGAGTATCAGGGGGCCTACAAGGTCAGCCGTGGCTTGCTTGAAGAGTTCGGCCCGCGCCGCGTTGTCGATACGCCGATCACGGAATATGGTTTTGCCGGTCTTGGTGTTGGCGCTGCGTTTGCGGGGCTAAAGCCCATCGTCGAATTCATGACCTGGAACTTCGCCATGCAGGCGATTGACCATATCATCAACTCGGCGGCGAAGACGCGTTATATGTCAGGCGGACAGATGGGCTCGCCGATTGTGTTCCGTGGACCAAACGCCGCTGCAGCTCGCGTGGCGGCGCAACACTCTCAGGATTACGCCGCATGGTATGCGAATGTGCCGGGGCTCATCGTCATCTCTCCGTATTCCGCCTCTGACGCAAAAGGCCTTCTCAAAGCGGCGATCCGCAATCCAAATCCGGTCGTCTTTCTTGAGCATGAACTGCTCTATGGCGACACGATGGAAGTGCCCGACGTCGAAGATTGGGTGCTGCCGATCGGGAAGGCCAAAGTCGCGCGCGAAGGGACGGATGTTACGATTGTTTCCTATTCGCGCGGCGTGAAGTTCTCTCTTGAGGCTGCTGAAATGCTGGCGGGCGAGGGGGGTGTCGGCGGAAGTTGTTGACCTGCGGACGCTCCGTCCGATGGATGCCGAGACGGTGATTAATTCTGTAAAGAAAACCAATCGTATCGTTACCGTTGAAGAAGGCTGGGCGCCCTGCGGCGTCGGCGCTGAAGTCGCCTGGCAGGTAACCCAACACGCGTTCGATTATCTCGATGCGCCGCCGGCGCGCGTCACGCAGGAAGATACGCCGTTGCCTTACGCCGCTAATCTCGAAGCCCTAAGCCTTCCGAATGCGGAGAAGATTGTGAAGGCGGTGAAGCAGGTGATGTATAGGGATTAACGCGATGAAAAAGCTGGTTTCAGCCGCCTCTATCATCATTAGCTGTTTTGGAATAGCGACGGCGAACGACGCCGGCGAAACTCCGTCGTCGGCGGCTACCACAGAGTTGGATAGAGAGATAGCGAAACGCGGCGTACTGCTTGGGCCTGAAGGGTATACTGAGGAAGACGCCGCTGCGGACATATTGGAGATTGAAACCGTCATACAAGACTATTTCGACGGGATAGGTGGAGCCGATCGGGAACGACTTGAGCGCGCATTCGCTGTCGAAAACGCCGCCATGGTCGGTCTTGTCAAAGAAGACGGCGGAAAGCTTAAATCCTGGAAAGACATGACCGCCGTCGTTGATGGTTGGGCGTCGAACACGAGACCAGAAGGAATCGGCCGAGACGGCGAAATCCTGCAGATGTACTTCCTTGGTGGTCAGATTGCGATAGCGATGTTTCGATACAAGGATGAGTATTTCGACGCCTTAACGCTCTTGAAGGTTGACGGGCGATGGAAAATCGCGACGAAGACTTTTGTCGAGCGATAGCTGATTGCGGTTGGATCGGATCAATGCTCTACACCGGCCAATGTCATTGCGGGAAACTGAAGGCGACTTTTGAAACGCATAAGACGCCGCAGGAACTTGGCGTACGCACCTGCCAGTGCGTGTTCTGCCGTCGTCATGGGGCGGTGAACATTTCCGATCCGGACGGGCTGACAACAATAATCGCAGACACCGATGATCTGAACCGATATAGCTTCGCCTTGCGCACCGCCGACTTTCTGATTTGCAAGGCCTGCGGCGTTTACATCGCGGCGGTGATGGGGGAGGGCGAAAAGATCGTTTCGACCATCAATGTCGCCGGGTTACGCATGGAGGCTTTCTTCGATATTGATGAAGCGCCGATGGAATATGGCGCGGAAACCACTGACGAACGCATCGCCCGGCGCTATAAGAAATGGACGCCGACTGAATTTAGCAATCTGGAACTTGCCGCCTCGAACTTCGGGCCTCATTGAGCGCTCACACTGAACGGAACGATTTATGCCAACGCCAATCCTTATGCCCGCCCTGTCGCCGACCATGGAAGAGGGCACCCTCGCCAAATGGAATGTAAAGGAAGGTGACAAGGTTTCTTCCGGCGATGTCATCGCTGAAATCGAGACCGACAAGGCGACGATGGAAGTCGAAGCCGTCGATGAGGGCACGGTCGGAAAAATCCTGATCTCGGAAGGCTCCGAAGGCGTGAAGGTAAACGCGCCCATCGCAGTTTTGCTTGAAGATGGCGAGAGCGCCAGTGACATTGATGAAAGCGCTCTTGCCGGTGGCGCGACTGGCAGCGGTGGAGGTGCGCCAGCCAAAGACGAAGCCAAGCCTGAAGGAACTGTTAGTGCCGGTGGTGGTGAGAAAGCAAAAGAAGCTGCCTCGCCCCAAGGCGGTGTCACATCAAAGTCAGCAACGCCTGCAAACGGTCGCGTTCTGGCGTCGCCCTTAGCCAAACGCCTGGCGCAACAGGAAGGGCTCGATCTGTCCGCTATTAAAGGCTCGGGCCCTCGCGGGCGTGTCGTCAAACGAGACATTGAACAGGCGTTGAAGGATGGGACCGGCAAGGCGGGAGCCGCCGCCGCTGCGCCCCAGATCGCGCCGGCGAGTGTTGATGCGCGTCTCTATCCGCCGGAAAGCTATGACGCAGTAAAGCTCGACGGCATGCGCAAGGTCATCGCCAAGCGCCTCACGCAAAGCTTCAATCAGGAAGTCCCGCACTTCCCGCTGAATATTGACTGCGAGCTGGACAATCTTCTGGCCGCTCGCGCGCGCATTAATGCGACCTCGCCGAAAGAGGGCGACGGTGCGTTCAAACTCTCGGTCAATGATTTCATCATCAAGGCGTCGGCGATGGCGCTGAAGGCGGTGCCTGCTGCAAATGCAACCTATACGGACGAAGCGATCTTGCTCCACAAGCACGCCGATATTGGTGTGGCGGTCGCCATCGACGGCGGGTTGATCACGCCGATTGTCTGGAAGGCGGAAGAGAAAGGTCTCAAAACCATATCCGCCGAGGTCAAAGACATGGCGTCTCGCGCCAAGGCTCGCAAACTGAAGCCTGAAGAGTATCAGGGCGGCACTTTCTCGGTCTCAAATCTCGGGATGTTCGGCATCA
This sequence comes from Hyphococcus sp., assembly GCA_965230025.1. Classification (GTDB taxonomy): domain Bacteria; phylum Pseudomonadota; class Alphaproteobacteria; order Caulobacterales; family Parvularculaceae; genus Hyphococcus. The sequence goes on from CBDDKD010000036.1 coordinate 6,298, forward strand.
AATCTTTCGCATCAATCGTCAATCAGCCCCACGGTGCGATCATGTCAGTCGGCGCCGGCGAGCAGCGTGTTGTTGTAAAGGACGGCAAGATGGAAATCGCGACCGTGATGACGGTGACGCTTACCTGCGATCACAGGGTAGTGGATGGCGCTGTTGGCGCTCAGTTCCTGAATGCATTCAAGTCCTTCATCGAAGAACCGGCGGCGATGTTGCTTTAGTCTTTGTTGATATAAGATAGAATTTTCAAAGAGTTAGGGCGATCTTTGGCAAACCTTGCCATGCCGCGCGGCACAATATTTCGTGATTGTGCGCCGCAATATAGCCTCTATTCCGCCGCGAGATAATTCCAATTGATTGCAATATTCTGCCTGTCGCCGGGAAGTTGCGTATCACGCCCGGCGGCGGGCGAGGCGGGCAGCGAATTCTCTCTCCCCCGTGCTGTTTTCCGCCTCGCCAAAGTTTTATCAATTCCCCTATGAGGCGAGTAAAGTTTGCTCTTGCATCGTTTTTCGGGAGTATGATATGTAAGTTTATAACATCACGAGGTTAGTTCAGTTTCGGCCTCAAGATGGCTCAAAAAGTTTGGTAGCGTTTGTTGCGTTCTGTTGCGTAGCCGGGGCAGGCGGCTCCAAGTCCCCCATAGGGGCCGCCTGCACCCGTACTTTGTCCTCTCCGAATTTCCATTTTAAGCTTGCACTGGCGGATACGCTGCCCTATCCATCCCGCCTTCGCGGGAGGTTTGCCGGCAAAGTCCAACCAGCGCCGCACCGCGATCCTTCAACCGGGCCGGATCATTAAGTTGAGGCGGCCGCAACAAACGAGAAGGTCAGTAAAATGGCAAAGAAAATCGCAGGCTACCTGAAACTTCAGGTGCCGGCGGGCGCGGCGTCTCCGTCGCCTCCCATCGGCCCGGCGCTTGGCCAGCGCGGTCTCAATATTATGGAATTCTGCAAGGCGTTTAACGCCAAGACGCAGGAAATGGAAAAAGGGATGCCAATCCCTACGATCATCACGATCTTTTCCGATAAGTCGTTCACTTTTGCGACGAAGACACCGCCTGCGGCTTATTACCTTAAGAAAGCGGCGAAACTGAAAAAAGGCGGCGCGACTCCGGGCAAGGAGAGCGCAGGCACAGTCACTAAAAAGCAATGTTCCGAAATTGCTGAAGCGAAAATGAAAGACCTCAACGCCAACGACCTTGAAGCAGCGACAAAGATCATTATGGGATCGGCGCGCGCGATGGGCCTGGAAGTCAGGGAGTAGGGACGATGGCGAACACAGGAAAAAGAATTAAGTCAGCGCGCGAAGCGGTTGACCGTAAGGCTCAGTATTCAATCGATGACGCCGTAAAGCTGGTGAAGTCGAATGCGAGTGCAAAGTTTGATGAAACCATCGAAGTCGCCATGAACCTTGGTGTTGATCCTCGCCACGCGGATCAGATGGTTCGCGGTGTTGTGTCATTACCAAATGGTACGGGCCGTACGGTGCGTGTCGCCGTTTTTGCAAAAGATGCAAAAGCCGAAGAAGCGACTAAAGCCGGTGCGGACATCGTTGGCGCCGAAGACCTGATGGAAAAGATTCAGGGCGGCTTCATGGATTTTGACCGTGTTATCGCAACGCCTGACATGATGGCGGTGGTTGGTCGTCTGGGTAAAGTGCTTGGTCCTCGCGGTCTGATGCCGAATCCGAAAGTTGGGACCGTTACGCCCAATGTCGCGCAAGCGGTAAAAGACTCTAAAGGCGGTGCTGTTGAGTTCCGTGTTGAAAAAGCTGGCATTGTTCATGCCGGCGTTGGCAAAGCGAGCTTTGGCGAGCAGGCGATTGCTGAAAATGTAAAAGCATTTATCGATGCAGTGGCGAAAGCCAAACCTGCGGGGGCCAAAGGGACGTTTATCAAGCGGATTGCGATTTCTTCGACAATGGGTCCGGGCGTTAAAGTCGATACTGCTGCTGCCGGCGCATAAAGCAACAATCGCTTCTAAGAATGTAAAAACGGCCTCTTTAATAGAGGCCGTTTTGGTTTTTGATGATGGCGGAAGAGCTAAAGTTCGCTCATGCCTCCATCGACGACATATTCAGAGCCTGTCACATAGCTGGCGTCTTCTGACAGCAAGAAAGCAGCGACGCCAGCGACTTCTATAGCTTCGCCAAACCTGCCAAGCGGTACTTGCGTTTGAATTTGCTCGGCGAATTCTGCGGCGACTTCCTGTGGCAAGCCTGTACGGTTGAAGAAGTCCGTTCCTATCGGACCCGGGCTCACCGCATTCACGTTAATTTTCCGGGGCGCCCATTCGCGCGCCAGAACGCGGACAGCGGTACGTAAAGCGCCCTTTGTCGAATTGTAGATAGAGCCTCCGGCCATACCAAGGTTTTGTCCGATCGACGTGTTGATGACGACCTTCGCATTTTGGTTGAGCAAAGGTGATAATGCTTTCGCCTGCAGCAGCGGGCCGCGAACATTGACATTATACTGTGTGTCGAATTCGTCGGCTGTAATATCCTCAATAGGCATGAATCGTCCAAAGCCGGCATTCAGAAACAACCCGTCGAGGGTACCCAGGTTTTTTTTAATCTGTTTCGCAATTGTGTCGGCTGAGTCTGCATTGGCGTTGTCAGCCTGGATTGTCACAAGTCCGGGATGTTTTTTTGCAGCATCATCGAGGCGTGTTTCGTTTGAGCCTGTAACCGCGACTTGCGCGCCTTCGGATAGAAGGCGTTCAACGGTTGCAAGGCCGATGCCGGACGTACCGCCGGTGACAAGAATTTTCTTATTGGCAAAACGGGACATGAGTAGACCTCCTGTGGATATGATATTGCTGATTGTACGGCTGGGCGGAGATCTATGAAGCCTGGAATAAATTACGAGTCTGAGATCAGAAACGAGCTATCACTGCTGCGTGATCCAGATAAGCGGCCAAATCTATAGGAAGAAACGATGATAGTAAGAGAGGCTTACCTATCATGCAGTCAAAAGCTGGGAAGAGAGCTTCGAAGCCTGGATGGATTGCGGTCAGCACAAAACCAAATGGAGTATTCGAATTGCGCCAGTAAATGTTGAATCAATAATCTGACTTGAGGGCCGATAAAGTCATACGCAAATTTCGCGAAATCCATAAGCCATCTTGGAAAATGAATTGCTCGCCATTTTGAGCATTGATCCAGACCTCGCCATTAGCAGGGTGAACCGGTTTCGTCGGTTGAAAATAGATCTTACCGGCAGCTTTGGGATTGAAGGATGCATTCTCGTCCATATGATGCTCGCATGCTTTGGTATTCCCAGCAAAAATAACGAAGCTGACGGTAGCGAAAATAGCGATATATTTAAACATGAATGCCGCCTCATAACTTGGTCAATACTGAAAGAGCATAGTAAATATTCGTTTTAAAAAGCTGTTGAAGATCGACTGGTTTTCAGATGTGACGTTCACATCCTGGAAAGCTATTACAACGCGTTCAGTCGTATCGGTGTTCAGTAATTTAAGCCTTTTGATAAAATGAAAGCTAAATTGGTTCCATGATTATTGCGGGCTGAAAACATTTTCGTGCTTAACAAGAGACAGCATAATTTCACAGCGATAGAGTTTCAGAGCATGATTAGTAAACGCGCATCACCAATGTTTCGGCAGATGCTGGCGGGTCGCGACGTAACGCTGAATATGCCTGTGGCGCGGAAAGTTTATTGCCGTCATCTGAAGCGCGGATATTCCGTCACTTTAAGCTTGCTTGCTGCAATTGCCGCATCGCGTGTTTCCGCTGCGGCAAATGAGCTGGATGATCAGTCTTTTGATGCTCTTAGCGGTTTGCAGCCTGTAGATGATCTCACCGCATTTGGCGAAGCGTGTTTGCCAGGTCAGGCATATGCTTCAACAGCCGATGAACCACACGATCACAGTACTAGCCGTTACACCAGCGCTGATCACTCCGGTCACTTTGCGCATGCAGGCAGTTCGTATCTGGCTAATCCGTTTACTTCACGTTTCGACAGCCCATACAGTCGCGGCCATGATGGCCATGATCAACATCAATCCGACCATGCTTCAGGCTATGACGGAGCGGTAGTTGCGCATGCAGGTCATGCTTCTTCACCGGGCGAGGCGCCGGTTCACGCCGGACACGCCGATCACGATGGTCGGCAGACGCAGGGCAGTCACGATGCCCATGCCGGGAATGGTCATTCAGATCACGCGGACGGGCAAAACGAAGCTATGTCATCAACACATGCGGGGCATGACGCACATGACAGTGATAATCATCTTGGCCCATCGCATCAAAGTCATGCCGCGAATGGTGTCGCCTCACATGCAGGCCATAGCGCACAAATTGCAGGCGGTCATAGCGGTCATGAAGCTCACAACACGACGACGGTTTTAGCAGATAGCGCTGAAGCAGACATCGATATTGCAGACATGAGAGTTGAAACAGGCGTTGTCGATCATAGTGAGAACCATCAAAACCATGCTATCGCTTTAGCAGAAGTCATTGAGACGGATGTTGAGGATAATCCTGATCATGGACGCCATTCTGATATGGAACATGGTCTTACTACCGCACTCATGGATCAGGCGCCGACGCCAGACCCTGCTTTTTTGGCGCAACCACCCGAAATCTAAATTGCTGCGTCGTTAGGCCCTATCTAAGGATGGTTGCTTGCCAACCTGAACTGTCGCTTTATCCGATTGTTATTAAACAAGGGATTTACGGCGACGATGCCTCTGCGTGCTGGTATACAAGGGTTAAAGCTTTTTGCTTTTGTGCTTGTCGCTTTGGCGCAGCTTATCCCTTCTGGTTTTGCTCTCACGTCTGGTGGTGAAGGCATTTCAATTGTTATCTGTACGGTTGATGGTGAGCAGTCGATTTCCTGGGAAGAGTATTTTGGCGAAGAGGCGCCGACGCAGCCGCCGTCAGACAAAAGCGAACATAACCCCTGTCATGCTTGTATCACATCATGCCGTATCGGCGCCGCAGTCGATGCCGATACGGCGGGATATAACCATCCAGCGCAACAATATTTTGAAAGTCATTACGCTGAAATGATCGAGGTGAGCGTTCCTTATCGAACGCTGCCGCCAATGCCCTCACGATCCCCGCCAGTGCGCGCGATTTAACTAACAAGAAAACGCTGGCCGCGTTTGTCCTTGCAGACGCTTGTTTTCGCGCACATAAAATGAGGGATCATCATGCGCAGCTTTATCCTGGGGGTGGCTTTCGCCGCCGCTATTTCTACACCTGTCTTTGCCGACGGGCCGACCATCGCAAAAAATCACGCGCCGATCGGCGTTATGGGCGACCACATGCACAAGCAGGGAGAGGTAATGTTCTCCTACCGCTTCATGCGCATGGATATGGAAGGGTCAAGGATCGGTACAAATGAGGTGTCGCCGGACACAATTGTAACCACCGTACCAAACCGTTTCGCTGGCGCGCCGATGCAGCCGCCAACACTTCGGGTCGTACCGCTTCAGATGACCATGGATATGCATATGATTGGCGCGATGTATGCGCCGACGGATTGGCTGACTTTAATGGCCATGGGTGCTGTGCTTGATAATGGCATGGATCACGTCACCTATCAGGGCGGGATGGGGACGAATGTTCTCGGGAATTTCCGTACGGAGTCTTCCGGTTTTGGAGATACTCAAGTGGCAGGCCTCGTACGTCTGCTTGAGACCGATCAAGGGGGCGTGCGCCATCATGCGCATTTTAACGCGGGCCTTTCTCTCCCAACCGGTTCAATCACGGAAACAGATCAGATCCTGACGCCAATGGGCGGAACGCCGACACCACGACTTCCGTATCCCATGCAGCTTGGGTCAGGGACATTCGATTTGCGACCTGGCGTTACATACACGGGTGCGAGCGAGGCTTTTTCCTGGGGCGCGCAATATCAGGCGACATTCCGCACGGGCGATAACGACGAAGGCTATACGCTAGGTGATCGTCACGACGCCACGGCATGGGCGCAATGGGGTCCGGCGCCGTGGGTTGCATTTTCAGGTCGCGTTGCGTTCCGCGCTCAGGATGTCATTGACGGCATCGATCCGGTGATCGTCGCTCCAGTTCAGACAGCGAATCCGGATTTTCAGGGCGGCGATCGTATCGATGTCGGTGCGGGTATAAACTTTGCCGGCCAGAGCGGCATCATCAAAGGTCATCGTCTCGCAGTGGAAATGCTCTTTCCGGTTTATCAGGATTTAAATGGCCCTCAGCTAGAAACGGACTGGACGCTGACGATCGGGTGGCAGCGCTCGTTTTAAGGTAGGGGCGAGTTTAGCGACCAATATCGAGCCGGGCCAATGAAGTATTCGGGCCCGATTTCAAAAATCACAGAACAGGACTTTGAGAGGAATAAGAAGATGAGCACATCATCATTTAGAATCCGCGCCGTCAGAATTCAGCTTTTTATCGCCGTGTCCCTATCCATGTTCAGCGCGATTGCGTTTGCCCATGAATACGCAGCGGGAGAGATCATGATCGATCATCCCTGGGCGCGGCCATCCAGAATCGCGACAATTCCGGCGGCCGTCTATTTTGACATTCTCAATAACGGGAATGAGCAGGACCGCCTTATCGCAGCGACGACGGAGCGGGCGGCGCATGTCGAGTTGCATATGACCGAAATGAATGAGGATGGCATTGCGAAGATGCGCCACCTTAAAGAGGGAATCATCGCGCCAGCGGATGCGAGAACATCAATGGAGACAGGGGCATACCACGTGATGTTGATTGACCTTAATGGCGCATTGGTTGAAGGGGAGCGCTTTCCGATGACCTTGACTTTTGAAAAGGCGGGCGAAGTTGAAGTCATTATCAATGTTGAAGACCGCAAAGCGAAGACATCTGAACATCACATTGACCACTAAAATTTAGATGGTCGCGTCTCACAAAAATGCTGATCCGGCGATTTGCAAAACAATCGCCGGATCGCTCCTGGGCTCGAATTAGGTGTGGTAAGGGGGCGAAGCCATTGTGGATCGATTAACCCTTCCAGATTAAGAGCTTGACTTTAAGAGCCGTGAAGCCGATATTGCGCATTATAAGAAATATGGCTGCCGCGTGAGCAGTCAGCACCGGAACGAATAAAAAGAAAAATGGTGCGCGCTGTATTGCGGAGGCTTCCGCAAAATTTGCAGCAAAAAAAATCAACAAGTTCCCAAATCACGCGGGGTGCTGGCGATCTGGCGGTCTTCTGAGCAATTCGGTTCGGGGACGAGTCATGGTTGTGAACCGCAACGCAGATACGGTGTCGCGCTTTTAAGAGCGAGGCAACCGGTTTTGTTATCTTGTTTTCATAAATGCGCGTAAAGCGCTGAAAAAGAAAGTATATATTTTGATTCAGTTTGAAGCCCTTGGGCTTTCTCCCGTAATTTTAAAAACCATTACATCGCTTGGATTCGATGGTCCGACGCCGATACAGCAAAAAGCTATTCCGCTCGTGCTGAAGGGCCACGACATAATGGGTCTCGCTCAGACTGGCACGGGCAAAACCGCCGCTTTTGGTCTGCCCTTGGTTCACCAACTGGTCGCCAATCACTCCAAGCCAGGGCCCAAATCCATCCGAGGTCTGATCCTTGCGCCAACCCGCGAACTGGTCAGCCAGATCACCATCAACCTGAAAAGCTTTACCCGTGGTACGCCCCTGCGGGTCGAAAGCGTCATGGGCGGCAAGGCGATCAACATGCAGATCCGCAGCCTTCGCTATGGCGCCGATATTCTGGTTGCGACACCCGGCCGACTGATTGATCTTGTTGAGCGCAAAGCGGTTCATCTCGATACGGCGTCATTTCTGGTTCTCGACGAAGCTGACCAGATGCTGGATCTCGGGTTCATTCATACTTTGCGAAGGATTGCGAAACTGGTTGGCTCGCCACGCCAGACCATGCTGTTTTCGGCGACCATGCCGCGTCAAATCGAAGAGCTATCGCGCGCCTTTCTAACAGACCCTATTCGTATAGAAACAGCGCGTGCCGGACGCGCGGCGGACAAGGTCAAACAGTCGGTACATTTCGTTGGCAAGCCAGGCAAAGCGGACCTTTTGAAAAAATGCCTGTCTGAACGACCAGATGATCTTTCCCTGGTTTTCTCTCGCACAAAACATGGCGCTGAAAAGCTGATGAAACAGCTTTGTGCGACCGGTTTCTCCGCCGTCTCTGTTCATGGCAACAAAAATCAGAGCCAACGCGAGCGCGCCATTAAAGCGTTTCGTAGCGGTAAGGCGCGAGTGTTGGTCGCAACGGATGTCGCGGCGCGTGGGATAGACATTCCTGGCGTTAGTCATGTCTACAATTTTGACCTACCGGAAGTTGCAGAGAACTACGTCCACCGTATTGGCCGCACGGCGCGCGCCGGCGCGAAAGGCGAGGCGGTTGCGTTGTGTTCGCCGGAAGAGATTGGGCTCCTGCGCGCAGTTGAGAAATTGATGCGCGTCCGAATTGAGGTTGTTAGCGGAAAGCCGCCAGCAGACGAGCGAGGCGCGGCGTCGTCAGGTCGCCGCAACCGTCCTTTCTCCAGAAAAGGTGCAAAACGCGGCGGGGAGTCTTCTCATCGCGGACAGGGGAGTAAAACCAAAAAGAACCGCTCTAAGGCAGCAGCGGGCAATACTGATGATATCGCTGATAAATCGGGTGGTCGCTTGAGAAAGCAGGAGCGCGCTCCGAAACCTGCATCTCACAAGCGTCGCCGGCGGTCCAATAACGCCAAACGCAACCGTCCGGCCGCCTAAAAAGTTAGTAGTAAGTTTAGTTGTTGGTGACGTCTTTAATAACGTCACCAAGCGCTTTACCTAAACCAAATCCGCCTGAATTCTCATTTTCATCGGCTGGCGGTTTAGGCATTGCAACCTCCGCAGCATGTTCGCATTGTTCATAAAGGCCTTCATCGCCAAGAGTTTGGCAGTATTGTAGTGTCGCGAGGGCGTCTTCGTTACGGCCCAATGCGATTTGCGCATCAATTTTTTGCACAATGAATTCATGTTCCGAAAACTTTCTTGCTCCCAGGTCCAGCGCTTCGATAACTTTGTCATTATTTCCCGCGCGCATATGGGCCTTGGATAACGATGAATATGCCCGGACGGGGGCATCGATCCTGCGAATAGCGCGCCGGTAGAGGGAAATTGCTTCGTCCACGTTCAATTGCGCCAGTGCGACATCTGCAGATGCTACGAGATACTGAATGTTGTCGAAGCGTTTTTCTTCAGTCACCTGGTTAAGTGCGTTCACCGCACCGTCAATGTCTCCGCGTGCAAGAAAGGTCATCGCCTGTGTTGCGGCAGAGCTCGGCGTATGCTCAGCAGCAAACGTTCCCGAGATCCCGAACATGGCCAGATCATTGCCGCTTAGTGTTTCTACACGCGCCGGGTAGAACAGATCGGTGTAATCGTGGATAGCTTTTACGCGATCTTTGGCGCTGTAATAGAGGTGCACATTTTTCCTGTCGAGGCGCTCTTTTACTTTGCTAAGCCCAAAACGGGCGCCTGCCGACTTTAGGTGCGCTGTCATCTGCGCGCCGAAATTAGCGCCGCCATTGATGCTGTTTACAGCAGCGGCAGGGGCCGCAATCGTCATGTTTTTGACTTCTGTACGCATGGTTTTATCCACGTCTTTTGCAAGGTTTTTTAATTTGCCGCGCGCAGTGTCGTCATATGATTTGTATAGTGATCGTATTGGGGACGACCCCGACCTTGAGTCGAATTTCGTATTTGGGCTTTCGGGGTCTGATAGAAGGTCTGACGCCATAAAGTCCGCTAGCAATTCTTGCTCCTTGACGTAAGGCGCATAAACGGCGCGATAGAGTTCCGCTTCAATCCATGGGCTGGCGACTGTTGCGCCCATATAGGCTTTTTCAGCAGTATAAAACGCTTCGTTATTTGTGCCGCCAATTTGGTTGTGCGTTGCCTGAACCGTTTTCATTATCTGATATCCAGTCGTCAGATCGTCAGCGATGACGGTGTCGTCTTGCCGCTCTTTATACAAGCGGGGGTGACCGTAAAGCAGATGTGCATACTCATGCGCGAGTATAAAAGCGAGCGCATCGGACTGTTGTTTCTCATCCGGAAAATGCTCGCTTAGCATTGAGAAAAAGCCTGTTGCGACAATGATCAAGTCACTATTGATGGCGCGCGCTTCCGGGCTGGCGCTATTGAATAGCTGTACTTTTGGGTTGATTGACGGGTCCGGACTGTTCTTGCGGATATCCTGAAGTATGGATTCCATGATCGAGATGGTCTTGGGGTAGGCGTTGGAGACAACGCCAATTCGGGCGAGATCGGCTTGGGTGAAGCTCGTTTCCTGTCCTGAGCCTGCAGAAGCGCCGCCGGTGTTATCTGCGGTTAGGCGAGGCTTCTCGTATTCGGTGATAACCCGTGCATCTGGAAGTTTTGGTTTTTTCGCCTCGGCGACTGTGTTCAGCATCAAAATGGTCAGTATAAAACCAAGCGGCGGCGCTGATCGGAAGGTTTTTGCTATTGGTTTCTTCATGGCGCAGGTTCCTATCAGATCTTGCTGACGGTTATTTTTATTTGGGGCATATATTTGAATTGCCTGACCCTGGAGAGCCAGCAAAAGCATCTTTTCGGTCGGCGGCAGCGATGCAAATTGTGCCAACTAGCGTTTTGTCTACAAGAACTGTTCCTGATGCTAATTCCCACGCGTAGTATTTCGCATGGCCACAATCTTTCATTGTTATTGGGAATTCCAAACTTGATATGGGCGCCTTTTTAGTTTCCAGCGTGCCATCAGGTAAAATTATATTGTACGGAAGTTCATCTGTGACGTTTAAGTCTTTAGAAGCTTCTATTTTGATTTTCTTACATTCATTTGCGAGCCCAAGGCTATACGGAAAAAAACTCAGCACTCCGGTCAAGACAACAATGCTGCAAAGTGATAATGTCCTTCTCCATAAATTTTGATTAAGTTGAAGCATCAGCTTGCCCTTTCAGGTTTTGTCTTTACCTTGTTGCTGTCGAGCCACTCAATGATTGTAGCAGAACCGATTAAAATTATGAGTGCGTTCAAGACATCGGTAGAAGGCCATTTCATAATAAAGCGGCCAAGTCCGAAAATAACACCTGCTGCGACGGTAATAATTGTACAGTATACGATAAATAGTCTTTCTCTACGCCCTTGACTGGTAAACCACTCCGCCTTGTGGCTGTGTACGGTTAGAATTCCTAGTTGTGCGAGTAGAGTGAATATAAAAGCAGATAAATCAGAAATATCGGCGCCGCCGATGCCAGGGCGTGGTTGTTTTGATGCGTTCTGATGGTTGGTGATTAGATTGTCTAATGCCATGGCATGCACTGCTACTCCAGGCGTTCGTCCATATAGTGGTGTATCAAAAGCATCAGCAAGTGAACTGATATCGGCGCCAACGAGAACGATCTTGTTATTGAGTAAGTTTTTTAGACTGTGATCTAACTTGAGATCATATGCATCTGGATTTTGAAGCCTGGATTTGTTTCCGTTATTGTATCTGGGGCCGGCAAGAATGTCATGCGCAGGTATTGCGTAATGATAAAGGCAACTGAACTGGAAGCGGTTATCTGTGTCTAAGAACCCATACCTGAATGCATCTCCCAAGAATATAATCGACTGGAATAGATCGGTTTTAAAGCTGTCAGCTTTCTTCCACAATAAATGCTTGTCTTGTTTGGGAATATAGTTTTTCCGGTATTCACATCCATCTGTATAGGAAATGATGTTAGTAGCTGAAGGCGGCTTTTTTTTTCCATATCCCCATGTGATGTTTAATGGGGTGTCCTCAGGATACTTGGCGGCAATGTCGTCAATACATTTTTCAGATTGCCCAATAGAGCTTTCGCACCAAATATCATAAAGTATGAACGCTGCATTCAGATGACCCTCGTGCTCTGTTGTGTAATCGATATTGTCTGATGGTTTTACGAGAAGTGATGCAACGCTTGGATATCCGGCAACCGAGATCCCAGCTGATGTCTGTAACGGGCTAAGTTGCGAGTAGTGTGTTGATACTGGTCCGTGAAGTATGGGTACCGAAGAATCGATTGCAAAAAAATCGTCTGTCGTGTTTCGATTTGTCAGACTGTACGGAAGATCAAGTTTGCCGCGACGGGCGCAGTGCATTGTTCGCGAAAGACGTTCAATGCCCGACGGGTCGTTTATTGTGTTGACGTTTTTGTTTGCTAGCTCCGTGCAATCGTATGCATCAAGATTGTTTTGTCGGCTTTTCGTGTCATCGGCGGTTAAAATGCCAAATTGCGCCAAGTCGTCAGAATCGAGCTGTGCTGGCGGCGAGGGGTCGCCAGTATTTTTTCTCAGGTTTAATTGAGATTTTGAAGGGGAGGGCCAATGGTGCGGGCGCGTATAATAAAAATCTAAGAATATTGCTTGAGGCTGATATTGAACAAGCGCCTCTATTAGCTTCGTTTGAGCATCATATGAGGGGGGCCAAAAGGGGTCTCTGAAATAATCGAGCGTATCTCGATTGATGAGCACCATTGTGATGTTTTTCTGGCCAGTGCGATCAAAGCCGCCGTAAAAAGGACTAGAAATCACATTGAGCCAGTTTGCTCGATTTCTGTCGCCAAAGTCATCAGTGTCAAAAGGGTTAGCAAAGGTCCATACGACGCTTAGAGACAATAATCCAAGCGCTATAACTCTGGGTTGTTTAGTGATCCAATCATTAATACGGAGAAAAACTTTTGCTAAATAAAGGCATGGTCGCCACACGATGTTCGCCGCCACGGCCAGAATTTGCAGGACGGTCAAGCCTGTCGCGCTGGGCGTAAATTCTTTTGAGCTTGAAGATTCGTCTTCAGCCACAGCGTCAACATTCCCCTCAACCCCAATTCGACAAATATGAATTATAGTTAACGATGAGTCAAAGACGATTGTGGTTGTGAACGTTATAACACTTAAGGTTGTGAGCATTTGCCGGACTGATTTTTGCTGGCCTGCTCTTGCTTTTTTCAATGGTCCCGCTATTACGCGCGCTTCGTTGCTTTTAAGTGACGTTACCTGTCCAAGACTGCGGGCGCAGGCCAAGGATTATCGAGGCCTGCTTAATCTCCTGCATAGACAGAGGGAATAGACCAGTCGGCCAAATCAGGCCGGTTTGTTGGACCTTCTAGGGCAGGCTCCGGGCGTTTATTCGCGGGGGCCTTTTTTGGTTCTCGGATTTTAAACGCAAAATCGAAGCCCCTCGCGCAAGCGGGGATCATTGGGGTCGAATGGTTCGGCCTTGTTTGAACTGAAGGGACTGCCTCATGGACAGAACCCAAAAGGCGGAGATGGTCGAATGGATCGGCGGCGTATTCGATTCGAATGCGGTTGTGCTGGTGGCGAATGGCGGCTTGACAGTCGCTGAAATGGAAGGCTTGCGCGCTGATTTGCGTGAAGCCGGCGCCAACATGCGGATCGTGAAGAATCGCCTCGCCAAGATCGCGATCTCTGGAAAGCCGAGCGAAAAGCTCTGTGATTTGTTCCAGGGGCCGACCGCTATCGCATTCTCTGAAGATCCGGTCGCGGCGGCGAAAGCCGTGAAAAAATTCGCCAAAGATAATGAAAAACTCAAAATCCTTGGCGGCTCGATGGGCGAAGAAATTCTTGATGAAAAGGCTGTTGAAGCGCTTGCTTCCATGCCTTCGCGTGAAGAATTGCTTGCTTCTATCGTTCTGACGATCACCTCGCCGGCGTCGAATATCGCAGGGGCCATTGGTGCGCCAGCGTCAAATATCGCCGGCATTCTGGAAACTCTTGAGAATCGCGAGGCGGCATAAGCGCCTTACCGATTTTTGTTAATCTAACCAACGAACTAGGAAGATAAGACAATGGCTGATCTGAAAAAACTGGCTGAAGAGCTTGTTGGCCTGACGCTTCTCGAAGCGGCTGAGCTGAAGAATATTCTCAAAGACGAGTATGGCATCGAGCCAGCGGCTGGCGCAGTTGCCGTGGCGGCAGCGCCTGGTGCTGGCGGCGGCGAAGCTGCTGAAGAAAAGACCGAATTCGACGTCATTCTGCTCGAAGCAGGCGACAAGAAAATCAACGTAATCAAGGAAGTGCGCGCGATTACGGGCCTTGGCCTGAAAGAGGCGAAAGACCTCGTCGAAGCCGGTGGTAAGGCTGTCAAAGAAGGCGCAGCTAAGGCCGAAGCGGAAGAGATCAAGAAGAAACTCGAAGACGCTGGCGCAAAGGTCGAACTCAAGTAGCCCGTTCCGGGAAATTTGGGGAAAGCGCGTTTTTTTTAATAAAAAGGGTTGCGAGACCCTTAATGCGCGCTTATTAAACAACTTCGCCGCCGGTGGCCCTCCATCGGCGGCTTCAGGCTTTGCGGCGACGTGCTTCGATTAATCGAGAACAAAAACTAATTCACCCGCGACCCGCGGTCGAACTTTCCGGCCGACGGGCGCATTTGCGCATGCGCTAACCTTGATCGCCCTCAAGGTGGCCATGCTCTGGGGCAGATGATTTCCGTTGTGAGGACAAAGATGGCGCAATCCTTCGTTGAGAAGAAACGCATTCGTAAAAATTTCGGTCGTATCGGTGATGCGGCTCCAATGCCGAACCTTATTCAGGTTCAAAAAGACTCTTATGAGCAGTTCCTCCAGCGCTTTATTAAGTCAGAGGATCGCGAGATTGACGGGCTTGAAGCGGTGTTCCGTTCGGTCTTTCCGATATCGGATTTTACCGAAACGGCGACTCTCGAATATGTGTCTTATGAATTCGAAGATCCGAAATATGACACTGAGGAATGCCAGCAGCGCGATATGACTTACGCGGCGCCGCTGAAGGTTACGCTGCGTCTGATCGTATTCGAGGTCGACGAAGAAACCGGCGCCAAATCCGTCAAGGATATCAAGGAGCAGGAAGTCTACATGGGCGACATGCCGCTCATGACGGACAACGGTACGTTTATCGTTAACGGTACAGAGCGTGTGATCGTCTCTCAGATGCACCGCAGTCCGGGCGTCTTTTTTGACCACGACAAAGGTAAATCGCATTCGTCAGGGAAATTGCTGTTCGGCGCGCGCATCATTCCTTATCGCGGCTCCTGGCTTGATTTCGAGTTCGACGTCAAAGATATCGTCAATGTTCGCATCGATCGTCGCCGGAAACTGCCGGCGACGACACTGCTTTATGCGCTTGGCATGGATCAGGAAGAGATCCTCGACGAGTTTTACGACCGGGTCTCGCACAAAAAGATCAAAACCGGCTGGACGATGCCGTACAAGCCGGAGCGCTGGAAAGGCGTGAAGGTTGAACGTGATTTGATCAACGCCAAAGATGGTGAAGTCATCGTTGAAGCGGGCAAGAAAATCTCGGCTCGCGCAGCAAAAAAAGTGGCTGAGGACGGCGTTAAGGAATTGCTGCTGTCGGACGAAGAAATGATCGGGCGTTACTTCGCGTCTGACCTCGTGAACTTCGATACAGGTGAGATTTACGCGGAGGCCGGCGAAGAAATCTCCGAAAAGCACCTTGAGCTGTTCGAAGAGATCGGGATCAAGTCGTTTGATACGATTGATGTCGACCACATCAATATTGGCGCGTACATGCGCAATTCGCTTAATGCGGACAAGAACTCCAATCGCGATATGGCGCTGATCGATATCTATCGCGTTATGCGTCCAGGCGAGCCGCCGACCCTTGAGACGGCGGAAGGTCTTTTCTATTCGCTGTTTTTCGATCCTGAACGTTATGACCTTTCTTCGGTCGGCCGGGTGAAAATGAATATCAGGCTCGGTTTTGAGACTGACGATTCCCTGCGTACGCTCCGTAAAGAAGACATTCTCGATGTCCTGAAAACGCTCGTGAACCTCCGTGATGGTCGCGGTGAAATTGACGACATCGATAATCTCGGTAATCGCCGAGTTCGCTCGGTCGGTGAACTGATGGAAAACCAGTACCGTATCGGGTTGCTGCGGATGGAGCGCGCCATCAAGGAACGCATGTCCAGCCAGGAACTCGACACGCTGATGCCGCATGATTTGATTAATGCGAAACCAGCTGCGGCGGCGGTGCGCGAATTCTTTGGTTCGTCGCAGCTTTCACAGTTCATGGACCAGACGAACCCGCTGTCAGAAATCACCCATAAGCGCCGCCTGTCTGCGCTTGGCCCGGGTGGTTTGACGCGTGAACGCGCAGGCTTTGAAGTGCGCGACGTTCATCCGACGCATTATGGTCGGATCTGCCCGATTGAAACGCCGGAAGGTCCAAATATCGGTCTGATTAATTCGCTGGCGACACACGCGCAGGTCAATAAATACGGTTTCATCGAAAGCCCATATCGCCGGGTCATCGACTGCAAGGTTACGGATGAGGTGATTTACCTCTCCGCGATGGAAGAGCAGCGTTTTGCAATTGCGCAGGCGAACGCGGAAGTCGATGAGAATGGCAAGCTTGCAAATGAGTTCGTCAACTGCCGCGTTGGCGGCGATGCGACGCTCGTGCCGCGTGAAGACGTCGCCTATATCGACGTTTCGCCGAAGCAGCTTGTGTCTGTTGCGGCGGCGCTCATTCCATTCCTTGAAAATGACGACGCGAACCGCGCTTTGATGGGCTCAAACATGCAGCGTCAGGCCGTGCCGTTATTGCAGGCTGAAGCGCCTTTCGTTGGTACGGGCATGGAGTCGGTTGTGGCGCGTGACTCTGGCGCCGCTGTCGCCGCACGCCGGCCAGGCGTGGTGGAGCAGGTTGACGCTCAGCGCATTGTTGTGCGCGCGACGGAAGAAAACGACCCAACCAAGCCGGGCGTCGATATCTTCAATCTGCGCAAGTTCCAGCGGTCGAACCAGAACACCTGTATCAACCAGCGCCCGCTCGTGAAGATCGGAGATATTGTCCGTGAAGGCGACATCATCGCCGACGGGCCATCGACGGACTTGGGCGAACTGGCGCTTGGCAAGAACGTACTTGTCGCGTTCATGCCATGGAACGGTTACAACTTCGAGGATTCAATCCTCATTTCCGAACGCATCGTGCGTGATGACGTGTTCACGTCGATCCACCTCGAAGAATTCGAAGTGATGGCGCGTGACACGAAGCTTGGCCCTGAAGAGATCACGCGAGATATTCCGAACGTTTCCGAAGAGGCGCTCAGAAATCTCGATGAGGCTGGTATTGTCGCTATTGGCGCTGAGGTTCATCCGGGCGATATTCTTGTTGGCAAGATCACGCCAAAGGGCGAGAGTCCAATGACGCCGGAAGAAAAACTCCTCCGCGCGATCTTTGGCGAGAAAGCCGCTGACGTGCGTGACACATCCTTGAAACTACCGCCGGGTGTTGCGGGCACGGTCGTTGAGGTTCGTGTCTTTAACCGTCATGGCGTTGACAAGGACGAGCGTGCTATTGCGATTGAGCGTGAGGAAGTCGAACGCCTCGCCAAAGACCGCGACGATGAACTCGCTATTCTGGAGCGCAATATCTATGGCCGTCTGAAACCGCTCCTGTTGAATAAGGAAGCGGTATCGGGACCGAAAGGTTTTGAAAAAGGCACAGTCACGGAAGAAGTGCTCGAAGAGCATCTTTCCAAAGGCCAGTGGTGGAAAATCGGTATTGCTGACGAAGCGGCGATGTCTGAGATCGAAGCGCTTAAAAAGCAGTTCGATGCTTCAAAAGCGCGCCTCGAAGCCCGGTTTGATGACAAGGTCGATAAGCTCAAGCGTGGTGATGAACTGCCGCCAGGCGTCATGAAAATGGTCAAGGTCTTCGTTGCCGTGAAGCGCAAGCTTCAGCCGGGCGATAAGATGGCTGGCCGTCACGGTAACAAAGGTGTCATTTCCAAGATTGCGCCTATGGAAGACATGCCGTTCCTCGAAGATGGAACGCCAGTCGACATCGTTCTTAACCCGTTGGGCGTGCCGTCTCGCATGAATGTCGGGCAGATTCTTGAAACCCACCTTGGTTGGGCGTGCCGTGGTCTCGGGCGCCAAATCGGTCAGATCATGGAAGAGTGGGAGACAGGTGAAAGCTCCCGCGATGAGTTGGTCGCCAAATTTAAAGACGTTTACGGTGAAGAGCAGGTGCTGCCGCGCTCCAATGAGGAGTTGAAAGAGCTTGGTGGAAACCTAGTTCGCGGTGTGCCGATTGCAACGCCGGTCTTTGACGGCGCCCGTGAGAACGAAATCGTCAAAATGCTCGACAAGGCAGGGCTCGAGGAAAGCGGCCAGGTTACGCTTTTCGATGGTCGAACCGGCGAAGCGTTTAAGCGCCAGGTGACGGTGGGATACAAGTATCTCCTGAAACTTCACCACCTGGTCGACGACAAAATCCATGCGCGTTCCATTGGTCCATACTCGCTTGTTACCCAGCAGCCGTTGGGGGGAAAGGCGCAGTTTGGCGGGCAGCGTTTCGGTGAGATGGAAGTCTGGGCGCTGGAGGCTTACGGCGCTGCTTACACCTTGCAGGAAATGTTGACGGTGAAATCCGATGACGTCGCCGGCCGAACAAAAGTCTATGAGGCGATTGTCCGCGGTGATGACAGCTTTGAAGCGGGCATTCCGGAGAGCTTTAACGTGCTCGTCAAGGAAATGCGCTCGCTCGGACTGAATGTAGAATTGCAAGGCGGGTAGGGCGCATACAGCCCCCTGCTTTTGTTTAGATAAGTATTTACGGACTGATCATCCGTAATTGAATTGAGAGGCTCTTATGTCCCAGGAACTGCTGAACGTATTCAATCCCGTTGCGCCGGTACAAACGTTCAATCAGATCCGCATTTCGCTGGCGAGCCCGGAGAAAATTCTCTCCTGGTCGTTTGGTGAAATCAAAAAGCCGGAAACCATCAACTACCGGACATTCAAACCGGAACGTGATGGTCTTTTCTGCGCGCGCATCTTCGGTCCTGTAAAGGACTATGAATGCCTGTGCGGCAAGTACAAGCGCATGAAGTACAAAGGCATCACTTGTGAGAAGTGTGGTGTCGAAGTCACGCTCACCAAAGTCCGCCGTGATCGCATGGGGCACATCGAACTAGCGGCCCCTTGTGCGCATATCTGGTTCCTGAAGTCGCTTCCGTCACGCATCTCGCTGATGCTCGATATGACGCTGAAAGATGTAGAGCGGGTTCTCTATTTTGAACAATATATTGTCATTGAGCCGGGTCTGACGCCGCTGACGCCGAACCAGTTGCTTACAGAGGAAGAATATCTTCAGGCGCAGGAAGAGTATGGCGAAGACAGCTTTACCGCCGGTATTGGCGCGGAAGCCATGCGTGAGATTTTATCCGCGATTGACCTTGAAGCCGTTGCTGAGCAATTGCGCGTCGAAATTGCGGAAGCGACAACCGAACTGAAGCCAAAGAAACTCGCAAAACGCCTGAAGCTCATCAATGCATTTATCGAGTCCGGTAACCGTCCAGAGTGGATGATCATGACGGTCATTCCGGTCATCCCGCCGGAATTGCGTCCGCTTGTTCCCCTCGACGGCGGTCGTTTCGCGACATCAGATTTGAATGATCTCTATCGTCGCGTCATTAACCGGAACAATCGCCTGAAGCGTCTTATTGAATTGCGTGCGCCGGACATTATCGTTCGAAACGAAAAGCGCATGCTTCAAGAATCTGTTGATGCGCTCTTTGACAACGGGCGACGCGGTCGCGTCATCACCGGCACCAACAAGCGTCCGCTGAAATCCCTTTCAGATATGCTGAAAGGCAAACAGGGCCGGTTCCGTCAGAACCTGCTTGGTAAGCGCGTCGACTATTCCGGTCGCTCCGTGATTGTAGTTGGTCCGGAGCTGAAGCTGCATGAGTGCGGTCTGCCGAAAAAGATGGCGCTCGAACTCTTCAAGCCGTTCATCTATTCGCGTCTCGATGCAAAAGGTTTGTCTGCGACGGTTAAGCAGGCGAAAAAACTGGTCGAAAAGGAACGCCCCGAAGTCTGGGATATTCTCGACGAAGTTATTCGCGAGCATCCGGTTATGCTCAACCGGGCGCCGACGCTGCACCGTCTTGGCATTCAGGCTTTTGAGCCGAAGCTGATTGAAGGTAAGGCTATCCAGTTGCACCCTCTGGTATGTACGGCGTTTAACGCCGACTTCGACGGTGACCAGATGGCCGTGCATGTACCATTGTCGCTTGAGGCGCAATTGGAAGCGCGTGTCTTGATGATGTCGACGAACAACATCCTGTCGCCCGCTAACGGCAAACCGATTATCGTGCCGTCACAGGACATCGTTCTCGGCCTCTACTACATCACGATGGAAAAAGAGGGCGAGTTGGGCGAAGGGATGACCTTCGGCACCATCCAGGAGATTGAGCATGCTCTTGAAGCTGGCGCCGTGTCTTTGCACGCAAAAATTAAGGCGCGCTGGGACACCGTCGATGAAGAAGGCAATGTCATTCATAAAGTTGTGGAGACAACACCAGGCCGTATGAAGGTGGCGCAGGTTCTGCCGCGTGATTCCAATGTGCCGTTCTCGGTTGTCAATCAACTGCTGACGAAAAAAACAATCCAAGGCCTCATTGACATCGTCTATCGTCATTGCGGTCAGAAAAAGACTGTTATCTTTGCCGATCACATAATGGACCTTGGCTTCAAGGAAGCCTGTAAGGCCGGTATTTCCTTTGGTAAGGATGATGTCGTTATCCCGGCGGCGAAGAAGCCGCTTGTCGAAGAGACGCGTAATCTTGTCGGTGATTTCGAGCAGCAATATGCTGAGGGTTTGATCACGCGCGGCGAGAAATACAACAAAGTCATCGATGCATGGGCTAAGTGCACGGACAAAATCGCCGACGCGATGATGGCGGAAATTTCCGAGACAAAATTTGATCCTGAATCGAAGCGTCAGCTTGAGCCAAACTCAATCTATATGATGTCGCATTCGGGCGCTCGTGGCTCCCCCACGCAGATGCGTCAGCTTGGCGCCATGCGCGGCCTTATGGCCAAGCCGTCCGGTGAAATTATTGAGACGCCGATTACGTCGAACTTTAAAGAAGGGCTGACGGTGCTTGAGTACTTCAACTCGACACACGGCGCACGAAAAAGGTCTGGCGGATACCGCATTGAAAACGGCGAACTCCGGCTACCTGACGCGCCGCCTGGTCGATGTTGCTCAGGACTGCATTATTCGCGAAATCGATTGTGGCACCAAGAATGGCATCACGATGGATGCGGTGGTGCAGGGCGGTGATATTATTGTGCCGCTTTCACAGCGTATCTTGGGGCGCACGCTTCTTGACGATATCGAGCACCCGGAAACAGGCGAGATTCTTGGCAGGACAGGGGACCAGACTGATGAGGCGCAAGCTGAAGAAATTGAGGGCGCGGGTATTCAAACCGTTCGTGTTCGCTCGGTTCTTACTTGTGATTCAAAAATCGGCGTATGCGCATCATGCTATGGTCGTGACTTAGCGCGTGGCAGCGACGTCAACATTGGCGAAGCCGTTGGCGTTATCGCCGCTCAATCGATTGGCGAGCCAGGTACGCAGCTTACGATGCGGACATTCCACGTTGGCGGTACGGCCCAGGTTGGCGACACATCGTTCATTGAGGCGAGCCATGAGGGCGTCATCAAGCTCGAAGGCCGTAATGTTGTCAAGAATTCGGCCGGTGACCTTATGGTCATGGGGCGTAACACGCTGGTCAAAATTCTTGACGAAGCGGGTAAAGAGCACGCGTCTTATAAAATATCTTATGGCGCCAAGCTTCGTGTGGACGATGGCGCTGAGGTGACACGTGGATTGCGTCTCGCCGATTGGGACCCTTACACCATTCCGATTCTTACAGAAGTCGCTGGTAAGGTGAAATTTGAAGACTTGCAGGAAGGTTTCTCCATGCAGGTTGTTGCAGACGAAGCGACCGGTATTGCGAGTCGGGTCGTGACGGATTGGCGATCAAATCCACGCGCCGCTGACATGAAACCAGCGATCGCGATTGTCGATGAAAATGGCGAACCGCTTAAATTGGCGAGCGGCGGTGAGGCGCGGTATATTTTGCCGGTTGATGCTGTTCTGTCCGTTGAAGATGGCGACAGTATTTCGCCGGGTGACGCGGTTGCGCGTATTCCAACAGAAGGCGCCAAGACACGCGATATTACCGGTGGTCTGCCGCGAGTTGCGGAATTGTTCGAAGCACGCCGTCCCAAAGACCATGCGATCATCGCTGATGTTGATGGCAAGGTTGAATTCGGCCGCGACTATAAAAACAAGCGTCGTATCCGGATTATTCCGACAGATGAGAATCTGGAGCCGTCAGATTACCTCGTGCCGAAGGGCAAGCATATTGCCGTTCAGGATGGCGATTTTATCGCTAAGGGTGAGTATTTGATGGATGGTAACCCCGCGCCACATGATATTCTTCAGATTCTGGGTATTGAAGCGCTTGCCGATTATCTCATTAACGAGATCCAGGAGGTCTATCGGCTTCAGGGTGTTCCGATTAATGACAAGCACATCGAAGTGATTGTGCGGCAGATGCTGCAGAAGATTGAGGTCACAGACGCTGGCGACTCCCTATTCCTCAAAGAGGAACAAATTGACAAGCTTGAGTTTGAAGAGACGAATGCGAAGCTTGAAGATCAGGGTAAAGCTCCGGCGAAGGGTGTGCCAGTGTTGCTCGGTATCACCAAGGCATCGCTGCAGACGCGTTCCTTCATTTCCGCCGCTTCATTCCAGGAAACAACGCGGGTTCTGACAGATGCCGCAGTCAACGGAAAAGTAGACACGCTTGAAGGCCTGAAAGAAAACGTCATCGTTGGCCGTCTTATTCCGGCGGGTACTGGCGGTGCGATGTCGAAACGTCAGATTGAAGCTGAGCGCCGTGATCAGGCGCTCATCGCTGAACGTGAAAAGCGCGCAGCTGCTTCGCAAGCGATTGCAATTGAGGCGCCAGAACAAACGGCGACAACTGGCGATGATGTTGTTAGTCAGGATGCTGCTGAATAGTTTTTATTGCCTTTACAGCCTTAAGACGGCGGCCTTTGGGCCGCCGTTTTCTTTTTCAGTTCGCAGTTTATTGTTTTTTGTTCGCAGCGAGGAATGCGCGATAAAGCAAAGTTCCCCATGACCGTTCACGGTCAAATACGACCTCAGCGCATTTAATGGCGTTGCCAGATAGCTCCTCCCAGGCAGTCGCGTTATCAATCAAGCGTGTTAGCTCGTTAGTCATGGCTGGCGTGGAGTCCGCGTCGAACACTGCGCAACCGCCGTTCAATAAATCCCTTGCCGGCACCACGGTGCTCATAACAGTCGGCGCCGCATGCAATGCCGCCTCGAAACAAACGAAGGCGAGCCCTTCGTTAAAGCTGGTTCGCGTAGGGCAAACCAGAATGTGGCAGTTGGCCAAGGCTTCGTGAACTTCCTTTGAGTCGACGTGTCCAGGTGCTTTGACGATACTTTCAAGGTTGCGGCTGGCGATTTCGTCCTGAAGGGCGCTAAGACTGGCCCCTGCGCCGAGATAATTAAGCCCTAATTCTGGCCTCGATTGGAACAGTTCCTCAAATGAGTCGAGCAGATCGAACACGCCCTTCGGTTCCTCAATCCGTCCAAGATAAAGTAATTGGGTTGCCGGGCCTTTTCTTGGCTTATCGGAGCGGGTGGTTCGTGCGATCTGCTGTGGCGTCTCGACAAAGGTTGGGAGAGGGTTCGCAGAAAGACTTTGTAGCTGACGCTCGCATTCATGCGAGGTGCAAATAGCGGCGTCGATTACCGTCAGCGACCGTTTGGCAAGCGCATTCGCAAGCCTCTTTTTAAGACTGATGTGAGGCTCACCCATAGGCCAGAAAGTATTATGCATGGAGTAGACGATCTTGGCGCCGGACCGTTTAATCACGCTCAAATGTCGTGGTTCCAGATCGCTGGCGACCACTGCGATATGGGGCTTAAAGGCTTGCACAACTTCAAGGCATGCGGCTGCATATCGCTGGCGGCCTAGATGGTAGCCAAGCCCGCTGGCGCCGACCTTATAAGGCACTGTAAAAAATAGGAAATTTTCGTCTTTGATGGGGGCTTGTGTTGTCTCTGAACGGGTTATGACCTGACCTTGCGCCTTCAGGTTCTTGCAAAGCTCGAAAAACATCGTTGAGTAGGCGACGCTCGGAACGCGCGGA
>CBDDKD010000037.1:0-192469 GCA_965230025.1 Hyphococcus sp.
TGCTGCGACACCATGGCCTGACGCAAGCCGAGCGCATCGGTGAGTTCCGACACGGACTTTTCACCGTCCGCCAGAGCGCAGAGCAACATAAGACGCGTCGGACTCCCAATCGCTTTGAGCAATTGCGACGCGGTCTCAACATTTTTTTCCATCAATTCGAGTTTGGCCATCTTGAATATTGTTATATTCGCATATATGAATAATACAACATAGCCGCATACAAATAATTCTGCGGCGCATTTGATTCAGCGCAACGACAATACCGCATTCGCTGGATAACGAAACCGGGAACGAAGGAGAAAGCTATGAATGTGGATCGCATGGTGTTCGCTTTCGCGGGATTGGTCGTGCTTACCGGTCTCGGACTTGGTCTTTGGGCGCACCCATTATGGTTCCTGCTGACCGCTTTTGCAGGCCTGAACATGTTTCAGGCGGCTTTTACAGGATTTTGTCCCGCAGCAAAAATCTTCAAGGCGCTCGGCGCAAGACCCGGCGCAGCATTTCAATAAGCGCCTGTCGGCGGAGAGGACGGCGAGATGAGCTATCTTTCGGAACGCGCTGCAGACCGCCCATCTGTCGCGATGTGGATCGCCGGCGCCTTTGCAGCAATTATGATCGCCCTGGTCGCCGCGCCGTCGCTCGCGCCATCGGCCTTTCCGTTTCTCAACGCTCTCAAAGTCGATACAGACCCTGAAAATATGCTCAGCGTGGATGAGCCTGTGCGCGTCTATCACAACGATATGAAGGCCGAGTTCGCGCTTCATGATTTAATCGTTGTCGGCGTTGTCAACGAGCGACATCCCAATGGGGTTTTTAACGCCGAGACCCTTGGCAATGTCCATGCGTTGACCGAGTTCGCGAAGACCATTCGCTGGCAAGAGGAAGAGGCGACAGCCGGCGTCATTAGCGTTGACATCATCGCGCCATCGACGGTCGACAGCATTGAACAGGCCGGTCTTGGCGCTGTCAGTTTTAACTGGCTCATGCCGAACGCCCCGGAAAATGACGAAGAAGCAACGGCAGTGCGTGAAAAGGCGGCGCGCATCCCGACATTGAACAACACGCTCGTTTCCGGCGACGGGCAGGCAATCGCGCTATATATTCCGATTACGGCGAAAAATGCCAGCTTTCGCGTTGGCGCGGGAGTTGAAAGGCAAAATCGCCGAGTTTGATGACAGCGCCGTTTATCACATTACAGGCTTGCCAATCGCGCAGGACCAATTCGGCGTGGAGATGTTTCGCCAGATGGCGATTTCAGCGCCTGCCGCAATGATCCTGGTCTTTATTCTCATGTGGTTCTTTTTTCGCAACGCCAACCTCATCGTGTCTCCGATGATTGTCGCGATGGTTAGCGTCATCGGCGCCATGGGACTGCTCGTCGCGACGGGAAACACCGTACACATCATGAGTTCCATGATTCCGATTTTTGTGATGCCCATCGCCGTGCTTGATGCGGTTCATATATTATCAGACTTCTATGACCGTTACCCGCAATATCGCGACCGCCGGAAGACCATCTCTCATGTCATGGATGAGCTGTGGCGGCCAATGTTTTTTACAACGCTGACGACATGCGCGGGGTTTGCCTCACTCGCCCTGACGCCGATTCCGCCGGTCCGGGTATTCGGTATCTTTGTTGCGTTCGGCGTCTTTCTCGCCTGGCTTTTCACCGTCACCCTCGTTCCCGCATATATCATGTTAATGCCGGAAAAGTCGCTCAAGAATTTTGGCGGCGCCTCGTTGGCGAAAGAACAACATGGGCCACTCGCTCGATTTCTTCATGGCGTTGGCGATTTTGCGATCGCTCGTTCGAAAGCAATCCTGCTCACGCTAACGCTCGCCCTCGTGGTTGCCGCATACGGTGTCACGCAAATTCGGATCAATGACAATCCTGTCAAATGGTTCGCCGCAGATCATGAAATCCGCATCGCGGACCGCGCCCTGAATGAACGTTTTGCCGGCACCTATATGGCGTATCTTACGCTGGAGCCAGCCGCCGGTCCAAACACAACTGACGCTCTTGCGGATGAAACCGTAGCACTGTTGAACGTGTTGGAGACTGATGCCGCGTCGCAGACAGTTGCGCGCATCCACTCAGTGAAAGAGAGCGTCGATGACGCAGATGCGTTTATCGCCTCACTTGAGAATTTTGCACAGCAAGAGCTCGACGCTGCTGAAAGCGATGCTGAGTGGGACGCATGGGACACCGTTTTATTAACACTGGATCAGGCGCGACTGACCGCCGATACTTTTAAACGTCCAGACATGCTGGCGTTTATCGAGGATCTGCAAGCGCATTTGCAAGTGAGCGGTCTTGTCGGAAAATCCAACGCTCTGCCCGACATTGTAAAAACAGTACACAGAGATCTGTTTGTCGGCGAGGACGAGGCATTCCGAATTCCTGACACGCCGGCGGCTGTCGCGCAAACGCTGATCACCTATCAAAACAGTCACCGGCCTCAGGATTTGTTCAAGCTGGTAACACCTGATTACCGTAAAACGACAATCTGGGTGCAGCTCAAAAGTGGCGACAATGTTGATATGAACGCTGTGGTGAGTGCTGTCGACACTTATATGGCTGAAAACTTTGCGCCAGTCGCACTCACGCACCAGTGGTTTGGTCTGACATATATCAACGTTGTCTGGCAGCAGAAAATGGTGTCCGGAATGCTGACGGCGTTTCTTGGCAGCTTCGCCATCGTTCTCATTTTGATGACATTTCTCTTTAGATCATTCTTCTGGGGACTTTTATCGATGGCGCCGTTAACGGTCACGATCTCAGTCATTTACGGTGTGATCGGTTTTGTTGGCAAAGACTATGATATGCCGGTCGCTGTCCTGTCAGCACTCAGTCTTGGACTTGCTGTCGATTACGCCATTCACTTCAATGTACGTAGCCGGCAGCTCTACGAAACGATCGGAAATTGGCGTGCGACGGCGCGAGCGGCGTTTGGCGAACCGGCCCGCGCTATCTTTCGTAATGTGATTGTCATCGGCGCAGGGTTTTTGCCGCTCCTCCTGGCGCCGCTGATCCCATATCGAACGGTCGGTGTATTTATTTCCGCCATACTCGTTCTTGCAGGAGCGACGACGCTTCTGGCGTTGCCGGCGCTTATCACCGCCTTCGAGACTCTGTTTTTTCCCAAAGTAAAATCGAAAGGAGTAGCTCATGTTCAATCCGCTTAAGAGTTTGGTTGCAGCATTGGCACTTTCGGTCGCTGCAAACGTTCCTGCATCTGCCGAAACGGAACCAGCCGTTCAAGATATCGTCGATAAAGCGAGCGCCGCCGCATATTACCAAGGCAAGGATGGTAAAGCGAAAGTATCCATGACTATCGTCGACGCCCGCGGCCGCGAGCGCTCACGCGAATTCGTCATACTCCGTACGGATATCGACGATACTGATAACGGCGAGCAGCGATTTTACGTTTACTTCAACCGCCCTGCCGATGTGAACCGCACCACTTTTATGGTCTGGAAGCATGTAAACACCGATGACGACCGGTGGCTTTACTTACCCGCCCTTGACCTGGTGAAGCGCATAGCCGCCAGCGATGAGCGCACCAGTTTTGTCGGCTCGCACTTCTTTTACGAAGATGTGTCTGGTCGCGGACCGGACGAAGATACGCATGTTCTTCTTGAAGAAACCGATAACTATTACATCATCGAAAGCACGCCCCATCGCAGTGGCAGTGTTGAATTCGCCAGATACAAAAACTGGATACACAAAACCACCTTCATTCCAGTTAAAACCGAATATTATGATAATGGCGGTGAAGCGTACCGCATCTACTCGGCCGTGAAAGTTGAAACCGTAGATGGGCATCCAACCGTTATTGAATCGCGGATGGAGGATTTGCAGATCGGCGGCGCAACCACGATGGTCTATAGTGCGGTCGATTACGATGTCGATCTGCCGGAAGACGTTTTCACTGAACGTTACTTGCGTAATCCGCCACGGCGATACCTACGGTAACTCGCACAGTGCACCGTCTGGTTTTCATATCATTTTTAGCTATGGCGGCGCTCGGCTTGCCTAATGTTTTACTAGCGCAAGAACCTGCTTTGCCGGAAGGGCTCGAGACACAGCCGGATACGGAGGAAATAAAAAAGCAAGCAGAGCCTCGCTTGCCATCTGGTCTTGATAAAACGGAACCTTCGCTGCCCGCTGGGCTCAACGACGAGACACTAGATCGGAAAAACACAGAAGGCTCTCGGCCAGAAGATCGCCAGCCCGCTTTATTTTCAAATGTTACCGGGTTTTCTGGAAGCGCGTATCGGCCCCCGATTGCAAAATGATTCCGGCCAAGGCGCATTCACTATTGGCGAAACGCGTCTCCACCTGGAATCTCAATGGGAGCCTGGTGGGTTAGCGATCCGTCTCGCCGGCGACGCAGTCTATGACGAAGTTGTCGATCGCCGAAAACCAAAACTGGAAACCGGTGAAGGCGCATTTGACCTTCGCGAGGCGAATGTTCTCTGGCGCCCTCTTGATTTTGCCGATGTGAAAGCCGGTCGACAGATCCTCACATGGGGCGTCGGCGACCTCATATTCATTAATGATCTCTTCCCGAAGGACTTTCAGGCTTTCTTCATCGGTAGGGATGAGGAATACCTAAAAGCGCCTTCGGACGCCGTGCGCGTATCGTTGTTTCACGACATCGCCAATGTGGACCTTATCTACACACCGCGCTTCGACGCCGATCGCTTCATCGATGGTTCACGCCTGTCTTATTTCAATCCGACTGTCGGCGAAATTGTCGGTAATGATACCGTCCTTGCCCCAGTAAAGCCTGAAAAATGGTTTTCCGATGACGAGTTCGCCGGTCGGCTTCATCGCCAGATTGGCGCATTTGAAATTGCGAGCTATGGCTATGTGGGATTTTTCAAAGGGCCTGCCGGTTTCGATGAAACAGGACAGTTTTTCTTTCCCAGGCTCTCCGTCTACGGTGCAAGCTTCAGAGGCCCCTTTCAAAATGGTATTTTGACCGCGGAATTTGGGCGCTATCTGAGCCGCGATGATCCAAACGGCGCGAATCCGTTCATTCCGAACAGCGACTCCCGGTTTCTTGTCGGTTATGAGCGAGAACTTGCGCCGGAAGTTACAGCAGCTGTTCAGTACTTTGCACAAATACGTTCAGATCAGCAGGCTTTTCTTGAAACACTTCCGCCAGGCGCACCAACTTTGGGCAAAGCACGTCACCTTCTGACAGTGCGGCTTACGAAACTGGCGCTCAATCAGAATTTGACGCTGAGCGCCTTTAATTTCTGGAGTCCGAACGAGCACGATGGCCATTTACGATTGCGCGCCAGCTATAAGTTGAGCGACGACTGGCTCGTCGAAGCAGGCGGCAATATATTTTATGGCCCACGGAACGATATCTTCTTCAGCCAGCTGAAGGACAACACCAACTTATTTGCCGCCGCGCGGAGAAGTTTCTGACACTACTGCTGACTTACTCTGGAGGATAAAAACATGGTGACTATAGCAATTCTCGGCGCCGGACTGGGCGGGGTGATGGCTGCATATGAAATGCGAGAAAAGGCGAAAAAAGACGATCATGTCGTCGTTGTTTCCGACAGGCCGGTTTTTCAATTTACGCCCTCTAATCCGTGGGTTGCTGTCGGATGGCGAAAGCACCAGCAAATCGAAATAGAGCTTGAAAAACCGCTTCGGAACAAGAACATCGAATTTATACCCAAATGGGTAAAGACAGTTAAACCCGATGAAAATTTATTGGCGTTTGGCGACAACACGACCTTGAGCTACGATTACCTTATCATTGCAACTGGTCCGGACCTGGCTTTCGATGAAGTCGAAGGTCTAGGTCCTAACGCCTTCACTCAGTCGATTTGCACAACTGACCATGCCATCAAGGCGCGCGATGCATTTGAATCCTTCATAAAGGATCCAGGGCCAATTGTTGTGGGCGCAGCGCAGGGCGCATCTTGTTTCGGACCTGCCTACGAGTTTGCTTTTATACTTGATACCGAACTCAAACGGCGAAAAAATTCGTGACAAGGCGCCAATGACGTTTGTCACCTCGGAACCCTATATTGGCCATTTAGGTCTGGATGGCGTCGGTGATACAAAAAGCTTGCTAGAGTCGGAGTTGCGTAACCGACATATTAAATGGGTCACCAATGCGAAGATCGCGCATATCAATAACAATTCTATGCTTGTGGAAGAAATGGCGCGTGACGGCAGCGTCGTCGAAACCCACACCCTAGATCATAAATACTCAATGATCTTACCAGCGTTCCGGGGTGTCAGCGCGTTGCTCGATATCGAAGGCCTCGTGAATCCACGCGGCTTTGTGATCACAGACAAACATCAGCAGAATGCAGCTTACTCGAACATTTTTTCAATTGGCGTTTGCATCGCCATTCCTTCCGTTGGCGATACGCCTGTACCAGTAGGCGTACCCAAAACTGGGTTTATGATTGAGTCAATGGCGAATGCCGCTACGAAAAATATCGCCGAAATGATAAACGGCCGAGCACCAAGCCACGAAGCCACATGGAACGCTGTTTGCCTTGCAGATTTTGGCGATAGCGGGGTCGCGTTTGTGGCGATGCCGCAAATACCGCCACGCAATGTGAATTGGGCGGCTCATGGAAAATGGGTTCATGTTGCAAAGGTGGCGTTCGAAAAATATTTTCTTGGTAAGGTACGCAAGGGCCAGACGGAACCTATTTACGAAAAAGCGGTGCTGAATCTGATGGGCGTTCACAAGTTGAAAGCGTGAGCGGCGGTCGATGGTTTAATCAACAAAGGACATTTTGATGGCTTATTATTTCGCAAGAGAAGTCGACGGAACATTTGACGAAACAATCACGCGTGTAACGGATGCCCTCTCTCAGGGAGGCTTCGGCGTATTAACAGAAATCGACGTGAAAGCGACGCTTAGGAAAAAACTGGATGTAGATTTTAGACCCTATCGTATTCTCGGCGCTTGTAATCCTAGTTTCGCACACAAAGCCCTATTGGCTGAAGACAAAATTGGCACAATGCTGCCATGCAATGTAATCGTGCAAGAACTGCCCAATGGAAGAATTGAGGTCGCGGCCGTTGATCCAATCGCATCAATGTCTGCTGTCGAAAACACATCCTTGGGTGAAATTGCGCTATCAGTGCAAAAGAAACTAAAAACAGTTATCGACTCCCTTTAGAGGGTATTCGCGGTCAGCTTTTGGTTTCGCCAATCAGAAAAGGCGCGGTCGTAAAAACTCATTCAGTTGGTGGTTCTAAAAATGGCGATCAAAGCTTCGACAAGCTCTCTGGCGCCCGGGTCTGAAAGACAGTAGAAACTATTCTTGGATGAACGTTCTGCTTTGACAATTCCCGCCCGCCTCAGGCGACCTAAATCGCGAGAGAGCGCTGATGCGGGTATGTTTGTTGATTTCGCGATTTCGCCAACAGATTTTTCTTTCCAAAAAGTTCGCAGGCAATTATCAGCCGATATCTATGTGAGAATAACTTGCAAAACCTCGATACACTATCGCAATCCAAGGTATTCATACAAATGACAGGCTTATTTGAGCGGCTTTTTCCTACCATTAATAATGCACCTTTCAGAATTACCCTTCCACGAGAATTGAATTGCGCCAGCACGCTATCCTGACCGAAAAAGACATTACGCTTTTTGTGAGACAGTATCGCTCAATAAATGTCGAGCACGGGATAGCCATATAGCCACTTTGATACCTATATGTAATTGATAGTGATCACTTCGCCACTTATACCGCCATTTTTTTCATCGTATGATTTAGCTGCCTATCAAACAAGCGGGAGGAAATCGTACTTTGACAACTGAACACAACACTGCGACAGAAATATCTGACAGGCCTAACGAGGGCCTCGCCGACGAGGTCATTCAGACTGTGGATACGCCTATTGTTGTTCTCAGTTCTGCAGGTGATATCCTAAGATTTAACGCCGCGAGCGAAAAACTTACTGGATATTCCACCGATGAAGTCCTTGGACGGAAAATTTGGCATTTTTTAATTCTTGAAGAAGAGATTTGCATCGGTTCGATCGGTATTTGAGAAAACCATAGACAAAGACGCCCCAACTCATTTCACCAACCATTGGAAAACCAAAACCGGCGACCGCCGGCTATTGAAGTGGTCGAACAAGACTATTCACAATCGTGATGGCGCCATCACCGGCATTCTGGCGACCGGTCTGGATATTACCGATAGCACAGCCAGAGAAAAGCAACTTTCTCAAACCCGTTCCTACTTACAATCAGTAATTGATGCGTCGCCGGTCGCAATTATTACAACAAATATACACGGTGAAATATTAAGCGTCAGCAGGGAAGCAGAGCACTGTTTTCTGTGTACGGAAAACCAAGTCGTCAATAGCAACATCAATGAGCTGGTACCAGGATTTACTGACTTTCTCTATATTAATGGAGCCCAGAGCGGTGCAAAAAAATCTGCTAATGAGACAATTAATAGAACCCAACCCGTTGTTGCAAAACGCTTGAACGGCGAGTCTTTCCCGGCAACGATACATATCAGCGAGTTTATCAACGGCGAACGAATACTTGTCGGCTTCATTGAAGACAAAACGCAGCACCAGGCGCTCGAACGTCGCCTTGAAAACACCCAACGTCAGCTGCAGCATGCCGGACGCATCAGCGCGATGGGTGAAATTGCATCAACAATCGCCCACGAGCTCAATCAACCGCTAACGGCGGCCGCCAGTCTGGCGGGCGCAGTCTCATTGATACTGAAAAAAGGAGAATGCGGCGCATGTAGAGACGCAACAGCGCTGCTTGACGATGCAGTGAGTGAAATTCGCCGCGGCAGTGAAATCATTCGACAGATGAGAGAATTCCTGAGAATGCGCAAGACAGCGAAAAGTCTGCACGGTCTCAATCAAGTTATAGAGGAGGCGTGCGTTATTGCTCTTATCGGCGCACAATCAGAAGGAGTAAATGTTAATATGAATCTTGCGGGTGATATCGGTATGGCGCCGCTTGACCGCATTCAAATACAACAAGTCATTGTAAACCTTGTCCGCAACGCGATTGACGCCATGCATGACGTCAATGAAAAAACTCTCACGATCTCAACCCGAAAAACAGAAGACTCAATCGAGATCCGTGTTGAAGATACCGGACATGGCGTTTCCGAAGACATCAATAAACGGCTGTTCGAACCCTTTGTGACGTCCAAGGAAGACGGTATGGGGATAGGACTATCCTTATCCAAGTCAATAATTGACGCACATCAAGGCGAAATCACCGCGAAGAATAAAGAATCAGGGGGATGTGTATTTACTGTTAAATTGCCTGTGGGGGCCTATGCAGACGGTAACTCCAACCCTTAAGGGTGACGTATTTCTTGTTGACGACGATATGGCCGTTCGGCGTGGCGTTGCAGCATTGCTATCAGCGGCTGAGTATAATGTCTTTCGATTTAAGTCAGCCGAGGAATTTCTCGAAGACCTCAATAATCTCGCAACCAATAATGCCGTGCTTCTTGTTGACGTATGCATGCCTGGCATCCAGGGCTTGGAATTGCAGGAAAAACTCTCGCATAATGGGGTGAACTTACCGGTAGTTGTTATGACCGCTCATGGTGATATTTCGATGGCGGTGCGTGCGATGAAAAACGGTGCAATAGACTTCCTTGAAAAGCCCTTTACAGCTGAAGAAGTTATATCCGCCCTCGATCGGGCGTTGTCTCTTCCGCATCAGCCGGCGCTTCCGGATTTCAGCGCAACACAGGAAACGCGGGAAAACTTCAACAAGCTTACAGCTCGTGAGAAAGACATTCTCTTGGGTATCGTCGACGGTGACACGAACAAGGAAATCGCTCGGAAATTAGAAATCAGCCCACGAACCGTTGAAGCGCACCGGCAAAAAGTCATGCTGAAAATGAACGCGGATAGCTTTGCTGAGTTGATCCGAATGGCAGTATCGTTGAACCTGGACGGTCCTCGCTAAACACGCGTATTCTAAGTATGGGGTTGGATAGATCTATCACTTTGATATTGAAACGCATTGGCTCCGTCTAATTGGCCACCCGTTGGTGAAAATAACTACGTAATAATACTTAGCTTTCAAAAACATAATAATTTCATATTGATAGACCTGTAAGCATTCCGGATTTTCAGGCCCGGACCGGAAAACGTTGTCCTGCGCCGACAACGGCCTGAGGTTTGGAGTAACCCTCATTGGTATTTACCCCGTCTTTAAAC
Organism: Hyphococcus sp.; assembly: GCA_965230025.1. Classification (GTDB taxonomy): domain Bacteria; phylum Pseudomonadota; class Alphaproteobacteria; order Caulobacterales; family Parvularculaceae; genus Hyphococcus. The sequence continues at coordinate 10,217 of CBDDKD010000037.1, forward strand.
TGGCGCCGCGGCATACTTAAATCGTGCAGCAGTAGCGTGTGGGTTTTCAATATTGGCTGGGAGACTTTATAATGTCTGCACTGTCTGCACTTACACAAAAAAAAATCGCGCCGCTCGTCAATAATATCGGTCCTGATATCGGCGGTTTACAACTGACTGCAAAATCAACTCTTAAACGCCTCAAGGCTGGAGAAACGCTTTATCTGGAGGGCGACACGGCGCCATACTGTTATCAGGTGGTAAGCGGCATCGTGAAAGAGTTTAATACGCTTAGCGATGGTCGCCGCCAGGTTGTCGAGTTCTATAACGCGGATGACATATTCGGAATTTCGGAGCTGCATAGTCAACTTCATACCGCTGAGGGCGTTACAGACTGTTTGTTGCGCTGTTTTGACCGGAATGCATTAGTCCACGAAATTGCCTCGTCGCCACAGCTCTCGCAGCGGTTTCTTGATATGCTGATGCTGCGCCTGCATCGAGTTAGAGAGCGTCTTGTAATGCTGGGACGCATGAGCGCCGGTCAGCGTGTAGCGGCTTTCCTGGTAAGGCTGTCAAAAGAGCAGGCCACAACTCAGCATATTATATTGATGGTCAGCCGCCAGGACATCGCGGATCATCTCGGCTTGACGATTGAAACGGTCTGCAGAGCGATTACGGAACTGAAAAAACTAGGCCTGATTTCAATGACGTCCAAGCGAGACTTTTCAATTCCCGATATAAATCTCTTGGGCGACATCGCTAATGGTGAGCATGGCGTTCATTGAATTTGTAAACCAAAGGAAAGCTCCTCACCGCCGAGACAACGGAGAGCTTCCCAGTAGGGTAAATGCAATTACGCAGCCCTAATCTCAATTTTACGCTGGCTTTCTTTCGCCGCCGGCGACTTGGGCAGAGTTACCTTTAACACGCCTTTTTTGAACCTGGCGTCGATCTGGTCTGCTTCGACGTCACATGGCAGTGTTATACTGCGTGAAAAAGAGCCATAGGAGCGTTCAGACCGATAGAAGTTTTTCTTTTTTTCTTCACTTTCGTGCTTGCGTTCTCCGGTTATAAAAAGCGCTCCATCGCGAAAGGTTACATCGATATCATCTTCCTTGACCCCGGGAAGATCAACATCAACTTCAAGCGCATCGTCCGTTTCGCTCAAGTCAATTTGCGCAAGTCCTCCCATGCGGCTTTCCAGTTCTCGGCGATCGGAAAACTGCGGCAAGAAATCTTCAAACAACCGATCCACTTCTTCATGCATTCGCTCAAACGGGCCAGGCGCTACATCACGCCCGCCCTGCTCTCCTCCGCGACGCCGGCGCCGAAAAGGCGTCAATTCCTTGAGTTCCATAGTTCAACTTCCTTTCTCGTGAGAACAGTAAATTGCGACTTATCGCCTACTGGAAAATAGCGCGTTACAGAGAAATAGAATTGACCGGCGTCAAAGGTTGACACCTGGATCAGGTGAACGGTTTCAGTCATTGCCGATACCGTCATTTCAGCCGGACAATACGCACTAAGTTGATCAAAATCAGTTTCCAGCAGGCTGCAAGCCCTTAGTGTCGGTTTTGAAGCGCACGAACATAAGATGGAGATTGACGCTATGGCGAAAGAGAAAGCATCAACAACGCCAAAGGCCGCGTCGCCCGGCAGTGGCCCATTTCCACTCATCAATCCAGACGAGTTATCGAAGCTGAACAACCGAAACATGCAAGTCGCAACGCATGCGGCTCGGGCTTATTTTGATAGCGCGGCAAAATTCAATCAAGAGTTCATGGGCTTTATGAGTAGCCGCATAAAAAAAGATATCGCCACGGCGCAAACTCTTATGAAATCCAAAACAAGCGAACAAGCGTTTCATTGTCAGGCTGAATTCGTCGAAGACGCCATTCGCGACTATGCCAAAGAGGCTTCAAAGATTCTGAACCTCGTTGCCGATATGGCGCATGACACAATGTCGCCGGTGGAAGAACGAACTGAAGAACTGCTGCACGAAATTGATGAGCGCGCGAAGGGCGATGACGCCGCTACAGAGTAGATTTTGATTTTGCTTCCGCGAGCAGCTGAAATGCCTGACGCGCTATCATCAGTTCTTCATTTGTTGGCAACACCCACGCTGAAGGCGTTACGCTCTCTACTGTGATCCGGCAATTGTTTGCTTGATTCAATTCGTTGTCTATTTCAATTCCAAGCCACCCAAGACCGTCAATGATGCGTGCGCGAACGCCAGCTGAATTTTCGCCAATGCCTGCGGTAAATATCAGCGCATCAAGACCGCCAAGCGCGGCCGTCAGTGAACCGATTTCACGCACGCATCGATACGTAAAATACTCGACGGCTTCCTTTGCGAAATTATGGTCGCTGTTCTCAAGAATGCGCATGTCACCGCTGATCCGTGACAAACCAAGCAATCCGGACTTTTCATACAAAATTTCAGCAATATCGGAAGGCGTCAGCTTCTTTTCCTGTAAAAGATAGAGAATGACGCCCGGATCAAGATCGCCGCAGCGCGTTCCCATCGGCAATCCATCAAGCGCAGTAAATCCCATTGTTGTGGCGACGCTCCGGCCATTGCTGATCGCGCACATACTGGCGCCGGCGCCCAAATGGGCGACGATCATACGCTCACTGTCATAACCACTTAAAACAGTCGGCGCCGCTTCAGCGATATATTCGTATGACAGGCCATGAAATCCATATCGAATAATTCCTTCGTCCATCAACTGGCGCGGAATGGCGAACTGCATTGCGGGCTTCGGCTGGGCGCGATGAAAACTTGTGTCAAAGCACGCGACTTGCGGCGCCTGCGGCCAGTGGCGCATTGCGGCGGAAGCGCCCAACAGATTTGCGGGTTGATGGCCGGGCGCCAGCGGTGTCAAAGCGTCAAGCGCATCCACAACCGGCGGCGTAAGAAAGCACGGCTTCGTAAAGGAAGCGCCGCCATGCACAACACGGTGGCCAACGCTGACCATTTCCGTATCGGGCAACATCTCGCGCACAGTGCGAAGCACGAACTCAATAGCGCTTTCCTGATTACGTGCATCGCATTCTATGACGCGATTTTCGCCACCAAATGAGGAGTCGGATTTAATGTGGAAGTTTGGTTCGTCACCGATGCCGGTAAGCCGCGCCGATACCGCCGCATCATCTTGGAGCGCACCGTCAACTACAGGAAAGAGCGCAAGCTTGATGCTCGATGATCCGGCGTTGAGCGTCAAGATGCCTTTGTTCATGCCGTCGGAATTTGTTTCGAGTAGTGGTATAGTTTTGCGATTGCACTGGCGGCGACGCGCGGCAAAGTCCCTTCGGCCCTACTCGTCAGAATTATCGGCACGCGCGCCCCGAGAACGATGCCGGCAGCGACCGCCCCCGCCAGATAATCCAGTTGCTTCGCCATCATATTGCCGGCTTCCAAATCAGGCATAACCAGAATGTCAGCCTCACCGCCAACTGGCGAATTGAGGCCCTTGGCGCGCGCCGCATCTTTCGAAATCGCGTTGTCGAACGCTAGCGGCCCGTCAAGCACACCACCGGTAATCTGTTCCCTGTCAGCCATCTTACATAACGCCGCTGCGTCGATGGTTGATTGCAATTTCGGATAAACCGTCTCAATCGCCGACAAGATGGCGACCTTCGGCGCCGTCACGCCAAGAGCATTGGCGAGGTCAATCGCGTTCTGGATAATATCGCGTTTGTCTTCAAGGTCCGGGTAAACATTGATTGCTGCATCCGTCATAAACAAAAGCTTATCATATGCCGGCGTATCCATCACGAACACATGGCTGATCCGTCGTTCCGTTCTGACGCCGCGCTCTCGCGATACAACCTCAGACATGATCTCATCAGTATGCAGAGCCCCCTTCATCAAAGCGTTAAGCTCTCCGGACCGCGCCGCCGCCACAGCTTGCGCGGCCGCATCATGGCTATGGCGCGCATCGCGCAACTCGACTTTATCAACGTCGAAGCCAATGTCTGCGGCGGCGGCCTTAATTCGTTTTTCCGGCCCGAACAGCACCGGCGCGATCAGGTTGGCTTCAACCGCTCCCGCAACACCGGCAAGAGAGATGGTGTTGACAGGATGAACAACGCCGGTGCGGATCGGTTCGCGACCGGCGGCGGTTTTGATCAGTTCCTTCAGTCGCTCGCCGGTTTCATGACGATATGTCATGGAATTCTCAGCGTCACCGTCCACTACCGTCATGGGTCACTCCATCAAAACATATGAACCTGGCGCATCAATCATATGCCCGGCGCCTTTGCCGTTGCCAACCCATCGTGCAGCGGGCGCGTCGATGTTTTCACTTGAATGTTCAACAAGCCATTGCCGCCATGCCGGCCACCATGACCCTGCTGTCTCTTCCGTTTCCGCCAGCCACATATCGGGATCCATGAAGGCGTCATCGGCGCCAGTGTGTCTCAGCCGAAAGTTGCGGCCGCTGTGTCCGGGCTCGCTCAGGATACCCGCATTGTGCCCGCCATTCGTAAGCAGGAAGGTCACGTGCGTATCCGTAAGCCAATGAACTTTATACACTGACCGCCAAGGCGCAACATGATCGCGCGATGTTGCAACCGAAAAAATCGGTTGTCGAATATCAGAGATCGCGACCGGCGCGCCTTCTACGCAATATCGGCCCTCCGCCAGATCATTATTGAGGAAAAGCTGACGAAGGTATTGGGAATGCATTTTATAAGGCATCCGCGTCGCGTCAGCATTCCAGGCCATCAAATCATTCATCGGTCGACGCTCGCCCATCAAATACTCATTTTCGATACGCGACCATATCAAATCATTTGATCTGAGCAGTTGAAAGGCGCCGGCCATTTGCTTGGCGTCAAGAAAGCCTTGTTCCCACATGACATCTTCGAGGAAGGTCACCTGGCTTTCATTGATAAAGAGAGTCAATTCGCCCGCTTCCGAAAAATCGAATTGTGACGCCAGAAACGAAAGCGTCTCAAACCGATCATCTCCGTCTCTCGCCATTGCCGCAGCACATATGCCAAGAAGCGTTCCGCCAAGGCAATAGCCGACCCCATGCGCTTTTCGGGCGCCTGTAATTTCTTCGATCGCATCGAGGGCTTGCATGACGCCAAGCGCCCTATAATCATCCATACCAACATCGCGATCTTCACGTTCCGGATTTTTCCAGGATATCATGAATACTGTATGGCCGTTATCGACGAGGTATTTCACCAGAGAGTTTTCTGGCGAAAGATCGAGGATATAGTATTTCATGATCCACGCCGGAATAAATAATATAGGCTCTGCACAGACTTTCTCGGTCGTCGGCGTGTATTGTATGAGTTCCATTAAACGATTGCGAAAGACGATTTTTCCGGGCGTAACGGCGACGTTTACGCCGACTTCATAAGCCTCAGCGCCGGCGGGACGGCGCCCGCTCAGCGCACGCTCCCAATCATCGAGAAAACACCGCCATCCTTCCAGCAAGTTGGCGCCGCCTGTCGCGACCGTGCGTTGAATCACCTCTGGATTTGTAAGAACGAAATTTGACGGGGAAAACGGGTCCAGGAATTGTCGGGCTGTGAATTCAACAACGCGTTCATGTTGGGGCGTGACGCCACGAACGCCTGTCGTCGCATTGTGCCACCATTGCTGGGTAAACAAGAACCCTTGCGAAATTAAGTTGTATGGCCACTGTCGCCATTCCTCACCATTGAAGCGCCTGTCCTGAGGCAAGGGATCGATTGCGCTAGACGCCTGTCGGTCACCCCATGCGCTCAGCATTGCATATGCGTTAAACTTTGCGATCTTTTTTTGCGCTTTTTGGATCAATTGTAACTGTTTACCCGGCGAAAACGCTAAATGCGTAATCCAGTCAAAGTACGCGGCGAACAAAGCGCTGGGAGATAAACCGCCCGTCACTCGCCCGCCGGCGGCATGGACGGCGCGATCCATGATTTCCACGATCGCGGTCGAAGCATAAGAGTCCCGCGCCCATGGTTGATTAGCGCGATAAAATTCAAGCGCCGAAAGAGCGGCCGGATTGGCTTTCAATAGATCAAATGGTGTCTTTGCGCGGGCCTTTTTTATGTTATCCACAGGCAGCGGGGCGTTGCCGGACGATAAAACCGTAGGTTCCGCGTTATCGCTATCGATCATTTTCAGCACCCTCGATAGCCTGGAACGAACCCGGAAGCGGCGGGATTACGCAGTAGTTGGCAAAAGCCGGGCCGGGGCGTCGACCCTTAAACCACTTCCGCTTCCGGGCGGAATCTAGAAAACACTGTTCCGGTTTTTTGTTCATTGATCAAAATCAAGTCTTGCCCGACCGTTTTTCACAGCCCCCGTCGCTGAGACACAAGGTTATTAACTCCAAGCCTATCACATATGCTGAACAGCGCTCGCGCTTCTTCATTACAGTTCGGCGAATGTCGCTCATGTCACCAGCGCTTCAGGTTCGTCTGAAAATAATCATGAAGTTCAGGCTCGGGGACATTCGTTAAATCTTTATCGAGCATGGAAATGCACTTCTGCGTGGTTGCCGGTGACAAGCGCTTCCGGAAAAGGCCCAAAGCCGTCGGCGGCGCTGTGAGCACAAGCTGATCAAACTTCTCACCATTCGCAGCATCGTTCAAGGAATCCGCACGCGCACGTATAAAACTGTCTTCAGCTTTGTCATGCGCCGACAGTGGATCTATTGCATATCTCGCCCCTGAACCCGACTTCACACCTCGGGTCGGTCTTTTGTCACCCAGTTCCCTTGAGGGTGCTCGTGCGGCCGCGTCGTCCCACTCGTTCAGCAGTTTCCAGCCTTGGCGCCAGCCAGCGCTTTCAAAAAGCCGTGCTTTTGTGCCGTCCGCGATCATAAACCACGTTGTTCTTGCAGGAATATGCATGCCCCAACGCTCCTCTGTTTTCTAAACAGCCTAGGGCTACGCCGGAGGATTGAATTGACTTGTGTCAAACGGTGGCGAGTACGCATCCAATAAGCCGTCGCAGTCAGTAATGCTGTTGCGAGATTTGAGCGCAAATAACGACTTGCTTACATCTATCATAAAGAAACACTATTCTTCTCGGAAAAAGCATTTGCAAATGGCTGAATCACCTTCAACGGCGTGGCACACGCAAACACATCATGATGCGTCTCACACACTTGGCGCGCGCATTGGAGGCCTGACACAGGCAGAAGCGAACGATCGCCGTAACATCTATGGCCCAAACGAACTTCCTGACTCCAAGCGCCCCTCACGCCTGCTGATTCTCGCGCGCCAACTGAACAATCCGCTAACCTTTATTCTGTTTGTGGCGGCGGCCGTGTCTTTCGCCCTTGGCGAGACGACTGACGGCGTATTTATCTGCGCCGTCGTCATCATCAATGTCAGTATCGGCGCTTTTCAGGAGTGGCGCGCCGAAGCCAGCGCGGCGTCACTGAAAAAGACACTGAGCATTCGACCGACGGTCGTTCGCGCCGGCGCCCGGCGCAGTATCGATATAACGGAGATCGTTCCCGGCGACATTGTTCATCTTGAATCTGGTTCTGTCGTTCCCGCCGACATGCGTCTTAACGCCTCTCATGATCTAAGGATCGATGAGTCGCTGTTGACGGGAGAGTCCAAGCCGGCGGAAAAAACCAGCGAGGCAATTTTTCCGGAACACACACCGCTCGGCGACCGGGCAAACATGGCCTATGCCGGCGCCATGGTTGTCGCAGGCCGCGGCGCCGGAATTGTTTGCGCCACAGGCCGGAATACGCAAATCGGCTCCATCGCGCAAATGCTTTCAGGGCGAGACACGCGGCCGCCCTTGCTGATTCGTATGGAACGGTTTTCAAACCGGATCGGCGTTTTTATTGTCCTCCTCGCTATAGCGATCGGCGCAGGCCAGTTCTATCAAGGCGTCGCACTCTCCAGCGTTTTCCTGTTGACGGTGGCGCTGGTGGTTTCGGCAATCCCCGAAGGTCTGCCTGTTGCAATTACCGTTGCGTTGTCCATCGCCTCAGCGCGCATGGGTAAGCGTAACGTTATTGTCCGGCGCCTTCCCGCCGTGGAAGCACTGGGGTCATGTACGCTCATCGCAACGGATAAAACCGGCACTTTAACAGCCAACCGTTTGACCATAAAAAAAATTGTCACGGCCTCCGGATGCGCCCTGGACGTTGAAGGTGAAGGGCTTGAGCTGGACGGCGCCACGCGGCCAGCCGACGGGGCGACGTTGGATGACGCCGCGAAAAAAATGGTAACGAATCTTGCACGCGCGGGCGCCTTAACAAATGAAGCGGACATTGGTGAAATTGACGGTGCAGTCGAGGCGCGGGGCGACGCAGTCGACGTCGCATTTCTGGTGCTGGCGGAAAAACTGAGGATTGGCAAGCGCGACCTCGATACGCATTACCGGCGCCAGGCGGCGCTGCCATATGAGCCTCAGCAGGGCTTTTCCGCGGCCATTGATATTGCGAGCACGGGCGGCGTTATTTCAGTAAAAGGCGCACCCGAAAAAGTGTTGCCCATGTGTGAAGGTTACGACGCCTCGCGAATGCAGGACTGGCTCCACACGCTCGCATCGCAAGGCTATCGCGTCATCGCTGTCGCACACCGGGCGTCGCTGTCATCAGACGGTTCACTGAGCAAGGACGATCTTAACGGGCTTGAGTTTCTGGGTTTCGTCGGACTAATCGATCCTTTGCGCAGCGAAGCGCCTGAAGCGGTTGCGAAAGCGCGCGCCGCCGGCGTAGACGTGCGAATGATCACCGGCGACCATCCCGACACAGCGCTGGCGATCGCGCGACAGCTCGACCCGTCATGGCTGCCGGATACGGCGTTAACGGGCGCCCAACTGGCGCAACTGGAAGGGGACGATTTGCGCCGTAGTGTCCGTAAAGCAGCCGTCTTCGCACGCGTTGAGCCCGCCCAGAAAACACTGATTGTAAAAGAGCTTCAGTCGGACGGACATTTCGTCGCCGTTACCGGCGACGGCGCTAATGATGCGCCCGCCCTTAAAAAAGCCCATGTAGGCGTCGCCATGGGCGCCGGCGGCACCGATGTCGCCCGCAGCGCCGCCGACCTGATCCTCACTGATGACAATTTTGCTTCAATCGTCGGCGGTATCGAGGAAGGGCGGGCCTCATATGACAATATCAGAAAAATAGTCTTTCTACTGATTAGCACCGCAATAACAGAAGTTCTGTTATACGCGCTGGCGCTTATGGCCGGCCTTCCCCTGCCGCTGACTGCGGTCCAGATTCTTTGGCTGAATCTTGTGACGGAGGGCATTCAGGATATAGCCCTCGCCTTTGAAGGTAAGGAACCCGATATCATGAAGCGGCCTCCACGCAGCCCCAAAGAGCCGATCTTCAATCGTCAGATGATTGAACAATGCGCCGTCATTGGATTTTATATCGGTTCTTTGGCTTTTGGGCTGTTTTACTGGCTTCATATTATTCAGGGATACGGAGAAGAGACCGCCCGTAACCTTGTGCTGCTGTTTTTGGTGTCATTTAATAATGTTCATACGTTGAATTGCCGCTCGGAACGGCGTTCAGCATTTACTATTCCATTACGCGCCAACCGTTTTCTGGTTTTCGGCATTATCGGAGCGCAGGCGATCCATATCTTCGCCATGAATACTCCGGTATTGAGCGGGGTGCTGGATGCAAATCCGGTATCCATTGCCGAATGGGCAGGCGCTACCGCGCTTGCGGCAACGGTGCTCGCCGTTTCAGAACTCTACAAGCTTTTAGTCGCACGCCCTCGCGCGCGTCGCATCGCTGAGTCGGAAGGACAATCGAATCGAGGAAATATCGCGCCGATCTCCACCTGATCAGGAGATTCTTCCGAATATGCAAAAGCGTTTTGGCGTTCAGTAAGCTGATATCCTTCCGCCGCGCCTTTTTTCTGAATTGATTCGGATCAATGTAACGACTTGCACCGGGTTTAGCGTCTGGACCATGCGATGGTATTCTGGCGACAGTTCGGAGATGGCGCTGCCTTTCAGGGATAGGGCAGATGCCGGTGAGCAACTTGCCAATGCTTTATCTAACCACACTATAGACAATCCTATTGTCTGCGCGCTGCCCCGAGGCGGTTTGCCTGTCGCCGATATTGTCGCCAGATCCTTCAATGCCCCTCTGGAGATCATTCTGGTGCGCAAGCTCGGCGCGCCAGGCCGACCTGAACTCGCCATCGGCGCCATTGTAGATGGCGTGTCACCGATACTTATTCTTCACGATGACATCGTTCAAACTCTGGGCGTCACCAAAGAATACATTCAAACTGTGAAAACCGCAGAACTCATGGAGATTGAGCGCCGCCGCAAACTATATTTGAAAGACCACCCCCCCTCATCTCCAAAAGGCCGCGAGATAATTGTTGTCGATGATGGACTGGCGACAGGCGCAACAATGGAGGCTGCAATCCAGGCGCTGCGCAAAGCAGGCGCCAGCCGTATCATCGCGGCTGTTCCGATAGCTCCCGCAGATACGCTTTTGTCGATCAGAAGAATTGCGGATGACGTCGTTTGCTTGCACACGCCGACGTCTTTCTTCTCGGTTGGGTACTATTATAAATCCTTCCCACAGCTGACTGACGCGGATGTTATCGATACTCTGAACCGCCGCCATAGGTCTTGAAACGCCGCGACGCTTTAGACAAACCGGCGCGCCAGGAATTGATGCAAATCAATCCGATCACTGTTTAAATCAATAATATTCGCCATGGGAACGTAACGGGAAATCCAAGCGATTACTCGGAAACGGAGAGGGACAACACCATGGCGACAATAAGCAAGCGACTAGTATCCCGGATAGCATTCTGGACTCTTATACTCATCATTTTTCTATTCGCGACCAGCGCCCTACTGGCGCAAATTGAATCCCGATCAGGCGAAGTGCTCGGCGTTAATGACGTATTTCCCGATATGGCGTTTTTCGCCGCAGGTGACCTTACCGTCACGGCAAAATCGACAGACGATATCTTCGCCGCGGGCGGCGAAATTTCCGTGGACGGCGCGCAAGCAGATCATATGATCATCGCTGGCGGCGAAATCATTGTCACGGATGTTGCTTTTCGTGATTTGATTGCAGCAGGTGGGGATATCAATATCATCAGTGGTACAATCACTGATGATGTTGTCATCGCAAGCGGTGATCTTAATATTGCTTCTGACGTTAAAATTGACGGTTCCGGAATGCTTACCGGAGGCGACGTGACAGTTGATGCTGCGATTGGCGGTGAGTTGCGCGCTGCAGCGGCAAGCCTGCGAGTCAATGGCGATGTGAGCGGCGATGCGCATCTTACAGGCGAAGAGGTCGTCATTGGACCGAATGTTACGATCGGGGGAGATCTGCGTCATCGCGCCCGGAAAATTGAGATTGCTCCGAGTGCAGTAGTCGCGGGCGAGATTATCGTGCTCGAACCCGCGCCGCAGCCTGATTTCGAAAAATGGAGTGTGAAAGCAGCTGCGGCCATTGCCGTATTCGCCCTCGCCTTTCTGATTGGCGCCGGTATTCTGGTGATCGCAATCGCGCTTATGCTGCCTGGCCTGATGAACAGCGCAAGCGAGATGATCAGTAAAAAGCCATTCGCCACCCTTGGTATCGGCGTGTTGATTGCAATCGCCGCGCCGGCAGTGATCGCCTTCCTCTTCATCACAGTTTTGGGCGTGCCGCTGGCCTTGATGGTCGGCGCGCTTTATATCGCCGCGGCGCCTGTCGCCCTTGCCGCATTCGTTTACTTTCTCGGCATGCAGGGAAGAAAGCTGGTAGGGAAAGCCACAATCGGAGAGCCTGGTGTCGGCGCTCGCTTAATATGGTCAGCCATCGCAACGGCCGCGTTTGTGGTCATCGCACTGATTCCCTTCCTTGGCGGAATTGTGTGGGTAATTGGTTATCTGATCGGCATGGGCGCTGTGATGACGCGTGGCGGTAAAGCGCTGGCGTTGAAGGCCTAAACCAAATGCCGGTTATTCGTCCTCCAACGCACGCCGCAAACGCCGCAGGATAATGTTTCGCGACCGCTCGTCAGCCGCCTGTTCAAGACGAGCGCGAATATCAAGGGATATCTGCGCCAGGTCATTATGCCAATCGAGGGCGGTGACCGCTTCCGGCGCGAGGCGTCTCGGGCCGGGCCGGGCCGAGACGGCGCTTGCGCCCAGCAGTTCAAACTCCTCGTCCAGCATGGGCGTAAACACGCGATCATCATCAAAGCCTTCAGCAACAAGCCGCTGCCGAAGCGCAGACAATCCCTCTTGTTCGCCATGGGTCAGAAAAACGCCGCGCGCGACCGGTCGCCGTTCTTCCATCCATTCGGCAAGCCCATCGGCGTCAACATGCCCTGAGTAGATATCGAGCGTGCGAATATGCGCCTGAACGCGAATATCCTCGCCTTGAATGCGCACCGCTTTCTTCCCGTTCTCGAGCAACGCTCCAAGCGTACCCGGCGCCTGATAACCGGTCAGTAGGATTGTGTTTTTCTTATCCCAAAGCCGGCGCTTGAGATGGTGGCGAATGCGACCCGCTTCACACATGCCGCTCGCGGCGATGACAATAATCCCGTTTTCGTAATTGTTGATCGCCTTGCTTTCATCGACACTGCGCGTGAAATGAAATGACGGGTGGTCGAACAGATCACTGCTATCGTTCATGTCCTCAAGCGCATCTGCATGACGGGCAAATGTCTCCGTCGCCTTAATCGCCAAAGGAGAATCAAGAAAAACAAGACTTTCGCTGATCTCACCATTCGTCATCAGCATACTCAGATCCGCAAGTAATTCCTGCGTGCGTTCAACACTGAAAGCGGGCATCACCAGCACACCGCCGCGGCTAAGTGCGTCAGTCACAGTCTCCGCCAGCTTCTTCCGGCGCGCTGCCGGCCTCAGTACCGGACGCTTGCGCGCGCCATAAGTAGATTCGCATACGACGTAATCGAGATTGCTTGGCGCTTGCGGGTCAGGGTGGAACAGCTTGTGGTCAGGCCCGATATCACCGGAAAACAGAAGGCGCATCAATCGCTGATCGCTTTCGCCAGTGTCAATTTCCAGCTCAATTGAGGCCGACCCAAGGATATGTCCGGCATTCCAGAAACGTGCGCGCACCCCTGGCCCCGGTTCAATCCAATTCTGATAATCGACCGCGCCAATTCTCTCAGCAGCAGACTCGCCATCCCGCCGGGTATAAATTGGGGAAACCGGCGCGATACCGCGTTGAACATTACGCCGGTTCAAATATGCAACTTCTGTCTCCTGTATATAACCGCTATCCGGCAACATAAAGGCGAGAAGATCCTTTGTTCCGGCCGTTGCGAATACCGACCCTTTAAAACCGTTTCCGATCAGCTTTGGCAAAAGCCCGCTGTGATCAATATGCGCATGCGTTAAGAGTACAAAATCCGCTCTGTCCGCCGGAAAAGGGAAGCCACCGTAATTCAATTCTTTCAGCGTCTTCGATCCCTGAAACATGCCGCAATCAATAATGAAAGCGCCGGCGTCATGCTCCAACCAGTAACAGGAGCCGGTAACCGTGCCGGCTGCGCCGCAAAACTTTATACGAACGCTCAAGGCCGCCCCTCCCGGCGAAGCGCTTCCGCAAGCAGCGGCGCAACCGCAACTGCATTCGTAGAATGTTTAACACTATCGGTGGATCGAATACGGGATATGCCAGCAGCATTCATGCGCTGCAAGTCGAGCTTCTTGAACAAAGCATGGGATACAACAGCTTCTATGTGGGCGGCGCCTTTTCTGCTCAGGAGGCGGGCAGCGGTCGCAAGCGTGTTTCCTGTCGAAGCAACATCATCCACAAGGTAGACGCGTTTTCCTGCAACCTTCACGTCCTCACTGAACGAAATACTGACCTCCCGATCTCCGATGCGCTTTTTTTCAAGCACAGTGTAAGGCGCGCCCACCGCCGTCGCCAGCGCATGAGTCCAACGCGCCGCTTCAATGTCAGGCCCTATGATCATAAGCTCATCTCGGGCGCCATCGCTATGGATTAGCCCGGCGAGTAACGAAGTTGCAGACAGCGTGGTCGCTTCCGTCTCAGGCAGCACATCCGACAATGATTGTGTCCGATGGAGATGCGGATCTATCGTAACGACATGGTCAAACCATTGTGCAAGCATAGCTGCGATGACGCGCTGGGAAACCGCCTCGCCTTTTTCAAAAGCGATATCCTGCCGCATATAGCAGAGATACGGCGCGACCAGCACCAACCTGTTCGCACCGAGGTCACGCAACGCGGACGCCGCCAATACCAGCTCAATCAGTTTTTCATTTGGGCGGTCCAGCGACTGATAGAGTATTGTTGTCAAGGCCGCTTCCGGTGCGCGAACGCAACTCTCGCCATCCGGGAATTGGCGAATATGCATTTCGTTAAGTTGTATCTCCATCTCGGCGGCTAGACGCTTGGCCGGCGCCAGGTCACCAGGCATGGAAACAATGAGGATATCTTTCACCCTCTCAAGCTCCCCCTTACAGGCATTGTATCGATAGTAACGCCTGCGCGTTCTTCAGCCATCGTTTTTGCGAACGCAAAGTCGGATGCAAAACATGAATGTATGCGATATATTGGATCGCCTTTCTCAACCCGGTCACCAATCTTCTTGAAGAGATCGATGCCGGCGCCCTTGTCTATAGGCGCGCCCGCAAGGCGTGCGATGCGCGCAATTCGAAAACAGTCCATCGCGGTGACTTCTCCTGCGCACGGCGCAATTATTTCTGCGGTTAATGCGCCGGCGCAAGGCGCGTTGGACGCCCGGCCTTGCGCTTCGATAATACGCTCCATCGCCGCCAGGGCCTCACCTGAATCAAGAATTTCCTGAGCGCGCGAGCGACCAGCGCCGCCGCGCAAGGCGGGGTCAAAATCAAGCACACGGCCCGCCAGAAGTAATGCCCGCGCTTTCAGGTCCGCTGGCGCAGTTGGATCATTTTTCAATACGGCCATAACATCGCGCGCTTCCAGGATCGGACCAATGCCGCGCCCAACCGGCTGGGCGCCATCGGTGAAAACAACATCGATGATGAGGCCAATTTCACTGCTGACATATTCCATTAACTTGCGCAGCCTTATGGCCTCGCCTTGCGAGCGCACTTTGGCCGTCGGACCGACCGGTATATCAACAACAATATGCGTCGAACCGGCTGCAAGTTTCTTTGAAAGGATCGATGCGACCATCTGCTCTCGCGTATCAATCGACAGCGGGCGTTCGACGGAAATCAGGACATCGTCGGCGGGCGACAGGTTTACATGGCCGCCCCAAATCAGACAGGCGTTTTCATTTTCGACAACCCGGCGCATTTCCTCGATTGATAGAGAAACATTCGCAA
Organism: Hyphococcus sp.; assembly: GCA_965230025.1. Classification (GTDB taxonomy): domain Bacteria; phylum Pseudomonadota; class Alphaproteobacteria; order Caulobacterales; family Parvularculaceae; genus Hyphococcus. Next base: position 25,473 of record CBDDKD010000037.1, read on the forward strand.
GCACCTCCATGGTGTCGGCCGTCCCACTGGGCGAGGTAATTGCGCGTGATGATGTCTTCGGCATTTGAAGACCATGAGCGGCGACGATAGGCGTCACGATCATTGAAGTCCGATTGCCGGGAATGCCGCCTATGCAGTGCTTATCGACAACGATGGGCGCACCCCAATCAAGCTGCGCGCCGGTCTTCGCCATCGCTTTTGTCGTCGCGAGCAATTCGCCGGTTGTCGTAAAGCTCGCCGCTGCAATCAAAAACGCTGCAATCTCCATAGGAGAATATCTGTACGCAGCGATATCGGCGATAATTGCGTCAATCTCATCTTCGTTCATCACCTCGCCGGCGATCTTACGGCGCACCGCATCTAGACTACGCGGCGGGGTGGCCTGTGCAATACGCACCTGAGCCCCTTCCGCCATATTTAATCGACGAAAAGCCTGCTCGCCCAGTCCGAGTTCATCCGGCCCGACCAGGTCAGCATCATCGACAATCGCCAGCGTCGCCAGGATATTGCGCGCCGGAACGCCAATTTCGATTTTCTTGAGCGCCCTGAATTCCTCCGCCCGATAGACCGTGCATTCCCGGGCAAGAAAGGCCGTGTTTTCCGGTTCCGTATCGATTGCGACTTTTTTTATTTTCAGCGTGCCTGGCTGCGTCACACCTTTATACTCCTTTGCCGGATCAATATTTTCTCTCAGCAATACAGGAAAGCTTTTATTATGAATTCATATCAAAGTCAGCTCAACGGCCCTCAAGCATCATCTTCAACGCAGACAATTCCAACAGATCTTTTAACACAATAACGCCTGCCAGTTGGCCATTGTCAGTAACAATAAGGCGACTGCGCCCCCCGCGATGCATTTTCTTCAACGCTTCCATCGCGTCGGCATCTACATCTATGGTCAGATCATCGCTTATGGGCGTCATTACTTCACCAACCGAAACCACCTCCCATTTAGAGGTCTCGACTCCTTGCGTCTCTTTCAAGCCGATCACGCCCAAGAGTTGGGCCTCATGCGATACGGGGAAAACGTCATGATGAAAGGCATAAACAAACTCATCCACAAAAGTTCGTATCGAAATACCGGGCTGAACGCTGACCGGATCCGCCGTCATAAATTTTTTCACCGGCGCGCCTCGAAACAATCGCAGCATCTGTTCTTGCTGGACAACATTACCTGCAGCCGACCGTATAAATAGGCCAATCAGTACCCACCATAGCCCTGCCGGAAGTTGGCCAATAATCACCCATACAACGCCAAGGGCAATTATCGTTGTGCCGATTGCGACGCCGAGGCGCGATGCAATCCGCGTCGCCTCGGTGAAGTCTCTTTTCACACCCCACATGATTGCTCTAAATACGCGCCCGCCATCCAGCGGGAGCGCCGGCAGCATATTAAACACGGCCAGCACAAAGTTGATGAGCGCCAGATATTCGAAAACGCTGCCCAGAGCAGATAACCGGTCTCCCGACGAAACTCCGTTCGCCAACCAAGAGAAGGTCAAAGCCAACGCGAGACTTGCCAGCGGGCCGGCGATCGCCATGACGATTTCAACAAGCGGCGTTTTCGGCTCTTCTTCAAGCTCCGCAACGCCGCCGAAGATAAACAGTGTGATGCTTCTCAGCGGCAAGCCGAATATTTTAGCGACGAGCGAATGCGCAAGCTCATGCAGGACAATCGACAACGCCAACCCGATGACGGCGCAGATCGCCATCCACCAATATGCAAACGCCGTCAATCCTTCGTAAAGTTGGGGGAAAACGCCCTGCGCCAGCGCCCACGCGATAAAGATGGCGATAATCGCCCAACTTATGTCGATCTTTATGTCGATGCCGGCAATGCGAAGGACTTTAACACTCAAGCTGAACATGCTGCACCCTGCCAGTGCGTTATGCCTCTGGTCCATTCGCATCCCACTGACTCAATAGGAATTTGGGTCATAGGCGAGATACTGCAGCGCTCAAGGCTAACACTTATTGATTTCAATCAATAATATGCCCCAATTGCTAGGCGAGTTTGACCCCTGGGTAAGCCTCTAAAAACCATATTGCAGGATGCGTCGTCACTCAAAGTCGGCCCCGATCTGCTAAATCAGTTTTGTTCTTTATCAGGAGCACTCTTCTTTAGCGTATCAAACACCCTATTAATGTTGGGCACACAAAAACTAGTAAACAGTAAGACAAATTCGATGTAAAATAATATTCAACCTAGCACCCCTATGCGAGCCCGGAAACTACAGCGGTTAAGCCTAAACTTAACCGCACGACTTAACCCTTAACCGTTTTCAATTTCCTGCACCTGAAAAGCCCCGGGGGATCGAATTACCCGCATCAAATGTCTAGCGGAAGGCCCCGAAAGTCGAGCGTGGCATGGCGCCCAGCATCAGCTTCACAATCAACGGATACTTCCTCTTGCTCCGACTTCCGAGACGAAGTCGAGGAAGTATCCTTAGAAGGGCCGGATAATCCGACCGTATTGGATTTACAGTCAGCGGATTTTCCAGCCGTATTTCTTTCGAACGCCACACATGCGTATCCGTCATCGCCGTTCCGCCGAACGCGACGTGATGGAAGGGAGAGACGCGCGGGACGCGAAACATCCGCTCAATTCTTTTGTTCAGGACGCATCGCATCCCGCATACGCTAAGGCGCACAAACCAAGATTCGACCGCCTTCGCGGTCGGGGCGGCGTTATTCTGCATCGCCAGCCAGCCGTAAGGGAGAGGCGTCTCATCGAACGGCGGACTCAGCGAGCCGGCCGGCGGATGCGGGAGGCCGCTCCGCGAGGGCGAGGCGAACATTACGTCGACTGATTGATTCTCAAAGCCGACATCAGCCTCTCTAATTGCTATTGACCGTAATTTGTTGTGACCTGCGCCACTTAGCGTCTTTGCCGGTCAGGTCAACAGTCAAATCTTCCCGCAAGCTGAAACGAAGCCTCGGTCAGTTGGTTTCCTCGGTCTGCGTACGCACCTCACTCAGACGATCTTCCAAGTCCTGCAGGCGTTCTATCGCATCTTGCCCGGGTGACTGGTCCGCGTCGCTAAGCATATAATAAAGATAGTTAAGCTGATCGACGAGCATGGGCTGATTGTAGAAACCTTCCTCCCTGGTTTTCAGTTGCGCGAGTGCGGTGTCGAGTTTGACAAGGCGCGCAGCGTCATTATCGCCCGGAGGATTCTCTACGCCTTCGAGCGCCGATTTCTCCGCCTCCAGATCGTGCGTCAGCCTGCGCGCATCGCTGAGAAGATCGCGAACCTGAAGCACAAGCGTTGTCTGTAAATCTATATCTCCGGTCGTAACACCTCGATTGGCGAGGCGCGGATCAGCAAGTAATTCGACTGTCTGGTTCGTCGTCATGTCCCCATAGGATAATTTCAGCGTATAAACGCCGGGGGCGGCCATCGGCCCATTCCGGTAACTCTTATCCGCCTCGGCGCGCCATGGTCCCTGATGATCCATGGTCCAACGGAAGCGATGCATCCCTGGCGCCGCGCTTAAGGCTTCATCGGAAATATAGGTGACAATTTCGGTGTTCATGTTGCGGGTTTCCGTCTCACCTTCTTGCTCGTCTTCTGTATCTGCTTCTTCCGCCGGCGCGCTCTCGAAAGCATTCACCGTTTCGCCGTCGGAACCGATAATCTCCAGACGGACAAGGCGCGATGCATCTGCGCCCTCGCCTTCAAGGTCAGGAACAAAATAATCGACAGCGACGAACGCACGCGGATAGTCAACGACGCCCTCGCCGTCCTGGAATGAAGCGCGATAGCGATAGGTCGGCTTCGGCTTGAAGAGAATAAGGCCTTCACCCTGCGTCTCGATCGCATCCTGGCGCAACGCCGTCATGTCGTCGAGCACCCAGAACCCGCGGCCCATAGTGGAGAGAACGAGATCGCCGCGATAGATCCTGATGTCCGTCACCGGCGTGATGGGAAGGTTCTGCTGAAACGCCGTCCAGTTTTCGCCGTCGTCAAGCGAGATGAAGACGCCTTCTTCCGTCCCCGCGAAGAGAAGTCCTTCACGCACGGGGTCTTCGCGGACGACGCGCGTTGGCGCATCGGCTGGAATCCCATTTCTACCATTCGTGAGCAGGGTCCAGGACCTGCCAAAATCCTCCGTACGGTAAATATAAGGCTTCCAGTCCCCAAGCATGTAGCGAAGGACCGAGATATACGCTTTCCCGGCCGCATGGGGCGACGGTTCGACCGCGTCGACGCGCCCGCCCGCCGGAAGGCGTGAAGGCGTTACGTCCGTCCATGTCTCGCCATCATCTCGGGTGACATGAACGGGACCGTCATTTGCCCCTGCCCAGATCACGCCTTTCTGCACAGACGATTCCCGTAGGGAATAAATCGTACTGTAAACCTCCTCGCCAGTGATGTCCCGCGTGATCGGCGATCCGGAAATCACTTGCTTGTCCGGCTCGAAAGCAGTCAGGTCCGGCGAGATCGTCTCCCAAGTCTTCCCCTCATCCGTCGTGCGGTGAACGAACTGCGAGGCGTGATAAACGACATTCGGGTCATGAGGCGAAACATGGATCGGCGCCACCCGTTGGAAGCGATACTTCAAGTCCTTAGGGTTATGGCCGTACATGTTCGACGCACCGACATAGTAGGCTTTTTCTTGACCAGTCCGTTTGTCGTAAACGCCGAAACGTCCTTTGCAGTTAACATAGACGATATCGGGATCGCCAGGCTTCGGCACGGCGGGCCCTGTTTCACAGCCCCCTGTATGCATCAAATAGGCTGCCCGGTTTTGCGCTGGCGTCGGCGCCATGCTGGGCGCTGAAATTGTCGTATTGTTGTCCTGCTGACCAGCATAGACCCAGTAGGGATACTGATCATCAACCTCCACCTGGTAGACTTCCACTGTCGGCTGATTGAACAGTGTTGACCATGTCTCTCCGCCATTGAAAGTAACTGTGGCGCCGCCATCGTTCGCCTGAACGAAATGGTCCGGATTATCAGGGTGAATCCACATGTCATGGCTGTCCCCATGAGGCGGGCGCAGTTCTTCCCAGGTCTCGCCGCCATCGACCGACTTCCAGTACTGCGTCGCCATGACGTAGACGATATCCGGATTAGTCGGATCAACGTCCACATTGGTGTAATAGAAGGGCCGGTTGACGAGTTCTTTCTTGTCGGAAACCAGTTCGAAATTCGCACCCTGATCAGTGGACTTATAGAGACCGCCGACGCCTGGCGGCGCCTCGACAAGGGCGTAGACAATGCTTGAATTCGCAGCGCTAACGGCAAGATCGATCTTTCCTGTAAGACCGTCCGGGAGGCCATTCGTCAGCTTTGTCCAGGTCGCGCCGCCGTCGACGGTCTTCCAGATCCCCGCTTCGTCGGCCGTCCCGCCGCTTATGATCGTCCATGGTTTGCGCTCGGCTTTCCAGGCGCTGGCGAATGCAATATCGGGATTGCCGGGCAGAAGCTCGACATCCGTGAACCCCACCCTGTCGGAATGATACAGGACTTTGTTCCAGGTCGCGCCGCCGTCCTCGGTTTTGTAGACGCCGCGCTCGTTGTTCGGTTCGAACGCTTGGCCGATCGCCGCCACCCAAACGACATTGTGATTGCGCGGATCGATCTCGACAGCGCCGATATGGCCCGTCTCATCGAGGCCGATATGCTCCCATGTCTCGCCGGCGTTGACGGACTTGTAGACGCCGTCGCCGCGGATCACATTGCTGCGAAGCCCGTCCGAGCCCGTACCGACATAAATAATGTTGGCGTCATTTTGCGCGACGGCGATGTCGCCAATTGACGGGGATCCGAACGCGCCGTCGGACACGGGCCGCCAACTCTGGCCATAATCGCTTGTCTTCCACACGCCTGCGCCGGATGCGCCCATGTAGAATGTCCCGGGTGCGTCGATCGACCCCGCTACGGCTGTCGCTCGTCCGCCACGGGCAGGCCCGAGGTTTCGATATTCGAAACTACTGAAGTCCTGCGCGGCGATCTCGCCGGCGGCAAGAGCGAACACAGTCGATGCAATGAGTCCTAGTAGAAACCGCATGAAACCCCTCGTTTATTCTAGCCGCGATCACGCCTGGCAAGCGCCGCGCCGGTCATAAATGTCCTACCGCAGCATTGATGGCGGCGTGAAATTTTTAACATGCAGGAGAGCAGAAGCTCAGTTTGATGGCAAGCAACTGGCGAAGGAGGAGACACATCGCCATATGTTTGGATTTGGATATCTCCGGTGGAACGGCAAAAGATAATGTCCGCTTCTGCACGTAGAGAAGCCCCCTACTCCCTCGCTTTCTTTTCCAACTCCGCCAAATGCTCGCGGCAGGCGGTTTCGATGAGGCCCAGCAATTTCGTGATGCACTCATCCTGCCAGGCGAGGGCTTCGGGAGTTGTCTCGTAGTGTTCGGAGTAGCGCGCTTCCACATAGGCGCGGCGGAGGAGTTCGAAGAAGCGACTGTAGGGCTCCCGCCGCGCTCCTTCAAGCGCGGCGGGACGCACAAAGCCTTTTTTAAAAGGGAACCTCGTTCGGGCCGCAATTGCGGGTCAATCGATAGTTCTGGGAGAATGAGCCGCCGTCGGAATCGGTGACGCTCAACTGAAAGTCGCTGTATAGCGAGACAAACGTCGCGGAGGTCGCGACGCCCGATTGCGTGCTGACAACCTGGCCCAACTGGCGCCAGGTAAAAGTGTAGGGCACTTTTCCGCCGCTCGCCGAGGCCGACACGCGCACAAGCTCCTGACAGGGATTTGACGGAAAGTTCGTCGTGACCCGCAACGGCGTCGTCGGCTCGTCATTTGTCCGGTCCGGGAAGAGACGGAACCAGCGGCCGTCGAAACCGCCGCGGGCCGGCGTCGCCCAACCCGCGGTCAGGTAGAAGCCGTTTTCAAACCCGCTCCGGTTATCGATGATCCCGCTATGCACGAAGAAGTCATGCTGGCGCCAGTAGCGCCCCGCCGATGTCGCATCGCCGTTCGCCTGGGCGCGGGTGCGGCCCCTGGTGTCGGCGACCGTTGAGGCGAAAGACTTTTCATCGAACTCTCTCGCCGATGACAGACAGAAATTAGTCACCGTAACATCGCAGACTTCGCGAAGTTCATGGGTTCCCCAAAACCACGACTTGCCCATGATGCCGGGCTCGGTCGGCCCGTTTTCCACGTCGGCTTTCTCCGTATAAAAGATCTGCCGGCCATAAGGGATGGTGCGGTTTTCGGGATCCTGAAAAGGCTGTTCCACAAAGACGTCTTCGGACTCGCCGGTCTGCCAGTGCCGTGTAAACGGGCCGCCGGACCAGTGCGTGGAGATGATGTCGGCGATATCCTGCAGCTCGTATTTGATGCGCTTCACCCGGCTCCATTTGATGTCATTGCCATTGTCGTAGCCGCTGGCGAGAGAGGCCGCCGTTTGATAGTTCAATGGCTGGGCGTTGAATTGCGAGACCGCGCCGGCGGAAAATTCAGGCACAAAAATGTAATGAACGTTCTTGTCAGCGCTTGAGCCGATAATCTCGACTTCCGCATTGATGTTGCGGCTCATTTCATTGAGGACCGTCCCTGCGCTGTCTTCGACAAAACGCAACTCGTTTCCGTGGGGGCCGGTCAGCTTGCCCGTATGTTCGGCCTGCCACAACATCAGATGCTTGCCGGTCGAAGTTGTAAAAAAGTTGTAGTCGGGACTGCCGAGCCCGCGTTTCACGCTGCGTTTGTGTTGCGTGATGACGGCGTAGGCGGCGGACTCCCCGCGATTTGGCTGACGAGCTGTGGAGACGTTTTTAATATGGATTTCAACACGCTCGAAGTCGTGAATGTCTCTTGTTTTCGAAGCGTTTTCCTGAAAACCGTAATAGATCTGATAGATCAGAACGAGATGCTTTTGACCGCCATCCATATACTCGATCAGCGAGGTATATAATGTCGGGCGCAGCCGCCAGGATTGAAAACGGGCGTTCGCGCTTCCCGAGGCCGATGCTGAAATCAGAGCGCCGACGTCTTTCCATTCGCGTTTGTTATCGTTGAACCGAAAGTCGCGATCGAAATCGTAATTCGTAATCCAGTCGCGGCCGATTTCTCCATCATCGCCATTGGCGCGTTTGAAGATAATCGGCGCATAATATTCAAGAAATGCACGCCGCTCCGGATTTGTCAGCGTCCAGGACGCGTGCGCCTGTGAAAAGAAAATGACCGAAAGGGAAAACAATAGACAGATTACTTTCGTCATACGCAGTCCTCCATTTTTAAGATTGAGATCGGCGCACTATGTCCAGCGGCGAATTGCCGTGCAAGCTGAATCTTGTTGATGAACCGGTGTTAATATTGAAAAGAGTGATTGGATTCGTCGATTAGAATGAACGTAAAATTGAACCAAATGGCGAGTGCCGGTTTTGGTTGCGCTTTACGTTGAGGCGTGCATTTTCATCGTTCGCATGGATTACGTAACGGGCCGACTTTCCAGGCTGTAGCACCGCGCTTGAATCAACGAAAAAACGCCATAGCTCCCGATCGCCAGACCAGCGCCCAAATATAGGAAAAATCCATATTCTTGTTGGCGAAGCCATCCAAGCGTTTGCGCAATGCCTTTGACATCATTGGGATCTGCTCGCAAACCGCCAACGATTAAGAAAAAGGCGACTAAAAGGAACAGGATCGCGCGCCCGACAACGCCAAAAAATGCAATTGATTTAAGCTTTTTGCTCCACCCTGTCAGCACAAGATTTTCTCGCCACTGACGGCTTATCACCAGCCAGAACTGCACCACGCCGAAACCAGCCACGATGAGACCAAAACCAGCTAGCAGCCATTGCCCCAAGGGCATGCTCAACAACCACCGTGCAAGTTGCTCTGTTTTATCCGGCCCGCCTGCATCATTGGCGCCGAATGTCACTGCGATCGCGACCGCGCCCAATATTGCGTACCCGGCCCCGGACATCACCATGCCGACGCGCGTTAAAACCCTCTCGTCGCTGCGGTCAGGATTGTTATCGTTTTGGACCGCTGTCGACCATCGCCATAACGCATATATCAGAAGACCGCCCCCGATAAAAACAAGACCAACTCTACCAGGTGCTGATTGTTCAAGCGCAAAAAAAGCGTCAGCGGCGTCCACCCCCAAATCTTTTCGCACCGGAGATATCGCCGCCCATAAAAGAAGCGCGCCAACAACAATATATACTGCGCCTCGAGCTGTCAGGCCAACACGCGCCGCCAATATGTATATATTTGGAAATACGCGGGAAAACTTCATCCCGTCTTTATACCCTATTTATGATGAGTGAATACCGAAGCGCCAAAAGCAAAAGGCTGCGACACCAATGGCATCGCAGCCTGAAAATCCTCATTTTAACGGAGCTTATTGGTAATAAGCATCGATCGTTGTTCGAAATGATGGGTCAGCGAAGTCAGGCCAGTCATCCTTATTGAAGCCAGGGGCCTCAGCCAGACGGTCTTTATCTACGCTAAGCACCATCCGCTTATTCTCCCTGTCAGTTTGAAGCTGTGTGAACGGAATTGCGAAATACTTATCGCCAAGACCGAGGAAACCGCCAAAAGATAAGACGGCATATTCGACTTTGCCATTCATCGGGTCGATCATCAGATCTTCAATGTGCCCAAGATCTTCGCCTTGTTCGTTAACAACATCATCGCCGGAGATTGAACTGGAAGATAACAATATATTCGCCATAGTCAGACTCCTTTCATAATTTATACGGTTTCAATTTCGAAAACGCAGCTGGATTGACGAAGGTCACTGAGGTCGACCTTGCTGCGTAAATCAGCGCCCTCACGAACTGTGCTATTCGCTAGTCGCTGTTGGTGGGATTTATTCAAACCCCACCGGTCGGTTTTAGTCTTTTAAAGCGTCTTTCACGTCGCCTGCGGCTTTGCGCGCCTTGCCTTCAGCCTGATCGGCCTTGCCTTCGGCTTCCAAGGATGCGTCATCGGTAAGTTCGCCTGTGGCTTCCTTGACTTTGCCTTCGGCTTCTTTCGCCGCGCCTTTGATATGCTCTTTATCCGCCATGATACTCTCCTTTTACATCTATGCTTTAGTGCACGTCATCTTTATGCATACGATAAAAGAACACCAAACATTTCATTTGGTTCCCCGAAATAGCGCTCAATATTGATCGCAGACGAGCAGCGGGCGCTTTGTGTGGACTATAAATTAGGTCTGGAATAATATTCTTGTTAATGCGAAGAGCTTAGGCAACCGGGATCGCTTCACGCGCCATATACGCTAATTTTTTAGCGCTTCCATCCCCATTATAGACACGTTCCGAAACGTCAATGAGCGACTCAAGATTGCGATATATCTCGCCGAGACCAAACACGAGCACAGATTCTGCGAGGCGAAATTCAGTAACGTCGCCATCTACTCGTCCATCGTCGTAAATACTTTCAACACGTTTTTTCAATCTTTTCATTGCGGGCTTCAGATCAACGTCTTCGCCAGCCAATCCCTTGATAATAGTAATTGCTAATTCGCGAACATCATCCAGTTCTTCACAAAGATCGTCTTTTACGGAAATCGCATCATCTTCATCGGATGTCGCGCGATCAATCAGAAGTACTGAATTATAAAGCTTTTCAACACCGTCAATATAATCAGCGATGGTTTTCTTTTCCGCGCCGGTCATACTCCGCATGGCGGATCGCGCATCTTCGAGATGCCGGTGAAAACTCTTACGTGCGTTAGCGGATTTGTTTTCATCATCATCATTATCGTCGCCAAACGCCTGTTCCACGGTTGCGCTTAGCCGATTGCAAATATCGATAAGCGCTGAACGCACATGGCGGCGGGCGCGGCTGCCAGCGCTATCCGGCCAGATGACAAAACTGCTCAACATGCCGATAAAGACGCCGAGGCCAATAGCAATACCACGGTCAATTGCGGTCTCGGTCGTCCCCTCTGTCGTCCCAAGGGCTAAGGCTACGGCGGCGACAACACCATAGCGCCAGTCAGGCCTGAAAGCCGCGACGGCGTTCATGACCAGCATGGCGACCGCAAGCGCCGCCGCCGTGCCAAACCCTTTTGGCAACACAGCCAAGCACAATATACCAACCGCGCTGCCAAAGGCTGTCGCGATTAAGCGGTCAAAGGCCTTGCCCGCTGTTCCGCCGACACTCGGCTGCACAACCAAAACTGCAGAGATGATCGCCACGAATTTCTCAGGCAATCCCGCCGTTTCCATCGCCAAAAAAGTAACCGCCGCAGCGGCGGCGGATTGTAACGCGAAACGAGCGGAGTCTCTGATTTCCTGCTTCTTCACGCCTTCAAACATTCAAGGCCCTTTCGCGTAACCATCCCCTCAAACGCCTGTAATGCACCTAGGATTATTTAATTTTTTCGACTTCAGCGGGTTTGCGCTTGTTGAACTCGCCAACCAAAGCCGCGGCGCGATCAGATGCGATCAACTTTTTCGCCAGCGGAAACACCTCGTCTTCCTCTTCATCGACATGATGCTCGACGCGTTCCTGAAGATGTTTTAATCGCTGAAGCCAGCCTGGCGACGACATGCTGGTGTCGTCGATCTCTTCAATAAGATCAGCCGCCTCCTTATGCTCTGCAACGCTATGACGCGCTTTGTCCGAGCCGTCCGGCCGAGACATTAATTCCGCATAAAATGTCTGTTCCTCCGCCGACGCATGCGCCTCCAACTCTATTTTAATTTTCCGCCACAGCCCTCTTCGCTCTTCGGTATCGCCTTCGGTTTCCGCCGCCCTTTTAAAAAGGCTGCGTTGCATATCGTGGTCTGCTTCCAGTCTGGCGTAAATATCCACTGGGGGTGCTCCTGAGATAAGGGATGAAATAGCTAAAATAGCGACGCCGCGCCTTTTATTCGACGCGGCGCTATGTTCGGCGTAAATTTATGGAGCCCGTCCACGTATGACGTGCATCACAACCGATACAACAAGCAATACCAGGAATACAAAGAACAGGAGTTGCGCAATGCCAGATGCTGCGCCCGCAATCCCGCCAAAACCCAAGACCGCCGCCACAACAGCAACGATGAAGAAAATAACCGCCCATCTTAACATGTAAGCCTCCTCATTGATTAGCGCTTTTTACCGAAGCGCCATGTTAGACTAAGGAGCGTTGCCTTTACGCGTTACACGTCCCTCAGCACTCGATAGCTTTATTAACAAGAAATAGAGAAAACCGTTCCGCAGAATCGCCGATTTATACAGGCTATCCAAAATATAATTTGCAGGCTCTTCCATATTAAGCCCGAAGATATCAGCTTGTCGCGGGACGCTGACATCGGTGGCGCATATCATCATCGAAGCGGCAATAATTTACTATTTAAGGGAAACGACCGTCATCTTTTCACTGGCGCCCGCGTTACGTGTGAGGCTTGGCGTAGGACAAGACTGGCGTTTTGAGGAATCTGCGGAGATTTTGAGATAGCCTCCAGGGACACAACCACTGGCGGCTGTATTAAGGATTGAGATGTCAAAATCGATATTTGTAATATCTCCGTACTGTCCGGCCTTATTGTATGAGGCTTTATTGATCGAATTGCGCACGGGCGTTTGAGCAGCTGGAGCCTGGTTACCAACTTTTCCAACTAAACGAAACGATGCAATCTCTCGGTCGTAAACACCCGCATCTGAAGAAATTTCCGGCGCCCATGGCGTCAACACCGTTGGAGACTCTGCTGACGCTGTTGTTATAGATAAACATACAAGCGCCGATATAGCACCCGCCAAGACATTTTGATTGAAACTACGATACATCTTCCAATACTCCCCTGTCAAAGCGCTGACGCCAGTAGCGACATTTGAAACTACTGTTCAGCTTTATCACTGCTATGAGGTTCAGGTTTCGACTCGTTGCTGGACGGCGGTTTAGATTTATCGCGTTGGCCAATCTTGGCTTTGCCGTCTTGTTGTGCATTCTCATCAACTACTTCTTTGCGCAAACGCTTCAGTGACGCATCATCCGGATAAGGAGCGTTTGTCATTTCAAACGCTCGTCGGTGAAGAGTTGCGGCTGAGAATAATCCAGACAGCGTGAATGACACCTGGAATGTAGCCCAGAAGGGTCAAAACAACATTGATCCAGAATTGCGCGGTCAGGCCAACCTGCAGAAACACGCCGACAGGCGGTAGAATAATTGAAAGAATAAGTCGTAAGATATCCATTGTGACCTCCATTGTTTTGTTATGAAGAGAACACAAAAGCGAACGGTTTGTTCCAACAAAGCTTGCTGTTTATACGGCATCTAATCGCGTCTACGTTTAGCAATCAAAAACCGACGCAAAAAAGCGCACCCAATTATGGGCGCGCTTTTCTCGATAATTCATGGATGCGTTACTGAGGTTCGCTATCAGTATCCGTTTCGCCTTCGCCCTCATTCAGCTCGGGGGAGCGTTCTTTTTCGTCACTGGTTGCATCGGGTTGATCTATATCGATCGTAGGCAGTTTAATGGTCGTTTCTTCCATTTTAACATCCACATCGGGAACCTTGACTTCGGTTTCTTTCATCCCGACATCGATATCGGCCACATCGACATCGACTTCGGGCAGTTCGCCTCCATCTGCATCAATTGATACGCTAGGAAGCTCACCTGCATCGTCTACGTCGACATCAATTAACGTCAAAGCAGCAAACGCCACGCCAATGACAGCAAGCCCCCCTATTATAAATCCAACTGTTTTAGACATGGCAATTACCTCCTTGCCGTATTGTGAAACATTCTAATGCGCCTTATCCAGGGCGTCTGATAGAGTGAACACGGCTTTAAACGATTAGTTCCTGAGTAGTTTTTTTATTGTCGATCTTTCTTTGAATAATGCCCAATAAAAAAGGGCCGAAACATCAGCCCTTTTCATCAAAGCAGTTGGCGGTATTTAAACTGGCGGTTGGCCTCTGACCGCGCGCGCCACCATCGCAAGAACGAACAGAACCACAAATACGAAAAACAGAATCTTGGCTATGCCTGCGGCACCTGCTGCGATACCGCCAAAGCCAAAAATCGCGGCGATGATTGCAATAACAAAAAACGTAAGAGCCCATCCGAGCATGACAATCTCCTTATATCCTCTGATCGCCAGTCACTGAACCTTAGATCGTAGACTTCGAGCGATCTTGGCATGAAAACACGCAAGATAGCTGTTGGTTCCGGTCGAAGCCGAAGAAATCAATAATGCCGTATTTTGTATTTCGGAACCATCGTCCTTCTGGCTTGTTTTCATCATAGTTGCATATCGCATGAGGTGGAATGATGTTTCTCGTTTTAACAACAATCTTGCTCGGTCTTATCAGCTGCAATACGCTAATCGCAATTTCCCGTATTTTTTTGAGCGATGATAACAGCCTGTAGAAGGCTAATTTCAAAGCCGCAGAGCTTTCATTATAACTTAATGAATTTGCCGGATTTCGCCGGGCGAAATGTCTCCGCATCGCCAATCAGAAGACCAAGTGGGCGAAGCGTGTTTGAGTGATCGCAAACGGTCTTGAAAATAACCAAGACCGGGATTGAGATTACCGCTCCTGCAGGGCCCCAGATCCATGTCCAGAAACTGATATTGAGGATAACCGCAAGCGGACTGATCGTCAGACGCACGCCAATCAGCGTCGGCGTTACAAAGTTCGATTCAATGAAATTAAGCGAAATGTAAATCAAGGCTGGCGCGGCCATACCCGCAACCGTCTCAAATTGCACAATGCCGGACAACGCCAGCAACCCTGTCAAAAGAATCGGCCCCAGGTAAGGAATAAAATTCAGTATCGCCGCCAGCCCGCCCCAAACGTACGGATTGGACATGCCGATCGCCCACATTGCCAGCGTCACCGCCCCGCCCAATCCGAGATTGATGACAAGCATGGTCAGCATATATGCGCCAACTTTTTGTTCAACGGCCCTGATCATACGCGACGTTTGCATCATGCCGCGAATATTTGATCTCAACAGTAAAAGCTTCCGGCGAATATCAATTCGCGCCGCCAGAAAGAAATAGGTCAGGACAGTTGCAAAAATTATTTGCACGATGATCGTTCGCGCAGACGCCACAAGCGAGTCGCCCAGTCGCGGCCCCTCGACAACAACAACATCCTGTTCACCAACGCCGCCAAGCTCCGTCAGCTCGTTTACTTGCTCTGAAACGTCCTGAACCTTATCGACAGCCTCCTGCATGCCGATAAGCTTTTCTTTGGCTTGCGATACAACATTCGGAAGGTTGTCAATCCAGGCGGCGCCCGGTTGAATGATCAGATAGACAGAGCCGACGAAAATAAAAAAAGCAGCGCCCACGACTAGTAACGCTCGCAATCCCTTTGGTACTTTAAGTTTCCTGAGCATCTCGGCGGCGGGCGCGAGCAGCACGCCTCAGCACCAACGCGGATGCAATCGGCAACAAAACGGGGCGTGCGAAATAAACGGCGACCGCCAGCGCCACGAGCGCTGTGATGACGCTGCTGACCGTTGCGATAATCCTCCAGCGCTCCTCGGAAGATAGTCCGGGGCTTGGGCGCAGAAAAGACAGATCGATGGCGGATTCGCCAAATTTTGGCGCCTTTACGGCTCCTGCGGATTTTTGCGCTGGATCCACAATAAATTTCGCTTCCATTGATCTGCCGCCTGCTGTTTTACACCACCTCTGCGAAAACAACACAAAGCGACCATCGTTCCATGGAAAAGCTGGGCGCAATTTAGGTGTTATGGAGAAACGGTAACAGCCGCTCAGGTTGTTCCTATCGTCAACAGGATGAACGCCGCATAAGCGCCGGACATCATAGCGGCGAGCATGATCGATATCAAAATACGCCATTTTACAAGGTCATACGTCACTGATCGCGCAACCTCCCTCACCGCCTCTCCCACTTCGGTTGAAATACTGTGGGCGGTGTAATTCGAAAAACCCATCCAGAACCGGCTAGGCCCGGTTTCCACCGCCACCATGCTCTCCGCATAGGCGCGCTCGAATGCGACGCCGGCGACAAATTCCGTCAGCGCCTTGCGGGGATTCCAACTATGCTGACGAATGAGTTTCAGGGCGGGCGCGAAAAACGGCAAAGTCTTCAATGCGTCGCGTAATAAAAACAAACCAATCAGAAAGCCGATCAGAATGTGCAGACCCTGTGCGGTCAAATGCCCCGCGTCATAAAGCAGATATGCGCCGCCAATTAGCCCCGCTTTGATGCAAAGACTAAAGGCGAAAGCGGAAAGACGCTCCACCATGATCTGTTTCGTCTGTTTATCGAGTTCCGCGATCGCCAAGGCCTGGGCGGTTTCGATCGCGGTTGGAATTTTCTGTTCGATCTGCCGATTGATGGTTTTCCGGCTCAACGCAAGACCGCCACCGATCGCCGCCGTCATCGCCACCAGTAATATCCGCGTAATCATTGGTGAAATTCCATTGGCGTAAACATACCGTCGCACACTCATGTAGAACCTTACATAAGCGAGTTAAAATAATTTTCACCCTTTAACTTCAACGGGCTCTTTTGAGCCTGCGATATCAACCAAACGCTTGAAAATCGCACGTATATCTTTTCGATAGACCAGAAATTCCGGGTGAAACTGCACCCCCAGAAAAAATGACAAACTGCTGTCTTCTATCGCCTGAATGACACCGTTACGCTCCTTCGCCGTTGCATCGAGGTTTTCGCCGACGCGCTTAATAGCCTGCTTATGAAGAGAATTTACCTCCGTTTTATCCTCTCCGATGATGTCGCGAAGTATCGAACCATCGTCAATGTGAATACATTTTCGGTAAAAGGCTTTATCCCACAAACCGTTTGGATACGCCGCATCCTCATATTCTGCGGAAACATCCGCATGCAGCGCGCCGCCGCGCACCACGTTCATAAGCTGCGCGCCACGACAGATGCCAAGCGCAGGAATGTCTTCCTCACTCGCCTGCTCCACTGTTGAGATCTCAAGCGCATCCCGATCGCGGTCATAAAGATAGCCTTGTTTCGGCGTCTCATCATACAGCATCGGGAAGATATCCTGACCGCCGCCAAAGACGACACCGTGAATACAAAGCCCGCGCCGTTGCGCGCTTGGCGTCAGCGCAACAGGTTCGCCGCCAACTATCCTGACGGCGCCGGCAACGGCCGCATAAGACCAGTTGTCTTTTTTCTCAGGTTTCGTAATTGCGATAACCGGTCGCACCTTAGTTTTACTCTTTGTTTTCTAAAGTTTGACTTCTTCCGGCAGGCGGCCATGACGCGCAAGCGAACTCAAAACGAACAAGACTCCAAGGCCTGCAAACGGATCTTTGTGTTCGGAAAGTTCATCGCTGCTGTCTTTCGCCATATCCAACGTATCGAGCAATCGAAAACAAGCGTCGTCAATGTCAACAACGCTGCTGAGCGCGCCTACTGATCGACTTATCTTTTCAAAAAACCCGGCTTTGCTGTTAGTGCTCCAGATTTTCTGCAGCCGGTCGAAGTTGACATCGGATTCAGCTATTTCCTGCACTGTAGACGCCAGCCACAGGCCCGGCGCCTTTGTCGTTTCTCCGACCACCGCCTCTCTTGCGTCATCTACATTGCCGTCAGCGAATAGCTGATACAAAAGCCAGGGGAAATCGACACCTGACTTCACCGAATGAAAAAGTCCGGCCCAGAAGCGAGGATTCACCTCGATAATAACGGGTTCATCTTCAACCTTTCCGGTCCATAGAAAATCGATTTCCGCAACGCCGTTCCAACCGGTTTCGCGCATCAATTGCTTCGCCGGCTCAATAAACATCTTGTCATCGACCGTTTCGCGTATAGCGCCGGCGCCCGTTTCGCGAGGGAAACTTTTTAGATTTCGATACGCCATATGGGCCAGCAATTCACCGTCCTGAAAGAGACCGGTGAAGCAATAGTCTTCGCCGTCCACACGTTCCTGTATCAACGGCGCCTCGCCATGTTTTTTTACAAAATCGGCATGTGCGGCCTTTGCGTCTTCAAGACTGTCAAATGATTCGATACCACGACCGCCAACACCGGCGACAGGTTTTATCATGACAGGCGGCTTCAGATCGTTGATTTTTTCTGCAAGCTCATCGGGATCATCAGTAAACAGTGTTTGAGGTATATTCGCTTTCGCCTCTTTTGCTGTGACAGCCAGGTTTTCCTTGGGAAATATCTTCGAAATGCTGTCCCAGCCTGGCGCAGCCACTGTGATATGCGGATCGAACGCATCTCTGTGCCGTGCAATAATACGGGTATTTCGAAAAACCGGCATTAGGATATAAGGCCGGTCATCTTCGGGTTTATATTTTTTCACGTTTTCCAGCAAAGACTTAATATAGGCTTCTTCGCCATCGTCAGGGTTTTCATGCGTAAACGTATCATCTGCAAAATTTGAGAATGATAGAACGGTTAAGTCGACATCGTCGCAACCGATGACTTCCACACCGCGCCGGCTTAACGACTGCGCGATGACAAGTGACATCAGACTTCTACCATAAGTGACGATAACGCGGCCAGGTTTCACAACCAATATCCTTAATTTGTGTGTTTCGCCGCAAACATTCCTGCCGGCGATTGGTTCCTTCTGCTGATTCTACGTTTCGCTGGTGGGAACTCAAATGGGATCGGCGTGTTCGTTTGGTGGAAAGCAAGCTAGTGGAGAAGAAAATGAAGAATGTAATTTTTGCAGGCTTACTTTTCGCCGCCTCCGGCGTCCTTGGCGGTTGCGCATTAGGCGTGGCGGCTGGCGCCGGTTATGTCGCCCATGATGAGGCGACAGAAGGCGACGGGAATTTCGACCCTCTTGAAGAGGCGCGCGGCGAAGGCGACGGCAAAAACTAAGGATTCCATACAAAATTTAACGCCGCTCGTTGGTAATCAGCGGGCGGCGCTGTTTTAGCAATAAGGAGAATAAACCGATGCAAACGACAGACAGAATTAGACCCGACCAAGATCAACTGACGGATACAAATGACGCCGGAGCCGATATTTCGGCTGAGATCCGCCAATTGCGTGATGATCTGAAAGCGCTGAAAGACGATTTCACCTCGCTGACCGCCACCGCGGCGCAGGAAGCCAAGTCCGTTTTCAAAGACAAACTTTCATCGACCGAAGATAAGGTCCATGATGCGGTTGAGGCGGGCGCAAGCGAAATGCAGGAAATCCAGCGCCAGGCTGAAATCGCCGTCCGCAAGAAACCGTTAACGGCAATGGCGGCGGCGCTCGCGATTGGGTATTTCATTGCTGGCGTAACGCGCAAATAATCATGTTCGTTTCAGCTATAAAAAAAGCGCACGACGCCGTTGAGGGCCTCGCCGTAGAGGCCGCCTTTGGGATTGCGGCGATTTTGCTTGTTTGCGTTGCCCTCGCATTCGCTGCAGTCGGAGCGGCTCTGTGGCTATCGACATTGATGCCGGTGCACTTCGCGCTTCTCATTGTATCAGGCGTTATCGCAGTGATTGCGGTCATCGTATTTTACGTTGGCAAGAGCGAATTCACCGCTTCTCAGAGCGAGAAAGAGACATCTTCACAAGCCGCCTCGCCGCTTGCTGCGATTACGAAGTCATTCGGCTCCATGGCGGCTCCTATGGACCTTGTCGCATCCGGCCTTTTCGCGAGACAAGTGAAAAAAGCGCCGATCGCCACAATCGCCGCGACCGCCGCCGTAGGCGCGCTTGCCGCGATGATGGCCAGCGCCGCCGATGAGGAAGATGCTTAATCAGGCTGGCGTAATAACGCGCAGCGACCTCGGTTTCATTATAATCTCAACCGGTGAAGGTATTTCCATAACTTCACCGTCCACGGTCGCCGAAAGAAGCTTGGCGTCGCTTTTAACCTTGCATGACGACGTTTCATGGATCTGGACCATATCGGACTGCGTCAGTCCGGTGGAGAGCGCATCGAACAAGACCGATAGAAAGTCTATTGGCGACGTTGACTGCGCCACATAAACCCCAAGCTTTCCGCTATCAAGCTGGTCCCGTTTCGGGCGGAGCTGGTCTGCGCCATCGTAAAGGTTGTTTGCGACCATCAACGTATTTGTGGCGACATCGATCGACTGCGCATTCATGTTGATCTGGTATTTGTTGGTTTCCGAATGGGTGACAGCCGCTACAACTTCGCCGATTGCGCCGACCTTTTCGACAATTCCCTCGACATCGCGAATGTGCTCGCGAGACTCTGCAACACTCGTATAGGCGCCAAAAACAACGTTATTCAAAAACGCCACATCGCCGATAAACCCGACATCAATATTCCGTGTCTTGCAGGAAGAGAGCTGTTTTATCGCCACACTCAAATCACCGTCATAGCCAAGGTCCTGGGCAAGCGCATTCATGGTGCCGCCAGGCAGCGGCGCCAGGCCGACGTCGGAGCCGGCGAGCACGCCGGCGAGCGCCGCCATGGTGCCATCCCCGCCTATTGCAAAAATACTCCCGCAGTCGCCCGCTTCAATGGCTGCTTTCGCACAATCGATAAGCCGGGCAGGATCGCCATTCGCAATCTCAAGAGACAAATCCTTGTCCGGGTCAACTTCCGCCAGCGCGCGCACGCACTCCTTGACGCCGAGCGCGCTGACAGCGCCGGATTTTTCGTTAATCAAAACAAGTGTTTTCGCCATTCCATCCAAACATAAATCGGAGGTAAACGTTCCAGACAAAAAAAGTCAGGAACCTTCCGGCTCCATAAGCATTTGGGGAATATGGCACAGTCAAATGCAAAGTTAGAAGTTATAATCGTCAGCGTCTCTGATGTTCGGGATTACGCCGAAAATCAGCTTCCGAAAGATCAGCATGAGGTGATTGAAGACACCCTGCTGGATGATGACCGGGCGCGCCGCGTCGTTCATGAACACGCCGAACCGCTTGAAAGCCAGCCGGTCGCAGAAGACCTTAGCGCTGAACTCAGGAAAGCGCTGAAAGTCTGCCAGGAATGTGTCGTGAACTATGAGCTTTTGTCACGCGCCTCAGCCCCAGAGACTGTCGTCAGGTTTGGCGCAAGCCGCTTTACCGAACGCTGGAAACTGCTTGCGGAGATGCTGCGCGCTATCGAGACCAGCAGAGTCGGCGCGCCAATGGTCGCGACATTGGACGGACAGGATGGTGACGATCTGGCGATGGAAAATATTGTGAATGCTGCAAGCGAGCGAGATTTTGAACTTGCCGAAGTCCTTCACGAAGCTTTTGAGGTGACGCAGACGCCTGCCTGGAAGGCGCAAATCGCCGAATGGATATCGAATATCCGCAGCGATATTGGCCAGATTTCGTGGTTGAAAAGCGCCTTTATCACGCCCCAGAGAGCCTGAAAGCCGCTCTAAGCCTGGCTCGCAGCAGACATTTTTACATCTTAACTTATCACCTGTTGCATATTCTTACTCCACTGGAGTAAGTTACTGAAACGGGCCGCTTTAAGCCTGTGAAATAGGGTTGGTGGTGGAAGATGCCCGGTCAAAAACAGTTGAAACGTACCGAAAAACTTCAGTTGATGCTTGATGAGCAGGAACTGAAGACAATTGACGAATGGCGATTCGAACATCGCATGCCTACCCGTGCTGCGGCGATTAGAGAACTATTACGGCGCGGCCTCCTGGCTGCTGACCAACATGACGCACCTGAAACCGAAGACGCGACGACGCGGGATTTCGGCGTGGTCGACGAAAAAGTCGAGGAAATAATTTTCGGCGATGACGAAAACGCAGCAAACTAGAGCGCATTGACGCCCTTCTAAAACTCGTTGCAGCGTCACATTTACGCCGCGTATCAGGCTCAACGCTATAAAATTCGGGGCTTTCAACTTACTCCACATGAGTAAGTAACGCTTCATGCGATGCTCACTGCGGTTCATGATCCACGTCATGTGATGGAAGTTGCCGCAACGCAGTAACCACAATTAGTTATTATACTTCAATACGTTACAGATACGACGTACACGTTTTTCTTTGCGTCGCAAAATTTTTGCCGCTAGATATTTGGGCGTTCGAATTAACCCAAAGGTGAAAATGATGAGCGCGACATTTACAGCTTCTGAACTAAACGACGTTCTTCCAGCCCTACGCCGCTTTGCTTTCTCCCTGACGAAAAACGAAGACAGAGCGGATGACCTCGTTCAGGACAGTGTTGAACGAGCCCTTCTGAAAGCAGAGTATTTTGAGCCTGGCACGAACCTCCGCTCTTGGATGTTCACGGTTTGCCGTCGTATTTTCCTCAATCAGATTCGCAAGCAGAAAACGCAAGGCGTTTCTGTAGACATCGAAGACGCGCCGCAAACAAAGCTTTCCGCTGCGGCAAGTCAGGATATGACGCTGGCCTGCAAAGAAATGCTGACCGCCATGGAAAAACTGCCCATGCGCGACAAGATTGTCCTCTCCCTGATCGTGGTTGAGGGTATGAAATACGATGAGGCCGCGGAAGTGCTGGACGTACCAATAGGCACTGTCCGTTCGCGGCTGTCGCGCGCCAGAACGCGCCTCAAGGAACTGATTGAAGAAGGGTCCGCCGAAACAACCGATCTGGCGGCATAGCTTCACAAAGCGCCTCAGCGCCACCGGGCGGACGGGAACCAGATCGCCTCGCCCGTGTTTGACAGATAACGAACGGAGAATGAAATGAATAAGAACGGAATAATCGGTATCGGGGTCCTTGTAGCAGTTATTATCGGGGCGTTCCTTATCTTTAATGAGGCCAATGAAGGCCCCCTTGAAGAGGCCGGCGAAAGCCTTGACGACGCCGCCGAAGATATTGCCGACGAGCTGGACTAATCAATGTAACCCTCCCCGCCGAGCCCCATCTCTCTCCACGCTTGGCGACCTGCGAGCAATCCGGAAATCCGGATTGCTCGTTTTTTGCCGTCCTAACGCGGGAACTTTTTTGCCTGATACGACCTGTATTTAGTGAGCGGCCATTTTTGGCCCTCTTACAGGGGCGCATCATGCCGCACAGACACTTAAAACGATCCGAAAAACTTCAGCTTCTCTTGGATGAAGAAGAATTAAAGGCTATTGACGACTGGCGATTCGCGCACCGCCTTCCATCTCGCGCCGCTGCATTGCGCGAATTATTACGGCGCGGACTTCTTGCAACGCCAGTTCACGGCGAACCGGAAACAGAAAATGTCACGACCGGTGAATTCCGCGTTGTTGATGAGGAAGTGAACGAGATTCTTGACGCCAGTGAACCTACGTCATCAAAAGCGTCGCGAAGCCCCAAATAAGCAACGCCGCTACGAAGCCGGTTGCAAAGCGGTCAAAACGCTGAAAGCTGAATGACTGGCTCGAATCATCCTGGACCGAATAAGTTTCAACCTGGCTATCTTCCATAAGGGACAGTTTTACCGCCACGCGTAACAAGTCTTCACGCAGCTGCGCCTCAAAAAGCTCCTGAGCGTTTTTGGGGTTTTCAAGCAACCATTCAATCACGCGCAGGCGCGCTGCAGGTTGCAGCTCATCATCCATATATGCCTGCAGATCAAGTTCTGACGGCGGAAGTTTTCTTACATTTGTCATTGGATACTGATTTACTCTTCCAATGTTTCTTTTAACCTTTTGCGGGCCCGGGCAAGCCGGGAACGGACCGTCCCTACTGGTTTGCCTGTTTTTTGCGCTGTCTCAGCATAAGACAATCCATGGACGGCGACCAGAAGCAGCGTTTCGCGGTAAGCTGGAGGCAAGGTTTCGACTGCCTGAAGCGTCTGCTGGAGCGCAAGGCTCGTTTCTTGACGATTCGGGCATTCAATGGTGTACTCGCCTTGCTGTTCCTCCACCGTAATCAGTCCGCGGCGCCGTCGTTTTCGCGTTTCGTTCCGATATGTATTCTTCATCAACGTGAACAGCCAGGCACGCATATTGGTTCCAACCGTGAAACCATTTTCCAGCCGCAAGGCAAGCAAGAGCGTTTCCTGCAACAGATCTTCCGCCCAAAGTGAATTGCGGCAAAGGCGGCGCGCGTAACGGCTAAGAGCGGGCGTTTCCTGCTCAAGTAATCGCCGGAACTCAGGCATATGTTCCCCCGGCGGAACAGACAGCGGATATGACTGCCGGACCAAAGCCCGTCGGAAGGAAACGTGTTGCATGAGCGTGGTTAAAGCCCCTATAGAAATTTTGATGAGAGCTTTGTTCGCCAGACTTTCGCATTATTGCGAAATCGGAGATGCGGAGCGCGATGCGCTGCTCGCGATGCCTATGCGTGAACGCGTTTATGAACCGGGTGAAGACGTTATTGAAAAAGGCGATGAGCCAAACGAGGCCCTGGTCGTAAAATCCGGCTGGGCCGCCCGCTACGTTACGCTGAAGGATGGGCGCAGCCAGATTCTCAATTTCCTGCTGCCGGGCGATTTTTTTGATCTGCAGGTCTTCGTCACTGACACGGCGGATCATTCTATTGCGGCCATCACACGGGTTGTCGCGCTCGCGATCCCTGGACACGCCGTGTTGGATGTCTTTTCCCAGAGTAATAATATCGGATTGGCGCTGTGGTGGGCCACGCTGCAGGAAGAAGCCATTCTGCGTGAACAGATCGTTCGCAATGGAAGACGCGATGCGGGTGAGCGTGTTGCACATCTTTTGCTGGAATTGCACCGACGCGCGTTGATTATCGGTGAAGGCGATGAAAGCGAGTTTCGTCTGCCGGTCAGTCAGGTCCTCATTGCGGACGCGCTGGGCCTCAGCTTTGTCCACATAAGCCGCGTCCTCAAAAAACTTGTCCGTGACGGACTGATTGAGCGAGACAAGGAGCTCATCACGATAAAAGATCGCGATGCGCTGGTTGAAAAATGTGATTTTTCCTCGGATTACCTTCACCTTGATGCGGAGCCGCCCCGCTATCGGTTGCGCCCCCAGGCGATTAGACCCGCTGAATAAGAGACGCGCCTTAACCTAGGTTAAGGCGCCTGTCATTGAACGCCGATATGTCCTCCCTCGCGGGCGAGGAGAATTATGGCGTTTCTATGTGTGACAGATTGCGTGAAGGCCAAGATCAAAACTTGGGGCTTCGACAGTTCATCCTTCTGTTAACGAATGATGCGGACGCTCTTAGCGCCGTTTTAGAGACAACGCATAAGTCACCAGGAATTAAACCGGAGCGAGCGAGACCTTACAGGGCAGACCGCATGAAACTATTCAGGGCAGCCTATAGAGAGATCACTCGTCTTTCGACGCTGTCCGTGCAAACCGCGACTGACAAACCTCTCACTCGAAATACCGAGGAGGTCAGCCTGCCCGCAGCGGCCGAAGAGCTTTTACAGGAGTTTCAAAACCTCCCGCTTGGCGCAAAAGCCGCCATGGCGCTCGTTGTCATAGAAGGCTGGTCAATTCAGGAAACCGCCACAATCATGGACACCAGCGTCGACCGGGTTCGGGAGAACCTTCTTGAAGCCCGTCGAAAAATCAGCCCGGACCTGTGGCGCAAGGATTACCTGCCAAAATAAAGATGCGCTGGATGCTGCTTTATAACGCGCAACAGCATTGCCCTTTAAAGCGTTCGGAACTTACCCGAATATGAGGTGTTTTATTCAGATCGGTTAGAATGGGGGCGATTTTGACAAGCATGCTTGCGCAAAACGAAAGCGGTGTTTTCAGCAACGTGGAAAAGGCGATGACTGTCGTCATCGATCGCATCGTTGAGACTGCAAATTCAACATGGGCATGGCTGTTGGAGCAAGGGCCGGAACAGGCGGTCGCCCTTGCTGTCTTCATAAGCCTGTTTGTCACGCTTCGCATCATCAGAGGTTTGCTCTGCGGCGCGCTGAGGTCAAAACGACAGCCGGATTACGCCGCCAGAAATATTGCGTCCGCTCTTATCCGACGAACATCAAGCCTCTTTCTCATCTTCTTGAGTGCGATCATTGTCGCCCCGTTTATTTCGACTCTGTCGCCCCCGGCTCTCAACGCCTTGCAAACTGCGTTTATGATCGCCCTGGTTTTTCAGGGCGCCATATGGATTCGAACGCTGATTACAGGTGTTTCCTCAGGGTATTTAAACGAACATGACGCACAGCAAGGCGGCGCCGGGTCAACAGCCGCCACGCTGATCAAAACGCTTTCCGGTTTTATCATCTGGGCGCTCGCAATCGCTCTTATCCTGACCAATCTCGGCTATAATATCGGCCCTATAATCGCCGGACTTGGCGTTGGCGGCCTCGCCATCGGCCTTGCCGCTCAAAGTGTTTTCAAGGATTTGTTCTCTTCACTCGCTATCATATTCGACCGCCCCTTCGTTCGCGGTGATTTCATTACATTCGATGGCGGCAGCTATATGGGGGACGTAGAAAAGATTGGTATGAAGACAACGCGTCTGCGATCTTTGACAGGCGAACAAATTGTTGTCGCAAACTCTCAGTTGCTTGATAAAGAGATCAGGAATTACCGGCGCATGAACCGACGCCGCGGACAATTTGACCTGGGCGTTGTTTATCAGACTGCTCATGATGATTTACGCCGTATTCCCGATCTTGTTGAGGAGGCGATTGAGAGCGTCGAGGATGTAACCTTTGATCGATGCCGCCTTAAGGAGTTTGGCGACTCCGCAATTACATATGAAACTGTATTCTGGGTGGAAGAAAAAAAGTATGATGTATTTATGGAAAAGCAGCATGCGGTTCTATTGAATACACATAAGGCGTTTGAGGGTGCGGGACTGGATTTCGCTTACCCAACAAGAACATTGCATATGGTCAACGCATAAGGCGCGTCGACTCTTATGACCAAAAACCTGCGATCACGCGGTTTCTAGTCTGCCTGGCCTTGGCGAAGCCTGAGGATGAAAAAAGCCGCCAGCGAAGGAGGGACTAAGGGGCGTTATCCTCCGCCGACGACTTGCGCGCCTTTCCCTCGAATACGCTACAAAACCGAGAGAAGCCGCAATATTTTAATGTTTTCAGACACTAAATAGTTCCCGGCGGCTCACGGGAATTCACGCCCTCAAGCAAAATAAGGCTTTGATTTGCCATATCGGGAACCACCGCCCCTATGCCGGGTTATCTTCAGGTCCCAACCAGACAATTTGGATGGCGACTTCCGCTTGGGAGATGACGGTGATGAAACGATATTATTCAACGCTGACAGCAGCAATGGCGCTTCTACTGACCTCAACAGCGTGTGGTCAGAATTCTGACAACAATGTCGAGCCCGCGAATGAACCTGGCGCGGGCGAACAGGCCGAAGAGACCGCAGCCGCCGCGGGCGACGTTCTGGAAGACGCAGGACAAGCGATCGTTCAAGGTCTTGAAGATACAGCTGAGAGCATAGGCTCTGCGATCGACAAAGAAGTCACGGAATTGAACGCTCTTGGTCTGACAGCTCGGAATATACTGGATGAGGAAGTCCGGACACCCGCTGGCGTGGTCGCCGCGCGGGTCAACGATATTCTTTTTAGTGTGGACGGTCGCCCGATGATGGCTGTTTTGAATGAAGGCGGCATGTTTGGCGTTGGCGATGATCAGATTATCGTAACAATTCAACGTTTGATCATCACCAAAGACGCCGACGGCGAAGCGTCGGTTGAAATTACGCTCAGCAATGAAGAATTAGAATCTTTGAGTGATGGCGTCACGTTTCTCCCTGCTGATTTCTCCGTAGGCGGTGAAATTGATACGTCCCTGTTGAGCATTCGAAAGATGCTGGACGCCGTAGTGTATAATACTGAGGGACAAAAAGTTGCGGACGCATATGATTACATTCTGGGCGCTGAGTGGAAAATAGACCGTGTCGTCGTATCCATTGGCGGCATCGCAGATATAGGGGATCGTTTGGTCGCCGCCGGGTGGGATATGTTCACGCTGACCAGCGACAGTTCCGCTCTGCAAACAACAGACAACGCAATCGATTTCGACAGCCTTCCTACATTTGAATATGAAAGCCTCGCTAAATAGGCGAAGCCGTCTATAAACACATGAGGCAATGGGGTGAGCGCCTGACTTAGGCGCTCACGAAAGCGGCGTGATAATCAATACATAGTCTAGATTTGCGGTGCGAAACCGTTTCAAACTAGTCCATCTAAAGTTTATCCAGAACCGGCAGTCCTCATGCATGCAAATTTTATAAAACTATTCCAGGACTTGCGTGCAAGCTACTGGTTTATTCCAGGCTGCATGGCGATAGCTTCCCTGATCCTTTCATTTTTGATGCAGTGGCTGGATGCGCAACATAGCGCAAGCTGGCTGCGTGATTTCAACTGGCTCACCGCAACGCGTACTGAAGGCGCCCGATCCGTTCTGACTGTAATCGCTGGATCAATTATCGGAGTCGCCGGCGTTACTTTTTCAATTACGATCGTCGCTGTATCTTATGCCAGCGCGAATTTCGGCCCCAGGCTGATCGGCAATTTCATGCGCGACCGGGGTAATCAGGTCACGCTTGGCACTTTCATCGCTACCTTTGTTTATTGCTTGATGATTTTGCGGACTGTCCGTAATGCGACAGCGGAAGACGCCAGCCAGTCGTTCGATGCATTTGTCCCTCACCTTTCTATTCTTATGGCGCTGGCTCTCGCGCTCGCGTCGATTGGCGTTTTGATATATTTTATCCATCATGTTCCGGAGACGATTAATGTCGGCAACATTGCCGCAAAAATTGGCAAGCAGTTAAAAGACGGCGTTACGAACTCCTTCCCTGATGTCGAAGCGCTGCAACAACCTGACGACAAAACGCACCCGGTCTCATGGGACCAACGCCCAAATCTGCGGCACAGATCAGTAAAAGCTGATTGCGCGGGCTATATTCAGGCGCTGGATGAAGAGCGGCTGGCGGAAATAGCCGGAGACGACGCTCTCCTGATCCGGGTCCAGCACCGGCCCGGCGACTTCGTGACGGTGACCGATATTATCCTTGATATCTGGGGCGAAGAAACCGTCAGTGAAGACAGGGTTGAAGATTTGCAGGCATGTTACGCGGTTGGCCAGCACAGAACTGCCTATCAGAACATACTATTTCTCATTGACGAAATGGTGGAGATTATCGCGCGCGCATTATCGCCGGGCGTTAATGACCCCTATACGGCTATTACATGTTTTAACTGGCTGAAAGTTGGCCTGGTTCAGTTTATCCTTCAAGACGAAGCCGCAAATCACCCAGACGCATCAAACCCGGTTCAAGTCTATCCGATTGGCTTCGAGCGTTTTGTCTCTGCAATCTTTGATCAGAGCAGACAATATGTGTGCCGGGATCGCAATGTTTCTTTGCATGTGCTCGCCGTGTTAAGCGACACAGCAATCTTGATTGACGATGCCTCTCGCCGGCAGGTTCTCGTTGAACAAATGAAAAAACTATCCAGCGCTTGTTCAGCCTCGATGAATGACGAAGAAGGCGGGCAAGATATCGCCGAGCGCCACCAGGAAGCGTTGCAGATTCTTTCCGATCCCAAGGGACATGATGTATATCGCAACGATCAGAAGCGATTTGGCCAACACGCCTGATTGGGTGAAACTCGACATGACATATCAAGCACCCGAAACAAGATCTTCCCACGTGAACCAAAACCGACAATCAAGCGTGCAAGACTTTTTTCT
The DNA here is from genome assembly GCA_965230025.1 of Hyphococcus sp. Lineage (GTDB taxonomy): Bacteria > Pseudomonadota > Alphaproteobacteria > Caulobacterales > Parvularculaceae > Hyphococcus. The sequence goes on from CBDDKD010000037.1 coordinate 54,847, forward strand.
GATACTACTCGCTTCTATCACGGCCTTCTTCGCCTCACCATTACTGGCTCAGGATGCCCCGGCGAACGACGCTCCACCAATAGAAACGTCTGACGACGCGCCGGCGGATATTGAAATCGCTGAACGCATTGATGAGATCTTCAGCCAGCTTGAGGAGCTTAATCGTGTGGATGTGACCGTCCAGGCGGGCGTTGTCTCTCTCAGCGGCGTCACCACGACAGCCGAAGCGGCGGACCGCGCCGTGGAGATCGTCCGGCGTGTTGAAGGCGTCGTTACTGTTGAAAACCAGATTGAACGCGACGTCTCTGTCTCGACCCGCGTTACGCCCGCAATCGGTCAACTCCAGACATTCCTCAATGACGCCGTTAAACTGTTGCCGCTAATTGCGTTATCTCTGGCAGTGTTTCTTATCATCGCGGCGGTTGGCTGGCTGCTCACGGCATGGAAAGCGTTTTGGCGGCGCGCCACGCCGAACGCTTTTGTCGCTGAACTTGTTCGCTCGACGATGCGGGCGGTCTTTATCGTTCTTGCCGCTATTGCGGCGCTCAGCCTGCTTGATGCAACAGCCTTGCTGGGCGCTTTTCTCGGCGCGGCGGGTGTTCTTGGCCTCGCAATAGGGTTTGCCGTTCGCGATACAATTGAGAACTATATTTCGTCAGTCATGCTGTCGCTGCGGCAGCCTTTCAGGCCAAACGACCACGTCGTAATTGACGATCAAGAAGGTCGGGTTATTCGGCTGACGTCGCGGGCGACGATCCTGATGACGCTGCAGGGCAACCATTTGCGAATACCGAATTCTTCCGTTTTTAAAGCCGTGATTCTGAATTACACGCGAAATCCTGAAAGACGTTTTGAATTTGAGCTTGGTGTTGACGCCGATGACGATCCGCTGGCCGCGATCGAAACGGGTCTGGATGCAATCCGATCGCTGCCATTTGTACTGAAGGAGCCGTCTCCCCTCGCTTTCATAAAAAATGTAGGCGATTCCAATATCGTGATCTTTTTTGCCGCGTGGATCGACCAGTCGTCAGCCGACTTTGCGAAATCACGCTCAGTCGCGCTCGCCGCCGCTAAAGGCGCGCTGGAAGAAGCCGGCTTTGCTCTACCGGAGCCAATCTACCGATTGCGTTTCGATGCTGCGGCGCCTGCGATACTAAAAGGCGTCGATGAAGCGACGGTTAGTCAACAGGAAAGCGAAAAGAAAGCGGCGGCGCCAAGAAAACCGCCGAAAAATAAGACGGACCAGCTAGCCGACGTGGCGCCGGATACGCATATAACGGAAAAAGTCGAAGAAGAACGACGCGAGAATGCCGAAGACGATCTTTTAACGGATGATGCGCCTGTGGAGTAAAGCGTTTTGAAAGACGGCGCTCGATTTGATGTAACCTGCTGCTTATTCCCTCTTAACAGTCGGAATTAATTCCGTGTTGCCCAGAAGTGATCCCAAGGCGGGATGAGGGAAACGCCGGGCCACAGTGACAGCGTAAAATGTTTCGCGCAGCCTTGGCAGTTTCTCAATTTCAACGAGCCGGCCTGACGAGAGTTCGTCTTTAACAACAATTGGCGGCACGACCGCCAAACCGAGATCTTCGCGGGCGAACACCCGTAGCAAAGCCATATCATCGACTTCGATAAAAATGTTGGGCCGGATGCGAAGTTCGTCCACCAGCGCATCGAAACCAAGACGAACAGTGCTGTCTATATTCGGAACGATGAGGCGTTCTGTCTCAAGCAATATTTTGAGCGACCGCTTCTGTTTGGCGCGCTCCGGGTATCCGACAAGACTTACAGTTTGCTCCGAAATTGAATGGATAAGCCACGGCGTGTCCGTGTCTCGCACTGGTGACTGATTAGTCAGCACCACGTCAAGTTTTTGCGTTTTCAACAGCGCCAATAACTCCTTAATGCTCCCGGAGCGGACGGAAATTCTGGCGCCGTCTTCATTAATCAAGGGCTGAAGGAACTGTATTTGAAAGTTTCGCGACAAGGTCGAAAGCGCTCCAACGCGCAGCAACCGATCCCGGTCAACATCCCGGCGCATCAGCGTGCCCAGCAACTCCTCACCTGCGGCGAAAATAACGTCAGCATGGTCAAGGGCGACGCCGCCGGCTTCCGTCAGTACGAGTTGTTTGCCACGGCGTTCGAAAAGCTGTTGCCCCAGCCTTTCCTCAAGCTTCTTGATCTGCAGAGACAGCGCCGACTGGGAAACATTCAGCTTTTCAGCAGTTCGGGTGAGGTTTCCGTCATGGGCGACCGCCCAGAAATACCGCAGATGATTATAGTTGAGAGAGGCCATATGATCGTTCTCTTTCTTCGAACAATTCGTTTGGAACATTGAATTTAATATATGTTTCGGTTGCAGGTAAACAGCGGTTCGTCTTGCACAAGAGGAGCCGTCAGGCATGTCAGAAGCCTTATTTTCCGCCGTTTCCATGGCCGCCATCATCAGCTTTCTGGTGGCCGCGGCGCTTGCCCCATCGCCAAAGATCAACCGCGCGAGCCTGATCGTTGAAATTGCCGGGGCCCTGGCCCTGCTGATGGCCCTGATCGGCCTTGGCGGCGTCTTTTTGACCGCGGCGCCAATCAACGCCGCTGACGGCGGCAAAGGTGTCGCCGCTTTCCTGCGCATTGATGCGCTGAGCGCGATCATGTTCACCCTGGTCAGCTTTGTCGGGCTCGTTGTGCTTCGCTATTCGCGCAACTATCTCGCTGGCGATCCTCGCCAACCGATTTTCTTAAGCCGCCTGTGTCTGACCCTCGCCTCCGTTACTATGCTGGTTACCGCTGGAGACGTTTTTGTATTGTTTGGCGCCTGGGTCGCGACAAGCCTGACGCTGCATCAGCTTCTTGTTTATCGCCATGAACGCTCGGCCGCGATCATTGCGGCGCGAAAGAAATTCATTGTCGCCCGGATCGGCGATGTCGCGCTCGGCGTCGCGGTTATTCTTCTGGCGACGACATTTGGCTCCAGCAATATCAGTGAAATTCTGACCGCCGCCGAAACGGCGCGCGCCGCCGGCCACGCACCAATTGGCGCTGGCGTCGCAGCGATGTTGATCGCCGTCGCGGCCGCCCTGAAATCAGCGCAATTTCCAACCCATGGCTGGCTGACGGAAGTTATGGAAACGCCGACACCGGTGTCCGCGCTCCTCCACGCGGGTGTTGTCAATGCCGGCGGATTTCTGGTTATCCGGTTTGCCGACGTCATGTTGATCAGCACCCCGGCGATGCATGCGCTCGCGCTGATTGGCGGCTTCACCGCGCTCTTTGGATCGATTGTGATGCTGACGCAGACCAGCGTAAAGGCGTCTCTTGCTTATTCCACCATTGCGCAAATGGGCTTTATGCTGCTCCAATGCGGCCTTGGAGCCTTTGCTTCGGCGACGCTCCACCTCGTTGCTCATTCGCTTTATAAGGCTCACGCGTTCCTTTCATCGGGCCGGATTGTCAACGCAATCAAGTCGAAACAAAAAGCGCCCGCCCCCAATCCGGCGCTTGTTTTGGCAAGCTTCATCGGCGCTCTCGGCATCTATTACGCCATCGCCGCCATATTTGGCGGCGTTGCAAAGTCCCCGGCGATACTGACGCTCGGCGCGCTGTTTATTATGGGAACGTTTATCTTCCTCACCGACGCGGCGCGAAAAGCCGCCGTGTTTGTGCGCGCCCTCGCGATAACGGCGCTCGCCTCTCTGTCTTACTTCGCACTTCAGACAGCCGCCGCCGCCATCATGAAGGGCGCCGTGCCGCCCCCGCCGGCGCCTGATGTGACGGGTCTTTCCGTTATGGGCGTTACCCTGATCTCATTTGCCGCCGTCACGCTGGTGCAAATTCTCTCCCCTGCAAGAGCCGGAAAAATGGCGCAGACAGCTTATGTCCACGCCGCCAACGGGCTCTATGCAAACGCTTTGTTTGATCGCCTGGTTGGCGCCTTGCGCCTTCGCCGCAACGCAATTTCATCCGGAGACGTAACGTCATGAACATCAACACACAATTTCGCGACCAGGCAGCCCTCGACAACGCTGTCAAACTCGAACACGACACGTACGAACACGTTCTTGAGGCGGCTGTCGCTGCAAGTCAGCGCATTGCGCCATTATGGCCGCTGAAAAGTTTTGTGGCGGTCAACCCCATGCTGGGCTTCACGGACACGCCGTTCACGCAAGCCGCCCACACGCTTGGCCGGACCGGCGCTACACGGGCGATGATGCCCAAAGACTATTTTGTGCAAGCGATCAAAGATCAACGACTGCGCGACCGCCATATCGAGAGTGCTTTAAGCGAGTTGCAGCTTAAAAGCTGCTTCACGGTCGGCGATGTGCACAGACGGCTTGCGAACATGAGGGAGGAACAGCGCGGCGCGCTGAAAACCTTCGTTGATGCCGCATCGAGCGAAAACAATGCGGACTGGGCCGGCTTTTTTACCGACAGGATATCCTCCTGGGCCGCTGGTTATTTCGATGAGGGACAATCCACCTGGCGCGGTCCGTGGCGGCATGAACAGCCCTATGCAGCCTGGCGCGCGCAAGCCATGATTGATCGGAGCCCGGACATTATGGGGCTGAAAGGTTTCCGGAAAGCGATTGCTGATTTACCGGCCGATCCTGCGGCGACCTTGCTCGAAACGGTCAGCCGCCTTGGCCTTCCTGCGTCGTCCTACACCCTCTACTTTCATCGTCTGTTGACAGATATCGCGGGTTGGGCCGGGCATGCGCGCTATCGCGGCTGGCTGAATGAACTGCACGGCGGCGCGCCGGAGAAGGTCGCCGAACTGCTCGCCATTCGCGCAGGCGTCGAACTTGCGGTGTTTAACGCCCTTGACTCAAAGGACCTCAAATCCGCCTGGCGGGAAAATCGAAACGCATTCAATGAAGATGAAGCGCCAACAAGCGACGAAGACATCATCCATGTCCTGCAAACCGCCATGGAAATTGCCTTTCGTGAAGAACTGCTCGGCGGCATCGCAATCAACACTATTTACGGACAAAACCATGCGACGCAAACTCGCCCTGACGCCCAGGCGGTATTTTGTATTGATGTTCGCTCGGAGCGTATCCGTCGCGCCATTGAAAAAACAAACCCATCAATAGAGACATTCGGGTTTGCAGGCTTTTTCGGCTTTCCGATTGAGGTCGCACGCCTTGGCGATGATAGCGGCGCCGCGCAGTGTCCTGTTCTGCTGGAGCCGGGTTTTCTGATCCGTGAAGCCGATGAAACAAACGAAAATGCAGTCCGTAACACGCAAGTCGCCCGCGGTGTGACGACTGCGTGGAAACGCTTCAAGAATGCTGCGGTGTCTTCATTCGCTTTCGTTGAGGCCTGGGGCGTTGGCTTTTTAGGCGCGATTTTTCGCGACAGCTTTAAACAGGCTGGCGCTGAGAATGAGCCATTAAAGTCACTATCCATCGAACCGGAAACCTGCGGCGGCCGCGCAGCAGGTCTCGACTTTGAAGCGCGCCTTACAACCGCAGAAGGCGCGCTGAACGGCATGTCGCTCACCAAATCTTTCGCGCGGCTGGTGCTCCTCGTCGGTCATGGGTCAACCACAACAAACAATCCTTATGCGTCGGGTCTCGATTGCGGCGCCTGCGGCGGACACACCGGCGAGGCGAACGCCCGCGTCGCCGCGAGCGCACTCAACGACCCGGCGGTTCGGAAAGGCCTTGTCGAGAAAGGCTGGGACATTCCAGCCGATACTGTTTTCGTCGGCGCGCTCCACGATACGACATCCGATGACATCACGCTTCTTGATATGGATGCTATTCCCGTCTCGCACGGCAGCGATCTTTTGAGGCTGAAACTCAGCCTTGCTGACGCCGCACGGTTTGTGCGCCGGGAACGCGCGCCATCACTCGGCATTACCGCAAACGAAAATGTTGATGGCAACGTAATCGCGCGCAGTCGTGACTGGTCGGAAGTGCGTCCGGAATGGGGTCTTGCCGGTTGCGCCGCCTTCATCGCCGCGCCGCGCAAACGCACGGCCAATATTGATCTCAAAGGCCGCGCCTTCCTGCACTCCTATGACTGGCGCGCCGATGAAGATAACGCCATTCTGGAATTGATCATGACGGCGCCGCTGGTTGTCGCAAGCTGGATCAGCCTTCAATATTACGGCTCAACGGTGGACAATAAAACGCTCGGAAGCGGCGACAAGACACTGCACAATGTCGTTGGCGGCCTGGGCGTTCTTGAAGGTAATGGCGGCGACCTGCGCCCTGGTTTGCCAATGCAGTCGGTCCATGACGGCGCTAATCCGTTCCACGAACCGCTACGCCTTTGCGCAACGATTGAAGCGCCTGTCGAACGGATCAACGCCATATTAGAAAAGCACCAGCATGTCCGCGACCTGTTCGACAATAACTGGCTGCACCTTGTTGCGATCCTGGACTCAGGGCGCACATTCAAACGCTATGACGGTGATCTGAAATGGGCCGACATCGACAAAGCGCATCCCATAGTCATCGCAGCCTGATGCACAGCTTGTATTTGGCGACGACGAACTGAGGGATATGCGTGCGGGACTTTGCAAACAATACGCCGCTGCTTCATCGCAGCGCAGCCATCGCCACGATGCATGGCAAGGAGGCCGCGATTGCGCCCGTGCTTGAGCGCCGTCTCGGCCTTAAGCCCGTCGTTCCGGCAAACCTCGACACTGACAGCCTCGGCACGTTCACTGGCGACGTCGCCCGGTGCGGAACCGTTCTCGAAACCGCCGCCGCAAAGGCGCGCCTTGGCATGAGCCAAGCCGGCGTTACGGCCGGGGATCGCAAGTGAGGGAACCTATGGCGCCCATCCTGTGCTGCCGATCGCACCGGGCGGTTCGGAACTCATTATCTTCATAGATGACGAGTTGGGCGTGCGTGTTCATGAGGCCATGATCGTCGGAACAACTAACTTTTCGCACCTGGAAGCCAAGCCTGGCGAAGACCTCACCGCGTTTCTGACATCAATTGGTTTTCCGGAACATGGCGTCGTCGTCAGCCCGAACGCCCCACAATCAACCGATGCGTTTTACATCAAGGGCATCCAAGATCACGCAATACTCAATGACGCGATCGCGCAAGCCGCGCATCGTTCCGCTGACAAAACCGCACTGATCCAGACGGATATGCGTGCGCATATGAACCCGACTCGCATGGACGCCATTGCAAACCTGGCGGACAAACTGGCGGCGCGGCTGGAAACGCTTTGTCCGTCCTGCGCTGCGCCGGGATTTGGCCAGGTCGATCGCAAAGCCGGGTTACCCTGCAGCGACTGCGGCGGCGTCAGTACGTTGACGCGCGCAGAGGTTTACGGTTGCAGCGCTTGCGACCACCGCGAAGAAATCGCCCGCCGGGATGGACTGCACGAAGCCGACCCGACATATTGCCTTATCTGTAATCCGTGAATGCGCCGAACGGCGTACACAATAAAAACTCCGGAACATCATGCCAAATCGCCGCCTTGTTGCAAAACATCTGGGAGAACTCATGCGCGTCCTGTCGCACCCGGATCGTATACAGATCGTTCAGCTGCTCGCCGCTTCAGGCGAACATCGCGTTTCAAACATCGCCGAAACGCTCAGCTTGCCGGCGACACGGATTTCGCAGCACCTGGCGACGCTCAAAGCGCACCGGCTGGTGGAAGAACGCACTGAAGGCCGTCATCGGTTTTACCGCCTGACGGTCAAGCAACTTGCGCCCTGGCTGGTGTCCGGCGTTGATTTTGTGATCGACAGATTTGGCAATGTCTCACGCGAACAGGGTGAGGATGCAAAGCGATTATGGGTCGAGGAATTCGAGCACGAAGAGAGTTAACCCACCGCCTGTATGGCGGCGCGGGCCTGGCTCCAGAGCACTTAGCGAGAGTGAACGAGACGCAGCGGCGACCGGTTCTCGCCACCCCCCCGCCCCTGACGGCGATAATTGACGTAAGCAACAGGGTCCTGATTTTTGCGGCAACTTCCAAAACGCTCAATGACGGCGTCAACAAAATCAGCATCGCTAACCGTTGTCGAATAAGGTGCGATATGGCGCACTGATGATGGATGTACGCCATCTTCCAGCGCCCGGAGTATCGCGTTATGGACAGTACCGGCGGCTGCATATCGCTTCAATGCGACCAGCGCTTCAATACCCGCGGCGAGCATCTGCAGAATTGGCGTCTGCGATCCATCGACTTTATGGTTAGACGACATTGGCAAAGGCTCAACCTTAAGCCCTTCAGGCGTCACGATACTGCTGACGGCCAGGCCAGCCGTTCCCGTTAAGGTAAGCGCCAGAGAGCGCAAAATCTCCGCGGAGATATGCTCAGCGACAACAATGTCATGATTGAACTTGTCAGCAGCCATCAAGGCGGCGGCGTCAGCCGCCGTCATGCTAAAAATTTCAAGCTCGGAAAATGTCTCCGCCAAATGGCGGCTGGCGAAGTTCACCCATGATGGAGACGCAGCGTCTATTTGAGAGGTCTCGATAAAGCAGACGCGCCGGCGCTCTTGGCAAAAGCCCGCCTCAATCGCCTGACGAAGCATGTCCAGAAAGCCATCGTCAAAGAACGCCTGAGTGTTGGAATTCGCCGCTTCCAGGTGAGCGCCGGATTGCTGCGGCAGATCCACGGAGATAATCTGAACATTTAGACTGTCGCTTGGGGTTTTGATAATGCCATGAAGCGGCATCGCGACGGTGGAACGCACTCGTGCGTGCTTTGATTCCTCAACCGAGGCATGTCCCGCCATATGAAGATCAACGCTGAATAGAGCGCCATCATTTGCCTCAGCTTCTGCACTCTCCCCATTGAAAAGCGGGTCAGCGCTGCTGAGGACGGTTAACGCCGACGCGCAAGCCTCACGCAGTTCCGGCGCATGATAATGCAATAAAACGGACCGGCTCGCGGTCGTGCAATCTATCGGCCGCAAATAAGATAATTCAGCACCCATGACCGACCGCCTCGCCTGTTACGTTAAAGACAAATGCGTGATAGCGGCCTCATATTGTTATGAAAAATATATTGTTCCGAACATAATCATCACTTTAAGTGAACGATCGGCAAGGATTTACGCCGCGTGTTGCTTGCCGTCGGCCGCCCTGGCGATCTCCTCAATATGCCGGTGATCGGTGCCGCAGCACCCGCCAAGGACAGTGATGCCCGGCGCGAGCTGACGCAGCGCGATGCTCTCAAAACCGAGTGCAACCGGGTCGCCGTCGTCGAGCGTCTCCGCTTCATCAAGCTCCGCATGGGAACATGTTGAGGCGTTGGCGCGCACGCCTTTCAGCCGGGACAACCAGGGACCGCCCTCTTCCAGAACATGAGCAAAATGGGTCGGGTGAGCGCAATTGACCATGTAATAGGCGGGCGGCGTCGTGCTTTCGAAATCGACTTCCATAATTGCCTCCCCAAGCGGCTGACCCGTCGGCAGGCGCCCGTCGGTCTCCACTGTGAAAGAAACGACAACCGGCATGCGCGCCGCGGCGCCTGCACGCGCAATCCCGATCGCTTCCGGCGAATTGGTGATCGTCATTGCGGTGATCATATCGGCGTCGGTCGTTGCGAAAATATCAGCCTGAAAGCTGTGATAGGCTTCGGCCTCTTCCTTGGTCATGATCGCGCCCGGGTCATAACCATCGCCGCGGGGCCCGATACAACCGGAAAGCACAACCGGCTTGTTTGATTCAAACGCATTGCGCACGTCGCCCATCATTGCGATGGCATCGCGGTTCGCGGCGGCAAGCGCATGCTCGTCATAACCAAGCTGGTCGCCCCAGTCGGGGCTCGCCCGCCAGGTCACGCCTTCGAGAATAAAGCCGCGGTCATGACGCTTCGCGATCGCCATGTGCCGCTCATAATAGCGCCGCAACGCCGTGCGCTCCTCGGGCAATTTCAACAAGTCAAACGCCGCGAAACAGGGAAGATCAAACCCCTGATTGAACAGCAGGTCGGTTTCCATCCCGCCATCGGTCAGAAAAATCTCTTTTCCTAATTGCGGTAAGGCTTCGCGGTAACGCGGCATGACGACTCTCCTGACGATTGATTGAACAATGACAGGGATATACGCGCGCGAAGTTTTAGCGCGCCCGGTAAAAGCTGGGCGCCGCCCCTAACTTTCGTCAGCAGTCGTCTATTCGGGGAGCGCCGCCAGAATGTCTCGCGAGAACGCCGCCAGATCAAACCGCCCGCCCCCCGGCTGGTTGGAATCGAAGCCGCGACGCACGATCAGGACATTCCGTTCAGGGATGACCATGAGATACTGCCCGCGATTACCGCGCGCCGCGTAAGACCCGTTCGGCAGGCCGAAACTTTCGCCATAGAGCCACCACTGGGCGCCGTAACCGGGATTGGGATCGCCATTCGCGCGAGGGCCCGGCTGATCGGCGGCGGGGGTTGCGACATAAGCCGCCCAGCCTTCGGGCAGGATGCGCTCCTCGCCCCAAACGCCGTCATTGAGATAGAGCAGCCCAAGCCGCGCCAGGTCGCGCGCCGTCGTCCACACCTGGCTCGACAGAATGAAATCGCCGTTCCAGTCGGTTTCCAGATAAGTATTCCGCATACCGATTTTAAGCAGCAACGCCTCAAACGGAAAAGCGAGAAACTTGTCATCGTCGCCCATGCGCTCATGCAGCGCACGCATCGCCAGCATGGTGTCGTTATTGGCGTAATACCAGCGCGTGCCCGGCTCCGCGATCAGCCGCCGCGTTGCGGCGTGGTCGATCACGCGCCCGCCGCCGAAATAGATGTCATCCGTGCGATTGCCGGCGGGGCCATTATCGAGACCTGAAGACATGTGCAGCAGATCGGAGACTTTGATCGCGCCGCGCGGATCATCCTCCGCGGACCATGCGTCGAGGCCTGCCGGTTCATCGACATCGATCAAGTCTTTCTCGACAGCTGCGCCGATGATGCTAGCCGCAATCGACTTCGCAACAGACCAAGTGCGTTGTGGCGTGTCCTTGTCAAAACCTTCACGATAACGCTCAGCAATGATCACGCCGTCTTTGATGACAAGCGTCGCCGTTGTCTCCGATCCGTCGCCATAGGTGGCGCGGTCGAACGCCGCTTCGATCACAGCGGCAAGGTCAGCATCATCCGACAGCGCTTCCGGCAGCGGCCGCACCATGTCGCGGGTCATTCTAACCTTGGCGACCGGAACCTCATCAGCCATCTCTTCCGTCGCGCCGGTCGGCAGTTGCACACAACCCAAATGCGGTCGCCACTGCGCCATGCGCGGCGGGAAGTCATCGGAATATCGAACGGAGACACGCTTGTTATCCTCATCGATCACCGCGTCCGGCATTGACGGCATCGCCTCGCTGAAGGTCGGCAAAATGCGGTTCAGTTCATCGCCAGCGATTTGTTCAACGGAGCGTCCCGCATTGAAATGCGCCGAACAGGTAAAGGCCGCTTTGTAACCAGCGACCAGAGAGAGATTGGACGGGTCGGGTGTTTGTGCATGCGAAATCGCCGAGAATGTCGAAAGCAGCGCCGCCGCTGTTAAAAAATTTCGATTGATCATCCTATTACCCCTTTCAGCCGCTCATTACCGCTTTCGCGGGAATGAGCAGAATTACTGGCTTCAAATTTCATCTTCATAAACCGGCTGGATGTCCACCGGCAGGTGAGTCAGCGAGGCGATGACGCCTTCCGCATTCGCATCGAGATTGGCGTATTGCTCGAGGAACGCCTTCGCCGCATTGTAATCGCCGTTCCCCTGAAGAATGACGACATCACGGGTCAGGTCGCTCACCGCCTGTTCGAGCGCATCAAAATCAATACGGAACTTCTGCGCGTCTTCGTCCCAGACAACGGCGCCCGCTTCCTTGAAGTAACTGTACTGAAAGGCTGCGCCGCGCGCATGGGCGGCGACGACACCAAACCGCATCGACCGGAAGAGACCGACGAAATGCGTCGCCAGATAGCTTTCTTTTTCCGCCGCATCGAGTTCACCCCGCTCCATCATGTAAAGCACGTTATAGGCGCCCATAATGTCGGCTTTGCCTTCCTCGATGCCTGAATATAGCTCTTTAAGCTCAGCGTTGACCGTTGTTTCCGCACCGTCTTTCGTAATCGTACCCGGTCCAAGACTGTGCGCAAGCTCATGGAATAACGTCTTGTTCGACATATGCTGTTTTTTGAGAAGGCCCGCCTGTTCCTCAACCAGAACGATGTCAGCCATAGGTTCAAGGATACGGTCGAACTTGGCGCCGAGCACATTGTTCAAAATGACCTTCTTGGCGCCTTTGGCTTCGCGGACGCGTTCGTCGTTCGGAAGGTTGAAGGCAATGGTCTGTACGCCCGGGACATTGTCACCGCCGCCATGCACCTGATAGGTCACGGCAATCGGGCTTTCAAAACCACGCTTGAAATTCTTGTAGCTTTCCTCGACAGGCAGATTCGCCTCCATGTCCCGCAGGAAGTCCTTGTACTTTGCGAGCGCTGCGCTTTCTTCAGGATTCTTGATTGTAATGAACGCCTCGAATGCGGTTTTGTAGCCGAAGAGCGCATCGGTATAGACTTCGTAAGGGCCAATCGCCGCTTCAATCGGACCGTCGAGATCCATCCACGCCATCTCGGATTCATAATAGTCGTCGGAAAGAAATGAATCGGCGCGCAAATTTAAAAACCTTTTCAGGCTTTCATTACTGGTGATCTCGGCGGCTTCGCGCATTAGCGCGGCGGCGGGCTCCAGCCACTCCCGGTAATGCTCTGAATACGGAATAGCGATCAGGCGATCCCCATCACGGCGGATCAGAGTATACCCGCTTGTAAACGCTTCTTCATCCTCAGGGTGATCGGCGACCCACTTTTCAAACTCTTCGCGTGTCATGTCGGCGGGATAAAACCCTGCGCCCTCAGGCATTTCCATATCGCCGTAAAACGGTTTGTTTTCATTGAGCGTATCCCACGGGCCGAAATGCAGATCGAAGAGATTGAGCAACATGTCGCGGTCGGCGCTGTCGCTCGCGGCGATCTCAGCGCGCCACGCCGGATTATTTTCGCTGCGCTGGCGCAGATAAATCTCCGACATCAGATTGCCGACGTCGTTCAGCTTGTTGACGACCGCTCGCTCTTCGTCGCTGAGAAACGAGGTATCCACATCCATGTCGATGACTGCGAACTGCGCGCGCATCCCGTCCAGCATTTCCCGATCCGCCACAGCGGCCTGCTCCCCATGCCCGGCAACCTCTCCGCTTGCGTGGTCCTTGACTGGAACGCTGGCTTCGTCATCACCCCCGGAGCATGCCGCGACTAGGACAAAAATTGACGGAATAATCAGATTTTTCATGAAATCTCCTAAAGCCCAGCGATGGGTGGCTGGCTCATTGAGCTTGATGTGCGAATGCCCCTATTGACGATCACAATAGCGGCTTGCAGGCTCCGCATAAAGCCCGCCATATTCACGCCTTGCGGCGGCGATAAGGTTTGAAGTTGTATAGAAGACAGCCGATTTTTGCGTTGTTTGAGGGGACCGGCATGAAATTTCTGTTCGCTATTTTCGCACTTGCAGCGATCAGCGGCGCAACGGGCGCCGAAGCGCAGGAAAGCAGTTTCGACGCCTGGCTTGCAGGGTTTCGCGCTGAAGCCGCCGCCGCCGGCATCCGCACCGAGATCATCGACGAAGCGTTTGAAGGCCTCAGCATCAATGATCGCGTCTATGAGTTGAACGACAATCAACCGGAGTTTTCCCGCGCCATCTGGGACTATCTCGATCGCGCTGTTTCGCAAACCCGCGCCGACAATGCGCGCGCGAAAATCGCCGAGCACCGCTCGCTGCTTTCGTTGATCGAGCAAGCCTATGGCGTGGATGCAGAGATCATCGTTGCGATCTGGGGGCTTGAATCCTCCTTTGGCGCAATCCTTGGCGACTATGACGCCATTCAAGCACTTGCGACCCTTGCTTACGATGGGCGGCGCACCGGTTATGGCCGCAGCCAGCTGATCGGCGCCCTTAAGATCATTCAGAACGGTTATGCGGCGCGGTCTGAACTAAAAGGCTCTTGGGCGGGCGCCATGGGCCACACCCAGTTTATTCCGACGACTTATCTCGCCTACGCCATTGACCATGATGGCGATGGCCGCCGCGATATCTGGAACAATCTCGGAGATGTCTTCGCATCGACGGCGAATTATCTGAGCGTTTCCGGTTACCGCCAAAATGAAGCCTGGGGCGTTGAAGTGCGCCTGCCGGCGGCATTTGACTATGCGCTCGCCGACGGCGCAGTCCGAAAGCCGCTGGTGGAATGGGCCGCGCTCGGCGCGGAGTCAACAAATAGCGAAAGCCTGCTCTCACGGTTTGACCCCAATCTACGCGGACGGTTGATGCTGCCCGCCGGGGCGCGCGGGCCGGCGTTCCTCGCCTTTCCAAATTTTGACGCGATCCTGAAATATAACCGCTCCACCGCCTATGCGCTGGCCGTGTCATTCCTCAGCGAAGAGGCCGCCGGACGCAGCAGCGCAGTCGTATCGCTTTGGCCGCGGGATGACCGTCCGCTGTCCCTCGATGAACGCAAGACACTGCAGCAGGCTCTCGCCGATCGCGGCTACGACCCGGGGCCCGTCGATGGCATCATTGGCGCTGGGACCAAAAAGGCTCTTAGAGCCTGGCAAAAGGACACAGGCCTCCCCGCGGATGGATACGCCTCATCGGCCGTCCTGAACGCGCTGACGCCCTGAAAATATATTTCAGCCAGCCTCTTGCTGCACTGCACAATAACGCCTATGTGGTTCGCTCACGCTGCATTGCGGTGAAACCCGCGCGGCTGAGATTTGATGTATTTTTGAACAGGAGGCCGAAATGGCTGCTGCAACCACGACAACCGCGTCGAAAACAACCACCACCGCTTCTGAAGCTACGACAAAAGTGAATGAAACGGCCAAGAACGCCACCGAAGACTTCACTGCCGCCGCGCAGGATCAGTTTCAGAAAATGACTGAAATGTTCACCGGCAACGCCCAAGACATGCGCGCGCAAGCTGAAACGCTGGCCGAAGAAATGCGCGTCCGCATGGAAAAGACACAAAAGCACGTTGCTGACGCTAACGCCGAGCTGGTCGAAGCCGCCCGCACGGAAATGTCCGACGCTGTTCAGTTCGCGAACGATCTCGCTTCTGCGAAAACCTTCGCCGACGCGCTCACCGTTCAACAGAATTACTGGACGTCGCTGTTTCAAAGCCGCATCGAACGCACTCAGGACATCACACAGAATTCTGTCGATGTCGCACGCGAATCCCTGAAGCCGGTCAACGCTTCTTTCGGTTCGATGTTTGATCAGTCGAAAATGTTCGGCGCGTTCTTCCCGTCGAAAGCCTAAAACGGACGACAAAGAGATGCTCTTTCGTTATGGCTTAGATCATGGCGAAAGATGATCGCATAAAGACTGCCAATCTGGATTGGGGCGCAGCTGACAAGGATCAGTTTGCGCCCCGGTCCATTTTTTTTGACGATATTTATTTCTCCGGCGATGGTCTGGCCGAAACGAACCATGTGTTTTTGTGCGGCAACGGCCTGCCGGATCGCTTTCGCGATGCTCATCACTTTACCATCGGCGAGCTTGGGTTCGGCACGGGACTGAATTTCCTCGCCGCGTGGGATTGCTGGCGCAAGGCCGAAAAGCCTGACAATGCGCGGCTAGATTTTTTTTCGGTTGAAGCGTTTCCGCTGGCGCGTGCGGATTTCGCGCGCACCCACACGGTTTGGCCGTCATTATCAATGTTATCACAAAGGCTGATGGACGCCCTGCCGCCGCCCCATCCGGGCTTTCATTGTATCGAAATAGATCGGAACGTTACACTGACGTTGTTCTTTGGCGATGTCCTGGATGGCCTTTCAAAAGCTGAAGGCGCGATAGACGCATGGTTTCTGGACGGATTTTCACCCGCTAAAAATCCGGACATGTGGGGCGAGGATGTCATGCGGGAAATCGCTCGGCTGTCAGCCCAAAAGGCAAGCGTGGCGACGTTCACTGTCGCCGGCGCTGTACGTCGCGCCCTGACCGCTGCGGGTTTCAACGTCGAAAAGCAGCCCGGACACGGACGCAAACGCGAAATGCTGGCTGGCCAATTGGCGCCGCGCCCTTCGCCGCCCTCAATGCGCAAGCCGTGGTTTGCAAGCAACAAATCTTTGCGTCTTCAGCGTGGAGCACGCATCGCCATTATCGGCGCCGGCATTGCCGGCGCCAGCCTTGCCTATGCATTGAGCCGAAAAGGTTTCTCACCTGTTGTCTATGAGGCGGAGGCGCCCGCGAGCAGCGCGTCGGGCAACCCTGCGGGCCTCATCATGCCACGACTTGATGTGGGCGATAGCGCGGCCGGGCGGTTCCACGCCAGTGCTTATCTGTATACGGTTCAATTGCTGAACAGATTGCAAGAACAATCGGCGGGAACGCTGTTCGATTCCTGCGGCGTCGTTCTCCACGCCGCCAAAGAGGAAGAAAAAAGCCGTCAGGAAAAACTGTTGATGCGCCAGGCCATGCCCAAGGACTGGATTACAGCACATGAAGACGGCCTATTGTTTCCGCAGGGCGGCGTTGTTCATCCACCTTCATTTGTAAACGCATTACTGGGAAAGACGCCCGTATGTAAAGCGACGATCAACAGGTTACGTCATGACAATGGCGTATGGCGCATCGAAAGCGCTGACGGCGCCAGCGACACATTTGAGGCCGTTGTGATCGCCAATGGCCTTGACGCATTGCGGTTTGAACAGGCGCGATCCCTGCCGCTCAACGGCTCAGCCGGGCAGATCGACTGGTTCCCGGAAGCAAAAGCGCCGAATTGCGCCCGCGCTTTCGGCCCCTATGCAGCGCCTGCCCCGGAAGGCGGCTTGGTCATCGGGGCCACCTATGCGCCAATCGCAATCGGCGCAGAGCCGGCGTTCACGCGCGAGGCGACCCAAACCAATATCAAAGCTGTCGCCGCAGCGTTGCCTGATCTCGCCAACGCGCTGGATCCTGCAGCATCGCGTCCTCGCGCCAGCATTCGTTGCGTGACGCCCGACAGAATGCCCGTCGCCGGACCGATGCCCGACTGGGGTTTTTACGGCGGCGCTTATGACGGATTACGCCAGGGGCGCCGGCAGGACTATCCGCTCGGACAAATGCAGCCTGGATTATTCATTCTTTCCGGCCTTGGCTCACGGGGGCTCGTCACAGCGCCACTTGCCGCCGCGCTGATCGCTGGTGAAATGGCAGGGGCTACATCACCAGCAGATAAAGCAGTTGCCGAAGCCCTCCACCCAGCTCGATTTTTCATCCGGGATCTGAAACGCGCTGAGATGGCTGCGCAATCAAGAACATAACGTTCGATTTAGGAATTGATGGCGGCAAGAAGCACAAGCTCGTGACCATTTCACACTGGAACGCGCTAATTCTAGTTCAGTTTCCTGTGTTGCGCCCGCCTTGCTCCGCGCCTTGTCGATAAATATTTCCTATTAGAGTTTAGGGTGAAAGCTGACCTCTAAAACTGCTTATCAGCCGTACATAAACTATCGAGCAGCGCACATTCTGTGGCGGTGAAAACCGCTTCGTTGAGTTTAATCTCTTTCAGGAGAACTGCTATGACTGATATTTATGGAACGAGCGGAAATGATGTGCTTGTCGGCACACCCGGCGCCGATGACATTTACGGTTTCGGAGGGAACGACTCTCTTTCCGGAGCGAACGGTAACGATGATCTGAATGGCGGCGGAGGTGACGACACGCTAAACGGCGGCGCCGGGAATGATGACCTTTTTGGCGGGAAAGGCGCAGACACGTTTATCTTTACCTCAGGCGCGGACGAAATTGAAGATCTGCGACCGGCGGATAAGGTCGAGATTGCCGCCAGCCTTGGCGTTACGAATTTCAACAATCTCCTGGCGACCGCCAGGACTGTCGATGGGGGAGACAGCACATTATTCGACTTTGGTAATGGCAATAGCCTGTTGCTGGAGGACGTCTTGATCAGCCAGCTGTCCGCGGGCCAATTCTCATTCGGCGCCCCTGCCCCAACACCGGCGCCTGCTCCAACGCCAGGCGGCACATCGGGCGACGACACCATCAACGGAACCTCACAGGCCGATGAGATCTACGCATGGGGCGGTCGGGATTTTGTCAGAGGCCGCGGCGGAGCAGACGACATTTACGGAGGCTTTGGAAGCGATCGTTTGCTTGGAGGCGACGGCAATGATGATATCAATGGCAACGCGGGCAATGACAGACTTTTCGGCAACACCGGACGCGATGACATTTATGGCGGCAGCGGTCGCGATTATCTGAATGGCGGCGGCGGCAGTGATGACCTGGAAGGCGACGCTGGAAATGACACAATACTTGGCGCCGGAGGCAATGACGAGCTTTACGGAGGAAGCGGTAATGATTTCCTCAATGGAGGAAATGGCAATGACGAAATGGAAGGCGGTCTCGGTAACGACATCTTTGCCTTCAGTTCCGGTAACGATTCGATTGAGGATTTTCAAACGGGCGACAGGATAAGACTGGATGCGTCGCTGGGCGTTGACAGCTTTGCCGACGTACTCAACCTGGCCAGAGTGGTCGACGACGGCGATGATGTGCTGCTTGATTTCGGTGGCGGCGACAGCCTTCGACTGGAAGATACCTCTCTTGCCAGCCTCGACTCAGGCGATTTCATCTTCGGCTAAAGGCGTGGCTTTTCATCCGAAACCCGAGGCGGGCGACAACGCAGCCCGCCCGGACATGTAGCTCTTACTTTGCGGTAAGCTTCACGAAGCCTTGTCGCTCATTGATAATATCGCCGCGCCGTTTCAGGAACAATTGATCAAAAAACGGCGGATACTGATGATAGATCAGTACTCTCAAACCATTATGAGCAGACCAAGCGCGCAGGTCAGAACTGACACTCAAGAGTCACGCGGCGGGTTGAATATGTCGAGCACCACCGCGCCGCCCTCGCCAGCTTTCATTCCATGAAGAACTTCCGGCGGCGTTCTCCAGAAATCGCCGGAACTCACTGGTATTTCCGCATCCCCTTGAATACGAATGGCCTTCCCTTCCAAAAGAAAGCCCCATTGCTCTTGTGAATGTTTGTGAACCGGACTGGCGGCGTTAGGGGCAAGCTGTACTATTGATACAGTCAGACGATCGCTGCTGAACAATCGCGCCGTCACGCCTTGCGCCAGCTTGCGGCTGTCGCCCTGGGTCATATCATTCATATTGAAAAAACAGGCTTTTTGCATGACGTTCATAATGTCCTATTCGATTTTGCCTTCATCGGCTCTGCTTTTTTGTTCATCGAAAATTTCAAGCGTCGTCCTGCCTGATTCAATTTTTGAACGCGTTGATCTCGCAAACCCAGCCAGCGCTGTTACGGCGCGCTCGATCTCTGTGAGGTCAGGGTTGGCGACGCAAAGCACGCCATCATCGTCCGCAATCATGAGTGAACCAGAATTTATAGAAACCCCACCGCAAACAACCGGCGCATTAATCGCGCCGTCATTGTCTTTGCGGCATTGCACTGGCGATGTCGCCAATGCAAAAACTGGAAAACAAAGTGCTCGTAAAGCAGCGATATCGCGCACCGCCCCGTCAATGATGATGCCGCCAAGTTTCTTTTTTAAACATGCAAGCCCAAGAATATCGCCGAAGTAACCGTGGCCTCCATCACATCCGGCATCAACAACCAGAACCTCGCCTGAGCGAGCTTCCGACACGGCTCGATGGATCGCCCAATTGTCGCCAGGACCTGTACGCACCGTCCTGGCGGGGCCGCACACCGACAGCCCCGGCGTTTTACTCTCCACCCCGATCAGGACGCGATAGTCGCTGCTGACCGAGCAGTAGTCGGCGGTGGAAATACTCATAATTTCCTGACGACCTTCCACATCGAGGCAAAAGCAACTTTTTTCGCCTAAACTCATCTTTGTACAAATAAAATTATCGCTGAACTTAATCGCCATCATTTTTTAGTTCTGGCGCAGAAAACGCTATGACTCAAACAGAATAAATGTATATAAGATATCTTGTTTTTAGATGTTGGGCGCAAGGACAATGGACCTTAGACAGTTGCGCTATTTTCTGGACGTGTTTGAACGCGGCGGCGCGAGCGCCGCAGCCGATCATCTCCACATCGCCCAATCCGCAGTCAGCCGAGCCATCACAAACCTGGAAACGGAACTTGGCGCGCCCCTGTTTTCAAGAACCGGGCGCGGGCTGTCGCCGACCCCTGCAGGCAAACAGCTCGCGCTGAGGGCGAACGAAATTTTGCGCGCCGTAGAATTTGCGAAGGCGGAAATCTCCGCCCTCCATGATAAAATATCCGGTCGCATCAAAATTGGCTTGCCGCATTCATTTGGCGGCGACTACGCAGTGTCTCTATTGAAAGAAGCCGGTCGCCGCTGGCCCGATCTCAATGTGAGCCTCGCGGAAAGTTACAGTGGTTACGTCCACGACTGGATTCTCGAAAAACGTATCGATATCGCCATTTTGAACCATGAAATCGCACATGGAAGAGATCTTTCAATCAGTCCGTTTTGCAGCGATGAAATCGTCGCCGTGTTCCCGGCCAGAGCCAGAAAAGGCGCCACGATCAATTTTGCGGCCCTTGCAGATTTGCCGGTCATTCTTCCCGACCACCAACATGGATTGCGGCGTTGATTGATAAAGCGGCGGCGCAGGCGGGCGTTCGCTTCAAATCCGAGTACGAAATCAACTCGGTCACCCTGATCAAGGACCTTGTAATCGGGGGTGACTTCGTCGCGATCCTGCCGCCCCGCACGGTCGCACGGGACGTCAAAGCAGGGATGCTCAAAACGGCGAAAATCCGCCGGCCGGTGATAAAGCGCGAACTCGTCATTGCGACTTCACAGGCGCGCGAAAATGACCTCGCGATGACGGCAATGACCGGGCTGATGCGTGAACTCGTCGATTGCGGGAGTTGAAGCGCGCCGACGGACTATTCGCCTTGCGAGCCGGGCCGCCATTGGGTAAGTCCGCCTCAACACTATTTGAGGAACTCTCCATGAAAGAAACGCCCTACGGCCCCGTGCTCGACAATGTGCTCGAAGGCATCGGCAAGACAGCCATGGTCAAAGTCTCCAAGCTCGATACAGGACCATGCGAGCTTTATCTGAAACTCGAAGCCAATAATCCCGGCGGATCGATCAAAGACCGTATCGGGGTTGCGATGATCGAGGCCGCGGAAAAAGAGGGCAAGCTGAAGCCCGGCGGCACATTGATCGAGGCGACGGCGGGGAACACAGGCCTCGCCCTGGCGCTGGTCGCTGCGCAAAAGGGGTACAAGACGATTATCGTCGTGCCCGACAAGATGGCGCAGGAAAAAAATCTTTCACCTAAAAGCGCTTGGCGCCGATGTGCGCCTCACCCGCTCCGATGTCGGCAAAGGCCATCCGAATATTATCAGGACATGGCCGAGCGCATCGCAGAGGAGACCGGCGCCTTTTACGTCAACCAGTTCGGAAATGAAGCGAACCCGAAAGCCCATGTGGAGGCGACCGGCCCGGAAATTCTCGGACAGATGGACGGTGACGTCGACGCTATCGTCGCCGGCGTCGGTTCCGCCGGGACGATCACCGGCCTCTCGCGCTTCTACAAGGAAAATTCTCCGAAGACGGAGATTATTCTCGCCGATCCCAAAGGCTCAATCCTCACCGACTATGTAAACACCGGCAAAATTCCGAACGAACTTGGCTCATGGCTGGTGGAAGGTATCGGCGAGGATTTCATTCCCGACATCGCCGATTTGTCTCACGTCAAAAAAGCCTATGACATTACCGACAAGGAAAGCTTTGAGGCGGCCCGCGATCTGTTGAAAAAAGAGGGCATCCTCGGCGGATCGTCTTCGGGCACGATCCTCGCGGCGGCGTTGAAATACTGCAAAGAGCAGAAAGAGAAAAAAACGCGTCGTCGCGTTTGTCTGCGACCGGGGCGACAAATATCTCTCCAAGATGTTCAATGATTACTGGATGTATGATCAGGGATTTTTAAAGCGTGCGCCCAAGGGCGACCTAACCGACCTGATATCCCGGCGCCATTCGGAACGCGCCACCGTCACCGTGAAGCCTGACGACACGCTGATGCAGGCCTATGGCAAGATGAAGCTTTACGACATCTCGCAATTGCCGGTGCTCGATGATAACGGCAAGGTCGAGGGCCTGCTCGACGAGGAAGACCTGCTGTTCGCCGTTGTCCGCAATCGCGACAAATTCCAGGACCCGGTCAAATCCGCCATGACCTATCGCGTTGAAACGCTTGAGGCGACGCGCCCGCTTGAAGACCTCCTGCCGATCTTTACCAAAGGCCACGTCGCGGTCGTTCTTGATAGCGGTAAGTTCGAAGGTCTTATCACGCGTACGGATTTGTTGAATTACCTGCGGCTGCAGGTGGCTTGAAATTAGGCATGACAGATGACCACAGAATGCGTTCACTGTGGATATCCAAAACGGCGCGTTTGGGTGCCTGGTGAGAATCATCCTGAACTAACCAAACTCGAGTGGGGCAATTACTTACTTTTGTCGAAGTGTCCTGCGTGCGACATTTACTGGCTAGCTTGTTTTTATGAGCCTTACGGGAGTTTCCGGTATGACGTGCCGTGGCCTTTCTCCAAAGAACAGTTTTTAAAAACCAATGATGAAGACCAAGGCAAGATTTTGGGCCAGTGGCATGAAAATGAGGTCAGGCGACTTGCAATTGACTTACCACAAACCTCAGTTGATTTGATAAGGAAACATTACAAACGTTCTTATGGGTATGTTGACCTGACACCAACGGGCAAAGACAATCCGGTACTGATAAACTAGAATCCGCATCAGTTAACTCGTGTGGTAACAAGCCATGAAACTCTTCGGCCTGAAAAACTGCGACACCTGCCGCAAGGCGCTGAAGGCCCTGCAAGCCGCCGGGCACCAGCCGGACTTTCACGACGTCCGCGTAGACGGTGTGGAAAAAGCCTATCTCACGAAATGGGCGAAGGCGGCGGGCTGGGAAAAGCTTCTCAATACGCGCTCGACGACCTGGCGCGGGCCTCGCCGATAAAGACAAGGCGAATGTCGACGAGAAAAAAGCCATCGCCCTGATGGAAGAACACCCTGCGCTAATCAAACGTCCGGTGATTGAGCGAGACGGCGCGGTTACTGTCGGCTGGACCAAGGACGTGCAGGATGCGCTTTTGAAATAGCGCTCTGGACGTCTATCGGAAATTGCTATCGCCGCTCATTCCCGCGAAAGCGGGAATCCAAAAAACGCTTCAATATGGATTCCCGCTTTCGCGGGGATGAGCGGGAGGGGATACTAGCGCAATTTGCCGCGCACAGTCTTGACGCCGCCAAAACACCTCCTACCTCTCACTCGTCAGCGGGCGGCGTATTCGTTGGCTTTTTCCCGTTTGACATTGTTTTGCATCTTTCCACCGGCCTGACGGCTAACCAAGGAGGCAACTTCATGTTCAGACCGCTTACGCTTTTCAATCGCAATCGCAACACGCCGGCGCTGCGCGAAGACGCAGACCCGTTCTTTCAATTCCATCGGGAAATGAACCGGCTGTTCGATGATTTTTTCACTGACTTCGGCGCCCCATCGGCGTTCACCGATACAGGCGGCAGCCCGGCCGGCGCATATTGATTACAAAGACAAGGGCAAGGCGATAGAGTTACAGGCCGAACTGCCCGGCATCGATGAGACGACATCCATGTGGAGCTGAACGATAATCTCCTCACCATTCGCGGCCGAGAAGAAGGTTGAAGACGACGAAGAGGACGGCGTTTCGCGCCGCGCCTGGTCGTCCTTCCAGCGCTCCATGTCGCTGCCGTTCGATGTCGATCCAGACGCTATCGAGGCGACGTTCAAAAACGGCGTTTTAAAACTCACCCTGCCCAAACCGCCGGAGCTTGAAGCCAAGACCCGTAAGATCGAGGTGAGAAGGGGGTAGCCGTCTCAGTTTATTCGCCGCTCACCCCGGCGAAAGCCGGGGTCCAGTTAAACAATAAAACGACGGGCTTCGCCCGGCACTTTTCTTGGTTCTGGATTCGGCTTTCGCCGGAGTGAGCGGCCGTGGTGACGGTTGAACATCCATGGCGCCAAACAACCCAGAGAGGGTAGTCTTTCATAAAACCTATATTTGGTGCGTAGTTATCCCCGCCCCTAGAGACTGCCCGTATCATGGGCCCACGTTGATGAGCGCTTAAAGCAAAAAGCGCCCGGAGACGGCATGTTGCGGCGGCGGGTTTCTCGCCCGCCCGCCGCAGCGGGCTCTTTGACAATTGAATCTTTGGGCGTGCGGGTAAATCTCGCACGCTGGACACCCTTTCGAGAGCGGGCCTTTCGCTGGGACACGGGCGCAGCTAAAACGGCGCATCCGTATAAGGCTGCCCTCGGCATGAGCGATCCCGCCCCAAATCCCGCACCTCGCTGGAGCGTCATCATCCCCGCCTATAATGAGGAAGACTTCCTCGGCGAGACCGTGACGTCGATCAAAGCGCAGACCGTGACAAATGCAACGCTGATCCTGGTGGACAACAAATCTACTGACGGCACGGCGGCGGTGATGGAAGAAATTGCTGCGTCGTCGCCGGAACGCACGGTCAAATCCTGAGCGACGGACCGCCCCCGGCAAAATCAATGCGCTGGAGGCCGGCATTGCAGCGGTTGAAACGGAGTTTGTCGCGCTGTGCGATGCGGACACCTTTTACCCGCCGGAATATCTGGCGCGTGCGGAAGACATGCTGGCCGCCTCAAACGATGTCGCCGCAGCCTTTGCGTTCGGCGTTTATGCTGACGACGGCAAGTTTCGCAGCTGGTATCGGCGCAACAAGGGCGCGCTGATGGCGTCGCTCGCCCGCAATCAGGGTCATACAGGCGGTTACGGGCAAAGTTATCGCACGGCGAATTTGCGCAAGGCTGGCGGGTATAAGGCGTCGATCTGGCCGTTCATGGTTGCCGACCACGAGATCGTCAATCGCGTCGCCAAGACCGGCGCGATTGCCTATCGCGCGGACCACTATTGCATCACGTCAGAGCGGCGCGGCGCGCGCGGCAATGTCGACTGGCGTCTGCATGAACGGCTGCTCTACAATTTCCTGCCACACAGCCGTCAGGACTGGTTTTTCTACCGCTACCTGAAACCGCGTTTTGAGGCGCGCAAAATGTACAACGCAAATTTGCGTGATCGGGACTGGGAAGAAACGGGAAACGCCTCATCTGCGGATTGAAGCGGCCTTTTCCAAGGCTCGTGAAGCTGCTAGCCAGTCCGCAACTCAAAAACCTTTTTCCGGGGACCCCATGACCGACAAGACCAATCGACCCGCTTTCGCCACCCGCGTCATTCACGCCGGTCAGGAACACGACCCAACCACCGGCGCGGTGATGCAGCCGATCTATCAGACCTCCACCTACGCCCAGGAAAGCCCCGGCGTGCACAAAGGCTTTGTTTATGCCCGCGGCGCGAACCCGACGCGCTTCGCGTATGAGCGCTGCATCGCGGATCTTGAAAACGGCTCGCGCGGTTTCGCTTTCGCGTCGGGCATGGCGGCGATCGGCACCATGCTGGAACTGATGCCGGCAGGATCGAATGTCATCGCCATGGACGATGTTTATGGCGGCACGTTCCGCCTGTTCGAGCGGGTGCGCCGCGACTCAGCGAACATGTCATTCACCTATATCGACCTGACCAAGCCGGAAAATCTTGAAGCGGCAATCACGCCGGAAACCAAAATGGTGTGGGTCGAAACGCCAACCAATCCGCTCTTGAAGATTGTCGATATCGAAGCGGTTGCGAAAATCGCGCACAAAAACGGATTGCTCGTTGGCGTCGACAACACCTTCCGCCTCCCCCTATTGCCAGCGACCGCTCGATTTCGGCGCCGACATTGTTATGCATTCGGCGACGAAATATCTTGGCGGGCACTCGGACGTGATCGGCGGCGTTCTTGTGGGTCAACGACAAAGACCTCGGCGAACGGCTTGCGTTTTTGCAAAACTCCATTGGCGGTATTCAGGCGCCGTTCGATTCCTTCCTGGCGCTCCGTGGACTGAAGACGCTGGCGCTGCGGCTTGAACGGTCTTCGCAAAACGCGATGGCGCTGGCGGAATGGTTTGACGCGCACCCGGCCATCGACCGCGTTGTCTATCCGGGCCTGACAAGCCACCCCGGCCACGAAGTTGCAAAACGTCAGATGGATGCGTTCGGCGGCATGGTGACGATCTTCCTGAAAGGCGGACTGGACGCCGCGAAAGCGATGCTGGAACGGGTGGAGCTATTCACCCTCGCGGAAAGCCTCGGCGGCGTTGAAAGCCTGATCGAGCATCCGGGCATCATGACCCACGCGTCGATCCCGCCTGAACGGCGCGCCGAGCTTGGCGTTGATGATGCGCTTGTGCGCCTTTCCGTCGGCGTTGAGAGCATTGAAGATCTGCGCCGCGATCTCAAAAACGCTCTCGCAGGGCTTTAGGGCGACGGGCGCCTTTTATCCTTCGAGACGAAATTTTTCCTTCATCCTGAGGGAGCTCCAATACTGCTATGGGGCTCGTCTCGAAAGGGCGAAGGAAAAATTTCTCCTCAGGATGAAGACGTAAATTATCCATCCGACCTTCAATATGCTCTGAACCAAAACACGCCATATCAAGGCGCCGTGGCTCTCTCAGTCCATACGCGCTGGTTTGATGATGGTGAGGGCGACGCCCGCCAGAATAATAACCGATGCGAGCGCCAGTTTCAGCGTCACGGCTCGGCCAGAAACGCCGCGCCGCCGAGCGCCGTCACCGGCGGCACGAGCAGTTGCGATACGCCGGCGCTGATCCGGCTGAGAGACGGCAGCACCGCATACCAGATCGCATACCCCCATTGCGGACGTGACAACACCCGATGCAATCGCCAGCCAGACAGCATCAGACGCCAGCTGGAAATCGCCGAGAAGCAGCGCGACCAAAACCGCCAACGGCGTCGCGCCAATAAAGTTTCGCGCGGTGCGTCCAAGCGGGTCGCCGGCGCCGCGCCCCAGCAAAGTGTAAACGCCCCAGCCAACACCCGCCGCCGCCATCATCAAAACCGGCGGCGCCGACGCGGGGGTAGCGCGGTCGCCCACAAGCAACACCAGACCGCCAAAGGCGATGATCATGCCGCTTACCTCAAACACGCCCGGCCGGTCGCCGCGCAAGACACCGGCAGCAAGAACGGTCAGTTGCACAAGACCGAACAGCAGGAGCGCGCCCGTCGCCGCATCGAGATCATTATAGGCAAAGAAAAACCGGCCATATAAACGAACAGTGCGATGACGCCGCCGATGTCTGCTTTTCCCGGCCGAACGGTCTGGCCGCGCCACATAGCGAGCACGCACAACAAAGCTGCGCCGGACGCCAACCTGATCGCCGCGAAGCTGGTTGCATCCATACCGCCATCAGCCAACGCTGCGCGCGTCAGCAGCGAATTCCCGCAAACGCCGCGATCGCCAGAGCAACAAGCGCCACCACCCGAGATCGCCATCCTCTGAGGAGGCTGGAATTATTCATATCGGGCATATCGGGCGAGTTCTCCAAGAATCGGCTGGAACAACCGCCTGACTGTGACGAAAATCAGCCTCTCCGCAATGCCCCTTTTGTCCGCCCATGATCACAAGCCGGTGGGAAACGAACGCCACCGGTTCCGTTACCAGCCTCGCGAGGCTTTGATCGAGAGGCTATCCTTAATCCGCAGCCGAATCAGTGACATGGGCGCAAGGCTTGCTATGGTGCCGGACCCGCCTCCTGGGCTCGCGCCGGCCCGAATAAGGAACCGATCCATGGCCGACGCCGCCGAGACGACCAGTTTTGCGGAGCGCATCGACAACGCGCTCACCCCGGTCAGCGATTTCGTCTCATCGATCATTTTCTATTCCGTGGATTTTTTCGGCGTCTCGCTGCCACTGGTCGTCATTTGGCTGATCGCCGCAGCGATCATTCTGACCGTCTCGCTCGGCTTCCATAAACCTGCGCGGGCTTTCGCCATGGCTGGCATCTGATCTTCAATCCGCGCGAACATCTGGACGCCGCCGGCGAGATCTCTCACTTTCAGGCGTTGTCCGCCGCCCTTTCCGGCACAGTCGGATTAGGCAACATCGCCTCCGTTCCGGTTGCGATTATTCTCGGCGGGCCGGGCGCGATTTTCTGGATGATCCTCGCCGGATTTTTCGGCATGAGCACAAAATTTGCGGAGTGCGCCCTCGCCGTAAAGTATCGCAGGGTTCTACCCGACGGGCGCACGCTTGGCGGCCCGATGTTTTATATCGAAGCGGTGTTCTCCCGCATGGGGCTCAAACCTTCGGCAAGGCGGCCGCTGTCTTCTTTGCGATCATGGCCATGGGCGGATCGGTCAGCGTCTTCCAGTCAATCAGGCGCATGGCGCAATTCGCCAATGTCACCGGCATTCCATTCCGATCATATTCGGCGTTGTCATGGCGTCAGGGGTCGCCTTCATTATTCTCGGCGGCATCAAACGCATCGGCGGGTCGGCGCGCATTATCGTGCCCTGATGGGCGTGCTTTATGTGGGCTCCGCGCCTGATACATCCTAGGGCTGAACATCACCGCCATTCCCGAGGCCATCACGACGATTTTTAAAAGCGCCTTCGGACTGGGAAGCCGCTGGCGGCGGACTTGTGGGCGCGCTGATCAATGGCATGCGCCCGCGCCACCTATTCCAGCGAGGCCGGCGTTGGCTCCGCCGCGATTGCGCACTCCGCCGTGAAAACCAACGAACCACTGACCGAAGGCTATGTGGCGCTTCTGGAGCCCTTCATCGATACGATTGTCGTATGCACGATCACCGGGCTCGTTGTCATCGTCACCGGCGTTTACGAACCCTATCTTTTCAATCCGGATGTCGTCGGCATTGAGATCACGTCGCAGGCTTTTGAAAGCGCCTTTGGCTGGTTCCCGTTCATCCTGATGGTACG
This sequence comes from Hyphococcus sp., assembly GCA_965230025.1. Lineage (GTDB taxonomy): Bacteria > Pseudomonadota > Alphaproteobacteria > Caulobacterales > Parvularculaceae > Hyphococcus. The sequence goes on from CBDDKD010000037.1 coordinate 83,706, forward strand.
CGTCAATGATGTTCGCCTTTTCAACGCTGGTCAGCTGGGCGTTTTACGGCTCCCAGGCCGCCGCCTATCTCTTCGGCGCGACGAAACGCACGGACGTTCATCTTTAAACTGACCTTATGTTTCTTTTTGTCGACAGGCGCAGCTGTATCGTTATCGGCCATCATCAACTTCATCGACTCGATGCTGTTCGCGATGGCGATCCCGAACATTCTGGCGCTCTACTTCCTGCTGCCGGAGCTGAGGCGCGACGTAAAGGCGTATGAAACGAAGCATAAGCTTTAAGTTTCGTCCGCCTGCTTCATCGCTTATTCTCGCGAGCCTGATGAATGGGAACCATCAAGCAGGGTTCATGAGGCAGGTGATAAACACTCTTCGCCTCACTTCGTTCGGCGCTTCCCCCATAAATGGGGGAAGAAGAGCGCCTTTCCTCCCCGCTAGCGGGGTAGGTGTCGAGCGCAGTGAGACGGAGGGGGTTTGCGCACCGCCTTTATGCATGCGCAAGTTGAATACTAAGCGCGCGGATGCGCCTTGTCGTAAACACGCAAGAGGCCATCGGTGTCGATCTTTGTATAGCGTTGCGTCGCTGCAAGCGATGAATGCCCGAGCAATTCCTGAATGGATCTGAGGTCGCCGCCAGCGGACAAAAGCTCCGTCGCAAAGGGCGTGACGCAGTGCATGGGGCGTGGCGCTGTCCGGCAAACCAAGTTGGACGCGCAAGGCCGCCATGGTTCGCTGCGCCATACGCGGCGACAACGCCTTGCCGCGCTTTGAAAAAAACAACCGGATCGTCTGCGTCCGTCCCGTACGGACAAAGGTCAAGATAGTTGTCCACCGCATCGCGCGCCCGCCATCAATCACCGGCACAAGCCGCGTCTTAGCGCCCTTGCCGGTAATGCGCAGCGTGTCTTCCAGCGGCGCGTCGCGGCGTTTCAGGGAAAGCGCTTCCGCGATGCGCAATCCCGCCCCGTAAAGCAGTGTAAAGAGCGCTGCGTCGCGCGCCTGCTCCCATGGCGTTGTCTGTGTCGATATCTTTGTCTGCGCCGCTGCCGTCAGCAGGTTTTCTGCATCGCGTCGCGCCACCGGTCTTGGCAGGCGCTCCTTTACTTTCGGTCCCCGCATCACGGCGATAGCGTCGTTACCGATGTCGGCGCGCTTGTTTAAAAAACGAAAAAAACGATTTCAGCGCCGAGAGTTCGAGCTTGATCGACGGCGGTTTCAATCCATCGTTGCGCCGTGCAGCCAGATAGGCCCGGAAATCTTTCGTTTCGAGCGCTTCAAGATCAGCCAGCGTCGGCAGTTCCGCCGATATGCGTGCGCAAAAAGGCGTCAAACCGGTCAAGCGTCGCTTTGTAGTTACGGATCGTGTAGACGCTCGCCCGCTTTTCGGATTTCAAGTGGCGCTTCGAACTGCGCTTGCCAAATCGCAAACGTCCCTCTTGTCGATGTGTTTTTCATCGCAGTCATCAGTCCCCTACTGGCGGGCAACGAAAGTTAACCAAAGTCTTTACACCAGCTTATTGCACTGTCAGCGCCGCAAGATCAGCCCGCAAATGATCAATACCAAAGCCCGTTTCCGACGATGTTGAGCGGATCACAGGATGCGCGGCGGGCCCGGCGCCTGATCGCATCCGCGGTTTTGTCTTCCAGCGCTGCGAGCGCCGTCGGTTTGATCTTGTCTGTTTTCGTCAGGATAATCTGATAAGCGACCGCCGCCTCGTCCAGCATGTCCATGAACCTCGCCATCGCTGTCTTTCAGAACCATGGCGCGAATCGACAAGCACCGCAGACGCGTCGCAACACCGAACGCCCGCGCAAAAAAGACCGCGTCAAACCGCGTCCAGTTTTCCACTTCTGACCGCGACGCGCGCGCATAGCCGTAACCCGGCAAGTCAACGAGACGCAGGGCGCCGCCGAGATCGAAATAGTTGATTTCCCGCGTCCGCCCCGGCGTTGTTGGAAGCGCGCGCCAAACCCTTTTGATTGGTCAGCGCGTTCAAAAGCGTCGACTTGCCAACATTGGAGCGGCCTGCAAAGGCGACTTCGGGCGAGCCTTCGTCGGGCAAGCCGTCAAGCTTGACGACGCCCCAACATGAACGTTGCGGCCTGCGCAAACAACCTGCGCCCGGCTTCAAGTTGTTCAGAAGAAAATTCAGGTGCTTCCTTCATCCTGAAGAGGCCTTTTCCCTTCGTCCTTCGAAACACTCGCTTCGCTCGACCTCAGAATGAAGGGAAAAAGGCCGTCTCGAAGGATGACAGTTCAGCGCAACTACTCGCCGGGCGCCGGGCTCTTTTTCGGCTTCATGAACGGCAACCGCTCACCCCAGTCCACCGAAACGCCGTTTTTTTCATGATCAGCCATTGCTGGAAGATCGACAGCGCCGTGTTCCAGAACCAGTAGAGCACAAGGCCCGCCGCAAACGGCGCGAAGATGAAGACAAAGACAAACGGCAGCATCGCAAAAATCTGCGCCTGCACCGGATCGGTCGGCGGCGGGTTCAGTTTGGTCTGGAACCACATGGCGACGCCCATCAACAGTGGCAGAATGCCGATCCCGAGAAACGCGCCAATCACCGGCAGCGCAGTCGGATCATAGGGAAGCAATCCAAACAGATTGAAAACTGTTGTCGGGTCCTGCGCCGCAAGGTCCTGAATATAAAGGAACGGCTGATGGCGCAGCTCGATGGTGACAAAGAGCGTTTTGTAGAGCGCATAAAAGATCGGCATCTGTAACAGGATCGGCAGACACCCCGCGAGCGGGTTCATCTTCTCTTTCTTATAGAGCGCCATCATTTCCTGTTGCAGCTTCATCTTGTCGTCAGGGTAACTCTCCTGAAGCTTTTGATTTCGGGCTGCAGCTTTTTCATCTTCGACATCGACTCATAACCCTTGTTGGCAAGGGGGAAGAGAATGGCCTTGATGATCAGCGTCAGGATCAGAATAGCGATGCCGAAATTGCCTATGAGATCGCCGAAGAAGTTGAGGGTGTAAAAAATCGGTCGGGTCAGAAAGAACAGATGTCCCCAGTCCACCGCCTTGTCGAAATCATACACGCCAAGCCCGCCATCTTCAGGCTTGTTTTCATAGGACATCAAAACATCGACATCCTTGGCGCCGCCAAAGACATGAGATGTAAGACTCAATGCCTCGCCAGGCGCCAGCGAACGCGCCGGCAGAGAATAACTCGCGCGGAAAATAGGCGCAGCTTGCGTACCCACATTCGCCAGTGACGCCGTCATTTCTTCGTCCTGCGGCGGCACGGCGGCGGCGAGCCAGTATTTGTTGGTGATGCCGACCCAACCGCCCTCGCCTGAGGCGTTTACGTTTTTATTCTTGTTCTTTTTGAGTTTGTTATATTTGCGCTCGTAAAGTTTCGTGCCGATGACGCCGAGCGGTCCTTCATGCAGGATCATGAAATTTTTCAAGTCATCGGGAATGCCGCGCTGGATCACCAATGCGTAAGGCGTCAAGGATTGCGCCTCATCGCCTTCGTTGCGAACGGTTTGTTCAATCGCAAACATGTATCGATCATCAACGGAGATCGTTTTTTCAAACACCAGGCCGCCCTGCCGGCGTGTCAGCGTCACCGGCGTTGTCGGGGTCAGTTGAGCGCCATCCGGCGCCGTCCATTTTGCGTTCTCGCCAACATCGCCGCCGGCGATCCAACCCTGCTGAGCGTAGTGGCCATGTTCGGTTTCACGCGGGCTTAACAGGCGAATGACCGGGCTCGAAGGATCAACCTCCTCATGATACTGAATGAGCTTCAGATCATCGATGCGCCCGCCCTCAAGGTTGATTGAACCTTCAAGATTAGGCGTGCGGATCGCCACACGCCCCGGCGCTTTTGCAATCGCTTCGTCAATTGAAATCGTAGTTGCTTCGACCGGCATACCGTTAAGGCCCGCGATCTCTCGCTCCTGATCGGTGATCTGCGCCTCAGCGGCGGCTTCGCGCGCCTCGCGGAGCTGTTTGCGCTGCGGGCCGGCGATGGTGAGGTCCCAGATCAGGAGGACGCCCAGAGAAAGAACAATCGCCAGAAGAAAATTTCGATCCATGAGCAGTCTCAATATTTTGGGGGCGGGCGAGCCCGCACGAAGTAGAGCTTATTTAGGGTTGCGGCGCAGGCTTAAAAGGGCGCGCTTCATATCGTCAAGCAGCATAGCGAAATTTCGGGTCCCCGCGGCCTTTCGGGCGATCAGCACATAGTCGCACCCTGCGGACGCATAATGCGGGAAAACCTCGCCCGCGGCGGCGCGCAGGCGTCGGCGCATACGGTTGCGGATCACGGCGCCGCCCATTTTCTTCGTAACCGTGAAGCCGATCCGGGCTGTCTCGCCATTTTCAGGGTTTTTCCGCGCCACCATCAAAAAACCGGGGCTGCTGGCGCGCTTCGCATCCCGCAACGCCAGAAAATCCCGTCTTTTTTTGATGACAGACACGGGCACAGGCTCGGGATTCGCGCGATCTCCAGCGTCCGTGGACGCTGATTTGTGCTGGTTCAGGCCGATAGCTTCTTACGGCCCTTGGCGCGACGCGCAGCCAATACTTTACGGCCAGCCTTGGTCGCTTTGCGCGCACGAAAACCGTGGCGGCGCTTTCTTTTCAGCCGGCTCGGTTGGTAGGTCCGTTTCATTGTCTCAAATCCTCAAGAAATGGAGTTTTCGCAGCGCACGCCGGACAATGGCCAAAACCAAGCCGACAGAGCGAAAGCGGGGGATTAAACGCCCAAGCGAGCGCCGTCAACCGGATTGCGCCGGAAATAAGCGGATTTTCGAAAAACTTCGAAAAACCGGTCATTTCGCGCCTTTGTGACTGTCCTGGCGCGCAAAGTGAACCCCCGCCCGGGAAAGTCTTGCGTAGAAAGCTCTGAAATTCAACGAACCACGCTGACAGACGGGATGCAAACACCTTATGACCATCACAAACGAAAACGGATCCGCGGTGACCACGCCACCTCCTTCAGATAGCGACAAAAGCCTCTTGCGCCGCATTGCACCGGTCGCCCTTGTCGCGGCCGGCCTCATCGCATTCTTCGCGCTTGGGCTCGACAAATATTTCTCTCTGGATGCTTTGCGCGATAACCGGGACGCCCTGCGCGCCTGGGTCGACGCCTCCCCTCTTCTGGCGCTTGCACTCTTTACAATCGTTTACGCGAGCGCCGTCGCGATTTCGTTTCCCGGCGCGTCCATTCTGACGGTGTTCGGTGGATTTCTGTTCGGCCTCTGGCCGGGCGTCCCGGCGATTGTCATCGCCGCCACACTCGGCGGTACGGTCATCTTCCTCGCGTCAAAAACAGCGCTCAGCGATGTTTTAAGCAAGCGCGCAGGCGGCTTCGTCGCAAAGATGGAAAAAGGCTTTCATGAGCACGAGCTCAATTACATGCTGTTGTTGCGACTGATGCCGGTGTTTCCGTTCTGGGCGGTGAATATCGGCGCCGGGGTTGTCGGCGTTAGCCTCAGAAACTTTTTCATCGGTACCCTCGTCGGCATCATTCCCGGTTCCTTCGTTTACGCCAGTATTGGCAACGCCGCGGACACTGCGTTCGACGCCGGCGAGAATGTGACCCTGGCGGGCATTCTCTTCAAACCGGAGACGCTGCTGCCGATTATCGGACTTGCCGTATTGTCGCTGCTGCCGATTATTTTGAAACGCTTTAACAAAGACGCCGCTCAACTGGATAAATCCGACGCATGACAAAGAGTATTGAGGCGGACATTTGCATCATCGGCGCAGGCTCTGGCGGTCTTTCCGTCGCCGCCGGCGCCGCGCAGCTTGGCCGTAAGGTTGTCCTGATCGAAAAGGGCGAGATGGGCGGCGACTGCCTGAACACCGGCTGCGTTCCGTCAAAGGCGTTGCTCGCCGCCGCCTCGCGCGCTCACGCTATGCGCACCAGTGGAAAGTTCGGCGTCACGAGTGCGGAACCCCGGGTCGATTTCTCAGCCGTCATGGACCATGTCCACGGCGTCATCGGCGCCATCGCGCCTATCGACAGTCAGGAACGCTTTGAAGGTCTCGGCGTCACGGTTTTGCGCGAACACGCCTCATTCACAGGCCCGCGTCAGTTGAAAGCCGGGCCCTCAATCGTCAATGCAAAACACTTTGTCATTGCAACCGGGTCAACGCCATTTATTCCGCCGATCAGCGGCCTTTCCCAGGGGCCCTACTTCACCAATGAAGACATCTTCAATAATCGCACTCTACCAGATCATCTGATCGTTATTGGCGGAGGACCCATCGGGGTTGAACTGGCGCAGGCGCATCGTCGCCTTGGTTCAAAAGTCTCGATCGTCGAAGGCCAAACCATTCTCAACAAGGACGATCCTGAACTTGTCTCGCTCGTGCGTGATCAACTGATCGACGAAGGCATAAAGATTTACGAAGGCGCCATGGTGGATGCAGTCATTCATAACGCCGATGGCGTCAGCGTCGCGGTTGACGGGCAAACGATCTCGGGCTCGCATTTGCTGGTCGCCGTCGGGCGCAAGCCGACCGTGGACGGCATGAACCTTGAGGCGGCGAACGTCCAATTCGATCCGCGCGGCGTCAAAGTCGACAAACGCCTGCGCACAAGCAACAAACGCATTTACGCCATCGGCGATGTCATTGGCGGACGACAGTTTACGCATGTCGCCGGCTATCACGCCTCAATTGTCGTGCGAAATATGCTGTTCAAAATGCCGGCGAACAACAATGACGATCAGGCGCCATGGGTCACCTATAGCGACCCGGAACTCGCCCATGTTGGCCTAACTGAAGAAGACGCTCAAAAAAACCACAAAGATGTAAAGGTATCGCGCTGGTCATTTGATGAAAATGACCGTGCACAGGCCGAGCGCAACACGAAGGGCCTTGTCAAAGTCGTCACCGACAAAAGCGGTGAAATTTTAGGCGCCTCCATTGTCGGTCCCGGCGCCGGCGATCTCATTCAGCCATGGGTGTTCGCACTGTCGAACGGGCAGAAAATAAAAGCATTCACGAACTATATCGCCCCCTACCCGACCCGTGGCGAAGCCTCAAAGCGCGCGGCGGGCGCATTTTACACGCCGACGCTTTTTTCGAAAAAAACAAAAATGCTGGTATCGTTTCTGTCGATCTTTGATTGACCAAAACTTAAGTGAGTGTTCCGCGCATGCCTTACGTTGCAGCCCTCGAAAACCGGTCGCTCTCCACCAAGCTTTTGTTGCTGACGGTTTCATTCATTCTGCTTGCGGAAATTGTGGTGTTGATTCCATCTGTCGCCAAGCAACGAACCGATTGGTTTAACGCACGCATCGAAGCGGCGTATCTTGTTTCTCTGGCGCTTGAAGGGCCGCGTGACGCCATGATGGACGAAGATGTCGCGAGGCAGCTTTTCTCCACCGCCAATATTCTCGGCGTCACAGTCAATCAGGATAATATTCGTATGCTGATCTTGGCGCCGGAAATTGACCCTCACGGCCCGCCTCGCATGCACCGGGTGGACCTTCGCGAACAGATGCCCACAAATATGATCGCCAATTCATGGGCGACGGTCTTTTCAAAAGGCGACGATCTCATTCAAGTCACGGGCGCACCGCGATTCGCCGCCGATCAGGCGGTTGACATTATCGTTTCACAAAGGGCGCTTCGCAGCGATCTGGTCGCATACGCCCGCAATATTCTTTGGCTGTCGCTGGTGATTTCCAGCCTGACCGCGGGGCTGGTCTTCTGGGCGTTGAACAGAATTATTGTGCGGCCCGTGCGGCGGTTGACAAAAGACATGACTGCTTTTGAGGCCGATCCGGATCAGGCGGCGCATATTCATATTCCAAGCGCGCGCCAGGATGAAATCGGCGCCGCCGAGCGCAGTCTCGCCGCTATGCAGCGCAGGATTTACGAGCTGTTGAGCGAACGCCGGCGGCTTGCCGCGCTCGGCGCCGGCATTTCAAAGATCAGTCATGACCTGCGCAACATTCTGGCGTCTGCGCAACTGATGTCAGACCGGCTTGCGAAAAGCGATGACCCCCGGGTTCGAAAGCTCAGCCCACGACTGATTTCAGCGCTGGACCGCGCAATCGTTTTGAGCCGCAACACCCTGACCTATGGCCGGATGGAGGAAAGCGTTCTCAGCAAAGCGCCGGTTGACCTGCATGACCTGGTCACAGAAGTTTTCGAAGACACCGCGGCAATGGGTGTCGAAACTGAAAACAAAGTGCCGGAGGATTTAAAGGTCAACGCCGACCGGACACAGCTCTATCGAAGCTTTTTCAACCTGGTGCGCAATTCAATTGAGGCCATGACGCCTGACGGCGCCAATGACAATAATCCGCCAACGATGTTGGGCTCCGTAACCATTAACGCCGAAAAATCCGATCGTGAACTTCGTATTCGTCTCACCGATACCGGTCCCGGCATCCCCGATCATGCCCGCGAGTTTCTGTTCGAACCGTTCAAGGGCTCAAAAAAGCCTGGCGGATCCGGCCTTGGGGTCGCCATATCGGCGGAAATCATCCGCGCTCATGGCGGCAAATTATCGCTGAAGGATACAAACGCAAGCGGCGCCGTTTTTGAGATCGTGCTGCCAGTCACTTCCCTTAATCAGTGAACGGCCACGCCGGCGCCGGGCCGGCGCGGGTCGGCGGCGCCAAACACATAGCCGTCTTCAATCATAATCGTGTTGGCGCTGCCCATAACGCGCCGCGCATAAAATCCGTCCTCCGCCTTCCTTACTTGAAAGCCGCGGCTTTCAAGAATCTTCAACGTGTCGCGCGATACGCCCGGTTCCTGCACCACCGCGTCCGGAAGCCATTGATGATGAATGCGCGGCGCGGTTACGGCTTGCATCACGTTCATGTCAAAGTCGATTGTATTCAGGATCACCTGCAACACGATGTTAATAATGGTGCTGCCGCCCGGACTGCCGGTAATGAGCCATGGCTCTCCGTCTTTCAAGACTATGGTCGGCGTCATGGACGACAAGGGTCGCTTGCCCGGCTCGATCGCGTTCGCCGTGCCGCCGATCAGACCAAATCCGTTAGGCGCGCCAGGCTTGGCGGAAAAATCGTCCATCTCATTGTTGAGGACAAACCCGGCGCCGTCCACGGAATATCCACTGCCAAAGAAGAAATTGAGGGTCGTCGTCGCAGCGACGGCGTTTCCGTTCTTATCAACGACAGAATAATGCGTCGTTTGCGGACTTTCATCAACAGGTCCGAGACCGGGCCGGACGTCTTCGGAGCGACTTGCCTTGTTCGGGTCGATCTGCGCGCGCAATTCTGCGGCGTACTCTTTATCAGTCAGCGCCCCTATAGGCACATCAAAGAAATCCGGATCGCCCAGATATTCCGACCGGTCCGCATAAGCGCGCCGCATCGCTTCCACCAGCAACGCAATATAATCAGCGCTGTTGTGACCGAGCGCCGCCAGATCATAGCCTTCCAGAATGTTCAGCATCTGGATCACATGGATGCCGCCGGATGACGGCGGCGGCATTGAGACAACCTCATGACCGCGATAAGAGCCGACCACGGGCGTACGCTCGGCGGCGCGATAGTTTTGAAGATCTTCCAGTGAGATGAGACCGTCATTGGCGGACATCTCCTCGGCGATGAGCGCCGCTGTCTCCCCTTCATAAAAACCGCTGGCGCCATTCTTGGCGATCCGCTTCAGGGTTTTTGCAAGATCCTTCTGCACGAAACGCTCGCTCGTCCGATAAGCGCTTCCGTCCGCTTTGAAGAAATAACCGAGCGATGACGGATCACGCTCAAAGCGTGAGCGACTGCGCGTCAGCGCCTGGGCCAGCGCGCGCGGCAGGGGAAAGCCTTTCTCCGCCAACGCAATCGCAGGCGCAATTACTTCTTTCAGCGGCAGGACGCCGTATTTCTCCTGCGCCGTGACAAGTCCCATGACCGACCCGGGCACGCCTGCCGACAGGCGGCTGAACCGCACGCGGTCGTTGTCCACATTGCCGTCAGCATCCAGAAACATGTCGCGATGCGCCGCGCCCGGGGCCATTTCGCGATAGTCGAGCGCGATCGTTTCATCACTGTCGGCAAGCTTGATCAGCATAAAGCCGCCGCCGCCCAGATTACCCGCCTGGGGATGAGTGACAGCGAGGGCAAAGCCTGTCGCCACCGCCGCATCAACCGCATTGCCGCCGGCGGCCAGAATATCGCGTCCGACGCCGGCTGCGATCTCTTCCTGCGCCGAGACGGCCCCGTTCTCGCCGATGACCGGGTGAAAACGGGAATTATAAGAAATGAGCGCCTGTTCGCCGGCTGACTGCGCGTGCGCCGGCTCAAAACCTGCTGTCGCCATTAAAGCGGCGCTCAGAAAAAAGGCGCCCAGCCGATCAGAGCGGAACCGCAAACTACGATTGGAGGTCATCAAAAATCCTGTAATTATTTTTCCCTAGCCGCCGACTATACGGTCCGCCGGGCCGCCTCGAAACCCTAAATACTTTGCGGTCTTCAGGATTTTATCGGCTGGCGCCGGCCCGCTCGGACCTCAACGCTTGCATTGCGCCCCGCCTTGGGGTTAAACCCCGCCTTCCGGCGCAGGCAACCGCGCCGCTCAGCGCGCCCGTAGCTCAGCTGGATAGAGCACCAGACTACGAATCTGGGGGTCAGAGGTTCGAATCCTTTCGGGCGCGCCATTCCCGTACCAAACTGCGAACCGGTCCCGAAGCGGCTGCAATATGTGTCAGCGGCTCGCCTGCGATGGCTTCGGCAAGCGCATCTTTTGGTCCTGAGATCACAATTTCCGACTTGCCGACGATTATTTCGGAGACGAAGGCGCGGACATACCGTTTCTTCAAATCGGCAGGCGCTTCTTTGAGAAGGCGCTTTAGATTTGCGGAAGCTATTTTGGCCTGATCAATCGTAATCGGCCTCAACGACTCCCGAACTTGCGCTTCCTGAGCCTCAATCAATCGAAGAACTTCCTCCCGCTCAGCTTCAGCCTCCGCCATCTTTTCTTTGAACAGCTCCGTTTCACCCATAAGGCCGTCGGCAAGAGCATCGATCATATTGCGGATGCGTTTGTTCACTTGGCCGAGCTGGCCGCGTAGTTGACTAAGAGCCTGACTGGCCTCGCTTCGTCCGCCCTCTCGCTGTTTAGCGACCGCCGCGACAATCGCCTGTGTTCGTTTCGGTGTGATGAGTTTCTCGGTCAGCGCCATTAACGTCAGCTCATCGAGCTTCTCCTCGCGGATCGCCATTGCGACGCCCCCGTCGCATTCGCCTTTAAGGTGCTTCCCGGCGCATCGGTAATATCGATAGGCGCCGCCTTTACCGGTCATCATCATCAATGACCGCCCGCATCCCTCGCAGACTGCAACGCCGGTCAAAAGTACTTTGCTGCTGGAAAGCCTTGGCGGTGTTTTCGATGGACGCCTCGCGCTTAAGAGCATTTGCACTCGCTGTATCGTTTCTTCGGGAATGATTGACGGAATGGAATATGAAATCCACTCCTCACGCGGCCTAACAGCGCCCGTCTTTGTATCTTTACGATTGAACCATGCTGTTCCGGCATAGGTTTCGTTGGTCAGAATCGCGTGAATGCGGCTTGTATAGAACGTCTTCCCCGTTGGCGTTTTGTAACCGCGTGCATTTAGCCATTTAGCAATGTGTTTGACACCGAGCGGCCCGGCAGCGCCATCGCCCTCAAGGAATAGCTTGAATATCAGTTTTACCGTCTCGGCCGCCTTTGGGTCGATAACGAGTTTCTTCTTGGTTTTGTCGCCTCGTTTTTCAGCAGCGACGGCTTTGTAACCAAACGGCGGCTTTGAACCATTCCAGAATCCCTGGCGCGCATTTTCCTGCATGCCGCGTAAGACGTGCTTTGCATCTTCTTTGCTGCGCATTTCATCTGTTAGAGCAATAATCCGACGTGTGAGTTCGCCGCCTGGGCCTTCGCTCATCTCCTGCGTAATCGAAATGACGACAACGCCATTCTTCTCAAGCTTGCGTCGATAGAGTTCGAACGAAACTTCATCGCGAAAGAACCGCGAGAAACTGTGAATCAGAATGATGTCGAATGGCCTTGGTTTCTTGCAAGCCTCGTCAATCATCGACTGAAACTCTGGGCGGCGATCGTCGCGTCCGCTGACGCCATTCTCGACATACTCAGCGACGACTTCGAATTCCCGCACCTTCGCATACTTCTTCATGCGCCGAAGCTGATCAAGGATCGAAATCTTCTGCTCAGCCTGTCTCGCTGTTGAAACGCGGGCGTAAATAGCGCAGCGCGTCATGGAACTTCCTCCTCGCTTGGCGTCGGATCGTTATCGTTGGCGACCAGCGCCTCAATATTGGAGATCAAAGCGTCGAAGATTTCCACCTCAACCATGCCTAATGGCTGAGATTCCGCAATTTCCAGGCGAATTTTTGGTTTTTCGCCATTGTCATTGGCGGCGGGTTCGAGCTTACGCGACATGTGACTCCTCCATTGAAAGTCATGGAGGCTGTTCAGCTCGAATGTGAGGGTTTCTTTTGGTCGCCCCAAACAAGACCACCGTCAAGACACGCCAGTCGCCGTCCGCGATGGTTCCTCTGAACACACAATACAACGAGGGGTGTATTTAGGGGGTCATTTTCCTATCAACACACACCAACACACAAAGATTTTGACGGTAGTACGCGTTTCAACTTCAATTATTGCACAGTTGCAACAAGGCATACAGTTAGCGAGGTCATAGCTTGAAGGTAACAAAGCCCGTCACCATCCTCTGTATATGGATCATTATTGTCGGGAAATCGAAAAAGAACAAAGACTCGACCAGATTTTGGCCGAAGAAAATCCCCTAGATTGTGTATACGCATACTGGATTGTTGACGGAAAAAGAATAACGCCAGCGATAATCTCTAATTACGGAGCCTACAGCGGTTTTCTCGAAGATTTACGCGATGAATTTGGCGCTTATGAATATGAAATTATGATACGCCGCAGGCGAACAATGGTTTTCACCGGTAGAATTAGTTTCGCGGCACCGATTAATTTTATTCCGGCGAAAGATATTCGCGCTGAAATAACGCGTTTGAGAAACAAAAAAAGAAAACGCTCACAGAATTAAAATAAGCCGCCGAAAAAATCATAGAAATATGAATTTCTAAAATTAATCCTGAAACGCGCCTCTTTTTTGATTCTCAGATTGAATTTATTTTGTAGTTTTCCATTTAGCTTTTTTCGTCGTTTTCTTTTCTTTTTTCTGACGCCTCCCACGCGGCAACGGAAGCGGCGCAGGATTCGCAGATTTTTCCTTAAAAAACTCAATCGTTTTTACGCTTAACACGGCGGCAAGTTTATCGAGCAGGTCGACTGACGGATTTCGGATAGACCGTTCAAGCCCGCTCACATAAGTGCGGTCAATCTCAGCCTTAAGCGCCAGCGCTTCCTGCGAAAGACGCCGGGAAAGCCTTATTTCCTTGAGATTCCGCGCAATGAGTCGCCGTGATTCCATGCAGGGGAGCAGAATCAATTTGCGGAATATTAATCCACGGATTATATTCAACATTTGTAAATTAGTTGCGTAGGAGTACCAGCCATGAGTTTAACCAGCTTTGTAAAGACTCCCCGGATCAGCAAAGCCTTCGATGAGTTCGCGACGAAGGTCAGAACACCAAAAGAGTTCAAAGGTCGGCCAATACTGGTCCACGATAGCAAGGGGCCAAACGGATTGGCTGGCGCGGCATTTGACTATCTGGCGCGCATCGAAATCGCCCGCGTATTTCGCGACTCCAATATTATTACTCATCAACGCGAATGGATTTCCGAATCAATCCGCAAAAGGATTTGGGACCGATACGATGATGACGACGAAGGCACGCTTTGTGTCGATCAGCCCTACTTTTGGCGGCCGCAATTAGATGAAGCACACTCGGCCGCTTACGCGTACATTGAAGGGAATGGCTGCGCTCGCTGCCTCTCAACCCAAACCCAATATATGGCGCACGCAGATTTAGCTTATCGAACGATGTTTGGGTTTGATGGTTACTTCGACGCTAACGGACGCGTTGCACAAGAACTAACAGCGCTGCTCAAACAATTCGACCCTCAAAAACTATTCAAACCGAAAGAACGCATCATTCTGAATCCAGAATTCGCACTAGGCGAAAAAGTCAGCGGTGCAGATGGCGATATCATTGTTGACGATCGATTGATCGAATTCAAAACCACTAAACGGCTGTCACTCAACAAGAGTTATCTTATTCAGCTTGCTGGTTATGCTGTCTTGCATGATTTAGGCGGAACAAAGATCGAAAATGGAATTGACCGGAAACCATTGAATCATGTCGGCGTCTATTTCTCCCGTCACAATACCCTCGTTGAAATACCAATTTCTGAACTCTTCCCAAACAATGGCTATGAGAAATTCAAATCCGTTTTTGAAGATGAAATGAACTTGCAAGAAGCGCAAAGGTTGAAGCGGATGAAAGCCATTGAGGACCGTCTCGCCAACAAAAACCGTTCTGTCGAAGTTCATGCGTAAGTTGCATTTCAAAAAATCGAAAAACCGATTGACAAATCTCGAAATGAGTTTATGTCACCGCGCCACGCGTATTGCGCGCGAACTAATGGATGAGTGAGATGAAACCGGCTGCAAAGATGAGCCATAATGAGACGAGAAGCACCGAGCTGCAGAATCTGCGGCCCGAAAACTCGCGCGCGCTCGGATTTGATTATGAGCGCAAACAGGAGGGTTTCCCTGACATGCGGTAAGTTGAACCGCATTCGATCCGGCAACGGATGTTTGAACCCTCCAGGCGACGCCTCGGAGGGTTTTTTGTTGCCGAATTCAAGGAATTGAGCCGCCAACCATAGGAGGAGAAAATGGCGGAGTTGGAAGAAGAAGCGTTTGAACTGATGGAAACGGGCGGCGCGCCGGTAAAAGCCTGGGTTAAAGGCGTGCCGGTGGAGGACGCTGCACGCCGTCAGCTTGGCAATGTTGCACGGCTGCCGTTCATTCACAGCCACGTGGCCGCGATGCCTGACGTTCACTATGGGCGCGGCGCGACGGTAGGATCAGTGATCGCAACGAAAGATGCGATCATACCTGCTGCTGTCGGTGTCGACATTGGTTGCGGCATGATGGCGATGCGCACCAGCATTACGGCTGATCAGTTGCCTGACAATCTGGCGCCCATCCGGACGGTTATCGAGAAGACGGTGCCTCACGGCGGCGTCGGACCGAAAGGCGGCTGGAAGGACGGCGTGCCGACGGCAATTGCATCGCGTTTCATTGAATCGGGATTGGCTGATCGTCTCGACACGATTGAGTCCAAGCACCCGAAGATTCGCGGGGCAAACCACGTGATCCATTTGGGGTCGCTCGGCACCGGCAACCACTTCATCGAGCTTTGTCTCGACGAAACGGGTCGGGTCTGGGTGATGCTCCACTCCGGATCGCGCGGCGTCGGCAATCGGATCGGGACTTACTTTATTTCGGAAGCGCGCGAAGCGTTGATCAAGCGCGGATACGGGCTGCCGGATAAAGACCTTTCCTGGTTCGAGGAAGGCGAAGACCTGTTCGACGACTATGTCGAAGCCGTCCTTTGGGCGCAGGACTTCGCTCGAGCCAACCGTGAAGTGATGATGGAGCGTCTCTTGAAAGCGCTGCGTGATCACTTGCCGAAGCCCTTGCGGAAATTCCGCATCGAGAAGGAGGCTGTGAACTGCCACCACAACTACGTGGCCAAGGAGCGGCACTTTGGTGCGGACGTATGGGTGACCCGGAAAGGCGCAGTGCGCGCTGGCGATGGCGAGCTTGGAATTATTCCGGGCTCCATGGGCGCAAAGTCCTACATCGTCCGGGGCAAAGGCAATGAGCAATCCTTTTGCTCATGCTCGCACGGCGCCGGCCGGAAGATGAGCCGAACGGCTGCAAAACAGTCGTTCACGCTCGCCGACCACCGGCGCGCCACGGAAGGCGTTGAATGTCGAAAGGACCGCGGCGTCATCGATGAGACGCCGGGCGCCTACAAAGACATCGACGCCGTTATGGCGGCGCAAACTGACCTTGTGGAGATTGTTCATACGTTGAAGCAGGTGGTTTGCGTTAAAGGATAGGGAAAGGCGGAATCCGCCGCCTTCCCTGAATGGGGATCGGCGGTGTCTAAGGGCCGCCGGTCCCAAGAAAGGAATTTGGGGAGATTTAGAGATGAAACTCTGGCGGCCCGTTGGGCGAAACGAATTGGCGAAGATCGATGCATCCAGCATGCGCGCCTTCCCGCCGCGCCTGCCGGAACAGCCGATCTTTTATCCGGTGCTGTCTTTCGAGTATGCGGAAAAGATCGCTCGCGACTGGAATTCGGTTCGTGAAAACCACGAATACGTCGGCTTTGTTGTCCGGTTCGATATCGACGACGCCTATGCATCTCGGTTTCCCGAGCAACTAGCTGGCGGAAAAGATTGTCAGGAACTCTGGGTTCCGGCCGAGGAATTAGAAGAATTCAATCGTCATATCAGAGGACGAATTGAAGTCGTTGCAAAATACAGAAACGGCGTGCGCGTTGAGGACGCGCACGCCAATAGAGGCGTAAATGCGTTAAGTACCGCGATGGACTAGAGTATAGGCTCAATTCAGATAAGGAATTCTAAGAATGTTGAATAATCAATCTATTGTTGCTCCCGTTGGCGTAACAACGTTTGGGTCAGGAATTGTCCGGGCAAAGCCTGATATGGCCATAATTTCAATGTCGGTGGACGTAACCGACGCAGCAGCAAAAAAAGCCTTCGAGAAAACCAGGGCTGCATCAGAACAAGTGTTGTCGTTCTTCAAGAATCTGGAGAATGGCGAAGTCAGCACGTCACATATAGCTTTGCAAGAGACCAGAAACTGGCAGACTCAAAAACTCATTGGATATCGAGCTCGTATATCTTATCGGGTAATTTTGAAAAATCTTGATGATGTCGAACGGGTGGTTACTGGGGCAATCGAGGCGGGTGCCAACTCGGTGCAGTCGGTCGATTTCCAAACCAGTAGGCTTAAGGAGTTTCGGGCCGAAGCGCGACAACTAGCTATCAAAGCTGCTCGGGAAAAAGCACAGGTTTACTGTGATGCAGCTGGCGCTGATGTCGGGAACATCTTGCATATCGAAGACCTAAATCCAGATTGGATTGAAGCGGCAAACCGTCCTCGTGGGCCGCATGAAGGGCATACGGAAGGTACGATTGATGAAAGTGATGTAATCGAATCGATAAACCCTGGCGACATTAGGATAGCAGGAGCGGTGAGAACAGTCTTTGAGATACGCTCACGATAATAACAACAATGTTACAGACGGTATTGAGATAAGGAAGACGATGACTGTAGCGCCCGACATACCAGCCGATATGCGTGCTCTGATCGATAACCGTTTGACGGCTATCGAGCAGAAGGAGCGTGTGCGCATATTGTTCGCCGTTGAATCCGGTAGCCGCGCATGGGGGTTTCCTTCTCCGGATTCCGACTATGACGTGCGTTTCGTCTATGTGCGCGAAAAAGACTGGTATCTGTCAATCGACGCACGGCGTGATGTCATTGAGCTGCCCATTGAAGGAGAACTCGACATCAATGGTTGGGACCTGAAGAAGGCGCTTCAATTGCTGGTGAAGCCCAACCCCGTCTTGCTGGAGTGGTTGCGATCACCCGTCGTGTATCGTGCAGACAAGCAAGCAATGGAAAAAATCGCTGCCCTTGGCGAGAAGACGGCGCATCGGCGGCCTAGCAGTTATCATTATCTGCATCTGGCCGAGTCTCAATATCGCCGCTTCATCGCAGACGAGGAGGAAGTAAAGCTCAAAAAGTACTTTTACTCACTGAGGCGCGCACTAGCACTGATGTGTTTACGCACGCATCCAGAAAAGCCTGTGCCGATGAATCTTGCCGAGCTTCGGGGCGGCGTAACGCTGCCAAACAAAGTGTCGGAATTCCTTGACGTGCTTCTGGAGAAGAAAGCCAAGACAAAAGAACTTGGGGCCGGTCCACGTCACGCGGCTCTTGATGCATTGATAGAGCAACAGATCGATGCAGCAAAAAGCGCAATCGGTGAGCTTCCCGCACCAAGCGCAGATTTGATCGACGAAGCTAATGACTTGTTTCGAACGCTGTTGAATGGAGCCGGCTAATGCTCCTTACTATTTCAACA
The DNA here is from genome assembly GCA_965230025.1 of Hyphococcus sp. Taxonomy (GTDB): domain Bacteria; phylum Pseudomonadota; class Alphaproteobacteria; order Caulobacterales; family Parvularculaceae; genus Hyphococcus. The sequence continues at coordinate 101,786 of CBDDKD010000037.1, forward strand.
GATCATCAACCGGCAACCGACCTCGGTTTTCTTCTTCATAAGAACCCCGAGAACATGCATTCCGTTGACCTTGCTTTCGGAAAAGCCATCATGGTTTACCCGGAGGCAAGCGACGACCGCTGTACATTTGCGATGACGCTGGATGTTGACCCGGTCGGGCTGGTCCGGGGCAAAAGCAAGGGAGACGGCCTGCTTGATCAATATGTGAATGACCGTCCCTACGCGTCATCATCGTTCTTTTCAGTCGCAATCGCTCGGGCATTGAACACGGCATTCGCCGGGCGCTCAAAACACCGACAAGAACTTGCTGAAACACCTTTGCCGCTTGATATCACGGTTACGCCGGTGCCTGCCCGCGGCAGCGAAGGCGTCGTAGAGCGTCTATTTGAACCCTTAGGCTATGAAGTACAAACACAGTCGCACCTTCTTGACGAAAAAAATCCGTCTTGGGGTGATAGCGCCTACGTCTCGCTTTCATTGAAAGCCAATGTCATCCTTCGAGATTTGCTAACCCATCTCTATGTCTTGCTTCCGGTTCTCGATAACTCGAAGCACTACTACATCGATCAAGATGAGGTCGAAAAGCTCCTGTCGAAGGGGGAAGGATGGCTTTTTGGCCACCCCGAGAAAGATTTCATTGTCAACAGATACTTGAAACGTCGGGGACGCCTTATTCGCGATGCGCTCGCGCGGCTGAGCGATAACCAAATCGACGACGGAGACGCGGCGGATGAAGCCCAGGAAGCGCGCGAACAAGCGCTTGAAAAGCCGATTCGCCTCAATGACCAGCGCATGCAAACCGTCGCTGAAACGCTTGCAGATCGCAACGTCAAACGCGTCATTGATCTTGGCTGCGGTGAAGGCCGACTTCTTCGTGAGCTTTTACAGAATAAGCAATTTACAGAGATAGTCGGCGTTGATGCTTCTCTGCGCGCGCTCGAAATCGCTGAACGCCGACTAAAGCTCGATCAACTACCGGAGCGCCAGCGCGACCGAATTATTTTGCTTCACGGCGCTCTCACTTATCGCGACCGTCGACTTGAAGGGTATGACGCCGCGGCGCTTGTCGAAGTCATTGAGCACGTCGACGAAGACCGATTGCCAGCGCTTGAGCGTGCCGTTTTTGAATTTGCAGCACCAAAATGTGTCGTCGTGACAACGCCGAACCGTGAATACAATGCGCTCTTTGAAAACAAGCCTGAAGGCAAGCTTCGCCACGGCGACCACCGTTTTGAGTGGACGCGCGAAGAATTTTCGAACTGGGCCGAGAAAACCGCTAAAGCCTTTGGTTACTCCTATGAAATCAGCGGAATCGGCGAAGAGGATGAGCAACACGGCCCGCCGACACAGATGGCGGTTTTTAGGAATGAAACCGATGTGGAATAAAAAGCAGAAACTAACTCGCCTCGAGGACATTCCCCAATCGTCTGTGGGCGCGCCGATCCCGTTCGTGGTGGCTGCGGAACATCATTTGGACGTTTTGTATTATACCGAACAATCCGACCCTGACTGGGATAGAACATCAGTTCGAGTTGTGGGCCAAGACTCCGTCGGCGAAACGGTAGCGCTGGCGCGGTTTCACCGCCCGTATGCACATCAATTTGGGCCGCCAAACGATGAAGCGATCCGTGGCCATCCACTTTTTCATTTGGGTCTTGAACCCTATTCAAGCTTCGAAATTACCGCTTCCAAGTGGATAGACGAATTATGTAAGCGAAATTCTGTGCATCCCTATCATAAGGACTCTCACTTTGCCGATTATCGACATTTTATTCTGACATTTCACGACTCAACTTTCGAAGCGATAGCCGAACGCTACGAAGCGAAGATCATAGGCAAAATGTCTGTTCTCGAAGCGGCTTCCAAATGCCTAGCGGAATGGCGAGATGACTAAAACTTTATCTCTCCCCAACTTCTGCCTGGTTGTTCTTATCGGTGCTTCCGGCTCCGGTAAATCGACTTTTGCGCGCAAGCATTTTTTGCCGACAGAGATTGTCTCATCGGATCAATGTCGCGGTATGGTGGCCGATGATGAAAATGATCAGGCGGCAACCGGCCCAGCGTTCGATCTGGTCAATTACATTGCTGAAAAGCGATTGGCTGCGCGGCGGCTGACTGTCATCGATGCAACCAGTGTTCGCCCCGAAGACCGGAAGCAATATGTTTCTCTGGCGAAGAAGTATCATGCGCTACCCGTCGCGATTGTAATCAATCCGGGCGAAAGCGTCTGCCACGACCGGAACAAGCTTCGACCGGATCGTCAGTTCGGGCCTCATGTGGTGCGTAACCAGACGAGACTTTTGAAACGCGGTGTTCGCGGCCTGAAGCGTGAAGGCTTTCGACAGATTCACGAATTTCGCAGTGTTGGAGAAATCGATGCTGTCGAGATCAACCGCCAGCCGCTCTGGACTGATCGCCGAACAGAAACAGGCCCCTTTGATATCATCGGCGATATTCATGGCTGCTGCGATGAGCTTGAACAATTGCTTGAGACATTGGACTACCGGGTCAATTTCGAAGGTTCAGGCGACGACCGTACCGTTTCCATCACTGCGCCAGAAGGACGGCGGGCGGTATTCGTCGGCGATCTAGTCGACCGCGGACCTCGATCCCCTGACGTGTTACGTCTCGTCATGTCGATGGTGAAAGCCGGTCACGCACTTTGCGTTATTGGAAACCATGAAAATAAATTCCTACGCTGGCTTAACGGCCGCAACGTTACTGTTAGTCACGGACTTGCAGAAACGATTGAACAAATGGAACAAGAGTCCGAAGAATTTCGGGGCACCGTGCGGGCTTTTCTCGACAGCCTTGTAAGCCACTATTGGCTCGATGATGGAAAGTTATGCGTGGCGCACGCCGGTCTGAAAGAATCGATGATCGGCCGTGCATCCGGCGCCGTGCGATCATTCGCCATGTACGGGGAAACCACCGGCGAAACAGACGAGTTCGGATTGCCAGTCCGCTATAACTGGGCCGCTGATTATCGCGGCCCTGCGAAAGTCGTTTATGGCCATACACCCGTTCTTGAAGCGGAATGGCTCAATGGCACGATCTGCCTCGACACAGGCTGTGTATTCGGCGGCAAGATGACCGCGCTCAAATGGCCCGAGATGGAATTGGTTTCCATTCCGGCAGCCAAAACTTATTTCGAACCGGTCAAGCCGCTTGATCCGTCTGGGCACGCACGCACCGCGCAAGCCGAGCATGACGACATGCTTGACCTCGACGATGTGCGCGGCAAGCGGATTATCGAAACGCGACTCTCCCGCACGGTCACCATTGCGGAGCCGAATTCTGCGGCGGCGCTTGAAGTCATGAGCCGTTTCGCAATGAACCCAAAATGGCTGGTCTACTTGCCGCCAACCATGTCCCCTTCGGAAACAAGCGACGAGGAAGGATTGCTGGAGCATCCCAACCAAGCCTTCGACTACTTCCGAAAGGAAGGCGTCGCGACTGTCGTTTGCGAAGAAAAACACATGGGCTCGCGCGCCGTTATTGTCGTTTGTCGATCCGCTGAAGCGGCGCGTGAACGCTTTGGGGTTACCGATAACGAGACAGGCGCGATTTACACACGAACTGGCCGCGCATTTTTCTCCGATCAACAAACGACTGAAGCATTGCTCGCACGAATGCGAACCGCCATGGACGAAAGCGGGTTTTGGAGCTCGTTCAAAACCGATTGGGCGATTCTCGATACGGAGCTCATGCCCTGGTCAGCTAAGGCCCAAGCACTGTTGCGCGGACAGTACGCGCCGGTTGCAACCGCTGCTCGCTTGTCTTCTGACGCCGCGCTTGGTGCGTTTTCGGCGGCAGCGGAGCGCGGCGTTGATGTCGGCGCTATGGTCGAAAAACTAACCGCGCAAAAAGCACAGAGCTCAGCCTATGCTGACGCCTACCGCGCCTATTGTTGGGATGTAGCGTCGCTCGATGATTATCGCATCGCCCCATTCCACGTCCTGGCGACTGAAGGCGCAGTCCACATGGACAAAGATCATCGCTGGCATATGGAGGCCATCGCGGCGCTCGCCGCAACCGGCGACCCGGTGACCATGGCCACGCAATGGCGCGTTATTGATCTTGCGGACGAAAAAGCCTGCGCGGATGCTATTGAATGGTGGCTGAACCATACGGCGAACAACGGCGAAGGCATGGTTGTTAAACCGCTCGACTTCATTTGCCGAGGTAAAAAAGGCCTAGCCCAACCAGCTCTGAAAAGTCGCGGCAAAGAATATCTGCGCATTATCTACGGGCCGGAATACGATACGCCGGAAAACCTGAAACGTTTGCGGAAACGCGGCCTGGGTCGGAAGCGATCTCTCGCTTCTCGCGAGTTCGCTCTGGGCCACGAGGCGCTCAGCCGGTTCGTTGATCGGGAACCGCTGCGCCGAGTGCATGAGTGCGTTTTCGGAGTATTGGCGCTCGAAAGCGAGCCGGTTGACCCAAGGCTTTAATCACTACTTGCGAATTATTTTGTCGTCATATCTGTCAGCGCTATGAAGGCTTAGTTCTTGCAAGCAATTCAAAGCTTACTTGATAAGAATGGTGTTCCGATATTGCGCACAAAGCCAAATAATCCAACACGCATTGGATGTACGCTCGCCTTCAATTCGGACGCACGTATTAATAATCTGTTAACCATTATTAATCAGGTTAGTGATTCGGGTTTAATTCCGAGCGGCGCGGGTTTCGCTTGCGTTATCTGCAATTACCTACTGACACGAAATTCAAATATAGAGTTACCCGGGTATGACCAGTAAGCCGCGGACAATCAGACCAGGGCAGTCCGAGGCGATCATTCAAGCTGCGCTATCACAAGAACGTGTCAACGGACTCACTCATTCGTTATACAAGTATCCTGCGCGGTTCTCCCCGTCATTTGCTAAAGCAGCGATAGAGACTTTTACCGCTCCAGGCGACGTTGTTCTCGACCCGTTCATGGGTGGCGGCACAACTCTGATTGAAGCGATGGCTGCCGGCCGCTGTGCGGCGGGGTCCGACATTAGCTCTCTAGCGACATTTCTCTCGCGGGTAAAAACTACAGTCTATTCCGAGCGTGAGATCGTCCTTATCGAAAAGTGGACGAAACAGCTGCCTCAGCGGATTGGAATGCATTTGCCCGGAGCGCCTGATGCCGATTGGGCCGAACGGGGCTATCTTCGCAATCTGGATGGAGCACGGAACTGGCGACTTCGAAAAGCCATAGAGCAAGCGGTGGCGTATGCCACCGAACTACCCGAACCAAGAATACAGGCTCTTGCCCGCACCATCGTCCTGCGCGCAGGACAATGGGCACTGGATGCCAAGAAGACGGTCGCGACAGTTGAAGGGTTGCGGGTAAAGCTCGCAGAGTGTGCTTCGGATGCCATTAGCGCGGCGCAGGCCTTCCGCTCGCAAGTGTTTGACGCCGGTAGGCCGCGCAACGAACGGCGTGCGACTTGTTTGCATGGCCCCGCCAGCGACCTTGCTGACAGATGGTTGAGCACGGGCCATCGCGCACCTCGTCTCGTTTTAACATCGCCACCATACCCAGGTGTACATGTTCTCTATCACCGTTGGCAGGTCGATGGTCGCAAGGAAACCCCGGCGCCTTTCTGGATTGCTGGGCAACTAGATGGCGCCGGCATTAGTTACTACGCGATGGGCGATCGCAAGCAGCCCGGTCTTGATTCTTACTACGAGAACTTGCGCAAGTCCTTCAGTTCAGTGGCATCGATCTGTGACCGGAGCACCATCATTGTGCAGTTAGTGGCCTTCTCAGATCCGTCATGGCAACTTCCTCGTTACCTAGAAACCATGGAAGAATGTGGTTTAGAAGAGGTAGAGCTTTCTACCTCGGACGAGCGCGTCTGGCGCCACGTTCCCAACCGAAAGTGGTATACTGACGTTCGTTCGATGGGGCGAGCGGGCCGCGAGTTGTTGTTGCTGCACCGGCTGGCTTAGGCTGCCTCTCCTGCTGTCGAAGAGAGTGCTTCTTCTTCCAACGGAAGATCCGACACGCTCTCAATAAGAGGCAGAATGAAGAGTGCTAGTGCCTTGGTGACTTCCTCGATTCGGTCTTGAATATCCACACGCTCACCACTCTCGCGTTCTTCTGTGGCCGGCGAATTCTTGTGATCGTGAAGCAGTGCAAGCGCGACAAGGGTCATTGCGATAGAGTATCTAGTCTTGAGTGACTCGGCATACTTTGGACGCTGACGGATCTCATTCTGAAGATGCACATTGTCGACATTGATGTAGTAGTCCCATGCGTCTTCGTCATCAGTGGCGTCTGGACTTCGCATCACGCGCATGGAAGTGAATCGGTCAAAGGGAGGGTCCTGCTTGGACCACTCAGTCTCAGTGACCTGGATTGGTTGCGGCAGACCAAGACGACTATCGGATGACTCGCTGTTCCCCTTTCCTCCAGCACCCTTCTGCTCGCCGGACGTGTTCGAGTTTTGGTCGCGCCCACCTGAGCCGCCGCCTTTATTCTCCTTCTCCGGACGCACCCTCAGAAAGAATTTATTCGTGAAAGGCTCAGCACGGCTGGGATCGTTTATCTCTGCCTCGAATTCCAAGACATCGTCCACGGAAACACCATCCGGCAGACTCATGGAGAGGTGCGCTAGACCGTTTAGGAGTCGAGGCCGATGATAGTTTGTAGCGCGTTCACGCTGACCTTCTGCGATATGGTAGAGCCTAAACTCACCAGGCTCGTCGTCGCGCTTAAAGTAGTCATTGCCCGCGTCAGTCTCGAATGCAATTCTCGCACGCGACTCTAAATGGGCGCTACGCGATAGCTCCGCTCCAGCCTCAAGTCCCTTGAAGTGAAACTTCGTTGGAAAGCGGCGACCAATGAAGCCCGCCACATCGCCGCCAGCATCCTCTGGCTTGTGTGGGTTGCGGATGCGTAGCCCTTTTCCGAGAATCGCCGCGATTGCAGGGTTCTTAGCGAGAAGGGACTCAATGATTTTAGCCATTGAGCTATTATCTGTCATTTTATCCGCAATCTCGCGCTTCCGTCGCTCAGATGCGAATGCTTTGAGCTCTTGGTGGGTGGCAAGCATATCTTCCAACTCGGCTTCCACTTTCCACTTCAGTTCCTTGTCGCGTAGGCCAGCACGGCTGTTCATGAACAGCTTCTCCTGCCCGCGCTGTCCAATGTCGTCACAATTCACCACGACTAGAAGCGAGTGCCAGAGATAGTCCTGCTTCACCTTCTTCCGGCGAAAGAAGTCTTTGCTGAGCGTGGCATGAGCCTGCCCATTAAGGGTGAAGATTAAGCCCTCGTCCTTTTTGTACGTGCTGGCGGCGTTCTTGCTCTTAAAAAGGAATATATCCGCTACAAACTTACTGCCGTCTACGTCAAATTCTTGCTGATCGAACCACTCCACATTATCTCGTTTTTCACTGTCCAAATCGTTCTTCAGAGTTTGCAGTAGACCGGGCATTGTCGTGTCAAAGCTGCGGCTCGCTGATCCACGAAACACCGTTCGACATTCGTGAAACCTGATGGGTAGTGCTGGCGCGGGCAGTAACAAGCTCACCCGATAGCGAAGGCTATCCTTGAACATCATGCTTTGACGAAAGCGCTTCGCTTCATACTCATATAGCTTGATTAGTGTTCCCCATTTAGCTGGACGTGCGTACGCCTTGTTCTTTTCGGGGAAGAGCGGCAGTGATTCGGCCTTGAAATTGAGCAACTGCTTTTGTTGTTCGGGCGTGTCACCGAGCGTAGAGTCAATAAGCGGGGCCAGATAGGTGTACTTACTGCTCCTGCCGTCCTCAGGATCTTCACGGCGAATTATTGTGAAGCTCCAATTGCGATCCGCAGAGTGCTTGTCTTCGATGAGGTCGGGATGTCGTTTGCTCACAACCAACTGAACGTTGTGCTCGACGCCGCAGAACTCCAGCACGCCAGTGCCGCCCATATTAAATTTGCCTTGAACGAATTTAATCTTATCCTTGTTACCCTTGTGGAGGGACAAAATGGTGTCGGTCATTGCTGCCGGAGTCTGCCCTTCACCGTCATCGACTATGGAAAAGCACGGACGCCCTTTTGACTCAGGCGTATTTTCGCCGGTGGCGGCAACAGTGATGCTGCGTGATAGTTCCTGTGGATCAGACAGCAGCTTGCCGAAAAAGAGTTCGCGGGCCTCCGCTATTGAAGTCGGAAGGTCAGGGTGCTGATAGTCGCTTCCGCTCTTTCCGAGGAGACCTTCCAGCCGAGCTGCACAGATGAGCTTGGTGTCGATGCAATTGACTAGTTTTTCGATCAAGGCCTGCTCCGCAAGAGGCTGCTGTCCCCCAACGGTTGAGAAATTGTGCTCTTGGTCGCCTAAGTAGCGCCACTTCGACTTGTCCTGCCAAAGCTCTTCGCGCTTGAGGATTTCAACAACTGCAGCTTCAGTGTCGGCTTCCAGGAGCTCATAGAACAGCGCTTTTGCGTCGATCGAAGTAGTCATATCTACCTCATCCTTATGTTACTCGAGCGTGAACTCGACTGCGTCTTTGCCTCCGGTTGAGAGCATTCTGCTCTTCAATGCTTCAGTTTCTTTGTTCAATGCAGATACAATTCGTTTGACGTCTTTCTCGTCATATTCGTAGTGCGACTTGTTCCCGAGTTTGGCGATTATTCGGATCGCCTTAATGGCATTTATCGTTCGCTTTTCTGCAAGGCCGACAAATCTCTCGCGCTTTGTGGGCTGCTTTTTTGTAGCGCTTTCGCTCTCTAGTTTCGTCACTGATGCAGTCATTTATCGCTCCTCTTTCATCATCAAATGATATATGAATGGTGTCATCTAACGTCAATATGAGAGAAAATAATTTCTTCTAATTTAGGAGAAAAATTGTAGTTAATTTACGAAATAAAACTTTAACATCATGATATCATTGGGAAAAGATTTTTTGCCCAAAAGGATATCCCTGGCCGTTATTTGGGCAGTTTTACCTGCTAAATCTACGAAATCCCAAGATAGCGAACTGGATTTGCGGCACCGCGCTTACGGAGATCGTCGGGCAGGCGCTTGCGAACATAGAGGCGCTGGACTGATTCCGGGGCCGCCACGCCGACGAAGCCGGTCCGGCCCTCGCGCGGAGCCTCTGTGCCCGGAAAGTTCTCTGGAGTCGCAGCCAGCCATTCTCGCGGTTCAAAGGCACCTACTATTAGGCCATTGAGAACGGCCAGAACATATTCAGCTCGCCTTGCGCGCTTTGCGTCGAGCTTCCAAGCATAGCGAACAGCGTCATATATAGAGCGCTCAGCTGCCGTCCGATTGATTGTGATTGCCAACAGCCGGTGCTGGAAATCGGCAGGTTCAGCCCGAAAGCGTTCTATGATCTCGTGGGCGTGCATTGCCCCACGCTCCCCGCTGTGATGGCCACCGGCGACGTTGGTCGTTCCAGGGTAGGCATCGAGCAGCGCCGCCTCGACTTCAAGCGCAGTCTTGCTGTCCATACCGTGCCTGTGAATGACATGCGCTACCTCAAACCCGGCAAGTTGAACCTCTCTAACGCGCCTCATCTTTTCTGATATTTCGTCGCCGTCCTCGGCTAACTCTCCTGCCGCGTGCGCGAAAACGCGATTACCTATTCCCTTGCCAATGTAGAAAGTTTCGCCATTGCGTGGATCGATCAGGCGGTAGACGTAGTATTTCAGTTGTGAAGTTATCTCCGGCGTGAACATAGTGAGCCAAATCTATGGCGAAGCCCTCTGCAGTGTACATACCAAAATAGCTACGGGTTTATCCAATTCTCAATTACACATGCTGAAATCATTCTACCCTCGCAAAATCTCTCTAGCGTATTTGTTACTGACTTGGAAAATCAATAGCTTAACCGCATCCGCCAGTTCTCACTTTTATTCCTTATGGTGCGCCATTCATCTCTTTGATCTGAATCAACTTTTCTGCCGTCAGCAGTTGTTTGACGCACTTAGCTCGAAACGCGAGCTACCACTGCGCTACCATGGTGGCGCATTTCAGTTTTCGAAAACGTCACTTTGCGCGTTGTCGTTGCTGTCGCATTCACTATGCGCGATCCTAGCTTTTTCTCGCGGATATTGCCGACCAAATCATAGTCGAAAGAGCCCGTGCCTCATGGGCCCGTTGCGGCGTCGTCGATATGGCCGGTAAAGCCTTCATCGTTCCGGTTGCCCGCAGGATCGACCAGTTTTTCTCCAAACGGCGTCCAATGCTCTCTCCATAGCACTGTTCCAGAAGTGTCTGTGGCCGCCACAGGTGATCCTAAGTGATCCTGGTGCAGATAGCTGACGGTTTCGGTCGCGCCGTCGTCCTTGATCCGCGCGACGGTCATGCTCCCTAAGCGCACATAGTCCGTGGTCTCGCCCGTCGTCGCATTGTCGCGGTAGAGGAGCGCCCCCGACTGGCCGTAGACGGAGTAGTGAGGGTGACCGTTTGCGAAGCAAACGCAGCGCCCGAACGTCTCCCCATTCACCACCTGTTTCACGCGCTTGTAATTGCCGTCATAAACGAACGCGCCCGTCACCCCGTTGCCGGTGATCGATGTGGGCTGTTCCGCCGCGTCATAGGCGAGCGTGCGCAGGCCCAGACCATGCCAGGTGGTGTTGCCCTTCGCGTCATAAGTGAACGCCCGCCAGACATTGTCGCCGCCGGTGTCCTTCACACTTGTCAGCCGCCCCGTGCCCCCGAACGCACTCGTCGGGTCGTAAAGGAAGCTCACCGTGCGCGCGCCGAGTTTCTTCTCCCGGATATTGCCGAGACTGTCATAGGTGAACGAGCCCGTTCCCCACGGACCGGTCGCCGAAGTTAACCGCCCGACATCGTCATAGGCGAAGGTCCGGTTCTGGCCCGCAACCGCCCCGTCATTGATCGAGGTGATGCGGCCGTTGTTGTCATGGCCATAGGCGAACCACACCGCATAGGCGCCCGCCTTCTGCACCTTGGTCGATTTCAACAGCTGGCGCGGAAAATACTCGTTCGTGAGCGACTGACCGTTGGCGTAGTCGAGCGTCAGCAACCCGCCGGACGGGTGATAGGTCCCGCCCGAGGCGTGATCGAACCCGGCGATCCGCGCCCGCGTCGGCTGGCCGAGCCCATTCGGCGCGACATTCACCGAGCGGCCGCCCGGCGAGAGCTGATAAAGCAGCGCCGCGTCATTGTTGTAGCCGTAATCGGTAAAATACGTCCGCCCGTCGATGACCAGCGTCTCGTCCTCAAGCAGGTCGAGTTCGTTGTAACTATACGTCCAGCCGACGCCGCCGCGCGTCACCGACGTGACATTGCCATTGTTGTCATAGCCGTAATTGATGTCGACCGTGCCCGACGGATAGTCGACAAGGTCGATAATTATGATGGCGGACAAATGCCCGCCCTATGGTCGAAGGCCGCTGCTAATTAGTGTTTAGGCCTTTCTGAAGTTTTCTTTGCCAGCATGCTACCAACATAAGAGAATAATCCCACCATAAATGCTGCTGTAATTGGGATAATTATTACCTCAAGCCATTCAATATTTTTAAGCACATATTGTAATTTTTCAAAACGTGAAGCTTCCGGCGGAACTGGAATACTCACCAATTGTGCGAGAAACATAAGCCCAGTTGCGACTACAAACACTATTATGAAGGCACGGCATGAATTAATAAACGCATTCATAATTTGTCCCGTTTGTCAGAAATTTTTCTCGTCATCAAAATCTGGCGGTGATAAGGCGTCTTCAACAGCGTTACCTGCATCAGTTGGGCTAAAATTACTTATACCATCTATCGCATCACTACCAGTTTGAACTGCCGCGGCACTCAGGGCCTCTCCAGCCACACCAAAAGCTACGTCATCCACAATTCCTGAAGAGAGCATTTGCCCGGCTTGCTGGCCAGCCGGCACCGTAACAGCACCTACAACAGTCGCTATCGCTGCTTTTGCCGCTGATTTTCCTGGATTTTCGGCAAATGCTCCGCTTTCAACATCGCTTGCTAATGTCACGCCACCCGTGGCGGCTCCTCCCACCGCCACTGCGGCAACAGGGTTAGCTGTGGCCGCAAGAACTGCACCAGTAGCAGCACCACCAGCAGCCGCAATTGCTACTTGATTGGTATTTATGCTTGACAGTCTATCACCAATTGAACCGTCTGCAGTGGCAAATTGTTGTGCTGCATTAACTGCGCCAGAGATGAGAGCGCCTCCAATTGCACCTCCTACAATATGGAGGAATTCACCATCCGGATCAGTCGCGTTAACCGGATCATTCCAAGTGTACGCATAGCGGTTAAATTGCTGAGGTTTGTCGTCGGAGAACTGCACCGGATCCGGAGAGAGGAAACGGGCGCCGACAGGATCCATATACCGCGCCTGCATGTAGAGGAGGCCGGTTGCTTCATCGCGGATGTGCCCCGTGAAGTTCTCGTCATTGTCGTTGGCCGCCGGGTCCTGGCGTTCTTCGCCGAACGGCGTCCAGTGTTCCCTCCACAACACCGTCCCGCCGGTATCCGTCGCGGCGACGGGGCTGCCCAGATGGTTCTGATGCAGATAGCTGACGGTTTCGGTGACGCCGTCGTCCTTGATCCGCGCGACCGTGTTCAATGGGGCCCCAACCCCATTGAACCCACCCATCCGCACATAGTCCGTCGCCACGCCCGTCGTCGCATTGTCGCGGTACAAAAGCGCCCCGGACTGGCCGTAGACGGAGTAAATCGTCTCCCCGTTCACCACCTGTTTCACACGCTTCAGGTTCCCGTCATAAACGAACGCGCCCGTCACCCCATTGCCGGTGATCGATGTCGGCTGCTCCGCCGCGTCATAGGCGAGCGTTCTGAGGCCCAGCCCGTGCCAGGTGGTGTTGCCCTTCGCGTCATAGGTGAACGACCGCCAGACATTGTCGCCGCCGGTGTCCTTCACGGAGGTCAGCCGACCCGTCCCCCCGAACGCGCTCGTCGGGTCGTAAAGGAAGCTCACCGTGCGCGCACCCAGAACCTTCTCGCGGATATTGCCGAGACTGTCATAGGTGAACGAGCCCGTTCCCCACGGACCACTTGCAGAGGTTAGCCGCCCTATGTCGTCATAGGCGAAGGTCCGGTTCTGGCCCGCGACCGCGCCGTCGGTGATCAATCTTCAATTGCGCGTTTGCAAACGGTGATTTAGTTACAATATTTCCATTTGATTAACTTTGAAAAAGACGCACTTCCTCAGAGTAAAAGAGAGCCGTAAACGTAGAAATAATTAGTGTTCTTTTAGTGCTCTCTCTCAACTTTATACTTTTGATCGCCTCTTCAGTACCCCAATTTTTTTCCTTTAAGTGGTTTCTCATTTGAGACGAGTTCAACTCCTCAAATTCGAAATCAAAAACTTGCTCTAAGTCAATTTCGGCAGATGGGAGGCCGTGAAACTGAAACATTATCAGATTTTGAATTTCTAATACAGCTGCCCCCTTACCACTTGACGAAGTCAATCCAAACCGAACTAGCGACTTTTCCAGAGAGACGGTTAAGTCTGATACTTGATAGTTGATCATTACGTTCTTTGTCGGAATATTGAGCACACTTCACCTACAAATAGATATTCTTTACAATGATTTAATGCCAGCAAAACCGAAGGCTATGCCCTAGCTAATTAGAATGTATTAGCAGAGCATTATCCTTGAAGCTTAAACTTACGACATTTTTCACGACCTTCTCCAGCTTTACTTATCAAAATTTACCAATCACAGTAATTAACTACCCTAATCTTTTTCGTGCAATCGTGTTGCGCGACCATCCACAACATGAGAAGAATTTCCATGAAATTTTGACCCGGTTTGGACTGATGGGTTTGCAGAGCTTTGCCCTCCACCACCATTGTCACCACCTTCACCTCCAGTATCTAACTGTTCATCAGGGTTGTGATTGTCAGTAGGTTTACCATCGCTATCAACGCGTGGCCTATATTTTTTTCCAGTGTCTGAGCCTGCTCTTGTTTTGGGACCAGTTCTAACGATTGTACCATCCGGCTTAATTGTGATTCTACTTCCATCAGGATGCTTATATGTAGTGTAACCACCTGGACTCGTCCCACTAGTTTCAAAGCCACCTTCACCAAGAATTTGACCGGCATCAACAGGCGATTTGCCACCCAGGTCAGGAATGCCTGCAGTTGCTCCTGGATTTATAGGTCCTTGCGGGACATTGGAATTCAGCACTAATTCTGCACCAGTATAAATCAAAATCCCTACCGCGATGGCGTCGCCGAACGGAAATGGCCCATCCGCAATTGCAAACCCACCCGCAATAGCCAAACGCCCGCCGGCGGCCGCTGCTTGTTTTCCATCAGGGTCAAAGTTATTCACCGGATCATTATTTGCGTAGCTATACCGATTAAAAAATTGCGGTGCACCGGACGAAAACGCCACTGGATCGTTCGACAGGAAGCGTCCAAGGATCGGATCCATGTATCTCGCCTGCATGTAGAGGAGGCCGGTCGCCTCGTCCCTTATGTGCCCCGTGAAGTTCTCGTCATTGTCGTTGGCCGCCGGGTCCTGGCGCTCTTCGCCGAAGGGGGTGTAGTCCTCCCGCCACAGCACCGCGCCGCCCGTATCCGTCGCGGCGACGGGGCTGCCCAGATGGTCCTGGTGCAGATAGCTGACGGTTTCGGTCACGCCGTCGTCCTTGATCCGCGCCACCGTCATTCCGCCCATCCGCACATAGTCCGTGGTCTCGCCTGTCGTCGCGTTGTCGCGGTAGAGGAGCGCCCCGGACTGGCCGTAGACGGAGTAAATCGTCTCCCCATTCACAACCTGTTTCACGCGCTTCAGGTTCCCGTCATAAACGAACGCGCCGCTCGCCGCGCCCGTGATCGACGTCGGCTGCTCCGACCGGTCATAGGTGAAGGTCAGCCGGTCGTTGTCGGTGACATTGCCCTGACCGTCATAGCTGTAATATTTCCAGCTTTTACCAGGATAGTCCCGCGCCTGACTGACCCGGTTCGTCGCATTGTCGTAATAGATTAAGACCGTGCACCCGCGCAGCGCGCATCAGTTCGCTCGTCGGGCTGCTGGTCGGTCGTTCCGGCAGGCCATAGCCCATGGCCGTAAGTATGGTTTATTTTTCCACCCTACCTGATCACTCTTAATCTTCTTTGTAGCCCAGTTCCTCAGCTTTTGCGAACCAAAGCTCTGATACCGCTTCGTCTTTCGGTACAAAAAAGCCCCAGTTAAAAAATCGGCTTACTTCGTAGCAACCTTCACCATTCCCGTATAAGGCAGCCCGTAAATAGTAATAAAACGCAGCTTTCATGTCCTTTTCTACATGCTCATTCCGTTCGTACAGTTTCCCTAGTTCTAGCATGGAATCAGTGTTTCCGCCTTCTGATCCTTTTTTCCAGTATTCTATAGCTTTCTTGACGTCTCGTTCGTGATAACGACCATGAAAGTACCAGCTACCGAGCGCATACAAAGCATCTGTAGAACCTGCATTTACTGCTTTTTCCAGCAATAAAGACGCTGCTTTAAAGTCCGGCTTATCACTTCTTGAAATCTTCAGAGCTTGTTCATAAAAGTCATTTTCTTTCATGGTATATTTAGCCTTCTTTTGGAGTCAGGTTTCTAACAGCTGACTTTACCGTCTGCGTCAGCTGGGCAAATAACCTCTCTCGTAAACATAGATACTGTCGCAATAATTTTTGCAGTTATTTTTCTGTATCAAACTAAACATAACCAGTGGTTTATGATCATTCTAGTAGGCACCACTCGTATCCTAGTCATTTTCTTTTTGTTCCAATCGCGTCGCACGGCCATCCACAACAGAAGTTCGATTGCCATGAAACCGTGAGCCGCCTTGATGGGATGGACTTGTGGAAGTCTGCCCTCCTGAACTACTTGAGTCCGAGCCATCCACAACCTCCGCTGATACGTTAGAGTCTGTTGTCGATGTTGGTGCCGCCGCCCCATCTTTAGGCGGCCACGGACCTTTGTGATCCTTAGGTCGTTTACGGTTTGGACGCCTTGCTTTATCTCCTTTTTCTCCGTCAGCCCCGTCCTTTTTCTTTCTCGCTTCACCCTTTTCGTGTTTTTCTTCAGTGCTTGGCCTTGCGCCGCTAGTGTGCTCTGCCATCGTAAGTACTTGCGAGCAGTCTGCCGCAAGGCAAGTAATAGTCACCGATACAGCCACAATACCCACCGCGCATATAAAGAAGCCAGGGCCGCAAACCGCAGAGAGCGCGAGTTGACCTGCCTGCCCATCCGGATCGTGCATGTTCACCGGATCGTTGAGCGTGTAACTATATCGATTAAAATACTGCGGCTGGTCGTCGGAAAACCCCACCGGGTCATTCGACAGGAAGCGTCCAAGGATCGGATCCATGTATCTCGCCTGCATGTAGAGGAGGCCGGTCGCCTCGTCCCTTATGTGCCCCGTGAAGTTCTCGTCATTGTCGTTGGCCGCCGGGTCCTGGCGCTCTTCGCCGAAGGGGGTGTAGTCCTCCCGCCACAGCACCGTCCCGCCCGTATCCGTCGCGGCGACGGGGCTGCCCAGATGGTTCTGGTGCAGATAGCTGACGGTTTCGGTCACGCCGTCGTCCTTGATCCGCGCGACGGTCATGCTCCCTAAGCGCACATAGTCCGTGGTCTCGCCTGTCGTCGCGTTGTCGCGGTAGAGGAGCGCCCCGGACTGGCCGTAGACGGAGTAAATGGTTTCCCCATTCACAACCTGTTTCACGCGCTTTAAATTGCCGTCATAAACGAACGCGCCCGTCACCCCGTTGCCGGTGATCGATGTCGGCTGCTCCGCCGCGTCATAGGCGAGCGTGCGGAGGCCCAGCCCGTGCCAGGTGGTGTTGCCCTTCGCGTCATAAGTGAACGCCCGCCAGACATTGTCGCCGCCGGTGTCCTTCACACTTGTCAGCCGCCCCGTCCCCCCGAACGCGCTGGTCGGGTCGTAAAGGAAGCTCACCGTGCGCGCGCCCAGAACCTTCTCCCGGATATTGCCGAGGGAGTCGTAAGTGAACGTCCCCGTTCCCCACGGGCCCGTCGCCGAGGTTAACCGCCCGACATCGTCATAGGCGAAGGTCCGGTTCTGGCCCGCGACCGCCCTGTCATTGATCGAGGTGATGCGGCCATTGTCGTCATGCCCATAGGCGAACCACACCGCATAGGCGCCCGCCTTCTGCACCTTCGTCGATTTCAACAGCTGGCGCGGAAAATACTCGTTCGTGAGCGACTGGCCGTTGGCGTAGTCCAGCGTCAGCAAGCCGCCGGACGGATGATAGGTCCCGCCCGAGGCGTGATTGAACCCGGCGATGCGCGCCCGCGTCGGCTGGCCGAGGGATTATACTTGAATATATAAGTCTCAAATGTTCATTGTACAGATAAGTTATAACAACAGCAGAGCAAATATTTTAATCTCGGTGCAAATCCAAATCATCTCCGGCCAAAGAACATCACATTCCAAATTATACCGAGTATAACCAAAGCGACTATAAAGATTATATTCTCCGTCTTCTCAAACAATAGAAGTAAAGGGAAGCCTAGAACAATCCAAGCGAGAGTGTACTTCATAAAGCGGCGAAAAAACTTTGATTTCATTTGATGTACTTCTCATCCTAGTTACAACTGACTTCGCCATCTGAGCCTGACGCGCAAGTAAGCTCTCGAGTAAGTCGTGATCCTGTTCTTGATATGGTCGCCGAAACAGTGCCGTCTTTATTTTGACTTACAGTTGCTCTCTCATCCGAGAATAATGCACCAATAGCGGATGCGGCATCTCGTAATCCAAATGTGCTAGTCGTTATCTCAGCACGACTAGCTCCCAAACCGGGGCCGGTCCCAAGTGTGCCGCCAATCGTATTACCCTCTCCATCTCGAATGACAGAACCTCCGACTACTAAGTCACCATTGTAGGCAACTGACTTTCCTGCAAGGTCGCGATCATCACCTTCCTGGCTCCCCGCATCAGCGCCTACTCCGCCGCCTACACCTCTGGTTTTACCGTGGCTACGAAAACCACCCACGTCCCATCTCTGTCCTTTCGCAGTCGGTATCGAAATATAAAGTCCTCCGGTGAATTCCCTTCCCATTAACATATTATCTTTAAATCCTGGTCTAGCGTGACCGTGTGGCGCTTTGGTCGGAATCTCTCCCCACCAAACGTCGAGCTGCACCCAAAAAGTTCTCTCACCATCCGGGTCGAAAGCATTCACAGGGTCGTTAAGCGTATAACTGTATCGATTAAACATCTGCGGCTGGTCGGGGGAGAACCCGACCGGATCGTTACTCAGGAACCGTCCAATCACCGGGTCCATATACCGCGCCTGCATGTAAGTGAGGCCGGTAGCGGCGTCGTCGATATGGCCGGTAAAGCCTTCATCGTTCTGGTTGCCCGCAGGATCGACGAGTTTCTCTCCAAACGGCGTCCAGTGTTCCCGCCACAACACCGTTCCGCCGGTATCCGTCGCGGCGACGGGCGAGCCCAGATGGTTCTGGTGCAGATAGCTGGTGGTCGTGGCGCCGCCGGTGGTTTTCAGCCTTGCAACCGTTCTGCCGCCCATCCGCACATAGTCCGTGGTCTCGCCTGTCGTCGCGTTGTCGCGGTAGAGGAGCGCCCCGGACTGGCCGTAGACGGAGTAAATGGTTTCGCCATTCACCACCTGTTTCACGCGCTTTAAATTGCCGTCATAAACGAACGCGCCGGTCACCCCATTGCCGGTGATCGACGTCGGCTGCTCCGCCGCGTCATAGGCGAGCGTTCTGAGGCCCAGACCGTGCCAGGTGGTGTTGCCCTTCGCGTCATAAGTGAACGCCCGCCAGACATTGTCGCCGCCGGTGTCCTTTACGCTTGTCAGCCGCCCCGCGCCCCCGAACGCGCTGGTCGGGTCGTACTGGAGGCTCACCGTGCGCGCACCCAAAACCTTCTCGCGGATGTTCCCGAGACTGTCATAGGTGAACGAGCCCGTTCCCCACGGACCGGTCGCGCTGGTCAGCCGCCCGACGTCGTCATAACCGAAGGTGCGGTTCTGGCCCGCAACCGCGCCGTCGGTGATCGAGGTGATGCGGCCATTGTCGTCATGCCCATAGGCGAACCACACCGCATAGGCGCCCGCCTTCTGCACCCTGGTCGATTTCAACAGCTGGCGCGGAAAATACTCGTTCGTGAGCGACTGGCCGTTGGCGTAGTCGAGCGTCAGCAAGCCGCCCGAAGGGTGATAGGTCCCGCCCGAGGCGTGATCGAACCCGGCGATGCGCGCCCGCGTCGGCTGGCCCAGCCCGTTCGGCGCGACATTCACCGACCGCCCGCCCGGCGAGAGCTGATAGAGCAGCGCCGCGTCATTGTTGTAGCCGTAATCGGTAAAATACGTCCGCCCGTCGATGACCAGCGTCTCGTCCTCGAGCAGGTCGCGGTGATGCGTCAATTGGCATTACAAGTAAAGTTTCGCAAAAACCAACATAGTCTGGTGCAGCTACCAATCTCATTCTTTGCTGTAGAACGTGTAACCTTTGTACTTTACGCGTGAGAATAAACGCTCCAAAAAACCTAGGGATCGAATACTGTCGACTTTCAAGGTAGGTATATCGCCCATGTTTGCGTCCAGATATTCGCCCGATTGCCACTCTTCAAGAATCAAACGTTTGGCTTCTTCAAATGCAGATTGCTCATCTGTCGCCTTTACACGCCGAGCGGTAAAAAAACCAATTATTGGTTCAGGCACCGAGGGCATTGTAATTCCAGTGCCCTCAACAACCACCACGAAAGTTCGCATCTATATTGCCCCTCACAGTAGAGCCTGCCAGCGCATCTATAGGTATAATATATCCATCAGCAATCGTCTGACTTAAATGATCTAATTACACCCATAAGTGCAATTTTGCCCATAAATGATATCTCCAGACACGCCCTGCTGAAATGTATCGTGTGACATCATTTGATTGTTTGGCGTCTCTTTGGAACTTTCGCCGGATTGTGGTTGTGAATTTTCAATGGTGCTGGCCTGAGGGCCAACACACCCAGGTGATCCAGGAGCGCATCCTCCAGAAATCAGGTTAATTGGATCTAGCTGTTCTGCAACATCCAACACCGCAATAGTTCCGCCCAATAGAGCGGATGCTACTGACCAAAATACGTGCCCCGGTTGACCTTTTTCTTGGAAGTGAGGCAGACCAGTTTTGCCACTGCCGTCCTTCAATTCATGGCCTGAGTGGCGCATGATATTGTTCGGATCTTTCGCAGCGCCGCGTTGAATTTGACCCGCCATTTGACGTGTCGATGCTTGAACATTCTCACCGCGTTGTTTTGCTTGAATTGCCTGTTTTTTATCTACAAATGCTTTAATTTTTTTGACTCCACCCTTCACTAAACGAACGGACCAAGCGATAGCTTTTTCACCATTGGGATCAAGCTTATTCACCGGATCGTTGAGACTGTACGCATACCTATTGAACATCTGCGGTTGGTCGTCGGAGAACGCGACTGGATCATTCGACAGGAACCTCCCAATAATCGGATCGTAATACCGCGCCTGCATATAGGTGAGGCCCGTGGCGGCGTCGTCGATATGCCCGGTAAAGCCTTCATCGTTCTGGTTGCCTGACGGATCGACCAGCTTCTCCCCAAACGGCGTCCAGTGTTCTCTCCACAGAACCGTCCCGCCCGTATCCGTCGCGGCGACGGGGCTGCCCAGATGGTTCTGGTGCAGATAGCTGACGGTTTCGGTGACGCCGTCGTCCTTGATCCGCGCAACCGTGTTCAATGGGGCCCCAACCCCATTGAACCCACCCATCCGCACATAGTCCGTGGTCTCGCCTGTCGTCGCGTTGTCGCGGTAGAGGATCGCGCCCGACTGGCCGTAGACGGAGTAGTGAGGGTGACCGTTTGCGAAGCAAACGCAGCGCCCGAACGTCTCCCCATTCACCACCTGTTTCGCGCGCTTTAAATTGCCGTCATAAACGAACGCGCCCGTCACCCCATTGCCGGTGATCGATGTCGGCTGCTCCGCCGCGTCATAGGCGAGCGTTCTGAGGCCCAGCCCGTGCCAGGTGGTGTTGCCCTTCGCGTCATAGGAAAACGCCCGCCAGACATTGTCGCCGCCGGTGTCCTTCACACTTGTCAGCCGACCCGTCCCCCCGAACGCGCTCGTCGGGTCGTACTGGAGGCTCACCGTGCGCCCGCCGAGCGTACTATGGGGCCCCAACCCCATAGAACTCTCGCGGATGTTCCCGAGACTGTCATAGGTGAACGAGCCCGTTCCCCACGGCCCCGTCGCGCTGGTCAGCCGCCCGATGTGATCGTACCCGAAGGTGCGGTTCTGGCCCGCGACCGCCCCGTCATTGATCGAGGTGATGCGGCCGTTGTCGTCATGCCCATAGGCGAACCACACCGCATAGGCGCCCGCTTTCTGCACCTTCGTCGATTTCAACAGCTGGCGCGGAAAATACTCGTTCACCAGCGACTGGCCGTTGGCGTAGTCGAGCGTCAGCAAGCCGCCGGACGGGTGATAGGTCCCGCCCGAGACGTGATCGAACCCGGCGATCCGCGCCCGCGTCGGCTGGCCGAGACCGTTCGGCGCGACATTCACCGAGCGGCCGCCCGGCGAGAGCTGATACAGCAGCGCCGCGTCATTGTTGTAGCCGTAATCGGTGAAATACGTCCGCCCGTCGATGACCAGCGTCTCGTCCTCAAGCAGGTCGAGTTCGTTGTAACTATACGTCCAGCCGACGCCGCCGCGCGCTTATTGGTCAGTATGTTGAGTTACTTCTTACCAGAAACTCTGCGCACAAAAAAAGCTACGTTGATGCTCACCAAAATAAACAAAATAACAGCGTACAGAATTAGATACCAATCTCCCAGAAAGAATACCGGCCAGAATTGCACCGCAAACCCTGACGTCATGAAAATCATTATATCTTCAAGTATGCCCGGTTTTTTCTTTTCTCTTAGCATGTTCCATCTTCACCAACTGTACACAAATCAATAGTTGTTTTCGTAGTTAGGCTGCTAGCTGTTGTTGATGTTTTAAAGGTTGCTGACAAAGTACCAGTTTCTGGATTAAAATTAAGCGTTGCGCCAGCTGCTCCAGCTATTACTGAGTTCCCTATAGCTTCATTCGAAAGGAATGAAGCGTCTATTCCTTTAGCAGCGAGCCCATCAAGCAACCTGTTCACAGCTCGTATCCCACCACCATATTGTGAGGAAACGGCATTTGAGCTCCGAACAGCAAACCGTGTAACCGTACCCGGCTACCTTAAACGTCGCCGCCCTTACTTACTTGCTAGTATTTTCTAACAGCTATCCGCAGCGCCTTTTTTTCCATATTTCCGGCGCATATGAGCTTTGTTTTCCTCGTCAGTATAGCCAAGCAAACTGCCTTCAATCCATTCTAGATGCGAACACCAGCTTCGTTCAAACATGAAATGTTTTAGATGGAAATAGGCATGTGCCCGCCAAGATTCTGAAGGCAATACGAACGCAATATAAGTGACGGGTCGACTATCGAACTCAAATACTTGCTCAAGACGATCAAGTGTCCCACGATTTACGTGGGTCATAAAATCTTGAGCACCAAAATGTATTTGTTCATCGTCTCCTTCTGATATGCAAAACACAGCAAGTGGTTTCGCACCATTAAGAAGCAACTCAAGCTCTTTGCCCGCATGATTTTCAATTGCGCCCATAAACTCCGTATCCAAAGCTAAAGAACACAAAAAACCTTTTTACATGTTCCATTTGTTGTAACCAGAAGCGGATCATATCGTGCTTTCCTGCGTTTCGATAGGCTGTCTTAATCGTTGTCTTTTCGGTGCAATCGTGTTGCACGGCCATCCACAACACGAGATGCATTCCCATGAAATTTAGAGCCCGTTTGGGGTGCAGCATTAGAAGAAGCCTGCCCTCCAGAACTACCTGAGCCCGATCCGTTTCCGCCAGACTGGCCATCATCGCCGTTGGACGGGCCATCACCATCACCGGATTGACCACCATTGCCCGTACGCGGCCTTTTTCGCTCTTTTTCTTTTTCACCGCGATCATCTTCTTCCCACCAATTAGGGTTCCTGCCATCTTCACGACGCTTTTTGGTTTCGCAATCTGGGCACCTTCCTGTTTCGGTGGCCCCGCCATGATGTGCATCACAATACGGCTCTATACAATGTTGTGAAGGGCTGCGCCTTCCACTACGGCGCTTCTTCTTTGTCCTCGCTAGGTGATTATCTTCTAGTGCTTCAGATGCTAAATACGCAGTAATGCCAAGCGCAATAATTGCACCTCCGCAAATGGCAAGCGCAGCAGGACCTGCTACACACAATGCATATTCACCATCCGGATCGTGCATATTGACCGGATCGTTGAGACTGTACGCATACCTATTGAACATCTGCGGCTTATCATCCGAGAACGCCACCGGATCGTTCGACAGGAAGCGTCCGAGGATCGGATCCATATACCGCGCCTGCGCGTAGAGGAGGCCTGTCGCCTCGTCGCGGATGTGGCCGGTGAAGTTCTCGTCATTGTCGTTGGCCGCCGGGTCCTGGCGCTCTTCGCCGAAGGGGGTGTAATCCTCCCGCCACAGAACATTGCCGCCCGTATCCGTCGCGGCGACGGGGCTGCCCAGATGGTTCTGATGCAGATAACTGGTGGTCGTGGCGCCGCCGGTGGTTTTCATTCTCGCCACCGTCATCCCGCCCATCCGCACATAGTCCGTGGTCTCGCCCGTCGTCGCGTTGTCGCGGTAGAGGATCGCTCCCGACTGGCCGTAGACGGAGTAAATGGTTTCGCCATTCACCACCTGTTTCACACGCTTCAGGTTCCCGTCATAAACAAACGCGCCGGTCACCCCATTGCCGGTGATCGATGTCGGCTGCTCCGCCGCGTCATAAACGAAGGTCACATGATCGTTGTCGATCACATTCGTCCGGTCGAACGAAGCGATTCGGCTCGCCGCGTTGTCGTAGTTAAGTATACTGTAGTACTATTCTTTTTTCAGCCGATTTAGCTCGCTTACTGCTTTTTCAATAGCTTCATTAAAATCAGATAATGGAATTTTTATGTCATTTATGTTACGACAATAATCAAAATTCTCGCCTGTCGAATCGCTAAATGAGTGAAGTGATATTTCAAATTCACCCGGGCGATTCTCCTGACTTACGATTATGCCCGCCCTGCCAGGAAAATGAATCTCAGCGATTAAGTCCTCATATTCGCTGGCTGATCCAACGGATAATTTGTAGCTATTTTCTTTTGTCATATTCTATACTTTCAAAGAGTTTTATAGTTCCTTATCTGGCCCCTCGGGTTCACGGAATCCCTGCATCGATCCATCCGGATTAAATCGGGCAGCACGACCGTCAGGCGCGGTAACTGTCGTTCTCCCACGATCATCAACCTCAATCGTTGAGCCTTCATCTTCTAAAATTCCTTCAAGGGTACCCTGACCTTGCTCGTTTATTGACTCTGCATCCCCGGTTGTCGGCGGGAACGCGCTTCCAGGGCGACTCCCATGTTTTTCCGCCGCACGACCAGCTTTTGTTCGTCCACCTTTGTCCTGCTCCTTTCCTGCTTCGCTCAGTGTTGTTTTCTCACTATCAGTTAATGACCTAGGTCCTTCGCTTTCCGTTGCACCACTGCCGCTACTGTCATTCTTCAAGGTATCTACAATGTCGCCGCCCGTTTTAACAGCAAGTGCAATCCCAGCAGCCGTCAACGTCACGCATGCTGCATTCGCAGCGCATGCGGCTAGCGCAACCGGAAGTGCGTTTCCATCCGGATCAATCTCATTCACCGGATCATTAAGTGTATAGCTGTACCGGTTGAACATTTGCGGTGCGCCTTCTGAGAAGCCGACCGCATCATTCGACAGGAACCTCCCGATGACCGGGTCCATATACCGGGCCTGCATGTAGATCAGGCCCGTCGCCTCGTCGCGGATGTGCCCCGTGAAGTTCTCGTCATTATCGTTCGCCGCCGGGTCCTGGCGCTCTTCGCCGTAAGGGGTGTAATCCTCCCGCCGACGTCCAGCTTCAATCTTGTGACCGGTTTACCAGTGTCACGAGCAAACCATCCCGCAAGCATTGCTGCTAAAACCTACCATGCTATCGAATGCTGATCATTGAAGGCAGTGCAATATCAAAAACGTTCCCAATCCAACCTCGACAGCAAGCATTTGCAATTAATCCACAATACATCTGGACTCGATATCCGGAATCTCTTTGCAGCCTTTTAATCCACTCAGAATATCACTTATAACGTTTTTTTCACGACCCACAGCATTAGTTTTAATGTGAATAGTCTTTGGTATTCTTATATAGTCTATTCTGCGAAGAACAACTTCGTATGCTGATGTTTCTGTTTTAGTTTCTTCTACCAAGTAATTTACCTGCCCAAACTGATCTTGGTAGTTACTTAATATCTCGGGATTTTCACCTAAGTCGGGATGATTGCCTTCGTAAATTAAGACATCGTAGCCATCCTCTTTATTGGAAAAGCTATGAACAAAGAAATCTACAGCAATATCGCTGCCTGACACCCGCAAAGCATCAGGAAGACTTAAGCAAAAGGAATAGCCGTTGAAATCGCAATTTTCTCGGCTTTGCATTGCGGATACGCAACCAAATTGTAGAAATACAATAATAAAAAGAAATTGTAGCTTCATCGCTTCCTCACAATGTTTGTATTGGATCCGATAATTCGTTCAATCTGGCTACCTTTAACATTGTATCCCTCAGCGCCCATAATGTTTCCACGATAGCCCGGATCAGAAACACCTTTGTATGACCCTCCAAACGATGAGGACGGATCTCGCACAAATTGCACGCTATATTGATCGTCTAATCCTAATAAATGGCCACCTTCATGAGCTCCTACCCTATTAAAACTATCGCCAGCTGCATCTTCCGTAAATAGAGTCATAAATTGATCGCTCTCAACAGATGACTGCCCTTTACCGTCAATGATATTGATCTCGTTTACATCATCAGCGCTTTCAGTAACCTCCGTTACAGAAGTTGTGACAGAGTAGCCTTCAAACTCTCCTGTGAAGGTGTCTTGGATTGACTGACTTACAGCGTCGCGATTTTCTTGCGTAGCCCCACTACCGCTAAATCGAACCTTCAAATCAATTTCTACGGTTTTATTTTCTTGATCCACAGTGACACTGGCAATTTGTCCTGTTGGATCAATTAGATTGACTGGATTGTTGTATGTGTAAGCATATCTATTGAATAATGGCGGTAAATCTGGCGTGAATTGTACCGGATCCCCGCTCAAAAACCGCCCAACAATCGGATCGTAATATCTCGCCTGCATGTAGGTGAGACCGGTGGCGGCGTCATCTATATGTCCCGTAAAACCCTCATCGTTCTGGTTGCCCGCAGGATCGACAAGCTTCTCTCCAAACGGCGTCCAGTGTTCCCGCCACAGCACCGTCCCGCCGGTATCCGTCGCGGCGACGGGGCTGCCCAGGTGATCCTGATGCAGATAACTGGTGGTCGTGGCGCCGCCGGTGGTCTTCAGCCTTGCAACCGTTCTGCCGCCCATCCGCACATAGTCCGTGGTCTCGCCCGTCGTCGCGTTGTCGCGGTAGAGGATCGCCCCGGACTGGCCGTAGACGGAGTAAATCACCTCCCCATTCACCACCTGTTTCACGCGCTTCAGGTTCCCGTCGTAAACGAACGCGCCGGTCACCCCATTGCCGGTGATCGATGTCGGCTGCTCCGCCGCGTCATAGGCGAGCGTTCTGAGGCCCAGCCCGTGCCAGGTGGTGTTGCCCTTCGCGTCATAAGTGAACGCCCGCCAGACATTGTCGCCGCCGGTGTCCTTCACACTTGTCAGCCGACCCGTCCCCCCGAACGCGCTCGTCGGGTCGTAAAGGAGGCTCACCGTGCGCGCACCCAAAACCTTCTCGCGGATGTTCCCGAGACTGTCATAGGTGAACGTCCCCGTTCCCCACGGGCCCGTCGCCGAGGTCAAGCGCCCGACGTCGTCATAGCCGAAGGTGCGGTTCTGGCCCGCGACCGCCCCGTCATTGATCGAGGTGATGCGGCCATTGTCGTCATGCCCATAGGCGAACCACACCGCATAGGCGCCCGCCTTCTGCACCCTGGTCGATTTCAACAGCTGGCGCGGAAAATACTCGTTCGTGAGCGACTGGCCGTTGGCGTAGTCGAGCGTCAGCAAACCGCCCGACGGATGATAGGTCCCGCCCGAGACATGATCGAACCCGGCGATCCGCGCCCGCGTCGGCTGGCCGAGACCGTTCGGCGCAACATTCACCGAGCGGCCCCCCGGCGAGAGCTGATAGAGCAGCGCCGCGTCGGCGTTGTAGCCGTAATCGGTAAAATACGTCCGCCCGTCGATGACCAGCGTCTCGTCCTCGAGCAGGTCGAGTTCGTTGTAACTATACGTCCAGCCGACGCCGCCGCGCGTCACCGACGTGACATTGCCGTTGTTGTCGTAGCCATAATCGATGTCGACCGTGCCCGACGGATAGTCGACAAGGTCGACCCGGCCCACAAGGTCATAAGTGCGGGTCACCGTCTGCGCCGGGTTCAGCCCGCCACAGGTCACGCCCGCCGCCTGACCGCGCGAGACGCCCGTCATCTCATAGGCGGCGTTGTAGCCGTAAAGCGTGTCGCCCGTTTCCGGCACGGAATGACGGCACAGCCGCTGTTTCGCGTCGTAATAATATTTTTGCGTGTGGTCGACCGCATAGCCGTTATGGGCGCCGTGCTGGCGCACCTCGGTCATCTTGCCGTAGATGTCGCGTTCAATCTCCGTCGTGATGTCCGTCCACTGAACGATGCGGAAGACGCCGCCGTCTTCCGGCTGGCCGTAACCGCTTGTGTAGACATTGGTCTTCGCGCCTTCCGGGTCGGTCGTGCGCACCCGGTCGCCGTCGATGTATTCCATCGCCGTCGTCGCGAAGGGCGCGACATTCTCGCGGGTCTCCGTGACGCGGCCGAGCGCGTCATAGGTCGTCTCGACGCCGTCGGTCTCAGCACTGTTGGTTGACGGGAACGACCGGAAGGTCTCGCGCCCGTGAATGTCGTGGGTCTGCAGGACATAGGTCGTCAGCCCGCCGCCGGAGATCGGCTGCGTGCGCGTGCGCCAGGGCCGGAACATGCCGTCGATCCACGCGACCGTTTCATGGGACCCGCGGGTTGTCTGCTGGTAAAAATTCGAAAGCCCGAGATTGTAATAGGAGATCGACGTATCCGACCAGGCGCCTGGCCGGTCGATCAGGGTCAGCCAGCCCATAGTGTTGTGCTGGTAATTGGTGATGTCGCCATTGGCGTCGGTTTCGCTTGTCAGCCAGCCATTATTGTCGATCGTCATGGAGAGGTTGACGCTATCCGCGCGGGTGATGGTCTGCGGCTCCCCGCGTTTGAAATTGTTGAGCGTGGTGGTGCGGTTGACGCCGTCCTTCACCGTGTTGAGGAGGCCCGCCTGCGCGCCCGTCGTGTGATAGGTGAAGGTGCGCCAGCGCGCGCCGAAGCGGTCGGTCCACAGGCGCCGCCCGAGGCTGTCATAGCCGTGCTGGTCGAAGGTGACGCCGTTGCGCGTGACGCTTGTCGGCAGCGACAGGACCCAGACCGATGTCCGGTGAAGATACTGCGTGTCGGTGGTGCGCTTATTGGCGGAATGGCCCGAGGTCGAACTCCACACGTCGACCGTCGTCGGCGCGCCGAAGCTGTAGGTCGACGAAGAATAATCCGAATCGTAGACGTTCTTCGTCCGGAAGAAGTCGGCGCCGCGCCAGATTGTGGTGCGGACCTCCCGCGCCGGCTGCTGGATCGTCGCCGGCGACGGGCCGTATCGCGCGAAGGTCGCGCCGAGGCCCAGCTCCAGTTCATATTCGTGAACGGTCGTTTCGAGGAGCGCGCCGGCGGCGTTTCCTTCGCGCACCTGACGCTCGACCAGCTTGCCGCCTGTCGCGTCCTCGCCCGGCGCCGGCGTATAAGACGGCCAGTTGTGATAATAGGTGATGTGCGTCCCGTCCGGTCCCTGCACCTTGGTCCAGTTGGTCGGGTCGACGCCGGTCACCGCCGAGACGTCATTTTCGTAATCATAAGTCCAGCTCGATGTCGGGATGTTCGGGCCCGACAGCGTCTTGGTCGTGACGGTCATCGCGTCGATCGTGGTGACGGGGATGATCGGCGGCGGGATTTCGCCGCCGGTAACATCCGTATCGTTGGGACATAGGGAGATTTCCCGCCCCCCGGCGTTCTCGTTTTGGCGGTGGGTTTGCTCCTGCAGAAAGAAGGTTCCCGTAACGCCGTAAGGGTGCGTTACTGTCAGGGTCCGGCTCGCCTGAACGCAGCTCGCGCCGGGCCCCGCCTTGGCGAACATTCCGTCGAGCTGGAACGACCAGGCGCGCCCGTCGGGCTGGGTGACGCTGCGCAGGACTTCAACGCCGCCGGCGCTTTCAAAATAGCCGATCTCCGAAATTTCTGAATATGTCGTCGCGCCGTACCCGTATGTCCAGGTGCGCCCGTTGGCCGTGACCTGCGAAATCAATTTCGATGCGCCCGAATAATTCAGGTCGATCTGTCGACCGTCGTTAGAGTGGATCTTGGTCAACCGGCCGTTGGCGTCATAGTCGTATTTGACCCAGTTGCCGTGAACGTCGCGAACCTCGCTCGCCGCAAGGATATTGCGAGTTCGACCCTGATAACTCGCCCCCCAAACGCCGACAGCGTCGGCCAGCTCCGTGTAGTAAGTATCGAAGTAATAAATGTCGCCATTTGGCGCGTGACCGATAAAGCCCTGGCCGCCGTCGTCCGCACTGCCGCACTCAAACCACCAATTCGTGGTCGTGACATGGGTTGTCGCCGCCGGCCACTGCGCGCCTTGCGGCTGTTCCAGAATGGGGAGCTGGCCGGCGCCCGGAACATCCAAAGTCGGGCCTTGGGTATAATCGCCCGCCACGTATAGATTGCCCCCACTGCCGGCAAGCGGAAAGCTCGTGTTATAGCTGTTTGAACATCGGTTGCCGGTCCACAAAACGCTTGCGCTCAGCGCATGAATGCGCGGGACGACAATCTGCCAGTCCGCGAACTCAACTTTGCTGCTTTCATGATAAAAGTTGCCCTGCGCGCGACGACGGCGCACCGCAACTTCAAGCGCGGAGTTCCCAGGAATGCTGACATCGGTATGTTCAAAGCTGATGCCGCCAAAATGCGGGTCGATCTGATCGCCTAAAAGGCCCGGACCGTAGGTGCGCAGGCGTTCTTCAACCTGAACCCGGCGCTCCCACTCGTAAACCGGAAGATGCGTCGGGCCGCTGCTCATCGCCGCGAAGCCGCCGTCCAGCGGCGCCGTCGCCTTCTCGTCTTTGTCTTCTTCCTCTTGAGGCGCTTGCGCCGGCGCGTATTCTATCGGCTCGCGCGGTGTGTAGGATTCAGGGTCTATATCAGCCGGATTTTCTTCAGCGACCTGGGCCTGCGCGTTAACGCGAACCGCAACAAGAATCAACGAAAGTAAAAAGAAAAGCGTTCCGACTTTCCTGATACTAAAACCAGAAATCACTGTGCATCACCCCGTCATAAATGTTCGAGAAAACTCGAAGCCGCCGCAACAAATGAAACACTGCGGTTACAAACCAACAGCATTTACGCTCGCAATCCCCCGAGATCATTTCAACTTGATAGACTTTTTATCGCTATGCAAGCCAAATCTTTGTTGTGCAAAATGTGCAACCTTGAGACTGACAGACAAGTAAAGGCGGAGAAGGAAATCGTTACGGCGACCGATAATCCGACACGCGCGATCTTCGGTTACCGGACGCTTTGTTCATCCAAAAATAAAATCATCTTCGTGCAGTTGTGCGATTGAGACGCCGGTCAGAGTGATTGTGTCGCCGCCGCCGAAATCGATGACGGCATTGCCCGCGCCGTCACCTGACGTTGCTGCAAGCAATTCCGCAAACGTATCAAATGCGGCCCCAAGGTTGAGCAAGCGGATTGCATCGTCCGAGCCCGCGCCTGGCTGGAAATCTGCAATCACATCCGCCCCGTCGCCGTTGACGTAAAGGAACGTGTCGTTTCCGGCGCCGCCTGTCAGGGTATCGTCTCCACGATCCCCGATCAACTGGTCGTCGCCGTCAAGCCCCTGAATGAAGTCGGCGCCCAAATTGCCGTCGATCCGGTTAGCGCCAACATCGCCAGTGAGCGTATCGTTGAACGCTGAGCCCGCCAGGCTCTCAATCTCAAGCAACTGATCGCCAACCGCTTCGCCCTTCACGCCATCGCCGTTCCATAACCGAACCTGCACGCCGGCGCCGGCGCTCGCATAGGACGCCGTATCGTTATTGTCATTGCCAATAAGGAGGTCGGCCCCGGCGCCGCCGTTCAATGTGTCCTGACCGTTGCCGCCGAGGAGGGTGTCATTTCCTCCGTCGCCAAACAATCGGTCGTTGCCGTTCGAGCCCAGAAGCAGATCGGCGCCGTCGCCGCCGCGCAAGAGATCCGCCTTGTTCGAAGCGCCGAGCGTGTCATCGCCAGACCCGCCCAATATTGTATCCTTACCCGGTCCCGACCTTACAAAATCATTGCCGGAACCGCCTTCGCTCCTGTCATCCCCAAAGCCGGTGAAGATCAGATCATTGCCGTCGTCGCCCCAGACGGTGTCATCTCCACCGAGAGACTGAAGTATGTCATCCCCGAGATTGCCGTCTATTCGGTTGTCGTTGTCATCGCCTGAAAGAACGTCGTTATGGACTGACCCATAAAGATTCTCGATATTTCTGAGCTCATCATTCCTTGCTTCACCCTTCGTGCCATCACCCGCCCATAATCGAACTGTTACTCCTTCGTCAGCCTCCAAATAGGAGGCTGTGTCGACGCCATCGCCGCCGTCCAGAGTATCCGCGTGAATGCCCCCGGCTAATATGTCATCGCCCGCTCGCCCTGCAAGAAAGTCATTGCCCTGGCGCCCAGATATCAAATTATCTTCACTGTCACCGAACAAACGCTCGCTTGATCGCCCGCCAATCACGCCCTCCACAGATCTGAAAATTGACCTCCCCGTAAAGTCTCGAGCAAGATCAACAACGCTATGTGCGCCATCGCCGCTGTTCTCTAGAATATCAAATCCGTGGCCCCCATCGAAAGACTCACTTCTAGCGCCTGCAATGAAAACATCGTCCCCTTCACCCCCTACCAACGTATTGATTCCGTTACCCCCAGACAAAGTGTCGTCTCCTCTGCCTCCATCAATGTAATCATCTCCATCAAACCCAAAATATATATCATTGCCGTCTAACAAGTCGACTTCGTCCGCCTGCGGAAAACCGTAGAGAATATCTGATGAGTTAGTTGGTTTTAATATCGGCAACCCTATATCTTGTAGAATGG
The DNA here is from genome assembly GCA_965230025.1 of Hyphococcus sp. Taxonomy (GTDB): domain Bacteria; phylum Pseudomonadota; class Alphaproteobacteria; order Caulobacterales; family Parvularculaceae; genus Hyphococcus. Next base: position 134,045 of record CBDDKD010000037.1, read on the forward strand.
AAATTTCGAACTGGCTTAGAAAGCGTCTTGTTCCTGCGATCAAATCAGGTCCCAGAAGAAAGCCTGCAAATTCCCCACCAAGATGGTTTAAATCTTCATCTAGAGAAATACCGCCTTCCTGAAGCGCAGTGGAAATTGGGCCCGAAAATTTAGGCGAATCTGGGAGACCAATAATGAAAGAATCAAATACACTCGTTTCAGAAAGGGAATCTAACGAGCCAAATCCAAGTCCGTGGGCAATTTCGTGTGTTAACACGGAAAACAAGTCAAAAAATCCAAAATCTATTCCTGAATCAATTTTACGTACAAAAGCGAAGGCGCCTGCATTGATAACATCAGCGTTGATATCAATTTCGAAGTCTGCAGCCGATCCGTTTTGATCCACGCCTGTTTGCAGTTCGAGAATGGAAATGGCTTGCAACACCCCGCCGCTTGTAGCGGAATAGAAGGTTGTCGCTTGCCCCAGAGTCTTTTCGTCAAGGGGAGTAATGTTAATTCTTATGTCTAAAGTAGCCGTACCGAAATCTATATATCGGCTCCAATATTCTAGCGCTGAATCTAGGACTCTAAGAGATCGATTTACGTTGGCGACCGATACAGTCGAAACATTTCCGAGTGTAACCGTCCACATTTAAAAACTCCGCATCTACATAATTGACCAAGTAAATTATCAAAGTTTTCCATCGAGAGTATAGTATGTGCGATACAATGAAAACAATAGCTAGCCAATTGCGGAAGAGTACCCCAATCGGTTTGATTTTAAACACGCTATGCGGGTCGATTGGACCCGGGAGAAAATATACTCCGCGACGCGCAAAAGCGTTACGGTTTGCCGACGTGATTACATATGCCCATCGCGGCGCCGCTTAGGCAAGTTCTGTTCTGACAATTCAGATTTTGCTTGATTCTGGATAAATCAAAGCCGCAACGCGAGTTTGCCAAATCAATACCTTAGCGTCATGCGCCAGCTCGCACTTTTATCGCTTATGGCAAGCCATTGTGTTTCGAATAAAGTCGCCTTCAAACAATCTCCAAGCCGTCAAAGAGTGGGTCGTTCTCGGCGTCATGTTCGACAGAGGCGAGCACATCCTCCGCTTCGTTCAGGCTGCCTACGCGCGCAACATGAAACAACGCATCGCCGCGATTAACGACAGGCAGATGTGACCGTCCAATGATAATGCCGGGCGTTCTTGCCGTGATATTTTTCGTAACGCGCCCAAGCGGATCAGAAATCTGTCCCAAAATTTCGTCCTTGGCGACCCGCGCGCCAAGGTCTTTCTGTGCACGAAGAATACCGCCCATGGGCGCGCGCAGCCAATGGCTAGACTTTGCCCGCACTGGTTCAGCGCCCGGCGCACCGCCCTTGCCTTTTGACAACATGCCGATATGGCGCATGACACCCAGCACGCCTTTGACGCCAATCCGAATCGCTGATTCATCAAAACGAAGCGCTTCGCCCGCCTCATAGAGAAGCATGTTGCAGCCGACCTCCTGCGCCGCCTGACGCAAGGAGCCATCGCGCAGATTAGAGTTCAGCATGATGGAGGCTCCAAATGCTTCCGCCATGCCTAACACCACCGGGTCGTCAAGATTTGCTCTGATTTGCGGCAGGTTGGCGCGATGCACGGCGCCGCTGTGCAAATCAATCCCGTATTCCGATCGTTGAACGATCTCCGTCATGAAAATATGCGCAAGCTGCGAGGCAAGCGACCCCTCCGCCGAGCCGGGAAAGCTTCGGTTCAAATCGCGGCGATCAGGGAGATACCGTGACAACCCGTTAAACCCATAAGTATTCACGACGGGCGCAAGTATCAGCGTTCCCCTTAACCGTGACAACGCTTTGACTTCCGTCAAGCGCCGAATGATCTCGACACCGATGATTTCATCCCCATGAATCGCGGCGCTGATAAATGTCACCGGACCTTCCCGGCGGCCATGAATAACCTGAACCGTCAGGTGCATTCGCGTATGATCGGAAAGAAAGCTAAGCGGTAAGTCGATTACCCCGGTGGAACCAGGCTCGATCACTTCACCGCCAAGGTGAAAAGACGGCGACGTCATGAATGCCTTACCCTTTTCCGCGAGTTTTGGTTTTGCTGGGTTTTGCGTCTTTCTCCATAAAGTCGATGATCATGCCGGCGACATCCTTGCCTGTCGCATTCTCCAGACCCTCAAGGCCCGGCGACGAATTCACCTCCATCACTACAGGACCATGATTGGCGCGAAGCAAGTCAACGCCGCACACGCGCAACCCCATCGCTTTTGCCGCCGTCACGGCTGTTAAGCGTTCTGTCGGCGTAATCTTGACCATCTCCGCCGTGCCGCCGCGATGAAGGTTGGATCGAAAATCTCCTTCCTTGCCGGTGCGCATCATGGCGGCGACCACCTTATCGCCAATAACAAAGCATCGAAGATCCGACCCGCCCGCTTCTTTAATAAATTGCTGCACCAGAATATTCGTGTTCACGCCGCCAAAGGCCTGAATGATTGATTCCGCGGCTTTTTGCGTTTCGCCCAGAACCACGCCAATGCCTTGCGTGCCCTCCAGCAGTTTGATGATCACCGGCGCGCCGCCAGCCATTTCGATAATTTCCTCCGCTCTCGATGTTTTGTGGGCGAAGACCGTAACAGGCAGTCCCACACCTTTGCGCGCCAGAAGCTGCATGCTGCGAAGTTTGTCCCGAGACCGCGATATCGCGACAGACTCGTTTAAGGGATAAACGCCCATCATCTCAAACTGACGCAACACGGCTGTGCCGTAGAAGGTGACGGAGGCGCCAATCCTGGGAATAACCGCATCATATTTCGGCAGGACTTCGCCGCGATAACGTATTGTTGGCCGGTTTGAGGTAATATTTATGTAGCAACGTAAATGGTCGATGACATCAATCTCGTGACCACGTTTTTCCGCCGCTTCAACAAGCCGCTTATGGGAATAAAGATTCTCGTTGCGGCATAACAGGGCGATTTTCATTTCTTGTCCTTTAATAGTAATGTTTTAGCAGACCGGCCGGCGCAATAAGAACGTCCCGGATCAATAACAAATTTATCTCTGACAGCTTCACGACCGATCAGCATACGAAAGCCAAGCTGATCCCTATTTGTGAGCGTCACTTCAATCATGAGTTTTTCAGCGCCAATCTCCGCAATTGTTTCGATAACATAGCGCATTTCACTGTGTCCGGTGGAACTTGTTACCCGTCGCTGCTCCTTAACCGGCGCCTCGCAACGAATTTCGGGCTTTTTGCGACGCTGCACCGGATGAATAAAGAACTCCACATGCGCAACGCCGTTTTTCTCGAACGGGCGTATCCGATAAGCATGCAGGGCTGACGTTCTGGCGCCGGTATCAATTTTCGCCTTTATCGGCGGCGCCCCTAATTCAGGCATTCGCACCCATTCGCGCCATCCGATGATGAACTTGCCGCCAAGCGTCGCCTTTTTTGGAGCACTTTTAGCGCTTCGTTTCGTTGTCACTGCTGACGCCTTTAATGCCGCTCTTCATCGCCGCTGTGGTTCAATCCTGACGCTAATGTCCCACCCTCGCTTGAATAAATGTATTGGCTGGCGGCGGCCAGCCTTTTCCATCCTCAAAAGAGCCCTATTTCAGCGTGCAAGACTTGACGCAAAGCGCTAACGCGCCGATGAGCGCGCCACTCTAACCTTTTGAAGGCCATGACTGAAGATTATCGAAACAGACGCACTTTTGCCATTATCTCCCACCCGGACGCCGGCAAGACGACGCTGACGGAAAAGCTGCTGCTTTTCAGTGGCGCGATCCGGCTCGCCGGCGAGGTAAAAGCGCGTGGCGAACGTCGCCGCGCCCGTTCTGACTGGCTGGCCATTGAACAAAAGCGCGGCATTTCCGTCACCACGTCCGCGATGATGTTCGAACATGACGGCGCGATCTTCAACTTGCTCGATACCCCCGGCCACGAAGACTTCTCCGAGGACACCTACAGGACGCTTACCGCTGTCGACAGTGCGATCATGGTGATCGACGCAGCGAAGGGGATTGAAACGCAAACACGCAAATTGTTCGAAGTTTGCCGCCTGCGCGACATTCCGATCATCACCTTTGTCAACAAGGTTGACCGCGAAGGCCGCGATCCGTTCGAGTTGATGGATGAGGTTGCTGACCAGCTCGCCCTCGATGTTGCGCCAATGGTCTGGCCGCTAGGGACCGGCGGCCGTTTTAGAGGGTGTTACGATCTTGCCCATGATCGCGTTGCGCTTTTGGCGAACGACGATAGCGGCCGTTTTGAAAAATCCATCCAGCTCGATGGACCGGAAGATCGACAGCTCGATGCGATCATTGGCGCCGATGAAAGCGCGGAGGCGCGAGAGACCATGGAACTCGCCCGCGAAGGCTACGCCGCGTTTGATCAAAGCGCTTTTCGCGATGGGACCTTGACGCCGGTTTATTTCGGCAGCGCCCTGAAAGAATTCACGGTGACGGAGTTGCTGCGAGATATCGGCAAATACGCGCCGCCACCCCGGGAGCAAAAGGCGGGCGACCAGAAAATACAGCCTGATGATCCGGCGGTTTCAGGTTTCGTTTTCAAAGTTCAGGCGAATATGGACCCAAACCACCGCGACCGCATCGCTTTTGTGCGAATGAGCTCGGGCGCCTTTAAACGCGGCATGAAGCTGAAAGTGACGCGCACCGGTAAAGCGCTGGCCGTCAATAACCCGATTTTTTTCATGGCGCAGGATCGTCAGCTTGCGGAAGAGGCTGTCGCCGGCGACATTATCGGCATTCCCAACCACGGAGCTCTTGGTGTCGGCGACACGCTCAGCGAAAAAGACGGTTTGCAATATTCCGGATTGCCGGATTTTGCGCCGGAGATCATTCGCCGCGTCCGACTTGATGATCCGATGAAATCGAAGCAGATGAAACGGGCCATGACAGCGCTCGCCGAAGAAGGCGCGAGCCAGATATTCACGCCTATTCTGGGCGCCGACTTTTATGTCGGCGTCGTTGGCACGCTGCAGCTTGACGTGATCGAGGCCCGGCTGAAAGCAGAGTATGGCGTCGCGGCCACGCTGGAGCCTTGCGGATTTGAAACCGTGCGCTGGCTCCACGGTGAAGACGAGGCGGCGCAAGCTTTTGTCAGCAAAAACCAGGGGGCTATTGCGCATGATCGATATGGCACGCCTGTCTATCTCGCCCGGTCGGCGTGGGAAGCCAGCTATGCCGCAGAAAAAAATCCGGGCGTGAAATTCCTGAATACCCGCGAAAGAGTTTAGCCGCCCCCGCGACCAAATGAACATTTGAAATTTGCCGCCAGCGCGCCAACATCAAATAAAGAAAAAGGGAGAAAACCATGGCGCATACGCCACATGAATTGGCGGAAGATTTTCCGGGACAGACTGACAAGATTCACGAATTGAAAATGAACGATGCTCATTTTGCACGCCTTGCGGATGAGTATCATACGGTCAATCGCGAAGTGCATCGGGTCGAAACAGGTGTGGAAGCCGCCAGTCAGGAACGCGAGGAAGAACTGCGCAAGACCCGCATGCGTCTGAAAGATGAAATCGCAGCGATTCTATCAAAGGCGTGACTTTCTAGTAAGCTGACACGAGCTTTTTACACGACGAATCGTTCGGCGGCGTCAGTCACCTGTGGTAGCGTCCCTCGCAAAACAACGAGGGAGGATCTATGACTGATCGCGATCCGGAAGGCGCCCGGCTGCCAATCAAAATCGATACGACGTCAAATGGCGAATTCGAACCTGTCGCCCTCGAAAAACGCAATATAGTTGGGAATGCTCTCGCCCATGCCTGGGCTGGAAAAAATGCGCATCGCCTGGGCGTCGATCGCCGTGCATTTATGATTTCAAGCTGTGGCGCCGCTTCGTCCCTCCTCGCCATCAACCACGCCAATGCTACGGCAGGCAAAACCGGCGGCTCATTTGATATAGCCGCCGAGGCGGCGCTCGATGCAGACGCAGCAATGGAGGCGCTCGACGGAAACGAGTTTATCTTTGATGTCCAGGGGCATTATGTGGACCCGACCGGCGCCTGGCTGCAAAATGCGGCGCCCGGCGCCAAACCGTTTTCAGGCATGCCGAATGCCTGCGTCGCCGCCGCAGACAAAGACGATCTGGAATATCTGAAATGTTTGAATGCGGATGAGTTCGTCAAGGACGTATTTCTTGATTCCGACACCGATATGATGGTGTTGTCTTTCGTTCCCAGCCGGCGTGATGCGGAGCCCCTGACTATTGAAGAAGCCGATCAAACAAGGCGTATCGTGGACGCTATGGAAGGCGACCACCGCCTGATGCTGCACGGGAGAGTCAATCCTAATCAGCCCGGCGATCTTGAAGACATGGACCGCCTGGCGGCCGACTTTCCCATCGCAGCATGGAAAACCTACACCCAGTGGGGACCTGACGGTAAAGGCTTTTTCATGACCGATGATGCCGGCGAAGCGATGATTGAGAAGGCGAAGACCCTCGGAATCAAAAATATCGCCATCCATAAAGGGCTTTCTTTCGGGCCTAACTCTTATGAACATTCTCTGTGTTCGGATATTGGCGAAGCCGCCAAACGCCACCCGGACATCAATTTTATTCTCTACCACTCCGGCTATGACACCAATGTCGCAGAAGAGGCGTTTACGCCCGGCGCAGGAAAAGAAGCGGGGATGGATGTTCTATGTCAGTCGCTGATTGATGCAGGCGTTAGCCCAAATAAAAATGTCTATGCGGAACTTGGCTCCACCTGGCGGTTTTTGATGCGCGATCCGGATATGGCGGCGCACGCCTTAGGCAAGCTCATTAAATACTGTGGCGCCGACAATGTTTTGTGGGGGACCGATTCAATTTGGTACGGCTCTCCGCAAGATCAGATTCAGGCGTTTCGCGCCTTCCAAATATCCGATGAATTTCAGGAGCGGTTTGGGTACGCCGCGATGACCAAAGAGTTGAAAGCGAAAATCTTTGGCCTGAACGCCACGAAACCCTATGGCATTTCTTTGGAAGAAGTTACCAAACGCGCCGCCCGCGATGACCTGACCAAGCGCAAACACGCCTATGTTGAGCACCCTGACCCAAGCTTCGCCACATACGGCCCAAAGACCCGGCGAGAGTTCCTCAACTTTAAGGCTCTTGGTGGTTAATTTCCGTCCCATTCTGGTACGGAAATCAGCTCGTAAATAGCTTTTTCCTATCAATACTTTCTGTTGGTTAGGCTTATTTTTAAGCCGCGCCTGTCCTATCTAAGCGTCACAGCGAACCCGGACCCCAAGCCGGAATTCGCTGCCAAAGCCCTGATTTCTTCCGCCCCTCTCCCCCAGGAAGAAACACCCAACGGCTCCGCCTCGCCCTAACAGGCGGAGCCGTTTTTAGACCGGAGGATGAAGATGCGAGTGATTGGTCTGACTATGGTTTCCGCACTGTTAGCGACGAACGCCGCCGCCTTCGATGCGACTTACAACACCAACTGGGCGCTTTCAGGCGTTACCCCGGTTACGCATATGGACGGTCAAGCGACCGCCGATGAAAAACCGCTGGTCCTTTCCGCAGCGGCCTTTGAAGCGCCCGACGCGCAAGCGCCGTCATTTGAAACTTTGCCGACCGCCACAAGCGCCTCAAAGAGCGCCGGAATTTCGAAGAAAACGCCTGGCGCAGAAGCAGTCAAAAGCCGACAGCCGACGACAATGATTTTTGCTTCTTTTGAAACTCAAGCCGAACCTATGATTTTTAACTCAAATGCTCCCGCATCAACCGGCGAGCTAAACCAACTGATTGATGAAAAATGGCGCGCCGCCGAAGAATTCTACGTCGCCGACTTTTTCAAAGCCCATCAATAGGCGCGAAAGCGCGGCAGGAGCATTTCCGGTTTCCCTCCCGGCTCCTGCCCGCTGAGCGCGTATTATTCTATCAGCGGCTCACACTCTTATAAATACTTAGACGAATACTCGGCTAAACGACCTGGATTATTTCCAAATCGGCTTGCCAGAGCCCGGCAAGCCTAATTGCGCCCACATCTCATCGACGCGCTTGATCACATCGTCAGTCATGCGAATTTCCTCGCCCCATTCACGCTTGGTTTCCGGCGGCAGTTTATCCGTTGCATCAAGGCCGATTTTTGAACCGAGAGATGCTTCCGGCGAGGCGAAGTCGAGATAATCGATTGGCGTATTCTCAATAATCGTGATGTCACGCGCCGGGTCCATTTTCGTGGAAATCGCCCACATCACTTCCTTCCAGTCACGCGCGTTCACATCGTCGCCGACAACAATAATCCATTTCGTGTACATAAACTGGCGCAGATAAGACCACGCGCCCATCATCACCCGCTTGGCGTGACCGGGATAAGCTTTCTTCATACTGATCACCGCAATGCGATAACTGCACCCCTCGGGCGGCAACCAGAAATCAGTGATTTCCGGAAACTGCTGCTGCAAAAGCGGAATGAACACTTCATTCAGCGCTTCGCCCAAAACGCTCGGCTCATCCGGCGGACGCCCGGTAAAGGTCGAGAGATAGATCGGGTGGCGTCGGTGGGTGATTGCGGTAATGGTGAATGTCGGGAAGCGCTCAACCGAATTATAATAACCGGTATGATCACCATACGGGCCTTCATCATGATACTCATCTAGAGAAACATATCCCTCGAGCACGATCTCCGCTTCAGCGGGCACTTTCAGCGGCTGCGTCTTGCAATCAACAAGTTCGGCTTTCCTGCCTCGCAAAAGCCCAGCGAAATGATATTCCGATAACGTATCAGGCACCGGCGTCACGGCGGCGAGGATCGTACCCGGGTCAGCGCCCAGGACAGCAGCGGCCGGCAAAGGCTCCGTCTTTTCGCGTTTCCAGCGCTGATAGTGTTGCGCGCCGCCACGATGTTTCAGCCAGCGCATGATGGTTTTGTTTTTGGCGAGCTTTTGCATCCGATAAATGCCGAGATTGAAATCATCCTCACGCTTATCGCCTGGCCCTTTTGTCACGATGAGCGGCCAGGTAATCAGCGGCGCTGGCTCGCCCGGCCAGCATGTCTGGATCGGCAACGCATCGAGATCGATTTCATCGCCGGTTTTCACGACTTCCTGAGCCGGCGCGGACCCAAAAACTCGCGACGCCGGCTTCATCGTCATCACCGTTTTCAGAAGCGGCGCCATCGCCAGCGCGTCCTTGACGCCCCCAGGCGGTTCAGGTTGGCGTAAGAAGGCCAGAAGCTCGCCAACTTCGCGAAGTTCCTCAGACGTCGTGCGGTCTTTGCCTTCGAGAGTCACCCCCATCGCGACCCGCTTGACCGTACCGAAGAGATTTACAAGCACAGGCATGGAAGACGGCGAGCCATCATCCATCACCGGGCTCTCAAACAGCACCGCCGGGCCGCCCTCTGCGAGAAGCCGGGTCTGAATTTCAGTCATTTCAAGATTGATGGAGACTGGTTCTGTAACGCGAACCAACTCGCCAGCGGCTTCCAGCTTTTCGATAAAATCGCGTAGGGACTTATAGGACATCGCAAAACCCTAGCGCGGCCGCATCCGGCTGCCTATGCGGCAAGACGAAAATGTTGCAACGCCACGAAACAACTCAAGCTATCCCTTACCGAATTGTGAAGCTTTGAATTAACTGTATTTTCGCCCTCACCCTTTACGGTTTGCCGCCCGAAGCTTAAGTAGATTGCACGGCAACAACTATTTGTTGAGTGCGCGCAGACGGTTAACGAGCCCTGACCATCTGCGAATGTTGGTATGGGAGTGTTGAGGCGGCGATGTTGCCGATTTTGCATCAGGTTTTTGGGTCGACGCTTGTGGTCGCTGGATTGATTGTCCTGCCATTGCCGATCCCGTTTGGCCTGATCATGCTGACCATCGGCTTTGCACTGCTCGCGCCTTATATTCCAGTCATTCAACGGCTGATTCGGCATATGCGAAGAAAATGGCCAAACCTTGATGTCCAGTTGCTTCGCCATCGGCACAAATTTCCGCCGGTGATTCGCAAAACGATCGACAAGACACATCCTGTCACGCCGGCTGAATAGGCCCTATCCCCGCTTTGAAAAATCCGGTTTGCGTTTCTGCATGAAAGCCATGCCGGCTTCGCGAAATTCGTCCGAGCCGAGCCGAGCCGCGAAGTGCTCGCCCTCTTCCGTCATCTTTGCAATCACTGCGTCACGGTCCGGTTTCATCAACTGTTTGGTCAGGCGAATCGCCGTCGGAGCCTTGGCGGAAAGCTCATGTGCAGCCGTAAGCGCCGTCTCCTCCAGCGAGCCCGGTTCGACCACGTCATTTACAAACCCGAATTCACGAGCACGCGCCGCATCGATCTTCTTACCCGCAATCAGCATTTCAGCGGCTCGTTGGTGGCCCGCAATGCGCGGCAGAAGCAAACTCGACGCCGCCTCCGGGACAAGGGCGAGATCAACGAAGGGCGTATGAAAGGTCGCATTGCCTGACGCGTAAACGAGATCGCAATGAAACAGCATAGTGACGCCAACACCGACGGCGCCGCCCTGCACGGCTGCGATAAGTGGTTTTTTCGGCGCTGGCGAGACCAAAAAGAAACCGCATGACAGGCGGCGTCTGATGCGGATCGCCGAGGCCAGCGTCGCCAGCCATGAAATCGGCTATATCGTTGCCGGCGGTGAACATGTCGCCGGCGGCCTCAAACAGAACGGCGCGCACGCCATCGTCATCTCTCGCTGCGTCAAGGGCGTCAGCAAGCGCAGCATACATCGCAGCTGTAATCGCGTTCTTTTTTTCGGGCCGGTCGAATGCAACCCGCATCACGGAACCATCCTGCGTTACTTTTATATGCTCGCTCATCATGCTTTTTCCTCATGCCAGCCAATACCGAAATTCACTTGACGCTTTCACCCCGGCGGGATCAAGAACTACCAACAGCAAGGACTGACAAATGCATATCTGCATTCTCGAAACCGGTGAACCTCCCACGCCGCTCGACCGTGAATTTGGCGGCTATCCAGCCATGTTCGAGCAACTTTTGTCACCGCTGGCGCAGAATTTTTCCTTTTCATCGGTCGCGATCCACAGCGGCGAGCCCGCCCCGGTGATTAATGCTTTTGACGGGCTTTTGATCACCGGATCGCCCGCCGGTATTTATGAGCGCCATGGCTGGATCGCGCCAGCCGAGGAACTGGTGCGCCAGACGGCGATGGCGGGCAAGCCGCAAGTTGGCGTTTGCTTTGGCCATCAGCTGATGGCGCAAGCGCTCGGCGGCCATGTGGAGAAATCCGATAAAGGTTGGGGCGTCGGCATACATGAATATGAGATCACATCAGTGCGCGACTGGATGCCCCCGGCGCAACCGCGCGTACGCTGCGTCGTCTCGCATCAGGATCAGGTGAGGCGTCTGCCTGAAGGCGCGCGCATCCTGGGGGGCTCAGACTTTTGTCCCTATGGCATACTTGAATATGCGCAAGGTCCGGCGATATCGTTTCAACAGCACCCGGAGTTTTCGCATGCGTATGGCAAAGCCTTGTTGCGCTTGCGCCTGGGGCGCATCCCGGAAGCGGTCGCCAAGCCCGGCCTTGAGAGCTATGGGACCCACTCCGATCGTGATCTTCTTGCAAGCTGGATCGTTAAATTTTTTAAAACTCATGAGCGATAATTATGACCAACTTCACCCTCACCATTGGCGACAAAAATCTTTCATCATGGTCGTTCCGGCCGTGGTTTTTGATGACGCAGGCCGGCATTCCGTTTGCGGAAGAAAACATCAAGCTGGACCGTCCAGACTCACGAAAAATTCTAAGTGAAAAGTCTCCCTCTGGTCTGGTGCCGTTTTTGACGCATGAAACAGAAGCGGGCGACATTCAGGTCTGGGATTCTCTCGCGATTGCAGAATATCTGAACGATGTCTTGCCGGAAAAGCAGCTTTGGCCGACGGACATCGTCGCGCGCGCCTTCGCGCGCTCGCTGGCGGCGGAAATGCATTCGGGCTTTTCTGCGCTGCGAACCCTGTGGCCGATGATGTTCACTCGTGAAGGTTTGCGCCATATGACTAGCGGCGGCGTCCAGCGCGACATTGATCGGATCAGCCAGTTATGGACCGAGGCGCGAACCCGCTTTGGCGCCAAATCAGCCACCGACGAAGGCTTCCTTTTCGGCAAGCTCTCCGTTGCCGACGCGATGTATGCGCCCGTTGTCTCGCGATTCATCACGTACGGCCCAGTGGCCGTCAGTGATGAGGCCGCTGCTTATATGGAGGCGATGCAGCGGACAAACGCCTGGCGGGCATGGGGCGATGGCGCCCGAGCGGAGATTGGCGTCTAGCCCCCGCTTGCGCGCCCGGACACAAGCCTCTATCTCCCGGCGTCATGGAAACTAAAGACGCAGAGCTGATTCTCACCGCCCTTCTTGCTGACGCCAAAGCTGCGGGTGCGGACGCCGCTGACGCAGTTGTCTATAATGCCGTTTCGCATGGGGTTTCCTGGCGGCTCGGCAAGCTGGAAGACGTGGAGCGCTCGGAAAGTACTGATCTTGGCTTACGGGTCATGATCGGCAAGCGGCAAGCCTCTGTTTCGACGACGGATCATTCGCACCAGTCCCTTAAAGACCTCGCGGAGCGATGCGCGGCGATGGCGAAAGCAGCGCCTGAGGATCCCTTTTGCAGGCTCGCGCCGTCAGATCGCCTCGCCTCGCCGCCTTACAAGGATCTTGATCTCGGAGACTATGCAGAGCCGTCGACGGAAGACCTCAAAGTGCGCGCAGCGGAATGCGAGGAAGCCGCGCTTGCCATCAAAGGCGTCGCTAACTCCAGCGGCGCGGGCGCGAGCTATTCAGAAGGTCAAAAATGGTTTGCCACCAGTCATGGCTTTTTCGGCGAAGCAGGCGGCTCCCATCACTCAGTTTCCGTCAGCGTTCTGGCCCAAGACGAAAACGGGATGGAGCGTGATTACGATTACGATTCAAAAACCCACCTCGTTGATCTTCTCCCGGCCAGCGCCATCGGTGAAAGCGCAGGGCGCCGCGCCGTTCGGCGTCTGTCACCGAAAAAGATTAAAAGCCGTTCGGCGCCGATTGTTTTTGACAACCGCCTCTCACGCTCGCTGTTGTCGCATCTTGCCGGCGCCATCAATGGCGCCGCCATTGCGCGCGGCGTAAGCTTTTTAAAAGACAAAAAAGGCGAACGAATTTTTGCTGACGGTGTCTCGGTCATTGACGACCCGCATATTGCCCGCGGCGCCGGATCGCGCCCTTTTGATGGCGAAGGCGTCACAAACAACCGTATCGATATCATCAAAAACGGTGTGTTGACGGACTGGATGCTCAATACAAGCCAGGCCGAACAGCTCGGCCTGCAAACGAACGGGCGCGCCACCCGTGGCGTCGGCGGACCGCCGGGCGCTGGGTCCACTAATCTTTACCTGGAGCCAGGCGATGCGTCGTTTGATGAGCTGTTACAAAAAGCGGGTGAAGGTCTATTGTTAACCGACATGTTTGGGCCGCAAGTGAATCCCAACACCGGCGACTACTCCGTAGGGTGTTCGGGGTTTTGGATTGAAAAAGGACAGATCGCCTATCCGGTCAGTGAAATCACCATCGCGGGTAATCTTCTGGAAATGTATGCGAGCCTCATTCCGGGCGATGATCTTGAATTTCGCGGCGCCACCAATGCGCCGAGCATATTGATCCCGAGCATGACGATCGCTGGCGACTAAATTTTTGTGTAAATAATTGGAGCTATCAATGCCTCAAAGACAATTGCTGCATTTCGTTTTCGGCGGCGAACTTGAAAATCCGGACGAGGTGAAGTTTCGCGACCTTAATGATTTGGACATCGTCGGCGTCTTCCCAGATTACGCCAGTGCAGAAAAAGCCTGGCGGGCAAAAGCGCAATCGACTGTCGATAACGCGCATATGCGTTACTTCATCGTACATATGCACCGCCTTCTGGACCCGGATGGCGACGGCAAGTTTTAACCGGCCAGGTGTCTCCACCCATCACACGCGAAGAGTTTGAAACGCCGCAGGGCCGTAAACGCGCATGGCGCGCGCTTATGCTTGGGGATCACGGCTTCCTGCGGAAGATCTATGACAACACGCATGAAGTCGCTGACGGCAAATTGTGGCGCACCTATCAACCCTCGCCCGCAGATTTGAAGCGCTGGAAAGAGCGCGGCGTTAAGACGGTCGTCAATCTTCGCGGCGACAGGCCAAGCGGATTTTATTTTCTTGAGGAAGACGCCTGCCGAAATCTCGGACTGGAGTTCGTAACATTTCGGGTTTATTCCCGCGATGCGCCGTCAAAAGAAATTCTCCATGGGGCCTGCGAGTTGTTTCAGCGTATCTCCTATCCTGCGATCATGCACTGCAAATCGGGCGCGGACCGAGCCGGATTGATGGCGACCCTCTTTTTATTTTTTCAGGAAGGCGTTCCCCTGGACAAGGCGATGGAGCAACTCTCGTTTCGGTACGGCCATGTCAAACAAGGTAAAACCGGCGTCATCGACTATGCCCTGCAGCAATATGTGGATTACGCCCGAGCGAGCGAGAAATCGCTATCGTCAACGTCGGACTTTTTTGACTGGGTTGATACAGATTACAGTCCTGAAGAAACTAAAAAAGCTTTTCTCTCCTCATGGTGGGGGAACTTCCTGACCGAAACCGTTCTGCGTCGTGAATAGCTAAGCAATCAGTTGCAACGACGCCTGCTTCGCATAAGCGCCACCCTTTGCTAGCAAGTCTTCATGACGGCCGGTTTCGATTATGCGCCCCTTATCCATCACCACAATCAGGTCAGCGTCTTTGACCGTCGACAAACGATGAGCGATGACCAGCGTCGTGCGCCCCCTGATTAGTCGCGACAGCGCCTCCTGAATTTTCGCCTCGCTTTCAGCATCAAGTGCAGAGGTGGCTTCATCGAGCAGCAGGATTGGCGCGTCTTTTAAAAATGCGCGGGCAAGGGCAATACGTTGTCGTTGCCCGCCGGAAAGAGTCGAACCGCTTTCACCGAGACGCGTATCGTAACCGTTCGGCAGCAAACTGATGAAGTCATTGGCTGCAGCGTCCGTCGCCGCTTTGACGATTTCGGAACGGCTCGCCGCAGGGCTGCCAAACGCTATGTTTTCCAGCGCAGACATATCAAAAATGATGGCGTCCTGACTGACCAGCGCAATGCGTGAACGCAAACTCCGGATCGTCACTTGCGACAGATCCTGTCCGTCGATCAGGATCCGCCCCTCCGTCGGATCATAAAGCCGCGGCAGCAAATTGAGCAGGGTCGATTTCCCGGAGCCGGACTCGCCCACCACCGCCACCAACGACCCCGCTGCAATGTCAAGCGTTACCCCATCGACTGCTTTCGCACAGCCGTCATAAGTAAAGCTGACCTTATCAAAACGGATTGCGCCAGGACCCGGCGAAAGATCCGCCGCGCCATCTCTTGTCGTAATTACCGGCCGTGCATCGATCAGCGATAACATCCGCTCAAAGGCGCCGAAGCCCTCCTGCATGATCGCATTCAGAGTCCCGAGACCGCGCGCCGGTTGCGACAAAAGCAACAAGGCAATGATGAATGAGATAAACTCCGCGGTTGATAATGCTCCAGCGGAAATCCGCATAGCCACAACCGCCACCACAAACGCCAAGGCGACAGAGCCTGCAAAGAAAATGAACGGCTCATTTAACGCACGCGCATAGGCCAGCTTTTTCAAAAGGCCGAGCCTTTCCTCAAAGGCGTCAGCGGCGCGCGCGCGCTCCAAGGGTTCAAGTTGATAAGTCTTGACCATCCTTGCGCCCGTTACCGTTTCACCGATCAGGGCGGTAACATCGCCAGCTTGCGACTGCGCGCTGGCGGATGTGCGGCGCAGAAATTTTCCGATCTGCATAACCGGAACGCCAATTAATGGATAGGTAAGCGCAACAACAACAAACAGCACCCAGTCATACCAGAGCATCAGCGCGCACAATCCAACGAGGGTGAGAACATCGCGCACTGCGTTCGATGCCCGCGTTAACGTCTCTCGCAAGACAAGCGTATCATTAGTGAACCGCGAGATAATCTGGCCAGACACTTCCTCGCGTTGCTGGGCGAAATCGAGCGCCATCAAATGCGCAAACATATCGTTTTGAAGGTCCCGCAATGTCGACAACGCAGCGCCAATACTCAGCCGTGAATGACAATATTGGGCTGTCGCATTCACAAGCCCCAAGGCGATAATGATGATAGGACCAATCAGCTGAACCTGCTTCAGATCAGGCGAAAACCGGTCTGTACCGCCTGCGAAGCCAGCATTGATCCACTCGACGCCCAACGGGATGGCGCTCGCGGAACCTGCGTAAAGCGCCATAGCGCCGAGCGACAACGCCAGCCTTGGCCAGTAGCGCGACAGGTAATCACCCCACAGGCGGCCCGCGAGATACAGCGACGAAGCCGCTTTGCTTTCTTCTGCAGATTTTTCGCCTGTCACGCCCTAAAGCTTCTTCTTGCCACTCCGCCCGCCATCATCGCTATCGCCGCGTCATGAGGCAAGCTATTGACGCGAAATGAAAATTAAGGAACGCGTTGGCGCCATATGTTAAAGCGTATCGCCAAATCCGCCTTCGCCGCCCGGCTCGCCAGTGTGGCTATCGGCGCCTATATCCGTCTGGTGCACGCAACGTCGCGCTGGACCTTTTCAGGCCGTGAGCATTTCGAGGCGGCGGCAGCGGAGGGCAAAGGGGTTATCCTGGCATTCTGGCACGGACGTCTGCTTATGGTCCCCACGGTGCGCGGTGAGACCAACAGTCGTGTCTTCATGCTGATTTCCGCCCACCGCGACGGAGAAATAATCGCCCGCGGGGTAAGCTCTTTCGGGGTGGAATTCATCCGCGGCTCCGCCGCTAATCCAAAGAAACCCGGCAAAAACAAGAGCGGCGCATCGGCCATCGCCCAGATCGCCGCCGCTTTAAAGCAAGGTCATGTTGTCGGAGTTACCCCGGACGGCCCGCGTGGCCCCGGCGAAAAGGTCCAGAAGGGCGTCATCCGGCTGGCGCAGATGACAGGCGCGCCCATTCTTCCGGCCGCCTATTCAGTCTCGCGCGGTAAACGCCTGAAGACCTGGGATCGGTTCCTGCTGGCGGCGCCGTTTTCGAAAGGCGTCTACGCCGCTGGCCCACCGGTCAAAATTCCCCCTGAAAATGACCCGGAAACAGTTGAAACGGCGCGCCAGACAGTAGAAAACGCCCTTCTGCGCGTGACCCAGCAGGCAGATGCTCTCGCCGGGCGCAATAGCGGCGCGAACCAATGAACACCGACTGGACTTCTAATTGGCGCAAATTCTTATGACCTCCGGCGTACGAGAACCACTCGGCCTGAAGATCTACCGCGCAGCCAGCCGGGCGTCCGAACCTGTCGCGCAATTGGTGCTGCAGCGCCGCCTTAAATCCGGCAAGGAAGATCCTGAACGAATCGGCGAAAGGCGAGGCGTCGCCGGCCGGGATCGCCCGGAAGGGATGATCGTCTGGATCCATGGCGCAAGCGTCGGCGAATCCCTGTCGGTTGTGCCGCTTGTGCGGCGTCTTCTGGAATTGCGCCCCGATATAAATTTTCTGGTGACGACAGGCACTGTCACCTCAGCGAAACTGATGAAAGAGCGTTTGCCCGCCGGCGCCGTTCATCAGTTTATCCCTCTAGACCATCCGGACTTCGTCAACGGATTTCTTGACCATTGGAAGCCGGCTGCCGCCATTTTCGTCGAATCGGAATTCTGGCCAAACCTCATTCTGGGCGCGCGCAAAAAAGTCTCCTCCATGGCGCTCGTTAATGGGAGGATTTCACCGCAATCCTATAATGACTGGAAACGCCAGCCAAACACCATCCGTTATATACTCTCAACATTCGATACGATCATCGCGCAGGATTATCAGAATGCTGACCGCTTGATTGAACTGTCCGGCAGAAAGGTTGAAATGCTGGGCAATCTCAAAAACGCAGCGCCCGCTCTGCCCGCCGACGAAACGCATGTGCAAGACTTAAAATCCGCGATTGCCGCCAGACCGGTTTGGCTGGCCGCCAGCACGCATCCTGGCGAAGAAGACATTGTATTGGCGGCGCATGAAATATTGCAAAAGGAGTTCGATAATCTCCTGACTATTATTGCGCCACGACACCCGACGCGGGGCGCGGAAGTACAAGAATTGGCGGAAGAGCGAAACTTGCAGGCCGGGCGACGATCCGAAGGCGCCCAAATCAACAGCGATATGGATGTCTATATTGCAGATACGCTTGGCGAGCTTGGAATATTTTACCGGCTTTGCAATGTCGCTTTTGTTGGCGGCGGCGTAACGCCAAAAGGCGGCCATAACCCGCTTGAACCAGCGCGGCTTGGCGTTGCGATCCTGCACGGCCCCCACACATTTAATTTTGTGGAAACCTATAAAGACATGCGCGATGTCGGCGGCGCCGCCCTTGTGCGCAATGACCGGGAGCTGGCGACAGCCGTACGCCGGCTGCTTGCTGACGAAAAGACCCGCGACGCCATGTCGAAAGCCGCCCGATCGGCGGCGGAAGCGAACGCCGAGAAGGTGTTGTCCGATATCTGCGATACGCTGCTGCAGACGCTGCCTGAAAAGACCGCCGCCCCATGATGCGCGAACCATGGTTCTGGCGCAGCCATTCCATGACCGCGAAAGTGATTTCGACGGCGCTTTCGCCCGCAGCAGCGCTTTATGATCTGGGCCAGCGAGCACGCTGGCGGCTGACGACGCCGGCGACACCCGCCATACCAATTGTCTGTGTGGGGAATGCATCTCTCGGCGGCGTCGGAAAAACGCCTTTCGCCATCATGATTTTCCAGATGCTTTCTGAAGCGGGTTTTACCTGCCAGTTCCTGACTCGCGGTTATGGAGGCAGCGAACCCGGTCCTGTGAAAGTCGATATCACCAAACACGATCACGAACATGTTGGCGACGAAGCCCTGCTGCTTGCGCAACACGGACCGGTGTGGGTTGCGCGCGATCGGGTCGCCGGCGCGCGTGCTGCAATTAATGATAGGGCGGAGGTCATCGTCATGGATGACGGCTTCCAGAACCCGACGGTCAAAAAAACAGTCTCAATCCTGTTGCTTGATGCTGAAGATCCCGACGGAAATGGACGTGTATTTCCCGCCGGCCCATTGCGCGAGCCGGTCGCGCGCGCACGCAATCGCGCGAATGTAACGATTGCGGTCGGGCCTGATCCCGAAAACGCTCAAAGCGCTGCGCAGCAGATGGGATCGCCATTCGCCGCATGGCTTGAACCAGTGGATACGCCTGAAACGCAAACGCTTGTGGCGTTCAGCGGCATCGGCAAACCGGATAAATTTTTCAACTCGCTGCGGCGCGATGGATTTGAAATAGTCAAGGCGGTTTCATTTCCTGACCATCATCCTTTTACAGACCGCAATCTTGCCGCCTTAAAAAAAATCGCTGCTAAAGCCGACGCAGCGCTGATGACGACCGAAAAAGACCTTGTCAGGTTGCCTTCGCCTTTCCGCGACGAGGTCCTAACCTACCCGGTTCGCATGAGGATCAACGCACCCGAGGCGATGATGGACTTACTTCGCTCCGCAATCGACGCCGCGCGCGGCAACCGGTAGAGTAAATGCTATGAGTGACATGGCCTCCACCGATGCCGACCAAACGGCGCTACCGCCGCGCCGGTCAGACCGGCCGCTTACGCTGCTGCATCGCCTTGAATATGCGCTTGTCGTCATCTTGATGGCGGTTTTCCGAATCCTGGGCGTCGGCTTATCATCACTGATCGCCGGTAAATTTATGCGCCTGCTGGGACCGATGCTCAGCAAATATTCAGATCGCGGGAAAAGCAACATATCACACGCTTTTCCGGACTGGACCGCCCCCCAGGTGAACACCGTATTGGGTGATGTCTGGGAGAATCTTGGACGCACTGGCGCCGAATACGCTCATCTCGACAAGTTTCGCATTGATCGGGACCACCCGCGCATTGAACACAGCGGATTTGAACGCATACGCAATAGCGACGGCTCTTTTCAACAAGTCATCTTCATCACCGGTCATTTCGCAAATTGGGAAATACCCGCCGTCTGCGCCAATCAACTCGGCGTTTCCTTTGGCGTGATTTATCGCGCCGCCAACAACCCGCTTGTTGATGAAATGATTATCGCCAAACGCGCCGAAACCATGACGCGTGTTCAGGCGCCAAAGGGCCGGCGCGGCGCACGGGGGTTAGTTGAGATGATCCGTAATGGCTATTCCGTCGCCATGCTCGTTGATCAGAAACTTAACGATGGAATTTCCGTACCGTTCATGGGGCGTGAAGCAATGACGGCGCCGGCGGCGGCGCGCATGGCGCTGAAGTTCAATGTACCGCTGGCGCCGATTTCAGCCGTGCGTCTGAACGGCGCGCACTTTCGTGTGGTCGTCGAAGACCCGATTCAGTTCGATGCTTCCGGAGATACGGCGGCCGACGTTTATGCGTTGACGGAGAAAATCAACAAAACGCTGGAAGGTTTTATAAGAGCGCACCCCGACCAGTGGCTATGGTTTCATCGCCGATGGCCGAAAGACGCTTAGCGCGCCTGCGCATCTATTCGTAATTCCTGCACTCGCCGGAATAAGCGACATTGGCGCCGACGGCCGCAGCCATGCATGCATTGCTGTAGGTCTCACCGTCGCAACCGCAAACAGGGCGATAATCCTTCGTGCATATCTCCGGCTTGGGGGCGCAGACGCCCGCATAATCGGCGGTTTTCCGACAGACGCCGGGCTCAACCTGGCAATAGGCGCCGTCGTCATTGCACTGGATGCCGGCAATGCCGCCGCACATGCCGCCCATCTCGCCAGCGGCCGGCTGCTTTTCAGGCGGTGAATTCGTATCTCCCGACGCTGCGCATCCGATAACCGCCACGGCGGCGACAAGGGCGAATGTCAGCTTCAGGAAATTGCTCATTCATCGCCTTCCTTCATTTGCGATTGCATGTAGCGTTCTTCACCGACCTTTTCGATAAGCCCAAGCTGGGTTTCCAGGAAGTCGATATGCTCTTCTTCGGACTCAAGAATGCTCGTCAGGATTTCACGGCTGACATAGTCTTTGACGGATTCAAAATATTCGATGGCGTCCGTATAAAGCGGATGCGCGCGCTGCTCAGCGCGAAGGTCGCATTCAAGAATCTCCTTGACGGATTCGCCAATGTAAACTTTGTCGAGATCCTGAACATTGGGCAACCCGCCAAGAAACAGGATGCGCTCAATGATCACATCCGCATGCTTCATTTCGTCAATGGATTCTTCGTACTCGATTTTCGCGAGTCGCTTAAAACCCCAGTCTTTCAAAATGCGCGCATGCAGGAAGTATTGATTGACCGTGGTCAACTCAAGTTTCAACGCCTTGTTCAGATGCTCAATGACCTTTTGGTCGCCCTTCACAGAATCAATCTCCTATTTAAACTGGTTTCCAAGATAGCCGATAGAATTCTCTGTCCAAGAATTATCTTTGCAATCGACTATTACTTGCGCGCATGCGTCAGCGCACAACCTTGGTGTCTCAAAATATAACGATAGGCTTTAACTATTCAGCGGCGATCGTGTTGGCGCCGATTTCAATACCACGCGCACTCTCGATCATCTCAGCAACGTCGGGCAGACATTTTCCACAACGCGGGCGGCTGCCACAGCGATTGAAAACTTCAGCGACCGTTCGTGCGTTGTCGCCGGCAACAGCCTTAATTTCTTTGTCGCGCAATGCGTTGCAAATACAAACGTACATTCTTCACCCGTCGGAGAATCGCCAGACTGCGATCCATTATCATCAAGATGGGTTAATTAAGAATGATTGTCAATTACAAAGATGCTACTCGCCCGCACTTTCTGACGATTCCGGCATCTCGCCAGCGATAAGCTGCGGATCGATGAGACGGCCAACCCATTTCATGCTCCAGTGGAGATGGGGGCCAGTAACCCGTCCGGTGGCGCCGACAGCGCCAATGATCTCGCCCTTTTCCACCCGCTGGCCGGGCTCCACGTCAATCCGCGACATGTGAAGAAAGGCGCTTTCCAGCCAATGACCATGATCGAGGAGGACGAGCCCGCCTTCGAAATACATATCCCCTTCGGCGAGGGTTACGACGCCCGGCGCCGGGGCCCGGATCGGCGTCCCCGTAGCCGCGGCGACGTCAACGCCGGAATGGGGCCGCTTGGGCTCGCCATTCAGAATACGCTGGGAGCCAAAGACGCCGCTGATCGGCCCTGTCACCGGCCATGTAAATCCACGCGCCCAGTCGGCCGCGGATTGGGTCGCTGCGCGAGCCGCTTTTTTCTTTTCGGTGTCGATGGCGATCTTGGCGAGCTGTTCTTCCGTGAAGCCGGAAACTTTTGACTGGTCGAGTCCGTCAATGCGCTGAACCGGAAACTCGCGATCTTCAATGTCGATCGACCGGCGCTCTACAGCGCCATCAGGCAGGGTGACGACAAGCAACGAGGTTGCCGCGCTGTCGCGCCCGAAGCCGATCACAAACTGACCGTCATCGCCGACCATGACGTCATCGCCGTCAAGACGCACGCTCGCGCCAGGCTCTGTCTGACCGAAGACAAGCCCCCCTTGCGCAAATTTTCCACTCAGAGAGTGGCGCACCGCATCATCGTCAAAAACCTTTTGGCGCTCGGTGACCTGTTGCATCGCCTCTGCGTAATTGGCGCGGCGCGCAAGTGTTCGCGCATCCGGCGCGTCGATATTCGACGCTTTCGAACCTTCACTGTTCGGGCTTTCGACCTCTTGCGTTTGAGCGAACGCCATTGAAGACGCTGCGAGCATGCCTGCGCCGATGATCATAAGTACTCTCATGACGTTTCCTCTGTCAGACCAAACCCCTGTTTGGCGGCGGCCGCGTCTTTATAGGCTTCCTGCGTGTCCACGTTCCAGTACCGCAACGCCTTCAGGGGAATGCGCTCGCTGGTCACCGCGCAAACCACATAGGCGCCCGGTTTGATGATATGGAACTCGCCGTCTCCATATTCGACCACGGCTTCATCGCCGGAACCGAAAGACTCAAACAAATTCATCCGTCGCCTCTGCCGTTTTTGCCGTCATGATGTACCGCGCCAGCGCGCCCTTAGTCAAAAAGCCTTTGTTGGCGCGGTTTCGCCGCCGACTTGCTCTTTTTCGCCGTCGCCGAGGCAGGTTTGCGCGGCGCGCCGTCCGTCTCAAAGTGAAACACGCGCGCGCCATCGACAAACTGGATTTCACCGCCCTCTGCGCCCGCCGCCTGGCTGGCCCGTCGCAACAGTGCGCCATCATGGTCACGCACCAGCGCAAAACCACGCTCAAGAATATTCTGATAGGAAACCGCCGCCAGCACCCTCGCCGATGACGCAAGCCGCGCCTGCCGGTCAGAAGCAATCCGTCCGGCGCGGTCGGCAATTCTCGACCAGGCGTTCGCCACCGCATTCCTTCGCGCCACAAATCCCGCAGACAAAAGATGCTGATTAAGGCGCGCGCCAATTCCGGCAATGCGGGTCAATGCATTATCGAGCCGCGCCCGCAATCCGGACCGCAAGCCCTCTCCCGCTCTGTCCAGCCGTTGCGCCGCCGCCCCGATGATATCTTCGGGGCGCCCGAGACCGCGTGACGCTGACAACAGCGCTGCGCGACGCGTTTCGAACAATCGCGCTGACGCAGACGCGAAACGCCGCTCCTTATTCAACACTTCGCTGAGCAGTTCGCTGCGCACAGGCGCCGCAATTTCCGCCGCCGCTGTCGGCGTCGGCGCGCGTTTGTCTGAGACAAAATCGATCAGCGTCGTGTCTGTTTCATGGCCCACCGCCGAGATCAGGGGAATGTCGCTCGCCGCAGCGGCGCGCGCCACCACCTCTTCGTTGAAACACCACAAATCTTCCAGCGACCCGCCGCCGCGCGCAACGATCAACACATCGGGACGCGGAATATCGCCACCCGTCGGCAGCGCGTTAAACCCGTCAATCGCTTCAGCAATTTTTTCCGCCGCGCCGCGCCCCTGCACCAGGGTCGGCCAGACAATGACATGCCGGGGAAAGCGCTCGCGTAGCCGATGAAGAATGTCGCGAATGACCGCGCCTGACGGCGACGTCACCACGCCGATGACATCGGGCAGAAACGGCAGCGGCCTTTTGCGTTCAGGCGCGAACAGCCCTTCGGCGGCAAGCTTCTTTTTGCGCTCTTCGAACAGCGCCATCAGAGCGCCAACGCCCGCCGGCTCCAGCGAATCAATAATCAGCTGATATCTGGACTGACCCGGAAACGTGCTCATGCGGCCCGTCGCAACGACCTCCATCCCCTGTTCGGGGTCGATGGCGAGGCGCGCCGCCATGCCTTTCCACATAACGCCGGAGATGACAGCTTTTTCATCTTTTAAATCGAGATAGACATGGCCGGAGGCCGCCCGCGTGACGCGGCCCAGTTCTCCGCGCACCCGCACCAGTCCGAACGTGTCCTCAATGGTGCGTTTTACCGCCCCTGACAGCTCAGAGACCGTGTATTCATGCACATTACCGATATTCGTATTCGCCATACTTCATGTTAAATCATATTTCGCGGGGCTGTATAAGAGAGGCCCCGCAGAGGCGGGTTCATTCCCAAGAGGAGCGCAAAGCCCCTAACCAAAGTCAGTATCGTTGTGTACCGCCGCCGCCTACCCAGCGGCCATCACTGCTCGTTTAAGGCAGCATATCTATGTTCCGTCGAAACTCTGAAGGGGAGAGCGACATAATGAAAACCAAACTGTTTCTTGGCGCAGCAGCCGCTGCGATTACGCTGGCCGGCGTTGGCGTCACCAGCGTCACCATGAGTGAGAAGGAAATGGCTGCGCCGTTTCTTCATCCGTTGCTGATCGCGCGTTCGCTTTGCGGCGAAACTGTCGATGGTCTGGCCCAACGCCGCGCGTTTTTCGTGCGCGCCGCCACCGCTTATGCGCAGTCCGTTGAGGAAACGCCGGCGGACGCGCCCATGATGCGCGCGGGTCTCGGCGACATCGCGTATGATATCACGACCGCAAAACCCGAAGCCCAGGCGTGGTTCAATCAGGGCGTCGCCTTCGCCTACAACTTCAATCACGGCGAAGCGGTGAAAGCCTTTCAACAGGCGCAAGCCATCGACCCTGAATGTGCGATGTGTTTCTGGGGCGAAGCGCTTGCGCTCGGTCCCAACATCAATGCGCCGATGGGCGACGACGCTGTCGCGCCAGCCTGGGCCGCATTGCGTCAGGCGACCGCACTTCGTGACAACGCCAGCGAAAAAGAACAGGCGCTGATTAACGCGCTTGGCTATCGTTATGAATCGGCGCCGCTCGTCGATCGCTCGAAGCTCGACAATGCATTCGCCGACGCCATGGATGAGGTTGCGAACCAGTACCCGGACGATGATTTCATCGCGGCGCTTGCTGCCGAAGCCAATATGGACACGCAGCCCTGGAACTACTGGACCGACGGCGGCCGCACGCCCATAGGCCGCACGGCGCGAACAGTTTCGCTGCTCGAAGGCGTGCTCGCCCGCAACCCCGACTATGCAGCGGCGATCCACCTCTACATTCACATCACTGAAGCGTCGCGCGATCCTTATCGCGCCGCCGATCACGCCGACCGTCTCGCGGCATTGACGCCGGGCCTTGGTCACCTCGTTCACATGCCGACGCATGTTTATTATCGCATTGGCCGGTTCAAGCAGTCGCTTGAACATAATATCGAAGCTGTCGCCGCCGACGAAGCGTACCTCGCGGACGCTGACGCCAGCGTCATGTACGAATATGGATATTACACGCACAATATCCATTTTGCGCTGACATCCGCACAAATGGCCGGCGCCAGCGACACTGCAATGGCGATGGCGGAAAAGCTCGACGCCAAGCTGCCGATTGAGATGGCGACCGCGGCGCCGTTCGTACAGCCGATCAAGGCCGCGCCCTATTACGCGATGGTGCAGTTTGGCGACCCCGCCGATATTCTGGCGACGGAAGATCCCGGCGGTGAAATGCCGTTCCTTCAGGGCGCGTGGCGTTATGCGCGGGGCGAAGCGTTCGTTAAAACCGGCGACCTTGAAGCCGCACGCGGCGAAGTCGAAGCGATCAGCACCCTGATTGCGGAAGCCGACATGAGCGCCCTGATCGATGGCAATGTCCCGGCGCTTGATATTCTGAACATTGCGCGCCTCACCGTTATCGCTCGCGCTGCGGCGGCGGAAGAGGATTTCACCACCGCTATCGAAGCCATGGAAGAAGCGACTGCGCTGCAGGAAACGCTTATCTATATGGAGCCGCCCTATTGGTATTACCCGTCGAAGCAAACCCTTGCCTCGATGTTGTTGCAGGCCGGCCACGCGGAACGCGCGGAAGCACTGTTCCTCGAATCGCTGACCGAGTCGCCGAACAACGCCTGGGTGCTCTACGGCCTGTCTGAAACCTATAAAGCGCAAGGCGACAAGAACGGCGCGAAATACGCCTCCGCGCTGTTCAGGGACGCCTGGCTTGGCGGCAAGAAAAACACGCCGGCGCTGAGCGCGCTTTAAACGGAACGCACCTCTATCAAGCGCGGGACGCCACGGGTGTCCCGCGCTTTTTTGCGCCTGCGTGTTCAAATTCAAAGTCATGTGGACGGTAGTTTACCCCGAGCCTGCAGAGCGGGGATAACTACGCACCGAATGCGGGATTCGTGAAAGAATACCCTCTCTGGGTTGTATGCGTCTTTTAGGTTTCGTCTTAAATGCTGTCGCCCTGAAGACAAGCACTGCGAGCATCTCCAACTGAAAAGAAAAGACTGTCATTGCCGGACTTGTTCCGGCAATCCAGTTTATATTGCCCAACATTACTGGATCACCGGGACAAGCCCGGTGATGACATCCGGATAGTCTGCTTTTAAGTTCTGAGTTACGCCGGAATGAACGATAGGTACTCATCTCTCTACAGACTAATTATTCTCTTCAGCCTCTTCCAGCGCTTCGCGAATTTCGTCGATGTCGTCCTGACTCAAGCCTTCCGGCAGATCGCGGCGCGCCCAGCCCGGTTCAAACGGCGCCGGACCGATATCGGGACGGTTCGCCTCCACGCCGCTTGAAATATTATCGTCGAGGCTATCGGCGAGCCCGTTGACGCTGTCCTGACCGCGCCCGGAACCGGTCACGTCACGGATCAGTTGTTCATCGCGCTGACGCTGCAGCTCGCGCGCCGCCGGGCCAAACGTTGGCGCGCCTTCGCCGCGCTCCCGGGCGCCGCGTAAAAGTTCCGTGGCGCGCGACCAGTCTTCGCCGCTATCGCCGGGACGCCAGCCGGATCGCAACTCGCGCCGCCCGGCGCACTCCTCCGCCTTGTCTTCGTCGCTGAACTCTTCCGGACAAAAAATTGCAACAACGCCGGAGGAACCGGGATTTACGGGCGCCTCGCCAAGCGGCAGCTCAACCTGCGGGCGTACAAATCGGCGCCCGCCAAAAGTCGGTTCGACGTCGAACATGTCATCGCCCTGCGGCTCAGCCTGCTGCTCTGTGAATAATTCTTCGAGCGTTTGCTCTTCC
The DNA here is from genome assembly GCA_965230025.1 of Hyphococcus sp. GTDB lineage: Bacteria > Pseudomonadota > Alphaproteobacteria > Caulobacterales > Parvularculaceae > Hyphococcus. The sequence continues at coordinate 161,503 of CBDDKD010000037.1, forward strand.
TCATCGTCTTCTTCGTCTTCGCCATCATCGGCCACTGCATCATCGCCGGCGGCGTCCTCTTCACCCTCGAGGTCGTCAAGGCCGGACTGGCGGTCCTGCTCCGGCTCAACGGAGACAAGCGGCTCCGGCGCGTCTTCCTCCGGCGATTGCTCCACGACCTCCTCCGTGGGTTCGGGAACCGTCTGATCATCATCTGCAAGCGGCTCCGGCTCGATAATCAATGGCTCCGGATCTTCGGCCGGCGGCGCCAGCTGCGGATCAAGATCGAGATTGATTTCAAGTTCCGGCTCCGGCTCAGGTTCTTCGATAACAGGCTCGGGCTCCGGATCTTCGATTATCGGTTCTGGCTCTGGTTCGGGTTCCGGCTCCGCTTCCGGCTCAGGCTCTGGAACAGGATCGGGTTCCGGTTCGGGCTCAGGTTCCGGCTCCTCAACGATTTCAGGCTCAGGTTCCGGTTCTGGCTCTGGCTCGGGTTCCGGTTCCGGTTCCGGTTCCGGAGCCAGTTCAGGGTCGCGCAGTTCGGGTAATTCCGGCCGCTGCAACTCCACCAGCGTCACCGAAATCGTGCCGCTCGGCGCATTGGGGATAAAAATGCGAACCCGCCCAAAAACCGCCAGCGTCGTCAACACGATCATGTTGATCGCCACCGCCACCAGCAGCGCCGCCGTCCTGCGTCGGCGGTCATTCGCGGCGATCCGGTCAAGAAACCGTGCGCTTATGCGATCAAACGGGCCGTAGAACTTTAGCCAGGACTGACGCGCATGGCGCGCAAAGGCCATCCCTGTCGCCAGGACCGACCTTTTCTTCTGCGCGTTTCGCTTTTTGGACGAGGGTTTTGTCATGCGGCGCGGCATTGATCCAAAAAGCTGGTACGCTTAAACGCGACGAACGGATATTGGAGAAAACCCAAGTGAAAGTCCTGTTGATCGGCGGCGGCGGCAGAGAACATGCGCTGGGATGGAAAATTGCGCAAAGCCCTGCCTTGTCAAAGCTCTATCTGGCGCCGGGAAGCCCCGGCCTCAACCCTCTCGGCGAAGCGATCTCTATAGCCGAGACTGACGCTGGCGCCATCGCTGAATTTGCATCGGAAAACGCAATTGATCTGGTCGTGGTTGGTCCGGAAGCGCCCCTGGCGGCGGGCATGGGCGACGCCCTGCGCGCGCGCGGCGTCGCTTGTTTCGGGCCCGATCAAGAAGCCGCGCAGCTCGAAAGCTCCAAAAGTTTCATGAAAGAGGTGTGCGCCGCCGCCGGCGCGCCGACCGCCGCCTATGACGTATTTTCCGACCCGGGGTCAGCGAAAGCCTTCCTGCGCGACCGGTCCGCGCCTTTTGTGATTAAAGCGGACGGCCTCGCCGCCGGCAAAGGCGTGATCATCGCGCAAACGCTGGATGAGGCGGACGCCGCCGTTGACGATATTCTCGGCGGCAAGTTCGGCGAAGCCGGGGCGCGCCTTGTCATCGAGGAATTCATGGACGGCGAGGAAGCAAGCTTTTTCGCCATCACCGATGGCGAGACGATCCTCCCCATGGTCGCCGCCCAGGACCACAAGCGCGCCTATGACGGCGATGAAGGTCCGAACACCGGCGGTATGGGCGCCTATTCCCCGGCGCCTGTCTTCACGCAAACGGTGCATGAGCGAACCATGCGTGAAATCATCGAACCGGTCGTTAGCGAAATGCGCCGCCGCGGCGCGCCTTATGTCGGCGTCATCTATGCTGGCCTGATGATCAAGGATGAGCGCCCGCGCCTTATCGAAATCAATGCGCGCTTTGGCGATCCGGAATGCCAGGTGATGATGCGCCGTATGCAGAGCGATATCCTGCCGGTCCTTCACGCCGCCGCGACCGGCGCCCTCGCCGGGCGGACATTTGACTGGAGCGGGGACGCCGCCGCTCTCGTCGTAATGGCGGCGGATGGTTACCCGGGCGGTTACAAAAAAGGAACGCCGGTCCATGGCGTCGCTGACGCCAATGCAAAGGAAGGAGTTGTCGTCTTTCACGCCGGCACGCGCGAAGAGAACGGCGCGCTTGTCTCCAATGGCGGCCGCGTTCTCAATATCACCGCGACCGGCGCAACGATACGCGAAGCGATTGATCGCGCTTATGCAGGGGTCAACGCCATCGACTGGCCCGGCGGATTTTTCCGACGCGATATCGGCTGGCGCGCGCTGGAGCATGACGCATGACGCCGCTAGACCAGTGGCGCAAGGACGGAAAGTTTTTCGAAGCGAATGGCTATCGCCTCGCCTTCTGGGCGACCGATACGCCGGACGACGCCAAGCCCTGGCTTTTGCTGATACATGGATTTCCAACCTCGTCGTGGGATTGGTCGCCAACATGGCCGGCGCTTGAGGAAAAATTTAATCTCGCAGCGATGGACATGCTTGGCTTTGGCCTTTCCGACAAGCCAGCCAATATTCGTTATTCGATCATGCATCAGGCGGACTTCTATGAAGCGTTGCTGGAGCGCCTTGGCGTCAGCGAAGCGCATATCTTTGCGCATGACTATGGCGACACGGTCGCGCAGGAATTGCTGGCGCGACACAACGAGAAGTCGCTCAGCTTTTCCATCAAATCGATATGCTTTTTGAATGGCGGGCTTTTCCCGGAACAACATCGCCCGCGCCCGGTGCAGAAACTGGCGCTGACGCCCTTTGGCCCGATCATCGGCATGATGCTGACGCGGGACAAGCTGCGCAAAAACTTCGATGACATTTTTGGCGCAAACACCAAAGCCAGCGACCTGGAAATCGATGGTCACTGGGCGCTGTTTGAAGAAAACGGCGGCGGGAAAATCTTTCACAAGCTGATGCAATATATTCCGGAGCGCAAAGCAAACCGCGGCCGCTGGGTCGGCGCGCTGATGGAGGCGCACATTCCCCTGCGCCTGATTGACGGCGGGGTCGATCCGGTATCCGGCAAGCATCTTTATGACTATTATCTGGACATGGTCCCAAACGCCGATGCAGTCCTGTTGGAAGATATCGGTCATTACCCGCACACCGAAGCGCCGGAGCGGGTGTTGAACGCGTTTTTTAGCTTCCACCAGAAATTTGGAGCACCGGTCACATGACGGCTTTCCTGACGGTATTCTTTACAGTTTTCCTTGCCGAGTTGGGCGACAAAACTCAGCTTGCGACCGTTCTTTTCGCGGCCGACAGCGACAAGCCGAAGATACTTGTTTTCACTGCCGCTGCGATCGCGTTGACTGCATCCTCCGCCATCGCTGTGCTTTTAGGCGCAGCGGCGGATCGCTGGTTGACAATGCTGCCGCTAAAACTGCTCGCCGGGCTCGGTTTTGTGGTGATCGGCGTGTTACTTGTTATCGAACACATCAAAACCGTTTGAGGGAAGAGCCCATGTCGTCCGATCCAACCGCAGACTTTACCGGCGCAACCGACACGCCCGAACATTTGAAATTCGACGAGGCGGCGCTCGCAACCTATATGTCCGAGCATGTGGACGGCTATGAAGGTCCGATCGATGTCAAAAAGTTCAAGGGCGGACAATCAAATCCCACATACCTTCTGACGACGCCGTCAAAGAAATATGTGTTGCGCCGCAAGCCGCCGGGAAAGCTCCTGCCGTCCGCACACGCCGTTGACCGCGAATACAAGGTGATGACGGCGCTCGGCGCGCAAGGTTTTCCGGCGCCCAAAACCTATGCCCTGTGTGAAGACCCGGACGTTATCGGCACCGCTTTTTTCATCATGGATTATGTCGAGGGGCGAATTTTCTGGGACGCCAGCCTGCCGGAAGCGGCAAAAGCAGAACGAACGCCGCTCTTCAATGCGCTGATCGATACGCTCGCTGACCTGCACATGATTGATTACAAGGCGGCCGGTCTCGAAAGCTTTGGCAAGCCGGGTAATTATTTCGGTCGGCAGATTGAGCGCTGGTCGAAGCAGTATAAAGCCGCTGAGACTGACAAAATCGACGAAATGGATGCGCTGATTGAGTGGCTGCCGGGCGCAGTTCCGACCGACGACGCGACCAGCATTGTGCATGGCGACTTTCGTTTCGACAATGTCATTATGCACCCGACAGAACCAAAAGCGCTTGCGGTTCTCGATTGGGAGCTATCAACGCTCGGCCATCCGCTTGCGGACTTTACTTATTTCCTGATGGTCTGGCATTTCCCGCCGACGGTGCGCGGCGGTCTTGCCGGCGTTGATATCGATGCGCTCGGCATTCCAACATTGGAAGACGCCGTTGCGCGATACTCAAGCCGGACGGGGCGCGGCGAGATCACCGATCTCAATTTCTGCCTGGCCTACAATATGTTCCGTCTGTGCTCGATCGCACAAGGCGTTTACGCCCGCGCTTTACAAGGCAACGCCTCCTCGCCGCAGGCGATGGAAATGGGCCAGCAGATCAAACCACTGGCAATGCTCGCCTGGCATTATGCGCAAAAAGCCGGCGCCTGAAATTCAGACGCCGGTCAGTTTCAGTCTGCATTCAGAGGGTTTGCCGTTTACCCCTCCGCCAGGAGGAGTAAGCAGCGATGGCGGCGTCTAGCGTGAAACGCCGAAGCGGTAACCGATGCCGACGCCGGCGACGATAGGATCGAGATCGATATCGACCGTATTGATCACGCCGCCGGTGTTCAGCGTCGCTGTCGTATCAATCTGAATGTATTTAAAGTCCGCGTTGACGAACCATCGGTCGTTGAGATCGATATCGACACCGGCCTGATACGCCACGCCGACCGAATCGTCGACATCAACAGTCGTCGCGCCGATAGCGTTGACGAGCGAGGTCGATGCGTCCTCACTGTAGAAAATCGTGTAGTTGACGCCGACGCCGGCATAAGGGCGAAACTTGCCGCGCGGGTTGAAGTGATATTGAAAAGTCAGGGTCGGCGGCAGCACCATCACATCGGCGATTTCACCGAGCCCGGCGAGTGTTCCCGTCCCTTGCAAATCATGCGGGCTGGTCGCCAGGATCAGTTCCGCACCGATATGATCAGTGACGAAATAGGTGAAATCGAGTTCTGGCACATAAGCATTATCGACTTCTGCTGATCCGCCCGGAAATCCCGCATGACGGCGGAGACATCCTCTGTCGGCGCCACAGTGATCGCGCGCAGACGAACCAGCCAGTCGCCCTGCTCGGCGGCGGCGGTTTGAACGGAAGCTGCAGTAAGAGCGGCGGTCAACATCAATGAGCGGCGCATGAATATTCCCCTATCGGTTGGTTAAGTTGCAGCAACCGAACTACGCGTGCGCATTTTCATATTTTTGATCTATGTCACATGCTGTGACGTAAGGCAGAAATTTTTGACAAAAATTTCGCCTGTCAAAGTTTTCATTTTGACTTAGATCAGAAATCCGCGGCATGCCTCTGCGATACCAATAAACATGCAGGACACATGGCGAAAATATGCCTCAATGCGCGCGCCCCGTTACACGAGTTATCCGTCGGCGTTGCACTTTAAGGAAAAACTCAATCCCGACCGCGTTATCGATAAGCTGAAAACAATCGACCTTTACGAACCGCTATCGGTTTATGTCCACATTCCTTTTTGCAGGCGGCTTTGTTGGTATTGCGGATGCAATATGCGCGTTGAAAACAATTACCAGCGCGCGCTTGGCTATGTTGATGCGCTGCTCGACGAGATCAGAATTGTGGGTGGTTTTCTAAGCGGCAATGGTCGCCCGGTCAGCGTACATTTCGGCGGCGGCACGCCCAACTACCTTTCCCCGGAAGATCTGGGTCGCATTCTCAATACTATTGAGCTGGAACTTGGCCTGACTGACGATGCGGGCCTCGCCATTGAGCTTGATCCGAGGCTGGTGCGCAAAGATGACATTATGAGCCTCGCCGCTCAGGGCTTTTCGCGTATGAGCATGGGGGTGCAGGATCTCGAGCCCGCCGTTCAGCAAGCGATCAATCGCGTGCAGAGCTATGATATTGTCGAGGCGGGCGTCAGCGCCATGCGCCAGGCGGGCGTCAACGATATTTCTTTTGACCTGCTTTTCGGCCTGCCGAAACAGACCGCGAAGAGCTTCGCTGCAACAATCGCCAAAACTATCGCCCTCGCGCCTGACCGCGTGTCAGTGTTCGGTTATGCGCATCTGCCCGCCGCTTTGCCGCGACAGCGCCTGATCAAAAGTGACGACCTGCCCGATGAAGCCTTGCGCCGCGACCTCGCGGCGATCGCTGACGATATGCTGATGAGCGCAGGCTATCAGAAAGTCGGTTTTGACCATTACGCCAAGCCGGACAATGCACTGGCTGTCGCTGCTCGCGAGCGGCGCCTGCGCCGTAATTTTCAAGGCTTCACTGATGATGTCGCGGAAACAACCATTGGCTTTGGCGCGACCGCCATCGGTTTCGTCAATGGTCTTTATACTCAGAACGAGAAGGATGTCCGCGCCTATTGCGAGGCTGTGAAAGAACGGCGCCTGCCTGCGGCGCGGGGCGTTGAGCGCACCGAGAGGGATCAAGCCGTTGCCGAGGCCATTAGCGCCCTTTTATGTTGCTTCACAACCGACCTGGCCCCGGTCCTGTCCCTGACAAGCGCCAGTGATGTGACACGCATAGAATCAAACCTTGATGCTCTGGAAAACGACGGCGTCATCTGCCGGGACGGAACCGTCATCACAATGCGCGATAACGCCCGCGGCCTGTCCCGCACCGTCGCAGCGGCGTTTGACCCTTATATCTACGCCCGGCAGGCCGTCGCCCAGGCCATTTAGGACCAGGCTGAGGCGTTTGGTCAGGGTGGAAATTTTATATTCCGCTCCTTACACTGTATTCATACCGAAAATGCGGGCGAATGGCATGACCAACGCAACGGATGCAATGATAATGGATTGCAAGGGCGGCGCGAGCCGGCCGAAATCCTGCGATCTGTGCGAAGTCCGCGAACAATCCATTTGCGCCGATCTGGGACCGCGTGAGTTCGCCCAGGTCGAAAAACTGATGGCCCGGCGCGCCGTCGCCAAAAACAAGGCGATCATGTCGGAGGGTGAGCCTAATGACAGTCTGTATGTCGTTGTCCACGGCAGCTTTCGCCTGACGAAGCATTTGGAGGACGGACGCCGTCAGGTCACCGGTTTTTTGTTCAAAGGCGATTTCGCCGGCGTGCGCCCGACAAACGCCAGCGCCTATACGGCGGAGGCGCTCGAAGACAGTCTGGTCTGCCTGTTCCCGCATCGTTACCTGGAAGAAGTCTCCGCAAGCTCGCCCGGCGTCAAGGATCGCCTGATCGCCCGCGGGCAGACAGAATATCACAAGGCTCAGGATCACATTGTTCTTCTCGGCAAAAAAACCGCCGAGGAAAGGGTCGTCAGCTTTATCGAGCTTTTGGACAGAAGCATCGGCGAAGACAACGCTGACGGTCGCCGGGACGTGCCATTGCCAATGTCACGGCAGGATATCGCCGACTATCTCGGCCTGCGTCTGGAAACCCTAAGCCGCACCCTCACATCGTTAAAAAAGAAAAACCTGATCGGCGATCTGACACGCCATAGCGTCGCTATCGACGGCTAGCCGCTCTTGCGCTTGACTGCAACGGCGCGGCGGTCAAACAGGCAAACCCCGTGACATGCCGATGGATGATTCGCCGGCGCCTCTTCATCGCGCTCGATCGTCATATACACAAATGCAACTTCACCACCTGCGCAGACAGGCATGCGTACCGTCTCGCTGGCGTTTGCCGGCGCCAGGATCGACAGGATTAAAAAACTGCAAAGGCAGGAGGGTATGCGGGCGTGCTTCATTTCGTCTCAAAAATCATTTTCCGCTGATTATCGCTTGCGCCTGCGACAAATCTAGCCTCTCACGATAATTCCAAACTGTCTTGATCCATATCAATATGTCAGTTTCAAGCTGCGCCAAAAGCGTGGCGAAGACCATGAGGAGGGCGGATGCATGTCAACAATGCATCATGATAACGCAAATCAACCCAATAGCGGCGGCGGCCTCGCTGGCGCTGATGTAACGGTGATTGCCGCAATGCTCGGCATTGGCGCGCTGTGGGCGCTGTTTACAGCCGCGCGCGCCGACGATGCGCTGATGGGGGCGCACGCATTGATGTTTCTGATTGCGTTTGTCGCGGGCGGCTTCGCTCTCGGATCGCATATCTTTTCACAAACGCGCCCTCAAGAGACCGTCTATGAATTCGGCGTCGTCAAAGCGGGTGTCTTCGCATCCGTCTTCTGGGGCATCGCCGGATTTCTTGTCGGCGTTATCATCGCCGCGCAGCTCGCCTTTCCGAATATTTTCTATTTTGAAAACCTGCCCTGGACAAGTTTCGGGCGGATGCGGCCGCTGCATACATCGGCGGTAATTTTTGCCTTTGGCGGTAATGTTCTGATCGCGACCTCTTTCTATGTCGTACAACGCACATCGCGTGCAAAGCTTTGGGGCGGCCTTACGCCCTGGTTCGTCTTCTGGGGTTACAATCTTTTTATCGTCATCGCCGCCACCGGCTACCTGATGGGCATTACCCAGTCGAAGGAATACGCCGAACCGGAATGGTATGCGGACCTTTGGCTGACGATCGTCTGGGTTGCTTATCTGCTGGTTTTTCTCGGCACGATATTGAAGCGAAAAGAGCCGCACATTTACGTTGCGAACTGGTTCTATCTCGCCTTCATCGTCACCATTGCGATGCTGCACATCGTCAACAATCTGGCGGTGCCGGTGTCGCTTACCGGCTCAAAAAGCTATTCACTGTTCGCAGGCGTTCAGGATGCGCTGACGCAGTGGTGGTACGGACATAACGCGGTCGGGTTCTTTTTGACGGCGGGTTTTCTCGCCATCATGTATTATTTCATCCCCAAAAAGGCCGAGCGCCCGGTTTATTCCTATCGCCTTTCGATCATTCACTTCTGGTCGCTGATCTTTCTCTATATCTGGGCTGGCCCGCACCACCTTCATTACACCGCATTGCCGGAATGGGCGCAGACTCTTGGCATGACCTTCTCGATCATGCTCTGGATGCCGTCCTGGGGCGGGATGATCAACGGCCTGATGACTCTGTCGGGCGCATGGGACAAGCTCCGCACCGACCCGGTGTTGCGGATGATGGTTGTCTCCGTCGCGTTCTACGGCATGTCGACCTTTGAAGGTCCGCTGATGTCGGTCCGCGCCGTGAACTCGCTTTCTCACTATACGGACTGGACGATCGGCCACGTGCATTCAGGCGCGCTTGGCTGGGTGGGCTATATCTCCTTCGGTGCGCTTTACTGCCTCGTTCCGTGGTTATGGAAGCGCAAGGAGCTTTATTCAAAAGCGCTGGTCGAATGGCATTTCTGGATCTCAACCATCGGCATCCTTTTATACATTACGTCGATGTGGGTCTCCGGCATCATGCAAGGGTTGATGTGGCGCGCTTATAACGAGTTCGGCTTCCTCGAATATTCATTCGTCGAAACCGTTGAGGCGATGCATCCCTATTACATCATTCGGATGCTGGGCGGGCTTCTGTTCCTCGCAGGCGCCTTCATCATGGCTTACAATCTGTGGCGCACCGCGCGCGGCGATATTCGTGAAAAAGAATACGCTCGCGACGCCGCTCTCGCTGCAGCGCCGGCGGAATAAGGAGAACGCGAATGCTTGACCGCCATAAGTTTCTCGAAAAGAACGGCCTTGTTCTTACCGTCGCCATTCTCATCACAGTGGCGATCGGCGGGCTCGTCGAAATCGCCCCGCTTTTCTATCTCGAATCGACCATCGAAGAGGTGGAAGGGGTTCGGCCTTATACGCCGCTGGAGTTGGCGGGACGCGATATCTACATCCGCGAAGGATGCTATGTCTGCCACAGCCAGATGGTGCGTCCGCTGCGTGATGAGGTGGAGCGCTATGGCCATTACTCACTGGCTGCGGAAAGCATGTATGATCACCCGTTTCAGTGGGGATCGAAACGTTCGGGCCCTGACCTTGCGCGCGTCGGCGGTAAATATTCAGACAGCTGGCACCGCCAGCATTTGATCGACCCGCGCAGCGTTGTCCCTGAATCGATCATGCCGCCCTACAAGCTCCTCGACGAACGGACGCTTGATTACACGCAAGCTTCGGCCTGGCTGAAAGCCAATCGCATGGTTGGCGTGCCTTATACCGATGAGATGATCGAACTGGCGTCGCTTGATCTCGCCACACAAGTTGATCCGTTTTCGGATAATTACGATGCTTTTCTGGAGCGCTACCCGAACGCCGTCATTCGCGACTTCGATGGCGACCCGCGCAAGATCACCGAAATGGATGCAATGATCGCCTATTTGCAGGTGCTGGGCACAATGGTCGATTTCTCGACTTACGAGCCGGAAGAGAACTACCGCTAGGCGCGAACGAAGGCAGTCATCATGTACGAAACACTTTCACAAATCGCACAAACCTGGGGGCTGGTTCTCTTCGTGATCGCTTTCGCGCTTGTGCTGATCCACGCCCTGAACCCGCGAAACCAGAAGAAATTTGACGAAGCAAAACGCATTCCGCTCGAAGACGAGGAAAACATAAATGTCTGAGAAGGAAATCGACGAGCACACCGGCATTGAAACAACCGGACACAGCTGGGACGGCATCAAGGAATTGAACAATCCCCTACCCCGGTGGTGGCTGATCATTTTCTGGGTTTCAATCATCTGGTCTGTTGTTTACTGGGTGCTGATGCCTTCTTGGCCGGGCATTACCGGCCACCTGAAAGGCGTGCGCAATCATTCCGAACGCGAGAATGTCGAGGTCGCCATGGCGACGCTGGAAGAACAACGCAGCGAACAAATGCAGCGCGTGCTCGCCGTCGACAATATCAGTGAAATCGAAAACGACCCCGATCTTTTACAATACGCCATGGTCGCAGGAGAATCGATCTTTGGCGACAACTGCGCCACTTGCCATGGCGGCGGCGGACAAGGATTTGTCGGCTATCCGAACCTCGTTGACGATGACTGGATCTGGGGCGGCAGCTTTGACGCTATACAGCAGACCCTGCATTACGGCATTCGTTCAACGCATCCGCAGACACGTTATAACCTGATGCAGGCTTATGGGCGCGACGGTCTTCTGACCGGCGATCAAATCGACGATCTGGTGGAATATGTCATCTCCCTGTCCGGCGGAGAGGCTGACAGCGCCGCCGTCGAACGCGCAACGCCGGTTTTCGCTCAGCAATGCACTATTTGCCATGGCGCGGACGGACGCGGCGATCAGGCGCAGGGCGCCCCAAACCTCGTTGACGCAATATGGCTTTATGGCGGTGATCGCGTATCGATCCAGGAAACGATTTATCAAGGGCGCGGCGGCGTCATGCCGCCCTGGACAGATCGTTTGAGCGACGAGCAGATCAAGGCGCTGGCGATTTATGTACATTCTCTTGGCGGCGGAGAGTAACACCGTCGCCTTCAAGTTCCGCCCGGGCGGAAAGCGTAACCACACTGATGGAAACCCTGGCTACACCAAAACAATCGGCAAGCGGCGTTGACCGGCATGATGTCGAAGCTGTCAACAGCGCTTCGGCGCGTCATCTTTATAAAGCGCGCGAGCCGATCTTTCCGAAACTAGTTCACGGCAAATTCCGCGCCCTGAAATGGGCTGTGTTGTTTGCAACGCTTGGCGTCTATTACATCCTGCCCTGGATTCGATGGCCGCGCGGCCTTGGCGAACCGGATCAGGCAGTGCTGGTGGATTTTCCCGGGCGGCGGTTTTATTTCTTCTTTATCGAAATCTGGCCCAACGAGCTCTATTACGTCACCGGCCTTTTAATTCTTGGCGCCTTGGGGCTGTTTCTGGCGACAGCGCTTTTTGGCCGGGTCTGGTGCGGCTACACATGCCCGCAAACCGTCTGGACCGATCTTTATATCGCTGTCGAACGGATGATCGAAGGCGACCGTAACAAGCGCATTCGCCTGTCGAGAGCGCCGTGGAATGCGGAAAAGGTCGCCAAGAAATCACTGAAACATTTCCTGTGGCTTCTCATCGCCGCCGGCACCGGCGGCGCATGGGTGCTTTATTTTCATGACGCGCCGACAATCTTTGGCCAGATCTTCACAGGCGAGGCGCCGTTCTCCGCCTATCTGTTCATGGGCATTCTGACATTCACGACTTATGCGCTCGCCGGCACGATGCGCGAACAGGTCTGCACTTATATGTGTCCATGGCCGCGCATTCAGGCGGCGCTCACCGATGAAGAAAGCCTTCAGGTGACCTATAAAGTCGATCGCGGCGAACCGCGCGGGGCCCACAAAAAGAATGAGCCATGGGACGGACGCGGCGACTGCATCGACTGCAACGCCTGCGTCGCCGCCTGCCCCATGGGCATTGATATTCGCGAAGGCGCGCAACTTGAATGCATTAACTGCGCGCTTTGCATCGACGCCTGCAATGACATTATGAAAAAGGTTGATCGCCCGCTCGGACTGATCGCTTACGACACTGACAAGAACATGGCTCGCCGGAAAGCGGGCCTGACGCCAAAAATCAATCTGGTTCGAACGCGAACCATTCTTTATGCGACTGTTTTTCTGGTCGTCGCCGGCATTATGGTCTTCGGCCTCAGTTCACGCGCCACCGTTGAAGTCAACGTCCTGCGCGACCGCACGCCGCCTTTCGTCCAGCTTTCCGATGGCTCGGTTCGAAACGCCTATACGGTGAAAATCGTCAACAAGGCGAATACGGCGCGCGACTTTACCGTCACTGTGGATGGGCCGGAGGCTTTGTCGCTTAGCGCCGTGGGCGAGACCGTCACAGGCAACGCGCTGACCATCACGGCGGATGGCGACGATGTGCGCTCGTTCCGGCTCTTTGCAACACTGCCGTCCGAGGCGATCATGCGCACATCGGAACCGCTAACCCTGACCGTTGAAGATCCGCAATCTGGCGAACGTGCGGTCAATCCAACCGTTTTCCTTTCGGAGGGACGCTGATGAGCACAACATTCCGCATCACTGGACGTCACGTGCTTTTTGGGATGATCGGGTTTTTTCTGGTCATCATCGCTGTGAATATCGTCTTCCTCACCCTTGCCGTTCAGTCCTTCCCCGGCGAGCAGGAGAAAAAGTCCTATCTGCAGGGCCTGAACTTCAATGACCGGCTGGCGGCGCGCGAAGCGCAAGCCGCATTGGGCTGGACCGTCAATATCGACAAGGCCGAGCTCGCCGCTAACGCCGCAACCATCGAGCTGAGCTTTAAAACCCGAGAAGAAAGACCTATCTTTGATCTTGATATCGACGGCGTGCTTTCACAGCCGGCGGATAATGATCGCGATCAGGCGATTGTCTTTTCCGCTTCCGGGCCGGGTCGGTTTGAAGCGCAAGCCGATAACATTACGCCCGGCGTCTGGGTTTTAAACGCGCGCGCCGTAAGCAGTCGGAACGAAACATTCGAATTTACGACGAAGCTCTATTTTGAATGACTATCGCAACAACAATCGATGACGAGATCGGATGCCCCAGCGGGCTCGAACCGCCCGCGGACGGCGCCGTCATCGACCCTGCGCCCTTCGTAAAAACATCGGACGGTGTTGCGAGGCTGGAGCTCGCTGTCTTTGGCGCCAAATGCGCCGGCTGTATTCAAAAGATCGAAGGCGGACTTGGCGCATTGCCAGGCATGCAATCTGCGCGGCTTAATCTGTCCACCGGACGGCTTTCCGTTTCGTGGCGCGACGGCGCCTTTGCGCCGCGGGCGATTACGCAAACCATCACCGGGCTCGGCTATCGCGCGGCGCCCTTCGATCCGGAGAAAGCCGAAGCCGAAAGCGATGCGGAAGGGCGGCGATTGTTGCGCTCGCTCGCGGTCGCAGGCTTCGCCACCGCAAACATCATGCTGTTGTCGGTTGCGGTTTGGGCGGGCGGCGGTGAAATGGGTTTTGCAACACGCGGCATGATGCACTGGATTTCTGCGATCATCGCTATCCCCGCTGCACTGTATGCTGGGAGACCGTTTTTTTCATCAGCTCTTGGCGCGTTGAAAGCCAGACGCGCCAATATGGATGTACCGATTTCATTGGCGGTGATTCTGGCGCTATCGCTTAGTATTTTTGAATTCTTCAAAGGCGGCGAGCACGCCTATTTCGACGCGGCCGTGATGCTGCTCTTTTTCCTTCTCATCGGCCGGTATCTCGATCATCGTTTGAGGTTGCGCGCGCGCGCAGCGGCGCGGGACCTGTTGGCGCTTCAGGCGACCACCGCAAACCGGATCAATGCTGACGGAACACTGGAAGCCGTCGCCGCACGCGATATCGCACCGGGCGACCAATTGTTACTCTCCCCCGGCGACCGCGCGCCGGTGGACGGCGTCATCGCTGACGGAACATCGGATACGGATATCTCCCTCGTCACCGGGGAAAGCGCGCCTGCGCGCAAGACTGTCGGCGATATAATCCATGCGGGTGTCTTGAATCTTTCCGCCCAGTTGACAATGCGCGCAGAAAAAACCGCTGACGCTTCGCTGATCGCGGACCTCACCCGGCTGATTGAAGCCGGGGAGCAAACAAAAAGCCGTTACGTTCGCCTCGCCGACCGCGCGGCGTCGCTTTATGTGCCGATTGTTCACACCCTGGCGCTGGGGACGTTTCTTGGCTGGTTTTTTGTGATGGACGCCGGCCTTCGCGTCGCCATGCTGAACGCAGTTGCGGTGTTGATTATCACCTGCCCCTTGCGCATTGGGGCTTGCCGCTCCAGCCGTCCAGGTTGTCGCCACAGGCCGCCTTTTCCGCTCGGGCGTGCTGGTGAAATCCGGCGATGCGCTGGAGCGTCTTGCGGAAGTGGACAGAGTTGTCTTCGATAAAACCGGCACTCTCACCCATGGCAAGCCGCGTCTTGCAAACCGCATGGAAATTGCGCCTGACGCCTTAAATGCTGCGGCGTCGCTTGCGCGGATCAGCCGTCATCCATTGTCGCGCGCCATCGTTACTGAAGCCGGCGCCGGGCATGCCTGTAATGACGCTGTCGAATATCCCGGCCTCGGCATTGAAGGTGAAATAGAAGGCGAGCGGGCAAGACTGGGCCGTGGCGACTGGGTTGGCGCCACGGCGCCCACAGACAATGCAACGAGTACGGAAGTCTGGTTTCAGCACGGACAAGCCAAGCCGATACGATTTATCTTCGAAGACACGCTACGAAATGGCGCCAATGACATTATCGGCGCACTGGCTGATCGCAACCTGAAATCAGAAATGCTGTCCGGCGACCGTAAAGGCGCGGCGCAGCGTGTCGCCGATAAACTCGAGCTTGATGAATGGCGCGGCGAGCTATCGCCCCAAGATAAGATTGCGCGCCTTGAGGCCTTAAGTGACGAAGGCGTGAAAGTCGCCATGGTCGGCGACGGTTTGAATGACGCGCCGTCTCTGGCGCGCGCCCACGCGTCTCTGTCGCCTGGAACCGCCGCAGACGCCAGCCAGGCCGCAGCGGACTTCGTTTATCAGGGCGAAAGTCTTACGCCGATCATTGAAGCGGTTGATGTATCGCGCAAAGCGCGTCGAAGAGTGCTTGAAAACTTCGCCTTCGCCGCCGCTTATAACGCTTGCGCCGTTCCCCTCGCCGCTTTGGGTCATGTGACGCCACTAATCGCCGCCATTGCGATGTCCGGATCGTCGATGATTGTGACATTGAACGCCTTGCGTCTCGCGTCGCGCCGGCAGGATACGAAATCGCAATGACCGCGCTGTTGTTCTTGATTCCCATCGCTTTGCTGCTGGGCGCCGCCGGGCTTGCGGCGTTCCTGTGGGCGCTCAAAAATGGCCAGTATGACGACCCTGACGGGGCCGCCCAACGCATACTTCTCGATGACGATATCGAAGAGGACGAGGCCTGACGTTTACGCCGTGCGGGTGATGTCGCGATAAGCGTGCCAGCTTGCATGACCCAACAGCGGAAACGCAATCGCCAATCCAACAAACAGCGTTGCAACGCTGGCGGCTGTGATGATCGCAATCAGCCACGCCCATAAAAGCATCGCGCCGGGGCTTTCGTTGAACGCCTTGATACCCGTTGCAATCGCCGTAAAGGCATCCGTGCGGTCATTCATCAGCATCGGTATCGAAACAACCGTAAAGAGATAAATGACGAATGCGATAATCCCGCCGACCACAGTGCCAACGACCAGCATCGCCAGGCCGGCGCCGGTGGAGAACGCAAAACCCATAAAGTCTGTCAGCGGGACATAGTTGGCCGATGCAAACAGCGCATAGATCATCACCGCAATGCGCACCCATACAAGCGCTGCGAACATCAGGAAAAATCCGATATAGGCGATCTGCATCGGCGACCGCGGCCCGGCGAATTTCACCGGCCACAAGCGCGGCGGTTCGCCCGCTTCCAGCCGCCGGCTGATTTCATAGAGCCCCAGCGCAAGCATCGGTCCAACCAGCGCAAAAACGCCGAAAGCAACCGGAATAAGCGCCGAATATCCAAGCCGCCATAACAGGTAAATGATAAATACGCCGCTGCCGACCACCAGCGCGCCATAACCGATGCTGAGCATCGGGGCGCGCATCAAATCACGCCAGCCGGCGCCAAGCCATGACCATGGCGCATCCATCGTTATGCGCCGCGGCGTCGTCATTTGCGGTGAAGGGTTCATCTTTTTATTCTCTGCGCATCCGTGACTGCGCATTTTGATTTATATCAAACCCGTAGAATCTCAAAGATGTTTGTTTCGCAAGTGCAATATCTCTTGCGCTAACAGGAATCCTGGTTATGTGACGCCAATATCGGAAACGACTTTGGCCGCTTTGTTTTTCTTGAATGTGCCGAGCTTTCCCTTGCACAAGGTCACCACGCCGTCATCTGTTTTCAGCGTAATATCAAGCGTATTGTGCGCATCTTCTTCAAGCGCAATCACTTGATCGACTGACAGTCGCGTCAATTCCGACAGCGTCATCTTGTATTTTGTCAGAATAACCGGAAGCTCAATCTCCGTATGGTGAACATTATCGAGCATATCCGCAAACCATTTTGTATTCTGGTTCTGAGCGACCGTCGATTTTCGTGTCTGCGTCAGCAATCCCCGGCGCTCCAGGAATTCAATTGGAAAATATAAAGCCAGCGCGGACTTTAGCTCTCCTGTTTCCAACTTGAAAGTGACGTCCAATTTGAACAGCGCACTGGTCATCCCGTCTTTAAAGATCGCTTTCTTGGATGCCGTAGAACTCTTCAGTGTGAGATTACCTGCACGCACGTCACTAAGCGCCGTGATCAGATATTTATTGACGCCTGTGGCGATCTCGTTCGCAAAAAGCTGCGCCAGCTCGGAATCGAGCGATGTCGGCGCTTTCGCTTCTTCAGGAGGCGCAAAAGTTCCGCCCAGAAAAGCTTCACTTAACCCCGTAACAAAAGGCGATGAAAGACTGATAAGCAATGAGTGGTCATCAGCCGGATCGCCGAACCAGTATGCAGTCGCATTTTCTGGAATGCCTTCAAGCGCGGCCTGCATGCTCTGCATGCCTGAATCGATATCGGCCGGCGGTATGAACAGATTAGCGGCGACGGACAAACAGGATGAGCAAAATTTGCTCGCATCGGCGGCAAGATTTTCCAACTTAGGATAGACCGAAATGTCAAAGCTTGCGCTTTGGACTTTTTTCGCCAGCACGCCGCCGTCAGCTGACTTATCCGCCGATGTCATTCGCTGATTTCCCAATCCATAACGCCGACATCATTATTTTATGCATGCTTAAGATTGGATTAAGTCTGTCAGTCTTTCAGTGACCGGATATTAGCCCCAAATTAACGTGGGCAAACCTAGTTTCCTCACCTGCATGTAGTCGTATTTCGGGCGTGTCGTGAGCGGTTCTGACTCGGTTATTATTAAGAAAGTTAAGAAAGTATCAGGCGAAGGCCATCACGGCGGCGCCTGGAAAGTCGCCTATGCGGACTTCGTCACCGCGATGATGGCGTTCTTCCTATTGATGTGGCTCTTGAACGCAACGACAGAAGATCAGCGCAAAGGCATCGCCGACTATTTTAATCCCACGATTCCGGTCAGCCCGATTTCCGGCGGCGGGTCGGATATGCTCAACGGCTCAACCGTTTATTCCGACCAGACCCTGGCGAAGGACGGGACCGGCGGTTCAAAATCGATGCATGGCGCAAATCAGGAAGCGCAGGAAGAAATAGACGGCGAAGCCGAAGAACAAACCACTGGCGACGCGCAAGCCCAGGCGAAATCGCTCGAGGCGCTGCGCGAAGAATTGATGGCGCAGTTTGAAGACGAAGATTCCGCCGGACTGGCGCGACATATCCTGACCCGCGTCACGCCGGAAGGGCTCGTTATCGAGCTTGTAGACGTCGATGGCAGCCCGCTCTTCGCGCTCGGCTCAACTGATGCTTCGGCGACCATGCGGCTATTGCTGGAAGTGGTGACGGCGAGCCTTTCCATGGTCAGCAACGAACTTTCAATCGTTGGGCATACGGACGGCCTCGCTTATTCAAATGTTAAGGAATATACAAACTGGGAGCTGTCCACGGATCGCGCACACAAGGCGCGGCGGTTAATGCTGGCGGCGGGATTGCCCGCCTCGCAGATAAACGAGGTCGCCGGTAAAGCTGATACGGAGCCGTTGGTGGCGGATAAGCTCGCGCCGCAGAACCGACGCATCTCAATCACGATTTTAAAATCCTGATACTGAGTTCCTACAATTAGCATACAATTATATGATTTTTAATCATACGAACCGATAGTTATTTCGGTTGGATAACAGTTAACAAATTGTGAGTAGTCATCATGGGTCTATCATCTTCTCTGAACGCTGGGGTTATGGGTTTGGCGGTTAACGCGACAAAGCTCGCGACGATCTCTGATAACATCGCAAACTCACAGACATACGGATATAAACGCGCCGAAACCGATTTTTCCAATATCGTTTTGAGCAGTGGCGGCGGGTCCTACAACGCAGGCGGCGTACAGGTCGCCACGTTCAAAGATGTGGGCGCACAGGGCGCTTTGATCTCTACCAGCAACGGCACAGACATTTCCGTCGCCGGGCGCGGCATGCTGCCGGTTACGACCAGCGCAGGCATTGACGTGGCTCCGGGTCAGGCGCCGTTGCGCCTGACGACAACGGGTTCTTTCAATACCGATGACAGCGGCTATTTGCGCACGCTTGGTGGTAATTTCCTGATGGGCTGGCCAGCCAACCCCGATGGCACTGTTACCGTCCCGGGCCGTAATACGTCCACAGGGCTTGAGCCAATCCGCGTGACAACATTTGAACTTGTCGCATCGCCGACAACACGCATTGATCTCGGCCTGAATATCCCGGCGTCCGCAACCGAGGCTGGCGGCACAGGTGACAGCTTTACGCTTCCCGTTGAATATTTCGATACGCTAGGCCGTTCGCAAACGCTCGACTTTGTCTTCACACCGGACACCTCGGGACCTGGGGCAAGCAATACCTGGACAACGGAAGTCTTCGATCAGGCGGGAGACCCCCTAACGCCTGTCGCCACTTTTGACGTTGTCTTTGACGAAGCACCCGGCACGGGCGGGTCAATCCTGTCCCTGACGCCGGGCGCCGGTACGACGTGGGATCCCGCGACAGGACTGATCGGTTTCAATGTCGTGTTTGGCCCTATGGAAGTTAATGTTGGCTCGCCAGGCAACGCGACGTTGTTGACGCAGTTCTCATCCTCATTTGCGCCTGTTGGCGTCGGTGCTGACGGTACGCCGATCGGCAGCCTGCGGTCTATCGAGATTACCGAAGGCGGCATGGTCGAGGCGCTTTACGATACCGGCTTCCGGCGGACCATTTATCAGGTGCCGCTTGTCGACGTGCCAAACGTCAACGGCCTGACAGCACTCGACAACCAGACCTTCGCCATTTCGGCAACGAGCGGCGACTACTTCTTATGGGACGCAGGTTCCGGGCCTGTCGGAACGACGGAAGGCTTCGCCCTGACCGAGTCTACAACGGATATCGCCGCAGAGCTGACCGATCTTATTCAAACCCAGCGAGCCTATTCGTCGAACGCCAAGATTGTGCAGACCGTCGACGAAATGCTGCAGGAGACCACTAACCTCATTCGTTAAGTTCAGCGGATGATCTAATCCGGGTGCCCTATGTCCATCTCGTCAGCACTGGCAAACGCAAATAGCGGTCTTTCCGTTGCATCAAGGCGGGCCAGTGTCGTCTCCAACAATGTTGCGAATGCGCTGACGCCTGGCTACAGCCGGCGCGGGGTCGATGTCGGCGAAAATGTCATTGCAGGCAAAGGCGCCGGCGTGTCCGTCAACGGCATTACGCGGGCGGCCAATCAGGCGCTCACAAATGACCGTCGAACGGCGGAGAGCACCTCTAATCGCGATCAGGAACTCGCCAGCGCTTACGCTAAATTCAACACGGCGCTCGGCGAACCCGATGATGCGTTCAGCATGTTCGGGCAATATCAGGATCTGGAATCGTCTTTGCGGTCTCTGGCGTTGACGCCTGAATCAATTCCGCTGCAATCCCAGCTTCTGGATTCGGCAAAGTCGCTTGCATCACGCTTCAACCAGCTCTCATCACAGACCCAAAGCATGCGACTTGAAGCGGATGTAAAAATCGCGCAAAGCGTCGACATTGTGAACGCCAATCTCGGAGAGATCGAGAAGCTGAATGTTCAGATCAGCCGCGGCGCCAGCACCGGCCGGGATACATCCGGACTGGAAGACCAGCGCAAAGCCCTGATCGATGAAGTCGCAGGCATCATCCCCGTTCGGGAAATTGCGCGCGACAACAATAAAATCGATCTGATGACCAATGAAGGCGTTTTTCTCATCGCTGGAAAAGCGCGCCAGGTAGAGTTCACCCGCGCCAACACCATGGCCTTCGATACGACCTTGGCAGGCGGGCAATTGTCAGGTCTTTCCGTGGAAGGGATCGACATTACGCCAGGGACAAGCGCAAGCTTCGCCTTGCAACAGGGCAGTATTGCGGGCCAGTTTGCAATCCGCGATCAGGTCGCGCCGGACTTTCAGACCAAGCTGGACGCGCTTGCGCGCGACATGATGCAACGGTTTGAAGACGCAGACCCGACACTCGCCGTTGGGGCGCCGGGCCTGTTTACCGATAACGGCGCAGCGTTTGACCCACTGGCTGAAGGCGGCCTCGCAGGGCGCATCGCCATCAACGCCGCCGTTGACCCCGATCAGGGCGGCGACCTTTGGCGTTTGCGCGATGGCATCGGCGCTGCGGGGGAAGGCGCAGCCGGTAACGCTGATCTGATTTTTATGCTGCTGGACGGATTATCGGAGCTTAGAACGCCGCCCCCCGGTTCCGGCCTCACCAGCCAGAGTGCGGCGATTGATGCAATCGCAAATGTCACATCGATTATTGGTTCCGCGCGCATCAATTCGCAAACGCAACTTGCCGCTTCATCTGCCAGCGCACAGGCCCTGCGTGAAGCGGAGACACAGGAAACCGCTGTCGATACGGACTTTGAACTCCAGCAATTATTGGCCATCGAGCAGGCGTTCGCCGCCAATGCACGCGTCATTCAAGCCGCCAGCCAAATGATCGATACGTTGATGGAGCTGTAGATGAGCATTACAAACGTACCTGATCAGCTTTCTTTTTCCAGGCTGTCGCAAAGCGTGGCCGACCTGAAGTCTCGCGTCGATACCAGCCGCAAAGAGTCGGTAACCGGCCGCTACGAAGACCTCACCAAGCAGTTAAAGGGCGACGTCGGCGGTGGACATCTCCTGAAAAAGGCCATCGACGACACAAAACTTTTTCAGGAGAATCTCGCCGTCGCAGCAAGCCGCACGCAGATCACGCAAGCAACGCTTGGCAATGTCGGCACTGACAGTTCGCGGGTCGCCACCGATCTTCTTGCGGCTGTCGGACGCGGTGATCTGTCGACCATTGACGTCATGACCGATGATGCAAAAGCCTCGCTGATCGTAACTTTTGCATCGTTGAACGCCGTTTTTGCTGGCCGCGCGCTCTTCAGCGGTGATGCGACCGACCGACCGCCGCTGGCGCCGCCAGAGCAACTGATCGCGGATGTGGAAGCCATCATGGCCGGCGCAACCGACGCAGCGGACGCGCAAGCGCAGCTGGATATCTATTTTGACGACCCTGCCGGCGGTTTCGCGACAACGATTTATCAGGGCGGCGCCAACCGCGCGCCAGGTGTTGAGATTGCGCCCGGCACGCGACTCGACGCCTCCGCAAAAGCAGACGACCCCGCCATCAAAGATGTTATTCGCGGCCTGGTGACCATTGCGACGTCCAAGTCTGCGACTTTCACCGACGTCAACACAATCCTCACCGCCGGCGCAAGTCAGATCTTCGATGCGGAAGCTAATATTGTGGATCAACGCGCGGCGATCGGCATCAACGAGGCGCGCATCAGCGCCGCCACCGCTCGCTATGAAGCGGAAGAAACCGTTCTCACATCGCTCTATAACGAAAAGACGTTGCGAGACCCGTTTGAAGCCGCCTCGGAACTGCAATTGCTGGAGACCCAGCTTGAGGCGTCCTACCTTTTGACATCGCGCATGGCGCGACTGTCCCTTGCAAACTTTATCAGGTGATCGCGAATGCGCGTTTTTCTTCTTTCTCTCATTAGCGCCCCTGGCGTTTTTTGGCGATACAGCGCTGGCTGGCGTCAAGCTGAAAGATATTGTCGAAGTCGAAGGCGTTCGCGGCAACGACCTTGTCGGTTACGGTCTCGTTGTCGGTCTTGACGGTACGGGCGATGGTCTTCGCAACATTCCTTACACCGAAGAAGCGCTGTCCAGCCTTCTGGAACGTCTTGGCGTCAATGTGCAAGGCGAGGATTTCCGGCCGCAGAATGTGGCGGCGGTTCTGGTGACCGCAACGCTGCCGCCTTTCGCGCGCGCCGGCACGCAGATCGATGTTACCGTGTCTGCTATTGGCGACGCACAGAACCTTAATGGCGGCATGCTGGTCATGACGCCGTTGAACGCTGCAGACGGTAAAATATACGCCGTCGCCCAGGGTCCGGTATTGATCAGCGGCTTCGCCGCACAAGGCGACGCCGCTTCTGTAACGGAAGGCGTGCCAACCTCCGGCACGATCCCGAACGGGGCCCGGGTCGAACGGGAGCTTGGATTTGATTTCGCGTCGCTGCAAAGCCTGACGCTAACCTTGCGCGCGCCTGATTTTACGACGGCGGCCCGCATCGAAAACATCATCAACCGCAATGTCGGACGGCCCATCGCGACCATGCAGGATTCTTCCGCCGTGAAGCTCGCAATGGATGATAATTTCAGCTCGCCGGCCCACATGCTGAGCGAAATCGAGAATTACGAAGTAAATCCGGCGCAAAAGGCGCGGGTCGTGGTCGATCAACGCTCGGGCACAATCGTTCTCGGATCACAGGTGCGCATCTCCAGCGTCGCCGTCGCCCAAGGCAACCTCTCCATCCGCATCCGCGAACTGCCCGGCGTCGTCCAGCCCAACCCCTTCTCCCGGAATGGCGAAAACCGTCGTGGTGCCGCGCACCGATATCGCTGTCGACCAGAATGAAGATCAGAAAGTCGCGGTCCTGGAAGAGAACATCACCCTCGCCGACCTTGTTGACGGGCTGAACGCCCTTGGGGTCAGCCCGCGAGAGATGATTGACATCCTGAAGTCGATCAAATCAGCCGGCGCCCTGCACGCAGAACTGATCGTTCAGTAATCCCTGCTGTACTTGGCTCCGGGCCTATTAAACTCATGCGGTCCCTGTATCACGAGATGCGGACGGCGTTCGTCGCAAGCAGACAATCAAACGCGGTCGTGTTAAGTCAGCATTTGACCTGAAAACGGGCGACGCCAAAAGCGCATGCGTTTACAGCCGCGAGGGAAAAATGACTGGTAATTGTCTGTGTGGCGCGGTGAGCGTCACGATTGAAGCCAAGCCTGAGTTTATCAACGACTGCAATTGCAGTTTGTGCCGCAAGGTCGGCGGCGCTTGGGGCTATTTCCCATCCTCCTCGGTCAAAACAACCGGAAAAACTTTTTCAATCGCGCGCCGCGATAAAAAGATCCCCGGCGTCGAGGTTCATTCCTGCGAGATCTGCGCAACCACCACACACTGGGTGCTGACAAAGTCGTTCAAAGAACAAACTCCTTCAGCGGATCAAACGGGCGTGAATATGAGGCTGTTCGACCCCGATGACCTAAAGGGCGTCGAGGTTCGGTTTCCGAACGGCAAAGACTGGACTGGCGAAGGCCCGTTTGGATACAGGCGCCAGGCGATTACGATTAGCGATAAGGCGCCCTGGTAAATTGATTTAGCCCTCGCCGCCTGCATCCTCAGCATCTGGCGATGCGCCTTCAGCACCCTCTTCATCCTCGGTCTCGATATCATTGAGTTCAATCTCACCGGTCGCCACAAGCTTGCGCACAATCGTCATGAATGTCGCCTGCGCGGCTTCGGCGTCTTTCGCCGACATCGGTTTCAATGTTTCCATCTGCTCTTCATATTGCTGACGCATGCGCTGAGAGATGTTGCTGAAGATAAAATCAACAGACTGAGGCGCATTTTTCTGGCCAAGCCTGACGCCCTGCAGAAAGAGATCCACGTCGATTTCCTTGATCACCAAAGTGATTGCATTCGGCGGCACCCGCTCCGGGATATCCTGATAAGTGAGCAGGGACTTTTTCACATCCGCCATGATGTCCGGCACGGTGTCCGAGATATAGGACAGGAGCTTGTCGCGCTTTTCCGACATCACATTATTCATCATGGAGCCGATCATTTCGCCGGGATTATGCCCCTTGGCCGGCGCGGCGCGCAACGGCGCCAGGTAATCGCGCTCAATCGTCTGCGAGAGAACCTTCAGAACCTCCGGACTGATCTCCATTGGCTTTGCAAGCCTGGCGACAATCTGTTGTGCGACGTCATCCTCGAAAATATCGAGAATGCGCGAGGCTTTTTCCGTATTGATTTTGGAAAGCACCACCGCGACCAGCTGCGGGTTCTGTGCGCTTAAATATTCCGCAAGACCGTTATCATCCGCACGATCGAGTTTATCCCAGACAGATTCGCTGCCGGGCACATTGATTCCGTCCATTACCCGCACGACATCATCCTGATCGATAAACTGACGCAGTAATTCTTGCGTCGATTCAACGCCGCCTTTGATTTCTTCGCTTTCTTCCGTCCCCAAACGTCCGACAAATTCCTCAACCACCACTTTCAGCGCCGCCTTCGGTACGGTCTGGAGATGCGCATATGCGCGGGCGAACGCCTTCAGGTGTTTGTCTTCGATCCGTTCGATGATCGGACCGGCAGCGTCAGGCCCAAGGGCCGCGATCACCAGCGCCGCTTTTTGGGCCGGGGTCAGCGTTTTAGGCGTCAGGTTTTGTTGCCGGGGATTGCCTGAGGCTTGCGTCGCCGCCGGCGTCAGATCCGGCATCGGCAACGCTTTATTCTGGGAGAATGCCTGATTACTGGACGTCATGTTCCATATCCTTTTACGACGGCCCCGGCGATCTGAACCCAACCATTCGCCAGCACGAAGAACGCAAGCTTGAACGGTAATGAGACAATTGCCGGCGGCACCATCATCATCCCCATCGCCATCAGGACCGACGCAACGATAAGGTCGATAATCAGAAATGGCAGAAAGATAACGAAGCCAATTTCAAATGCGTGTTGAATCTCAGACAGACATGAAAGCCGGGATGAGAATAGATAAAGGCGTTCGCCCCTCGACTTGCGTATCAATGCGCTCCGCACCGGCGGCTTCGGAAAGCGTTTCAACCGCGACGGCGGAAACACGGCCTTCCATAAAAAAGCGGAACGGCGTCAGAGTGCGTTCAAACGCCTGTTCTTCCGTCACATCGCCATCCAGCAGCGGCTGAACGCCATTCTCCCAGGCTTGCGAAAACACCGGCTCCATCACGAAATATGTCAAGAACAGCGCCAGGCTCATGATCAGCATGTTTGGCGGCGCCTGTTGCAGGCCAATCGCCTGGCGCAGGATTGAAAATACAATGATCATAAATGGCAGGCAGGTCACCATCATCGCAATACCCGGCGCGATGGACAGGACGGTCACCAATGCGAAAAGCTGAATGACGCGCGAGCTGAGCCCGCCCGTGAATACGGCTTCGTCCGGCGCCTCCTGCGCCAGGGCGATGTCGAAGCCGCCTCCGGCCAGCATCACCGCAAGGATGACCGCGCCAAGTCTAAAGACCGTTATCATTCTTCAAGCAGTTCGGTGATGTTGACGACTTCGGTCAGGCGAATGGCCAGCTGGCCTTCCTTATCCGGCACTTCAGTGAGTTCGCCGCGCGCAATGACACGGTCTTTAACCCGCAATTCAACCGGATCGTTAATGGCGGTGTCGAGCGGTAAAAGATGATTGCGCTTCATCTCAAGCAGCTCGCCAATCAATGGGCGCGCCGTTCCAACCGAAACGGTGACGTCAATTGGCACACTGAAAATAGCGCGCTTCAGCTTGTTCTCGTCGCCGTCTTCACGACGCTCCAATACAGGCGCCTCTTCATCCTGGGCGTCGTCCGCCGTGACGATATCGTCCACGCTTTCACTGGCCATGTCTTATGCCTCTTTCCTGAACTGCAATAAGTATTTGTCGAGCGCCTCAAGAACACTCTGCGCGACCGCTTCAACATCCATATCGAGCCCGGCGCTTTCCCAGCTGGCCGCAACCATTGAGCCTGAGAACGCCGGATCGGCCTCAACGCGAACGCTTTGATCGTCACCAAAGGCCTCAAACGCAGCGGTAAGATCAGCAGCACGCTCCTCGGAGGTCTTGATGACTAGCAATCCGCAGTTTTCTGTATTTACGCGCTCGATCACTGCTGCGGTGACTTCATCGGCGAAACCTTTGGCCGCCAATGTCGGCAATGTCTTGTGCATTATGGCGCTGAGCGCTTCGGCAAGTTGTTCATTCAAACGCTGAGGCATTGCGCCCAACGCCTGGCTGATCTGATCGGCGGCCTCCGCGAGAAATGCTGACTCGGCGTCGTGCTTTGTTTTCGCCGCTGCTTCCCCGGCGCTAAAACCTTCCGCGTAAGCGGCGGCTTTCAGCTGTTGCGAGCGAACGTCGCCTTCATCGTTCGCGCCAGCGTCGACAGGTTCGAAATTCTCAAGGATGGAGTTCAATGCGCTCACGCGGCATCCTCCTCCAGCCAGGCCTTGATCAGTGTCGCCGT
This sequence comes from Hyphococcus sp., assembly GCA_965230025.1. Lineage (GTDB taxonomy): Bacteria > Pseudomonadota > Alphaproteobacteria > Caulobacterales > Parvularculaceae > Hyphococcus. The sequence continues at coordinate 188,560 of CBDDKD010000037.1, forward strand.
TTCATCTGTCTTTTCACTGGCGAGCCCTTTTAAGGCTTCGATTGCATCGGGCGGTTCGGCCGCTGTCAATGTCGCAGGCTCCCCTTCCGGCGCTTGCGCCGCGGCAAGGTTCGCCGCTTCAGGCGCAGGCAATGACTTCACAGACAGAACCGGCTTCACGACAAAAAGACCAAGGATCAATGTCACGATCGACAAAACCGCAATCTGAATTGACGTCATCAGGTGCCGATCCATGAAGTCGCTGACGAAACCTCCTTCGACAGCCGTGCCTTCATTGGCGATTGGCAGGAACGACATGTTCTGAACAGTCAGCGTATCGCCACGCTCTTCGTTGAAACCAACCGCCATTGAAACAAGCTCTCGCAATTGCGTCAGTTCATCATCGCTGCGCGGCGTCAGTTCTATTTCTCCGTCAGCAGTTTGCGTTTCGAGGTGATTGACCAGCACCGCGACGCTGAGGCGTTTGATCGCGCCCGGCGCCTTTTCACGTTCGCGGCGTATTTCGGAAAGGTCATAGCTGATTGTTTCATCCGTTTGCGTTCTTTCACTACTTGACTGCGAACCGCCGGCATTGGCGTCGCCTTCAGGCAGGTTGCTCGCAACAGTGACCGAGCTGCTATTGGCTCCACTTGATGTTTCAGTGACTTCCGATGTCTCCTTGCCGGAGATAACACGGCCGTCAGGGTCAAAAACACGCTCGGAAATCGCCTCGCGCTCCGTATCGATTTCAAGCATGACCTGAACACGGGCATTGCCGGAACCGACACGCGCTTCGATGATGTTCAGAACGTCTTCTTCGATTTTTTTCTCGCGGTCCATTGCGTCAGCCTGGCCGTCAAAGACTGCATCGCCTTTGCCTGGACTCAAAACAACGCCGCGCGTGGAATCGATGACCGCCACCTGCTCCGCCGGCAATCCGGGAACGGAGGAGGAGACTAAATAACGAATGGAGTTTGCGTGTGCGATGTTGAGAGCGCCGCGCCCCATTGTAACAGTCACAACCGCTTTTGGCTCAGCGCCGCGGCGTGAAAACGAAACATTGCGCTCGTGAGCAATGTGAACGCGCGCCGCCTTTACGCCCGGCGTCGACAAAATTGTCCGCGCCAGTTCGCCTTCCATGGCGCGCCAATAGGTAACGTCAAAAATATCGGACGTTGTTGAAAAGCCGTTCAAGCTTTCAAATAATTCGTACCCGGCCTGACCCTGTTGCGGCAGCCCTTCCTGCGCAAGCGCCATGCGCACAAAATCGCGTCGGCCGGATGGGACATAAATTGTATCGCCGCGCACTTCGGTTTCGATATTCATGCGCTCCAGCGCTGTAATAACGTCACCGGCCGCGCCGGGCTCGAGCCCGCTGTAAAGCAACGCCATGCTCGGCGATGACGCAGTGCGCGCGAGGATCGAAAAAACAAAAACCGTCGCCGCAACCGCGCCGACGAGCATAACTCGTTTTGATGGCGGCAACGCCTGCCATACTGAAACCAACCCTTGCATCTCTCACCAACCGTTAACGCGCTTATCAATTCGATGCGCTTAATACCCAGCTTTTCGTTTACCATTTGATCATTAATAGGAGGTTACAAAGACGTCATCGGAACGATCAAAAAAGTTTCTTCGATGGGAATTTAAAGGTCATGGCCAAGGACAAAAAAGAAGACGCTGACAAGCCCGAAGAAGGCGGTGAAAACGAAGCCGCGACAAAGGCGGCTTCGCCTTTAATGTCTATTCTGGGCAGTATTGGCGTCGCGCTTCTTTTGGGCGTAATCGTCGGCGGCATCGTCTATGTTTCGCCCTTTGGCGGCGGTCAGTGTGTTCCCGAACAAGCTGTTGCAGAGAACCATGAAAAGAAAACAAAAAGTTACGACGACATCGTATTTGTTAATCTCGAACCGATCGTCATAACATTAGGTCCTAACGCTAAATCCGAATATCTTAAGATTTCCGTCAGCCTTGAAACAACTGCGGACCATGCAAAAACCGCGACGCATTTGCAGCCGCGTTTTCGCGATGTTCTGAATATGTATCTTCGCGCGGTTGACGAAAAGGATCTGATAGAGCCTTTCGCCATGACGCGCCTGCGCGCCCAGATGCTGCGGCGCATGCAAACTGTTGCGTCATCTGACATCGTGTCAGACGTTTTAATTACTGACTTCGTCCTGAATTAGGAGCGATAAAATGTCGTTGATCATTGATTTCTTGTTGCTAGCCGCCTCTGGCACCGCCTGCTTTTATTGCTGGATATTGAGCAAGCGGCTCAAAGCCTTAACAAGTAGTAAAGACGGCATTCAGACCGGAATTGTCGCCCTGTCCCAGTCTGCGGAAGAAATGCAGGAAGCTTTATCGAAAACCAAGGACACGGCCAATGTAAGCGTCTCGCACCTGGAACAGTTAATTGCCGAGGCGCAGCAAAAAGTCCCGGAACTGGAAGACTTATTGCAGCAAATTACCAATGTCAGCGCGCAAGCTGTCGGTGAAACCGAAGCTGCCGCACGCAATCTTGTCGACATTTTATCGCCGCATATCGAAGATGCGAAAACTTCCGCTAACCTTTTGCTGCGATCACTGGAGATGGCGGCGCAGGAAACGCCCGCTGTGGAAGCCGAAGAAGTGCCTGCGGACGAAGTAAAACCGAAGAAGCGGAAGAAGATAAGCGATGACGGTCTCGATATCGAATTTGTGGCGGATGATGACGAAACCCAAGCAGCATAACAGTCCGCGTAAAGCCATCGCCGTCAATCCCTTGATGGTCATTGCCGTTGTCTTCGCCGCGTCCTTCGCCGGACGCGCGATCGGCATCGCTAACGCGGCGCTCAACCGGCCCGACGCCGAAGAAGCAAAGGCGACGCCAGAGTCAGATATCGGACCGCCAACGCAATTGCTTCCCGATAATTCAGAACCTGAGGGCGACCAGACTGTTGCAGCGCATGCTCCAGAAACTACATCCCAGACTGAAAACCTCAAAAGCGTAAAACCGGTCTCCGCCTCCCATAAGGCTGCGCAATATAATGACTTGATGGCGGCGATCCGCGAGCGCTCCGAAATGCTGGATGATAGGTCGGTTCAAATCGAGGACCGCATCAGGACGCTGGAAATTCTTGAAGCGCGTATCGAAGAAAAATTGTCCGTTCTTAAAAAGAGCAATGAAGAACTCGCAAAACTTGTCGCTTATGCGAATGAAGCTTCACAGGAAGATATCTCGATGCTCGCCAAGATGTATGAGCAGATGAAACCTCAGCGCGCCGGAGAAATCTTTGACAAGATGAATCCGACTTTTGCCGCCGGCTTCCTGACAGAAATGAGCAGCGAAAACGCAGCGCTTATTCTAACTAATATGAGTACGGAAAAAGCATATGAGGCGAGCATGATTATAGCGAGCCGAAATGCAGCTGTACATCAATAAACATCAGCGTCATTTTACGGCTTATTAAGCATCAATCTTTACATCTGAAGGTCGTGTTTTCGGCAAGAAGGCCGGCAGGGTGTAAATTTCATGGGTGCAATTCTCGGCATCGTTATTACATTGGTAATGGTTTTCGGCGGCTACGTTATTGCCGGCGGAAAGTTCAGCATCATTTTGCATTCTCTACCCTACGAGATGATGATCATCGGCGGCGCGGCCGTTGGCGCATTTGTCGTCGGTAACAGCGTCGGCGTCATCAAGCACACGCTTGGCGATATCGGGAAAGTGTTCTCAGGACCGCGTTGGAAAAAATCCGATTATCAAGACCTGCTCTGTTTGATGTTTTCCCTGGTGCGCATCGCCAAGGAAAGTCCGGTGGAAATAGAACAACACATAGAAAACCCGGATGAGTCCTCCCTTTTCAATCAATATCCGCGCATCGCGAAAGACGGCGCGGCAATGGAAATGATTTGCGACACCATCCGTTCCATGATCATGAATTTTGACAAT
>CBDDKD010000038.1:0-32937 GCA_965230025.1 Hyphococcus sp.
GAATGGAGCGACGACGGACGGTATTTAACATTTGCGTCCAATGTTTCCGGTTCAGGCTCTATGGATGCTTATCTCTACGACCGTGAGGCGGGCGAAGCGCGTTTGGTTGCTGAAAACCAGGGGATCGGATTTACCGCCGCCCTTTCTCCGAACGGGTCGCGGGCCGTGGTGTGGCGAATGGTCAGCCGCGGCGATACCAATCTTTACCTGATTGATCTGGCGACTGGCGAAGAGCAGCTGTTGACGCCGCATGATGGCGTCGCACTGTCCGACAATGCTCGGTTTACGGATAATAATACAATTCTGATTTCAACGAATATCGACCGTGAAATGGAGGCTCTCGCCAGAATTGACATTGACGAGGAGGGCCGCGCAGGCGCATTGCAAATCGTTGCAGCGCGCGACGACGCAGATCTTATCGGCTTCGACGCGCACCCGGCCAACGGCCAGGCGGCGCTCTTGTGGAATGTCGCGGGGCAAAGCGAGCTTGCGTTTTTCGATGTCGTCGCGGGCGTGATGACGGCGGGTCCTGAACTGCCCGCGGAAATCGCGGGCGGGTTGAGCTACAGCCCCGACGGTGAATTGTTAGCGATGACGGTTTCCGGCGCTGCGTCGCCGGCAAATGTGTGGACTGTATCGGTCTCAGACGGTGCTTTTACGAAAGTCACTGACAGCGCCCATGAAGGCGTCAACCTTGCGTCGCTCGTCCGCCCCGAGATTGTCTGGTATGAAGCGCATGACGATCTCGCCATGTCGGGTTGGCTATACCGTGCGCCCGGAGCGGAAGGTCCAGGCCCAATCGTATTGGATTTTCACGGCGGCCCGGAAGGGCAGGAGCGGCCGACTTTCAACTCGACCATTCAGGCGCTTCTTTCGCGTGGGATTTCGGTCTTCGCACCGAATGTGCGCGGTTCGTCCGGCTTCGGCAAGACATTCGTCAATCTCGACAATGGCGCGCTTCGCGTGAACGCCGTCAAGGATATCAAGGCCAGCGCGGATCATATGATCGCATCTGATATCGCCGATCCGGAGAGAATCGGCATTATGGGCGGCTCTTACGGCGGCTATATGGTTATGGCCGGGTTGGCGGAATATCCCGATCTGTTCGCCGCCGGCGCTAACCTTTTCGGAGTCGTCAATTTCGAAACGTTTTTTGCAAAGACCGAACCCTGGATGGCGGCGATATCGACCGTGGAATACGGCGATCCTGTCACCGAGGCGGATATGTTGCGAGAGCTGTCGCCCATTCACAAGGTGGACCGCGTCGTCGCGCCGACGATCGTGCTGCATGGCGCAAACGACACGAATGTTCCCGTTGTCGAGGCGGAACAGGTTGTCGCCAGCCTGGAAGAGCGCGGCGTGCCAGTGAAATACGTTCTGTTTCCGGATGAAGGCCATGGCTGGCAGAAAACGGAAAACAGAATCACGTCCACAGTGGAAATCGTGCGCTGGTTCGACACTTATTTGTCGGGCGAGTGACCAAGGTGCAAAGTCTTTTCGGGCGCGCTTCAAACGTCATGGAAGCAACGTTGGAATAGAGCGAGCTGGATGGGCGATGAAGTGAAAAAGGCGAAGACCCGCGTTCAATCGGTCGATTTCCTTCGTGGCCTGGTCATTGCCATTATGGCGCTGGACCATGTTCGCGATTATGTCACGAATGTGCGGTTCGATCCCCTTGATATTGATCAGACCGACCCGGCTTTGTTTCTGACGCGCTGGATTACGCATTTTTGCGCGCCGGTGTTTATCTTTCTTGCGGGAACAAGCGCCGGGTTTCAGGCGCAGGCGGGTAAGCAGGGGAAAGAGCTATCGATGTTCCTGCTCACCCGGGGCGTCTGGCTAGTCTTCCTTGAGCTGACGGTTGTTAAAATGGGCTGGATGTTCAACCTTCAGCTTTCTATCGGTTACCATTTCCTGCAGGTAATCTGGGCGATTGGCGTAAGCATGATTGCGCTTGCGGCCTTGGTCTGGCTGCCATTGCGCGTGATCGCCGCCATTGGCGTTATCATGATTGCGGGTCATCACCTTCTGGCGCCGATAGATGCGGCAGTGATGTCGGGGTTGGCGACAGGCGGGCCTTTTCCAACTGCGACGTCGCTTGGTGATGCGCTGTGGCTGTTTTTACATATGCAAGGGGCAATCCCAATCGGCCCGACATTCGCGTTTGTCGCTTATCCGGTTGTTCCGTGGATTGGCGTGATGGCGCTGGGATATGTCTTTGCGGAAATTTACAAACAGGAAGACAGGCGTCGAAGATCGCTGATGATGAAATTCGGGCTTGGGCTCACGATATTGTTTTTTGTCTTGCGCGCAATCAATATCTATGGCGACCCCTCTCAGTGGGCTGTCCAGGACAGCATTGTAAAAACGATGCTGTCCTTCCTGAACACAACAAAATACCCGCCATCTTTGCTGTTTTTATTGATGACGATGGGGCCAGCGCTGGCGGTACTTTCACTATCTGAACGGTGGCGAGGGAAAGCGTTTGATGTTTTTGTCACCTTCGGGCGCGTGCCGCTGTTTTTCTATGTGATCCATATTTACGCAGCGCACGCTGTGGCGGTTGGCCTTGCGGCTATACAGGGTAATGGCGCGTCTTCTGCGATGACCTTTTTCGTGTTCTTTCCAGCGGGTCATGGCGTCGGGCTTTGGGGCGTATACGCTATATGGTTTGCCATTGTCGTTGCGCTTTATTTTCCAAGCGGCTGGTTCGCGGGCGTCAAGAAGCGCTCAAACTCATGGTGGATGTCTTACTTTTAGGCAACGCCTTCCATAAATCACTGTCCAAACACTTCGACCAGAAACGGCGTGATATCTTCCCACTGTTCAGGGATCGGGATCTGGTGCGGACGGTCTTTGTGGACGCTTAAGCGCACCGGCGTTCCTGCGGCTTCAATCTTTGCCGCCAGTCGCTTCGCCTGATCGAGCGAGCCGCCAAGATTGTCCTCGCCGCCATGGAGGATCAGCGTCTGCGCCTTGATGCGGTCCGCATAGCGCAGCGCAGCACGTTCGGCGAAAGCCTCCGGGGTGGCGCCGGTTTCGTTCAGGATGTTCTCGTCGAGATATTTGTCGCCTGTCGGATAGAACTCCTCAAGGTCATAGACACCCGCCATGAGGATGATCGCCGTAATGCGATTATCTTTGGTTGCCACCATCGAAGACGTCGCGGCGCCGCGACTGACGCCATAAAGCGCGACGCGGGTTTCATCCACACCGGGCAGGGAAAGCAAATGATCAAACGCCGCCATGACAGCGTTTTGCGTGCGCGGTCCGCAAAAATCTGACGGTCCGGCGCTGTCGCCGAAACCGGGCTGTGATACAGCCGCGGCGATATAGCCGCGCCGCGCCATTTCCTGAATGCGGCCTTCGTCGATGGTGGCGATTTCCGGACGCTCGTCGATAAGCTCTACAAAGGCGCGCCCGCCAGGTGTCTGCTCCCACTGATAACCATGCACGAAAAGAATGACAGGAAACGGGCCTTCGCCTTCCGGCATTTCCACAAACAGCTCAACCGTTTCGAGGCCACGTTCCTCTGGATGCAGCAACACCCGGTCATAAGCCGCCGCTGTTTGAAATCCGGCGATAAAAATGAGCGTTGCCCATATGAAAAGCCGCATTTGCTCTCCTCCCTTTATTATTGTGAAGAGTCGTAGCGAGGCGCTGACTGTGCGCCCCCTGCCAATAGTTAGGGCGGAAGGCCATAATATGGGTATAGGATGAGCTTGCTGCGTTGTGCCGTCATTGACTTGGATGAGCAATGGCGGGACCTATGTAATTGTGTCCTTCATCGATCATGGCATTGTCCTAGACGCACGCGCCCATGGGGAAACCCATGCGGTGGCCGATATCTTTATGCAAGGCAAAGGGCGGTGGGCCGGGCTCGTCTATGGCGGGCAAGGGCGCAAAATGCGGCCGATCCTGCAGCCCGGTAACGAAGTCAAAGCCGACTGGAAAGGCCGTGGCGAAGACAGTCTTGGCCATTTCACGCTTGAGTTGACCCGTGCGCGCGCCGCCGAAGCAATGCAGGATCGCTTATCGCTGGCAGGGCTTTCGGCTTCTTGCGCGCTGGCCCTCGCCGTGCTCCCGGAACGCGAAGCCCATGCGCCGTCCTATGAAGCGATGGCGGTGCTGCTCGACAATCTCGATCATATTGAGTTGTGGCCAGCGTTGATGGCGCGATGGGAGCTGGGGCTTTTAGCCGAGTTAGGGTTCGGGCTGACGCTTGATCGCTGCGCCGCGACAGGCGCCAGTGAGCAGCTCGTTTATGTGTCACCGCGATCCGCATGCGCTGTATGCGCCGATGCCGGCGAACCGTATAAGAATAAATTACTGCCGCTTCCGGCTTTTTTACGCGGCGCCTCAGTTGAGGCAGACTTGCAGGATGCGCTCGATGCGCTTCAGACAACCGGATATTTCATTGAAACGCGTATTCTTCATATTTCGGACAAGCAATTGCCCGAAGCGCGCTTGCGTGTAATCGAGTTATTGCAGGCTCAGCTGGATTGACGAGAGTTCTGCGCCGACGCTGTGTTTTTATTCAATATCGACACAACTTTCTTCAATGTCCGCTGATTATTCGAAACGCCGTTGACTTTCGGCAAGCCGAAATAGCCTCGTGCGCCGGCGTGCAGCATTTGATCCAGTTTGTGACGATGAATTCGACCTTCATATTGCGCAGTGTTCCATTCCGAATGTCCCATCACCTTCCAGCGTTCGGGAAACATGATTGCGCCCATTTTTTGGATGGTGTCTTTATCGCCATAAAGGTGATGAAGCTGGCGAACAAAATCGAGTCCCGGTTCAGACGCCATCACGCCGCCAATGGAGATAATGTCGATCGGCGCTTTCAACTGCGCCTTCAGATAGGTTGCGGCGCCAAGCGCAATCTGGGCGCCGCCGCTATAACCAATAATTACGATTGGCGCCGCGACATCGCGATTATATCCCGCACGCAGTAAAGCGTCTTCGATGACTAACGCAGCGCCTCTGTTATAGATTGGCCCATAGCGGTGATCGGCGGAGATCATCACCTGGAATACATTGCGCAGGTTGATGAGAATGGACAGCATGGTGCTGCGCCCTTCGAGCTTGAATTTTTGAATGCGCCGCCACAGGCGATCAAAAAATCGCGGCGCCGCCAGCAGCGGCAAACCTGCGGGAGAATAGGGAAAGACATCATCAATGATGACTGCGCCGGGCATTTCTGCTTTGAGCGATTTGATGAACGCTTTTTCACGCGGGATCAGGAACCGGCCGGATATTGACGCAATGCCTGAGAGATAAACGACATAGCAGTTGGAACTGCTGCTGCGTTCGGGTGTATCCCTATCGGCAGCCGGCGCTTCATCGGCGATTTCTTCTTCCGTCCATCCGGCCCACCAGCTTAAGGTTTCAAGCGGCGACAGGGCGGCGGTGATCAGCAAGGCGCCGATACCGAAAATAATCAGAGGAGCTAGAACGGCGCCGATCAATTTTTGATCTCCCGCCGAATGGCTTGCATCACATCGTCGATAATCTGTTGCGGCGTGCGGTCCAGTGGCGAGCCGCTGATGAAGACCCGTAAATCGCCAAGGGGTTTCGCAAGAGTGTGCCCGAAAAAGCTTCGCAGCGCGTAGGACGCAATCCAGCCCGCGCCGCCACAAAAGAGTGCAGCGCTGATTGGCATTTCGTACGCCACCATCAGACCGAATATAACGAGCGTCATCGCCCAGGCTTCAAGCAAGTTGCTGAAGGCGACGCCAAAATAAGGCGCGATTGAAAAAACGCCTAACAAGCGCGGCGCGAAGGCCAGAGAAACAACGCCAATCACACCCGCGACATCGCCGGGTGACAGAACGCCGATGCGGGTCAATGGCGCGACCGCCAGGGCGCAGGCGGCCCAGGTCAGCGCGGTCACCACATATGTGGCGCCGGTGAAGAGGAGGCTCGCCAGGAAGCGATAAAGCGGAACCCGATTGACGACGAGGACAACGCTTTGCCCGAGCATCTCCGAGATGCCTGCCAGAAACGCGATCATGAGGGCTGCCGTTTGCGCGGCGGGCGAGGTCGCCGCCTTGGAAAAAGCCGTTGCCGAGAACCCCATGGCGGCGGTGGCCAGTTCGATCAGCAACAAGGGAAAGTGGAAAACTTCTGCCGCAAGCGAATGCATGAAGCTGGCCTAACGCAACGCTGGCGAAGGTCAAGGTGCTTGTAAATGAAGGGTTTAGACGCCCGGCGTGATTCGTCAGCCGGATTGCCGCTGGCGGCATTTGGGACTGGCGGCTGGCGGCGATTCTGCTATCCCCTTGGCCATGGCACGTTCGACAAAAAGCAAAACCGCGAAGACAGCAAAACCGGCCAAGCCGGAAGAGATTTTTCTGGAGCCTTTCGACGAAGCGCTCTCCCAGCGTTATCTCGCTTATGCGTTATCAACCATTACAGCGCGCGCATTGCCGGATGTTCGTGACGGCCTGAAGCCGGTGCATCGGCGCATTCTTTACGCAATGCGTCAGATGAAGCTCAATCCGAGCGGTGGCTTCAAGAAATCCGCCAAGGTCGTTGGCGAGGTGATGGGTAACTATCACCCCCATGGGGATCAGGCGATCTATGACGCGATGGTTCGGTTGGTGCAGGACTTTTCGGTGCGCGTCCCGCTGGTCGACGGGCAGGGTAATTTTGGCAACATTGATGGCGATAACGCTGCAGCGATGCGTTACACCGAAAGCCGTCTGACAGCGGCGGCGCAATTGCTGCTCGATGGCATCGATGAAGACACTGTCGACTTTCGTGAAACCTATGACGGCGAGGGCGCCGAGCCGGCGGTGTTGCCGGCGGCGTTTCCAAACCTTCTCGCCAATGGCGCCAGCGGCATTGCGGTCGGCATGGCGACGTCGATCCCGCCGCATAATCCGGCGGAGCTGATTGACGCGTCCCTGCATCTCATCAAGGCGCCGAATGCGCGCACGCAAACGCTTCTCAATCATGTCAAAGGCCCGGACTTTCCAACCGGGGGCGTCTGCGTTGAAGATGCTGCGTCGATGGAAGAGGCTTACGCCACCGGGCGCGGCGGCTTCCGTGTGCGGGCGCGATGGGAAACCGAAGACCTTGGGCGCGGACGTTATCAGATCGTCATCACCGAGATTCCCTACCAAGTTCAAAAATCAAAACTGATTGAACGTATCGCCGAGTTGATCCAGAACAAAAAGCTGCCGGCGATTGGCGATGTTCGTGATGAAAGCGCAGAGGACGTCCGACTGATCCTTGAGCCGCGTTCCGGTAATGTGGACCCTGCGGCGTTGATGGAAAGCGTCTTTAAAGTCACTGACCTTGAGTCGCGGTTCTCACTGAACATGAATGTTCTTGGTGCTGACGGCGCGCCGCGCGTCATGGGATTGCGTGAAGTGCTGCAGTCGTATCTCGATCACCGCAAGGACGTGCTGGTGCGCGGCACAAAATTCCGTCTGGAGAAAATTGCGCGCCGCTTGGAAATTCTCGATGGGTTTCTGATTGCCTATCTCAATCTCGATGAGGTTATTCGCATCATTCGATTTGAGGATGAGCCGAAGACCAAGTTGATGAAAACGTTCAAGCTGACCGATGTTCAGGCCGAGGCCATTCTCAATATGCGTCTTCGCTCCTTGCGCAAGCTTGAAGAGATGGAGATCAAAACCGAACACAAGGAATTGAAGGCGGAACAAAAATCCCTAAGGGCGCTTTTGAAATCCGATGACGCGCAGTGGAAGAAAATCGGCGATCAATTGCGCGAAGTGCGCAAACAGTTCGATCCGAAGTCAGACCTTGGCCGTCGCAGAACAGACATAGCCGATGCACCTGAAATTGATGAGATTGATCTTGAAATTCTTGTAGAGAAAGAACCCGTCACGATTGTCCTTTCAGAAAAAGGATGGGTGCGTTCTTTAAAGGGGCACGTGGAAGACACGAAAGGGATTAAATATAAAGACGGCGACCGGGAAGGCTTCATCGTTCCCGCTCAGACAACAGACAAGGTGATGTTGTTTGCGACTAACGGGAAATTTTATTCCCTTGATGTCAGCGCATTACCGGGCGGGCGCGGTCATGGTGAGCCAATCCGACTTATGGTCGATATGGGCAATGACGATGCTGTCGTCGCAGCGTTTATCTATGAAGGCGAGCGTAAATTTATCGTCGCATCATCGTCCGGTCACGGATTTATTGTAGCGGAAGCGGACTGTCTTTCGAACACCCGCAAAGGAAAACAGGTCCTGAATGTACCGGCTGGCGCTGAGGCGGCGGTCTGCCGGCTTGCGAAGGGCGATATCGTCGCGGCGGTGGGCGATAACAAGAAATTTTTGGCGTTTCCCGTTTCGGATCTGCCGGAAATGTCGCGCGGCAAGGGCGTAGTGTTACAGAAATTTCAAAAAGGCGGCCTTTCTGATGCGAAAGTATTCTCTAAAAAGGAAGGTCTGACCTGGACTGATCGTTCAGGGCGCACGCAAACCGTGGATGACTGGAAATCCTATCTCGGCAAGCGCGCGCAGGCCGGGCGTATCGCGCCCAAGGGCTTTCCCACATCGAAAAAGTTTGGACCCGGGAAGCTATAGAACCCCATTTTTGTCAGTAGCGTTTGCTGGCGGCGCCAGGAATGGCGAATTATTTCACTTTGGCCCTTGAATCGCGCCCATGCGCTCTAAATAATGGGACGAGAAAAGTGCATTTTGGGATTTGTCACAACGCAGTCACCATTAGCGCGCCTTCGGGGGCGGCCTCTTTGTTCAACGGCAATTTTCCATCAAGTCCTTAAGTTTTGAACGATTGTTGGCGCGCGCCAGAAAACGGGTTGTCGAAAGCGGACATTGTTGTTCGTCTTTGATGACAACGGCGTAAAAGCCTGAAAACCGAAGAGTGAATGGATATGACTCACCCTGCGTTGAAGATGAGCGAAGTCTTGGAAGACAGGCAACTGCTTCAGGACATGTTCGTAGAGACCAGAGACCAGACGCTACAACTTTGCGCTGATCTTGAGCCTGAAGACATGGTTATTCAGGCGATGCCGGACGCCAGCCCGACACGCTGGCATCTGGCGCATACGACATGGTTCTTTGAAGAGTTTATTCTGGCGCCAAACGTAACCGGATTTGAACCTTATCACGATAGATATCAGTTCCTGTTCAATTCCTATTATGAGTCTGTCGGTGAGAAATGGGAGAGGCCGCAACGGGGCTTACTGTCACGTCCGACCGTACGAGAAATCATAGCTTATCGCCGCGCTACCGAAGAGCGCGTTATCGAGTTCATGGAAAATGTTTCCGAGGATGTCTGGCACTTGGTTGCGCCGATTATCGAACTAGGCCTGCATCACGAAAAACAGCATCAGGAACTCATCTGTACAGATATCAAATATACCCTTGGATTAAACCCGCTTTATCCAGCGGCGATTAAGAATGACAGCCCCTGGTACAAAGGACCGTCTGCCAAGGAGATGAGTTGGGTGTCTTTTGATGAAGGCGTCTATGAAATAGGCGCCAGGGGCGATGAATTTATATTCGACAATGAATTGCCGCGGCATAAGCAATACCTCAATGGCTTCGCGCTTGCCTCACGCCCTGTCACCAATGGCGAATATCTCGAATTCATGAAGGATGGCGGATATTCGGACCCAAGCCTTTGGCTGTCGGAAGGCTGGGCTATCGTCAATGAACACAAGTGGTTTGCGCCGCTACACTGGAACAAGGTCGATGGCGAGTGGCATGAATACACCATGCACGGTATAATTCCCTTGCAATCGCACTTACCTGTATGTCATTTATCTGCACACGAAGCATTTGCCGTGGCGGCGTGGGCCGGCGCGCGGCTGCCGACGGAAGCGGAGTTGGAGCTGGCGCTGGTCTCGCAAGACGGTCAAGCGGGACAATTCCTTTATTCCAGCAAGCCGGTTCATCCGATGCTTGAGAATAAATCCGGCGATTTCGACGCGCTGGCGGGTGGCGTTTGGGAATGGACCCAGAGTAACTACGGCGCTTATCCGGGCTATTCCGCGCCGGAAGGGGCGGTCGGCGAATATAATGGGAAATTCATGTGTTCCCAGCTTGTCCTGAAAGGCGGAAGTTGCGCGACGCCGGTAGGTCATACCCGCCGACATATCGGAATTTCTTCCCCCCTAAGGACCGCTGGCAGTTTTCCGGCGTTCGCTTTGCGCGTGACCTTTAAAACCGGGCGCCTTCTGCGGCCGGAAGCTGTTAGCAGAATATGCCAAAGTGTGACCGTTGATATGGCGGGCGCATGAAAAACTTGGCGTAGCACGCCACTTTTTGCTTGTTTGTTAACCGGTGCATGGTGTAAGCGAAATTCATGCGTCGCAATATTTGCGGCGCACAATTTTTGTGAAGCCGCGATTTGGCGGACAGACAAGGCGAGATCATGCTGAACGGGATTTCCCTGATGGCGAATAAGATCGCGGCGTTGGCCGTCGATCCGGTCGTTCTGTCTGTCCTTCTGATTAACGTGGTGGTGCTCCTTATTATCCCCGTAAGGGGAGCGGCCATGGAGCCCGCGCGCTAAACAACAGCAGCACGGACCTTCAACACCCCGCTCCCAGAAAAGGAAGCGGGTTTTTTTGTGCTTGAGGGTCCGTTCGGGAAAGAACGGATGACGGATACAAAAGCAAAACGATCGGACGCCATCACAAAAGGCCCCGCCAAGGCGCCGGCGCGGGCCATGCTGCGTGCGGCGGGACTGGATGATGATGATTTTGCGCAACCGCTGGTTGCTGTCGTCAACACCTGGTCGACGGTCACGCCTTGCAACATGCATCTGGCGGATCTGGCTGAGCCTGTCCGCGTTGGCGTTCGCGCTGGCGGCGCGACGCCGATTGATTTCAACACCATCGTTGTTTCCGACGGTATTACGATGGGTGGCGAGGGGATGCGCGCCTCGCTGATCTCACGTGAGGTGATTGCTGACTCTATTGAAATCGCCGTGCGGGGGCACTCGCTTGATGCGGCGATCATCCTGGTCGGATGCGACAAGACATTGCCTGCCGCCGCCATGGCGCTGGCGCGGATGGATATTCCGGGCGCTATTTTTTATGGCGGCACGATCATGCCCGGCAATTGCCACGGCAAGGATTTGTCCATTCAGGATGTTTTTGAGGCGGTCGGCGCGCACGCCAAGGGCGACATGTCCGACGCAGAACTCGAAGAAGTGGAGCGCACCGCTTGTCCCGGCGCCGGGGCCTGCGGCGGCCAGTTTACGGCGAACACGATGGCGATGGCGCTCGCCTTCCTGGGGCTGGCGCCAATGGGCGCCGGCGATATTCCGGCTATTCATCCGGATAAAAACAAACAGGGCGAGCGGTGCGGACGCATTGTCGCCCGTCTCGCCAAAGACGGACCGACGGCGCGGTCATTCATCACTGAGGCTTCCTTACGCAATGCGGCGACCGCGGTCGTTGCGAGCGGCGGGTCAACAAACGCTGTTTTACACTTGCCTGCAATTGCAGCGGAAGCAGGCGTTCCTTTTTCCATCGATCTCTTCGACGAACTTTCGCGGGAAACGCCGGTGATAACTGATTTGAAACCCGGCGGACGATTTCTCGCCAAGGATCTCTACGCCGCCGGCGGCGCCCGCTTGTTTGGCGCAAGATTGCAGACAGGCGGCAAGCTGAAAGATGCGCCGACCATCACCGGCAAATCATTGTTTGAAGAACTGGCGAGTGCTGAAGAAACAGACGGACAGGAAGTCGTTCACAGTGTTGACGCGCCGTTCAAGAAAACCGGCGGCTTGCGCATTCTCTATGGCGATGTCGCGCCCGATGGCGCGGTCTTGAAAACCGCCGGATATGACGACGGTTCTTTTGAGGGCCGGGCGCGCGTTTTCGACAGTGAGGAAGCGGCGTTTAAAGCTGTTTCTGATCGAGGCATCAAAGCCGGCGATGTTGTCGTCATCCGTCATGAAGGTCCTAAAGGCGGGCCAGGCATGCGCGAAATGCTGGCGGTCACCGCGGCGGTCGCCGGGCAGGGGCTTGCGGGCGACGTGGCGCTGATCACGGACGGGCGTTTTTCCGGCGCGTCCCACGGGTTTGTCATTGGTCACGTCTCGCCGGAAGCGGCGGTTGGCGGACCGATCGGCCTCATACAAGATGGTGACGTCATTCGCATAGACGCTGAGGCGCGCCGGATCGACGCCGACATCGACTGGGATGCGCGCCGGGCTGCGTACAAACCCAAACCGCGAAACCGTATGGGCGGCGCTTTCGATAAATACGCCGCGCTTGTTTCTTCGGCGTCAAAAGGCGCCGTCACCACCCAACATTCCAATGATTGATCAACAATAAGGATTTCCTCGCGATGAAAGTCTATTCCGAAAACGATGCGAACCCTGCCGCCGTTAAATCAAATACGGTTGCAGTGATCGGCTATGGCAGCCAGGGGCGCGCGCACGCTTTGAATCTCAAAAACTCCGGATGCGATGTCATTGTCGGCGTGCGTGATGGCGGGCCTGGCGCCAAGAAAGCCGCGGAAGACGGGTTTGAGATCGCAAGCGTTCGTAAAGCGGCGGCGAGTGCGAAACTGATCGCAATCCTGACGCCTGATATGAGTCACGAAAAAATTTTTCAGGAAGAGATTGCGCCGGAGCTGAATGAAGGCGATGCGTTGTTATTCGCCCATGGTTTCACGGTCCTTTATGGCCGGGTGAAAGCGCCAAAAAATGTCGATGTGATTATGGTGGCGCCGAAGGGGCCGGGTGATCTTGTTCGCCGTGAGTATGAGCGCGGGCGCGGCGTGCCATGCCTGTTTGCTGTACATCAGGATGCGAGCGGCGAAGCAAAAGAAAAAGCGCTTGCCTATGCGGCGCTGATCGGCGGCGCCACAGCGGGCGCGATTGAGACAACCTTCCGCGAAGAAACGGAAACTGATCTTTTTGGCGAGCAGGCTGTGCTCTGCGGCGGTGCGACGGAACTGGTCACCGCTGGTTTTGAAACGCTGGTTGAGGCCGGATACCAGCCCGAGATCGCCTATTACGAATGCCTGCATGAACTGAAACTGATCGTCGATCTTCTCTATGAGGGCGGCATTGCAAAAATGCATGAGTTTATTTCCGAGACCGCGAAATACGGCGATCTCGTTTCAGGTCCGCGCGTTATCAATGATGAAACCAGGACGCGTATGCGTGAGGTTTTGAAGGATATTCAATCGGGAACCTTCGCCCACAACTGGATCTTGGAAAATCAGGCGGGCAAGACACGTTACGATCAACTGCTTGAAGCAGACCTGAACCAGCCAATTGAAAAAACCGGCGCTGAATTGCGCGCGCGCATGTCCTGGCTGCAGGACGGCGCGAATACGAAAGAAAACTGAGGACCGGTCATGACCGCAACACTCGCAACAAAACCTGACGAAGCAGCGCTGACAGCAAATGCTAAAGCGGGCGCTGAGCTGTTACTGGACGCGCTTGAAGAGCAGGGCGTTGAAGTTATCTTCGGTTATCCTGGCGGCGCTGTTTTGCCGATTTATGATGCTATCTTTGATCGCGACACCATTCGCCATGTGATGGTGCGTCATGAACAGGGCGCGGTTCATGCGGCGGAAGGCTATGCGCGCTCGACCGGAAAGATTGGCGTGGTGCTGGTGACATCCGGTCCGGGAGCGACGAATGCGGTAACCGGTCTCGCGGACGCCTTGCTCGATTCCATTCCGGTTGTCTGCATTACCGGGCAGGTCGCGCGGCCCTTTATCGGTACGGATGCATTTCAGGAATGCGATACGATCGGCATCACCCGTGCGTGTACGAAGCATAACTATCTGGTCGATAGCGCGGAAGCGCTGCCGACAATTGTCCATGAAGCTTTTCATCTGGCGCGCAATGGCCGGCCGGGACCGGTGCTGATTGATATTCCAAAAGACGTACAGTTCGAAGCGGGCGTCTATGTGGCGCGCGCTGATGCGCAAAAGCGCAACTGCATCGTAACGCCGGACGTGCCGCAGGACCGGATCGCTTATGCTGTTGATATGATTCGCCAGGCGCGAAAGCCGGTATTTTATACCGGCGGCGGCGTTATCAATGCAGGGCCAAAAGCGAGCGAAACGCTGCGCCAGCTGTCGCATGAGACGAATATTCCCGTGACATCGACGCTGATGGGACTTGGCGCTTTCCCAGCATCCGATCCCCAATGGCTTGGCATGCTCGGAATGCATGGCAGTTTTGAAGCCAATAACGCCATGCATGATTGCGATGTAATGATCGCCATCGGATCGCGTTTCGATGATCGCGTGACCGGGCGCCTCGATGCGTTTTCGCCAAACTCGCGCAAGATCCACATCGATATCGATCCCTCCTCGATCAACAAGAATGTGCATGTGGATCTTCCGATTATCGGCGACGCCGGTGCAATCATGCAGGCGCTGCTTGTCGAATGGCGCCGGCGCAATGCCGAGGATGCACTGAACACAGCGCGACTGTCTTTGTGGTACGCCCAGATTGGCGAATGGCGTGGAAAGAAATCATTCGCCTACACGCCGCGCACCGATCATATTAAACCGCAATATGCGATTGAGCGGCTTTACGCCCTGACACGCGGCAAAGACGTCTATGTTTCGACGGAAGTCGGCCAGCATCAGATGTGGGCGGCGCAGTATTTTCATTTCGATGCGCCGAACCGGTGGATGACATCGGGCGGGCTCGGCACCATGGGTTATGGCTTGCCGGCGGCGGTTGGCGTCCAGGCGGCGCACCCTTCAGCGCTCGTCATCGATATTGCGGGCGACGCATCCGTACAGATGACGATGCAGGAAATTTCAACCGCGGTTCAGCATGATCTGCCGGTTAAAATCTTTATTCTGAATAATGAATATCTTGGCATGGTCCGCCAATGGCAGGAGTTATTGCATAGCAAACGCTACTCGCATTCCTACTCAGATTCCTTGCCGGATTTCGTCAAACTCGCCGAAGCTTATGGCGCAGTCGGCATGCGCGCGGAAACGCCGGCGGAACTCGATGGAAAAATTCAGGAAATGATCGACGTTCAGCGCCCGGTCATTTTCGATTGTGTTGTCACCAAGGAGGAGAATGTTTTCCCGATGATTCCTTCTGGTGCGGCGCACAATGAAATGCTGTTAGGCGGCAAAGTCACCGGTGATGAAATCAGCGACGCTGGGAAAGTGCTGGTTTGATAATGATGACGTCGCAATCCGTATATCCCGTTGCGCGCGACGCTGGTGAGGCGGCCGAAGCGATCCTGTCGCTGATCGTCGATAACGAGCCGAGCGTTCTGGCGCGTGTGGTCAGCCTGATTTCCGCACGTGGGTATAACATTGAAAGCCTGACTGTCGCAGAGACGGACGTCGCGAAACATCGCTCGCGTATCACGATTGTCACTTACGGCACGCCAATGAAGATCGAACAGATCAAGGCGCAGTTGACCCGTCTGGTGCCAGTGCGCCGCATTATCGATGTGGCGCAGGAAAAAGATGCGCTTGAGCGGGAACTGGCATTAGTCAAAGTCGCCGGTAAGGAAGATCAACGCATTGACGCCATGCGTTTAGCGGAGAATTTTCGCGCCCGGGCGATTGATACGACGCATTCCTCGTTTGTTTTTGAAGTGACTGGTTCGCGAGACAAGATCAACGCGTTTATTGATCTGATGCAGCCATTGGGTCTGATTGAAGTTTCTCGAACGGGCGTTTTGTCTATCGGGCGCGGCTCCGAAAAGGATTGATATAATGACCTGTTGTGCACCATCCAATCGCTCGGGACAAAACATGCGTTGTCAGCTGTACGCGCTTCTCCTTATCACCGCGCAGGGCAATCCCTGCGCATGACGAGTGAGAAACAACGAATTAAAGCGCGGAAAATAAAATGACGATAAGTAATAATCACGTAAAAATCTTTGACACGACGTTGCGGGACGGAGAGCAGGCGCCGGGCTTTTCCATGGCGATTGACGCCAAGCTGACAGTGGCGCGCGCCCTGCAAAACCTTAATGTCGACATCATTGAGGCAGGCTTTGCGGCTGCATCGCCTGGCGACGCCGCTGCGGTGCGTGCTGTTGCGGAAGAAATCGAAGGGCCGATAATCTGTTCGCTGGCGCGTCTTGGAGAGCAGGATATTGACGCTGCAGCACGTGCGATTGAGCCGGCGCAAAACCGCCGTATTCATACCTTTATCGGCACCAGTCCGACACACCGCGTCGCCAAGCTGAAAATGACGGAGGAAGAGATTCTGAAACGAATTTCCGAGACCGTCGCTTATGCGCGCTCGGCTTGCGACAATATCGAGTTTTCGCCGGAAGATGCGATCAGGACCGAACGCACCTTTCTGGTCGAAGCGGTGGAGGCCGCGATTGAAGCGGGCGCCACGACCATCAACATTCCGGACACGGTTGGGTATACGACGCCGGAAGAGATTACCGATCTCTTTTCCTTTCTATGCAAGACCGTGAAGGGAGCGGAGACGGTAACCTTCAGCGCACACTGTCATGACGATCTTGGCATGGCTGTCGCAAATAGCCTCGCTGCGGTGCGTGGCGGCGCCCGCCAGATTGAGTGCGCCATCAACGGCATTGGCGAGCGCGCGGGCAATTGTTCGCTCGAAGAGGCCGTTATGGCGCTTCATACGCGCAAAGACTATTTTACTGTCGATACGCAAATCAAAACAACAAAAATTTTCGCCGCCAGTCAGGCGCTGTCGCGCGTCACTCACAATCCGATACCGCGCAACAAGGCAATTGTCGGGCGTAACGCCTTCGCTCACGAAGCGGGTATTCATCAGCATGGCGTGCTGGCGGACAAAAGGACCTATGAGATTATGGACGCTGAAGCTGTTGGCATGCCGTCCAATTCTATCGTATTGGGAAAGCACTCCGGCAAACATGCTTTGGCGGCGCGTATTATCTCCCTTGGCTTTGACATAACACCGCAGCGCGTTGGCGAGATCTTTATTAAATTCAAGGCGCTCGCGGATACGGCGCGCGAAGTGACGGATGCGGATATTGTGCGTCTTGTCACGGGCGCTAACGATGACGGGCGCTCGGGTCCGTGGCGTGTCCGCCGGGTTGAGTTGCGCGCGGAATTAGAAGACGAAACGCCGCCCTATGCGCGCATCACTATGGCGCATGACGGCGGCGAGCGACGAACCGTCACCAGCGAAGGCGATGGACCGATTGACGCCGCCTTTGCTGCTGTTTGTGCGATCAGCGATGTGGAGGGCCACATTGTCTCGCTTGATCTTCACCACATTGCCGCCGAGGGCGTTGTGCGGGCACAAGCCGTCGTTGCGGTTGGCGAGAAAAACTTCACCGGTATCGCACAGGAAGTCGACATCGCGGATGCGGCGGTGGGCGCTTTTGTGGCGGCCATCAACCAAGCGGCGGCGATGGCCGGCGTCAGTGATCGGATCGCGGGTGCCGCGTGAAAAGTATGAGTAGGGAGAGACGTAATGGCGATAAATGAAGTTGATTATATCTGGATGGACGGCGCGCTTAAGCCCTGGAAGGAAGCGACTGTACACGTACTTTCCCACGCTCTTCATTATGGCACCTCCTTTTTCGAAGGCGTCCGCGTTTACAATACGCCGAACGGGCCTTGCGGCTTTCGGTTGAACGATCACCTGGAACGGCTGTTTGACTCTGCGGCGATCTATGGATGCCAAATTCCCTATACCGTTCAGGATCTGACTAAGGCTTGCAGTGACATTGTGACAAGGAACAACATGTCGAGCGCCTATCTGCGCCCGATTGTGTTTTACGGATATGGCGATATCGCCGTAGCGCCAAGCGCATCGACGCCGGTGCAGGTTGTTGTTGCTGGTTTCCCGTGGGGCGCCTATCTTGGCGAAGAAGGAAAAACTGCAGGCGTCGATGTCTGCGTTTCGAGCTGGGCTCGCGTTGCACCGAACACCATCCCCGCAGCGGCGAAAGCCGGCGGCAATTATCTTTCTGGCGTGCTGATCTCATCGGAAGCCAAATCACGCGGCTTTGCGGAAGGTATCGGTCTCGATGTCAACGGGCTTGTCTCCGAGGGCGCCGGTGAAAATCTTTTCATCGTACGGAAAGGCAAAATCTATACGCCGCCATCGTCAGCTTCCATCCTGCAGGGTGTGACGCGCGATACGGTTATTCAACTGGCGCGCGCTGAGAATTTCGAAGTCATCGAGCAGGCCATGCCGCGCGAGGCGCTATATCTCGCCGACGAAATTTTCTTCACTGGCACCGCCGCAGAGATTACGCCTGTACGCTCCGTAGATGGGAAAGACGTAAAGGCTGGTGGTCGAGGTCCCGTCACGCAACTGCTTCAGGAAAGATTCTTCGGACTGTTTACAGGCGAAACTATGGATCGATGGGGATGGCTGCACAGAATTCAGGAAGATAGAGAGGAGCATCATGGCGCCCCAGTCACTGTTCGATAAGCTCTGGCGACGCCATGTCGTTGTCGAGGAAACGCGCGAGCGACCGGCGGTTCTTTTTATCGACCTGCATCTCATTCATGAGGTGACCTCGCCACAGGCGTTCACGGTGTTGCGCGAGCGCGGTCTGTCGGTTCATCGTCCTGATCTTACCTTTGCGACGCTGGATCATTCGACGCCGACATTACCGGCTGACGAACAGGGACGCCTTCCTTATGCGACCAAACAGGCGGCGGCGCAGGTGGAAACGCTGATCGGAAACTGTGAGGAATATAATATTCCTCTTCTGGGCATGGGGGACCCTCGACGTGGGATCGTGCATGTGATTGGGCCAGAGCTGGGGCTGACGCAGCCGGGCAAAACCATTGTCTGCGGCGACAGCCACACATCGACTCATGGCGCATTTGGCGCGCTAGCTTTCGGCATCGGTACAACCGAGGTTGGCCATGTTCTGGCGACGCAATGTGTATTCCAGCGCAAACCGACATCTATGCGAGTCACTTTTGACGGCGTCTTGCCAAAAGGCGTCAGCGCAAAAGACATGGCGCTTGCGATGATCGCGGAGATTGGCGCCGATGGCGGGCAGGGGCATGCGATTGAATTTGCAGGCGAGACTGTGCGCGCGCTTTCCATGGAAGGGCGGATGACCCTCTGCAATATGTCGATTGAAGCCGGCGCGCGGTTTGGCATGGTCGCACCGGACGGTAAAACTTTTGACTGGGTCGCCGGTCGCGATTTGGCGCCGTCGGGCGCCGCGTGGGAGGCTGCGCTTGCGGATTGGCGCGACTTGCCGACAGACGAAGGCGCAGAATTTGATCGTGAGGTAACGATCAATGCGGCGACACTCCGCCCGATGATTACCTATGGCGTCTCCCCGGATGCAGCAGCGTCTGTCGATGCGTTAGCGCCAGCGCCGGAAACGGCGGCGGAACGTCACGCAGCGGATTACATGAAATTTAATGCGGATAAACCGTTCTCGGAAAATATGGTCAACCGGGTTTTTATCGGTAGCTGCACGAACTCCCGCCTTTCCGATTTACGGGCCGCGGCGGCGGTTATGAAGGGTCGCAAAGTCAAGGATGGCGTTGTTACGTTAGTGGTGCCCGGGTCCGAGGCGATCAAACAGGCTGCGGAAGCGGAAAACCTGCATGCGGTTTTCATTGAAGCGGGCGCTGAGTGGCGATTGCCTGGCTGCTCCATGTGTATCGCCATGAACGGTGATAAAGGTGAGCCCGGTGAGCTTGTTGTATCGACATCGAACCGCAACTTTATCGGACGCCAGGGGAAGGGGGTGCGCACTGTCCTCGCGAGTCCGGCGACAGCGGCGGCATCTGCAATCGAGGGACGTATCGCCGACCCACGAGCATATCTGGAATAAGGATTACTCATGACATTCGATCCATTTCAAAAGCTGACATCAAAAACGATTGTCCTGCCGCAGGAAAATATTGATACGGATCAGATTATTCCGGCGCGTTTTCTGACGACGACAACGCGCGAGGGGCTAGGCGCATCGGTTTTTTATGATTGGCGCTATACAGGAACTGGTGTGTTGCGAAATACCAGCCCGCTTGACAGCTTCGCGCCTGAAGAGTTTAAAATTCTTGTCGGCGGGGCTAATTTCGGCTGTGGGTCATCGCGTGAGCATGCGCCATGGGCGTTGATGGATTTCGGGTTCCGCGCGGTGATCAGCTCCGATATCGCCGACATCTTTAAAAGCAACGCCCTTAAAAACGGCCTGTTGCCGGTTGTTGTTGATCGTAAAACGCATAGTGAGTTACTGCGAACCCCGGGCGCGACTGTCACGATTGATCTCGACCGCCAGACAGTCAGTTTCGGTGATGGCTGGAACGCAGTTTTCGAAGTTGAACCTTTTGCGCGGCGATGCCTTCTCGATGGCGTCGACTCGCTTGGGGCTTTGCTGTCGCATATGCCGGACATCCGCAAGTTTGAGGAGCGCGTGCGATGACGTCGACGATCGCATTTTTACCCGGAGACGGGGTTGGGCCGGAAGTGGCGTGTGCAGCCCAACTCGTGATGATGGCGGCGGCGGAAAAGTTCGAGATCGACCTTACCTTTGTTGAACGCCCCTTCGGCGGCGCGGCAATTGATGAATTTGGCGACCCATTTCCGGCGGCGACGAAACAAGCCTGTCTTGAGGCGGATGCGATATTTCTGGGCGCCGTTGGCGGGCCAAAATGGGATGGCGCTGATATTCGGCCAGAAGCTGGCCTTCTCGCGTTACGCAAAAGGCTTGGGGTTTTTGCTAATTTACGCCCTATACAAGTGCACGCCGGACTGGAGGCTTTGTCGCCGCTCAAAGAGGGTAGTGCCAAAGGCGTTGATATTCTGATTATCCGTGAACTGACGGGTGGTGTCTATTTCGGTGACCGCGAGGAAGGGCGTGAAGTGGCGCGCGATATTTGCACCTATTCGCGAGATGAGGTGGAACGTGTCGCCAGGGTTGCATTTGATGCTGCAAAAGAGCGACGCAGCAAAGTCACGTCAGTTGACAAGGCGAATGTTTTAGCGACTAGCCGTTTGTGGCGCGCCGCTGTTAACGATCTGCACAGTCGGGAATATTCTGACATCGAACTGGAGCATGTGCTTGTTGACGCCATGGCGATGAAACTTATCCAGACACCGACGAGTTACGATGTTGTCCTTACGGAGAATATGTTCGGCGATATCTTAAGCGATGAGGCCTCTGTGATTGCCGGGTCAATTGGTCTGGCGCCGTCTGCGTCGCTGGGGGCCGGGCGCCCAGGCCTTTACGAGCCGATCCACGGTTCGGCGCCAGATATAGCCGGCCAGAACAAAGCCAACCCGGTTGGCGCAATCCTTAGCGCCGCCATGATGTTTCGCCATAGCTTGAACGCCCATGAGGCGGCGTTGCGGATAGAAACCGTTGTCGGTGACGCTTTAAGCGCTGGCGTTGGAACAGCAGATGTTGGCGGCTCCGCCAATTGCCTTGATGTCGCTAAGGCGGTCGCAGCGGGTGTTTAGCCATATCTAGCTGAAAATATTAGGAAAATAAGATTTCGGCTGTTCGTGTTGCGTGGCTTCCCCTCGCTTTGCAAAAAAGTCTTGCCATTTCAGAATAGTCATTCTAAAAACCAGAATGCGCATTCTGAAATAGGTCATTCATGTCTCCACGCTCACTATCCGACAGGAGCCAAGCCATAGACGCCGCCAAAGAACTCTTCTGGCGGCGCGGCTATGAAGACGCGTCAATCGAGGAGGTGGTGCAGGCGACAGGATTTAATCGTTATGCGCTTTACTCGGCGTTTGGCGGTAAGCGCGAAATTTTTCTTGCCGCGCTCGACGCCTATTATCAGGAACGAAGATCGATTTTCCTGACCAATCTTGACGACCCGAAAACGGCGCCGCTTGACGCGATCCGCCGCGTGTTTGAGTTCGCTATTACGGAAATGGCCGAACGCGGCACCGGCTGCCTGATGTGCAATGTCGCGACCGGCGCCGGTCCGCTTGATCCGCTGGTCGCCGAACGAATTGAAACTTATCTTGAAGAAATCAGATGTGCGTATGTCGATGCGCTGGAACGCGCGCAGTCTCGCAATGAATTAAGCCCGGTCATGTCAATTGAAGCCGGCGCCGCGCTCTTGATTACCCTCATGCTCGGCCTTGGCGTTCATGCGAAACGCGGCGCCAGCGCCGCGGCGATGCTTGATGTTTTCGATTCCACCATGAGGCTGATGGCGAGCCTGAGGATGCAATGAAAAATTTTTGTTTGTCGAAAAGCTGCAGCTTGATGCGTCCAATAGATAGCGGGATGCGTAACCGCATCATGTTTGTCGTTATTTTTTAAAGTTTCAGGAGTTAAGCATGGCTAACGCCAAGAACCGTCTTGATGACTTTGCTGTTGCGCTCGCCACATGGGTGATCCGCCTGCGATGGATTGTAATTCTCGCAGCGATCGCCGGCGCGATATATGTTGGGCAGAACGCGCAAAAGCTTGAATATTCAAATAATTATCGCACCTTCTTTTCGGAAGATAATCCGGAACTGAAGAATTTCGAAGAGTTTCAGGCGACCTACACAAAAAGCGATAACTTCCTTTTTGTTTTTGTTCCAAAAGATGACACCAAAGTTTTCACGAACCGAAACCTTGAGGCGATTGGACAACTGACTGAGGAAGCCTGGCGGCTGCCTTTTGCGACGCGCGTCGATTCCATTACGAATTTTCAGTACACTTATGCGATCGGCGATGAGCTGATCGTTGAAGACCTGGTGCCGGAGCCGGGTGCGACTTCATCACAGGGGCTTTTAGACAAGGAAGCCGCAGCACTTGCCGAACCTTTGCTGAACGGTCAGTTGATCACGTCCGACGCATCAGTGACAGCGGTCAATGTAGTGCTGACCTATCCTGAAAAGTCGCTGACGGAAGTGCCTGAGGCGGTCGCGGCCGCACGTGCGCTGCGTGCGCAAATCGAAGAAGCATATCCGGACCTGGAGATTTATCTTACCGGCACGTCGATGCTCAATAACGCCTTTGGCGAAGCGATTCAGTCTGATTTCAAGACGCTGATTCCATTGATGATCGGGATTATCATTGTAACGACGATCATTGCGGTGCGGTCGGTATCTGCGACATTCGCGACACTGTCCCTGGTTATCCTGTCGACCATGTTCGCCATGGGATGGGCCGGTTTTGTAGGGATCAAGCTCGCCGGCCCGAGCCCCAGCTCCGTCATTGTTATCTTGACGCTCGCCATCGCCGACTCCATCCATATTCTGATGTCGGCGCGATCTTCGATGCGGGCTGGCATGGGACAACGCGAAGCTATCATTGAGTCGATCCGCATCAACTTTCTGGCGGTCAGCATTACCTCGTTGACAACGATTGTCGGCTTTCTGTCGCTTAACTTTTCGGACTCGCCGCCCTTCCATGATTTCGGCAATATTTCCGCCGTCGGCATTCTCGCGGCGTGGGCGCTCTCTTTGACATTCCTGCCGGCCATACTGTCGGTCGTTCCGCTGCGCGTTAAAACTGTTGATGAGAGTGATCGGGGCAGTTTCCTGCGCGGTTTCGCCAATTTTGTCATTGCGCATAACAGGAAACTGTTTGTCGTGATGGCCGCTATTTCAGCAGCGGCGATTGCGATGATCCCGACTATTGAACTCAGCGATCAGTTTAGAAAGTATTTTGACCCGCGTATTGAGTTCCGGTCTGACACAGATGCGGTGATCGACTATTTCGGATTTTATCCGATGGAGTTTTCCGTCAAGGCGGGCGAGCCTGGCGGCGTCAGTGATCCGGCGTTTTTGGAAAAGCTGGAAGAGTTTACTGAGTGGCTGCGCGCTCATCCAAGCGTTGTTCATGTCTACTCAGTCGCCGACATTATGAAACGTCTCAACAAGAACTTGAACGAAGATAAGCCGGAATATTATCGCTTACCTGAAGATCGCGATCTGTCAGCGCAGTATCTGTTGCTGTTCGAATTGTCACTACCTTACGGGCTTGATCTTAATGACCGCATCAATATCGACAAGTCCTCAACGCGGGTGACAGCGACGTTGGAAGGTGAGATTTCCACCAAGGATATCCGTCAGTTTCTGAAAGACTCAGACGCCTGGTTTGATGAAAATGCGCCGGAGATTGAAGGACCGGCGACAGGGCCGCAGGTTATGTTCACCTTTATCGCGCAACGCAATGTGGAAAGCATGGTGACCGGCACCAGCATCGCCATTGTCTTGATTGCTTTCATCATGATGGCGGCGCTCAGAAGCTTTTCGATGGGATTGCTGAGTATGGTTCCCAATGGCTTGCCGATTTTGTCCGCCTTTGGCGTATGGGCGATTTTGGTTGGCGAGGTCGGGTTTTCCGTGGCGGCTGTCGCGTCATTGTCGCTTGGTATCGTCATTGACGACACAGTGCACTTCCTGACGAAATATATGAGGGCGCGGCGTGAAAAAGGCCTCAGCGCTGAGGATTCTATTCGCTATGCTTTTGAGACTGTCGGCGCCGCGATCATCTTTAACACGATTATCTTGCTTGCCGGTTTCCTGGTTCTGACGCTTTCCGCGTTCAAGATTAATATGGAGCTCGGGATGCTGACCAGCCTGACCATTGCCATTGCGCTGGTTCTGGATTTTCTATTGTTGCCGGGGTTGCTGCTGATGACGGCGCGCGATCGAAAGGGAACGGAAGTCGTTTCACAAGGAGAAAGCCATGCTACTGCATAAAAATCCATTTCGGGCGAAAACCCTTACCTTCGCCGCAATGACTGCGCTGATCAGCGCCAGTTCAGCTTTGGCGGACGATCCCGCAGCGCGGGGGGACACGCCGGAATCACAAAAGGGTTACGATATTTCGGCGCGCAGCGACCGAAGCGATAGCGGATATGGCGACAGTAAAGTCGACGCACGTATGGTGCTGCGCAATCAGGCAGGACAGGAAACTGTCCGGAATTTTTCTTTCACGACTCTTGAAAAAGAAAGCGAAGACGTTGGCGACAAGTCTCTCGTGGTTTTTCAATCGCCACGCGACGTTGAGGGCACGGCGCTTCTGTCACACGCAAAAATCCTCGACCCCGATGACCAGTGGCTTTTCCTGCCAGCATTGAAGCGCGTGAAACGTATTTCATCTTCCAACAAATCTGGCGCCTTTGTCGGCTCGGAATTTGCGTTTGAGGATTTCACCATCACCGAGCTGAACAAGTTTACATATAACTATGTTGGCGAAGAAGAGCTTGATGGAATGACTATGGACGTTATCGAGCGCTTTCCGCGTTATGAAAAGTCTGGCTATACAAAACAGAAAAGCTGGGTTGACCAGGATATTTTTCAAGCGCGCAAACTTGAGTTCTACGACCGCAAGGGTGAACTTTTAAAGACGCTTATTTTGTCGGATTACCGCGAATATGACGGTGTCTGGCGCGCACATACATTGTCGATGGTCAATGCGCAGACCGGTAAGCAGACCGACCTGGTTTATGATACCTATAGTTTCAAAAACGGTCTCGACGCTAATGATTTCCAACAAGGCATCCTGACGCGATTGCGTTAAGGGCGCAAGATTCGGGGCGGATAATGAAGCGATCTCTTTTTGCCGCGCTGGCGTTATGCGCGCCTGCCCCGGCGCTCGCCGGGGAGTGGGATTTTGGCGCGGAAGTCGCGGCAGAGCTGCGCTATTTTCCGAACGACCCGACGTTTCCGGGCCAGCTTGAGCATATTCAGCCGTCTTTTGTCGTTCAGCCGGACATTCGTTGGGAGACGGAGGACCGCAGCCACCAGGTTGTTATTATTCCTTTCGTGCGTGTCGATGGACAGGATGAAGAACGCACGCATTTTGACCTGCGCGAAGGATATTATCGTTATAATGCCGACGCCGGGTGGTCGCTGACACTGGGCGCTGCGAAGGTGTTCTGGGGCAGGACGGAGTCGCGTCACCTCGTTGATATTATCAATCAGAGCGACACCGTTGAAGATGTCGATGAAGAAGATAAGCTCGGCCAGCCGATGGCCAACCTTACGTTGTTGAACGACTGGGGGACTGTCGATCTTTTTGTGATGTCCGGTTTTCGTGACCGGACCTTTCCGGGCGTTGACGGTCGCCCGCGCTTCGGGCTTGTCGTTGACACCGATAATCCGATTTTTACGCGCGACTGGCGGCGGGGCGCTGTCGACGTTGCCGCGCGTTACTCTCACTATATAGGAAACTGGGATTTTGGCGTGTCGGTTTTTCACGGGACTTCACGCGAGCCCAGGTTCGCCATTGACATACCCACTCAGCGAATCTTGCCGGTCTATGATAAGATCACGCAAGGCGGTCTTGATCTTCAATACACAAAAGATGCGTGGTTATGGAAGTTTGAAGCCATTATCCGCGAAGGACAGGGCGAAGTTTTTTTCGCTGGCGTCGGCGGATTTGAATATACGCTCTATCAGATTTTCGGCAGTGGTTTCGATTTAGGCCTTCTGGCGGAATATCAATATGACGGACGCGATGAAGGTTTTGTGATTGAAGATTTTGGGCCGACGCTGGCGGCGCCGGTGACCTTCGCTGACAATGATGTCTTCGCCGGCGCTCGCCTTGCATTCAATGACCCGCAGGATACGTCTATGCTTGCCGGCGTCACCGTTGACGCCAACGATCAGTTTCTTGGCATGTTCATTGAAGCGGAGCGGCGCCTGGGGTCATCATGGACGGCGGAGTTGGAGGCGCGCCTGTTCCTGAACCCGGACCCAGGCAACGCCGCCTTTCCCATACGCAACGACGATTTTATTACTTTTCGTCTTACGCGCTTTTTTTAAAAACCCTTTACTGGGCTGGAATGGGCGCTCCTGGCGTCCATGGCGCTCCAGCGTCAATCAATGCCGTCTCGAGGGCTGGAATAGTCGTTTCCTGAAGCGTATTCATTCTTACACGAATGATTTCGAATTCATTTTCCGCATATTCCAGGGTCTGACGATGGGTTGATGTCGGGCCATAG
This sequence comes from Hyphococcus sp., assembly GCA_965230025.1. Lineage (GTDB taxonomy): Bacteria > Pseudomonadota > Alphaproteobacteria > Caulobacterales > Parvularculaceae > Hyphococcus. The sequence continues at coordinate 26,814 of CBDDKD010000038.1, forward strand.
GTGGACATTGCCGTGCCGACCATCACCTTCCCAAGCCGGCTTTGAACATTCGCCGGCGGCTCCTGACCGACGGCCGCCATGGCCTGATTGCCACTGAGCAGCGTGACAATATCGTTCAGCTCCGTGCGGACGGCGCGCCATTGATCATCCAGTGCGGCGGGTGCGGACCTTGAACGACCAAGCGCGATTTTAAGATCGGTCACCTTCTTCTCGAGATGCTCGGTTGTCATGCTGGCTGCGGTAACACCCCGTTGCAGGGTGGCGAGCCGTTCCCAGAATGCGACAACCTCAGCGGTATCGGCGCCGGGCAGGGCGCCTTCGCGCATGCGCTCAACCTGGAACGTTTGAGGGCCCACAAGCTCGGTGGTTTCGCCACGGACAGTTTTTGACAGCGAGACGGTGTATTCGCCGGGCGCAGCCAGAAAACCTTGAACGTCTTCGTTTGGATAGTCAGCACCAGCGCCGACCGCATCCATTGCAGGGAAGCGTAAATCCCAGGCGACGCGATGGAAGCCTTTTTCGGTTTCGCCTTCCAGGCGGCGCACGACATTGCCTTCGGAATCGCGCACCGTCAGCCATATCTCGGGCTTCACTTCCAGGATTTCGTCCTCTGTTGCGTCAAAGCCGGCAAAGGGTGTGTTTTCCCAGTTTTCAAGTCTGTCTTCTTCTCCCTCTTGGCGGGTTTCTTCGAGCGTCTTCAAACCGTCTTTCAGATAATAGGTGAACACTGCGCCGAAAGGCGGGTTAGGCGCGCGGAAGTAACTGTGACCCTGGGAGGCGCCTTCGCTAAAACCAAGAGGATGGCGCTCCATATACCACCATGCTTTGCGGCCCGGCATCAGCAATGCTTCCTGTTCAAGCGACGCTTCATCAACCTCTCGTAGCGGCGTATAATCATCGAGGATAAAGAAACCACGACCGAAAGACGCGGCAACAAGATCTTGCTCGCGCCGTTGGATCGTCACGTCACGGAACGATATTGTTGGTGCGCCGCCCGTGAGTTCAACCCATTTGCCCCCGCCATTGACGGTAAAGAACAAACCGAATTCCGTCGCTGTGAACATCAAGTCCGGATCAATGTGATCCTGCACTACGCGCCAGACAAGATGTCGGTCAGGCAAATCGCCGGTGATCGATGTCCAGGATCTGCCATTATTCGTGCTCTTCAACAGATAAGGCTGATAGTCGCCATATTTGTGATTATCGAGCGCGACATAAACGGTGTTTGCGTCAAACAGGTCTGCGCGAATATCGTTGACAAAGGCGGTGTCCGGCACGCCCGGCAGGGAGCCGACTTCGATGCGCGTCCAGTTCTGGCCGCCATCGGTGGTCGATTGAATGATGCCGTCGTCAGTTCCAATATAAAGAATGTTCTCGTCAAGCGGTGACTCGCCGATTGAGGTGATGGTGTTGTATTGCGACATGGCGAGCAGATCCCAGCCCGCATCCCAGGACCATTGGCGACCCATCACGGGGAGAAGCATGCGATCTTCGTTACGAGTCAAGTCGCCTGAAAGCGCCGTCCAGTTGTCACCGCGATCGTCAGACCGCCACAGGCGGTAGGAAGCGAAGTAAATCCGCTTTGGGTCATGGGCGCTCACATAGATCGGCGCATCCCAGTTGTAGCGTTCCACCGGTTCGCCAGGCGCGGCCTGAGGCTGAATGTGTACGTTTTCACCTGTTGTGCGATCATGACGCACAAGATTACCTTCCTGCCATTCCGCATACATAATATCCGGATTGCCAGGCTCGACAGCTGACTGGTGACCGTCAGCGAAGAGTGTGATGAACCAGTCTGAGTTGCGAATGCCATGACGGTTGTCCGTGCGTGACGGCCCGCCCTGGGAGCTGTTGTCCTGCGTTCCGCCATAAACGAGATAGAATGGTTCCGTGTCATCGACGGCAACCTTGTAGAACTGCGTGATGGGGAGGTTGTTGATGAAGCGCCACGACTTTTCATTATCATAGCTTTCATAAAGGCCGCCGTCGGAGCCAACCACGATATAATCGGGATCATCCGGACGGAAAGCGATCGCATGGTCGTCAACATGCTTGTACTCGTTGTTAATCGGGCGCCATGTTTCGCCGCCGTCCTCGGATACTTGGCTGGTGTTGCTGACGAGATAAACCCGGTCGAATTTATGCGGGCTTGCAAAAATCTCGGTGTAATAATGCGGGCCGGTGCCGCCGCCGACAGCGTCGGACATTTTTTTCCAGGCTGCGCCGCGCGTTTCCGAACGCCAGACACCGCCTGTGCGTCGATCCAGTTCGATTGCGGCGTAGACTATGTCAGGCTGCTGCGGCGATATCGCAAGGCCGATCTTGCCCATGTTTCCTTCCGGCAGGCCGTTGGTCAGTTCCGTCCACGATTCACCGCCGTCTTCCGACATATGAATGCCGGACTCAGGGCCGCCGCCGATATAGGCTGCGACGGTGCGCTGATGTTGCCAGGTTGCTGCGTAGAGACGGTTCGGTTCACGCGGATCCATTACGACATCGGTGACGCCGGTCCATTCGCCTGCGGATAAAACGTTATTCCATGTCTCCCCGCCATCGGTCGTTTTGAACAGGCCGCGATCGCCGCCGCTCGACCAGAGCGGACCTTGCGATGCAACAAAAACTGTATTGGGATCGTCAGGGTGAACAATGATCTTCGAAATATGGTCGGAGTTTTCAAGGCCGAGATTTTCCCAGCTTTCCCCGCCGTCGCGTGAGCGGTAGACACCATCGCCATAGCCGATATGGCGACCGCCGACATTTTCACCTGTGCCAACCCAGACCGTATTTGAATTTGACGGGTCAAGGGCAACGGAACCGATAGAATACGAGCTTTCCTTGTCAAACAATGGCTTCCAGGTGGTGCCTGAGTTGGTTGTCTTCCATACGCCGCCGGAGCCGACCCCCACATACCAGGTCGAGGGATTGTCAGGCACAATCGCGATGTCGGCAATTCGACCTGACATTAGGGCCGGACCGATATTGCGTAGCTCCAGCCCTTTGAAGGTGCCGCTTGAGAGCGGTCCTTTGTCTTCTTCTTCGTTTGCCGCTGCGTTGTCAGCGTCCTGCGCACAGGCCGAAAGCGGCAGAAACAAAACAGCGGTGAGGATGGAAAGAAGACGCATTGGAAGACCCCTCTATTTTAATTTTTGATGAGTGTTACACCGAATTCATCCGTGATGAAATCACGTTTCGACAGTTTCGCGCTTAATCGCCTTCTTGCGCTTTTTTGACGCGCGCTTCACATGTGGCAGGAAGAACAGATAAATTCCGGTCCCCCACAAAAGTAGCAGGATGACCCCGGACGGAAAAAAGACATAGAGCTTCACCCAGTCGGCGAAAAACGATCCGTCATGCAATTGCTCAATAATATCGGATCGACGATAGGCGACCTGCACGATCTCGCCAGTCGCGGTGTCGATCTGTGCTTCCCAATTGTTGGGTGCTACAAATTTAACAACGCCTTTATCCGGCTTGAAATCGACACGCTCCAGCTCGCTCCAGTCATTTAAGTTCAGTTCTTCAACGCTCATGGCGGCATCGAACAAGGCCTGCATGCTTTGCGTGGGGACATCGGTCCGAGCCGATCCTTTTATTGTCGGCGGCTGCACCCAGTCGATTTCTTTTTTGAGACTGAGCAATAGTCCGGCGCCAATCACCAGGCCCATTTGAACCATGATGAACAGCGATCCCCAATGGTGGATCTTGCGGAGCAAGACTTGTGTTTTCATGGGCGTCCCATCGCGCGGCTATTAGGTTCTTAGTATCCGATGGCGACGCCGTCTTTGCGCATCTCCGTTGCGCCTGTGTAGACGCCGGTTTCAGGGTTTCGCCAGATTGCCTGATAGCCGCCGAACATGGCGCCGTTATCAACAATATTGACGTTGTGACCCATGGCGCGCAAGGCGTTGATCGTTTCGGTTGATATGCCCGGTTCAACGTTTAACACGCCGAGGAGATCAGGCGCGCCGCCTGTCGGTCGGCGCCCGCCATCATGATTAAGACGGGCGGCGTCACCGGCTTCCTGCAGGTTCATGCCGTAATCGACAAGATTGATGAGAATCTGGACATGTCCCTGGGGTTGCATGCCGCCGCCCATCAAGCCGAAACTCATCAGCGGGTCGCCATCTTTCATCACAAACGCCGGAATGATTGTGTGGAACGGCCGTTTGTTTGGCGCGTAAACATTAGGATGGCCAGGCTCCAGTGAATAAAGAGCGCCGCGATCCTGCAACATAAAGCCGAGCCCGTCGGGAACGAGCCCTGATCCCATGCCCACATAGTTAGATTGAATGAAAGACACCATCATGCCGTCTTTGTCGGCGACAGTGAAATAGGTTGTGTCGCCTTCGCCTTCGAGTTTTGGTTCTCCCGGCGCAGGGGCGGTCATCGCTTTCTCCGGGTCGATCAACGCAAAGCGTTCTCTTCCGTAGTCGTCGGATAAAAGCCAGTCGATGGGCGCGTCTGAAAAGTCCGGATCGGCGTAAAACTTTGCAAGATCTTCAAAAGCAAGGCGTTTCGCCTCTGTGATATAGTGAAGAACTTCCGCGCTGCCGCGCGGCCATTGCTTGAGATCGACATTCTTCAAAATGTTCGCCATTTGCAAAGCTGCGAAGCCCTGACCATTCGGCGGCAGCTCGCAGAGTTCATAGCCGCGATAGTTGACACAACCCGGATCGACCCATTCGCTTTTATGGGCGGCGAAATCCTCGTAGCGAATATCTCCGCCAATGCGCTCCATATAGGCGTCAACGGTTCTGGCGATACGCCCTTTGTAAAATCCGTCTCGGCCTTTTTGCGCAATGGTGCGATAGGTTTCCGCCAGGTCGGGGTTTCTAAAAATTTCGCCCGCTTTGGGAGGGCCGTTTTCAAAGTATGTAGCCCGCGCATTATCGAACTCTTCGATGTCGTCCATGTTTTGTTCGAAGCGATTTAAACCGAACTCGAAATAGCTGGCGATCACAGGGGATACCGGGAAGCCTTGTTCGGCGTATTCGATAGCCGGCGCCAATATCTTCCGAATGGGGAGCTTGCCGAACTTTTCATGCAGCTCAAACCATCCGTCGACAGCCCCGGGTACGCTGACGGGCGTTGCGCCGAAAAGCGGAATGGAGTCTCGCTCTCCAAGCTTTTCAACAAGCTCATCATAGGACCGGCCCATGGGGCTGCGGCCCGAGGCGTTGAGTCCGTAAAGCTTTTCCGTCTCAGGGTCCCAGATAATCGCGAAGAGATCGCCGCCGACGCCATTACCAGTCGGCTCCATGAGGCCCAGGGTCGCGTTCGCCGCGATGGCGGCGTCGACGGCGGTGCCGCCGGCCTTCAGAATATCGATTGCGACCTGGCTGGCTAATGGCTGGGCAGTGGCCGCCATACCGTGCTCGGCATAGACCGGGCTGCGCGACCAGATTTTTCCGACCGGGCGCCCGCCGGCGCCGATCTCGCCGGCTGTTTCGTGATGTTCAGCAACAGCAAGACATGAGGCCGATATCGCCATTACGAATCCAAGCGGAAGAGCCAACATTTTTTTCACGATATACCCCATGCGATGCGCCCGTTTCGGGCTTTGACAAGCATTTGCAGCGAAGCAACATTGCACAATTCATGGATAGTCGCCAACAGAGGCGGAATGCACGTTTGAGTGTTCGCCACGGCAGGTTGTACAGCCGCTTCGGGCTCGGCTACATCAGTCCCATGAGTGACGATTGGAAATTCTGCGTGGCGCCGATGATGGACGGTACGGACCGCCATTGCCGCTATTTTCATCGACTGCTCAGTAAGCGCGCGCGCCTTTATACTGAAATGATCACGGCGGATGCGGCGATCCATGGCGACCGCGAACGTCTTTTAGGCTTTGACGTAAGCGAACACCCGGTTGCGCTGCAGCTCGGCGGCAGCGATCCAGAAAAACTGGCCAAAGCGGCGCTGATTGGCGCCGAATTCGGCTATGATGAAATTAATCTCAATGTCGGTTGCCCGTCGGATCGCGTGCAGTCCGGAGCGTTCGGCGCCTGCTTGATGAAAGAGCCCGAACTCGTTCGCGATTGCGTCGAGGCGATGCGCAAAACCGTCGATATTCCCGTCACCGCGAAGTGCCGGATCGGCGTCGATGACCAGGACCCGAATGAGG
>CBDDKD010000039.1:0-38812 GCA_965230025.1 Hyphococcus sp.
AGATCGCGCAACCGTGAACCCTGCCGTCTAGTCGCGGTAATCCGAGGCGCGGGGCGTCTTGTCGGAGAACACATTGAGACCCGTACAGTCGGTAAAGGCTTCGAGCGCCACTGTGCCGGCGAGGGAGTTGCCGGCGTCATTCAGGCCCGGCGACCACACCGCAATGGCGCATGAGCCCGGCGCGATGGCGAGAATACCGCCGCCGACCCCCGATTTGCCGGGCAGGCCGACGCGGAACGCGAAATCGCCGCTCATGTCATAATGGCCGTTCTGCATCATCAGCGCGTTCACGCGGTTGGACTGCGCGCGGGTGAGAAAACGCTTGCCGGTAAGCGGGTCCTTGCCGCCACAGGCAAGGAACAGCCCGGCGCGTGCGAGATCGCACACGGTCATTTCAATAGCGCATTGACGGAAATAGGTTTTGAGAACCGCATCAGCTTCGTTTTCGAGATTGTCGAAACTTTTAGCGAAATAGGCGAGGGAGCGGTTACGGTCGCCCCAGGCTTCTTCTGACTTTGCGACTTCTTCGTTGATCTGCGGATCGTCGCTGTCAGCGGCTGCGCGCACATTTTGGAGAACAATGTCTGCCGGATTATCCTCACCGCAGTCGCTGACGATTGTATCGGTGACGACAATGGCGCCCGCATTGATAAACGGATTTCGCGGCACGCCACATTCCCGTTCAAGCTGAACAATGGAATTGAATTTTGACCCTGATGCTTCGCGGCCGACGCGTTTCCATAGCGTGTTCTTGCGCTTCGAGAGCGCCATCATCAGGGTAAAGACTTTAGAGATCGACTGAATTGAAAAGGCGGTATTATCAGCGCCAATGCTGGCGGTGGTTCCATCGACGCCTGCAACCGCCATCGCGAAGGCGTTCGGGTCGGCTGACGCCAGCGCCGGAATATAGTCCGCCACATCACCCTTGCCGAGGCAGGGTTTTGCAGCGTCAAAGCTGTGTTCGAGGGCGCCTTTCCAGTCCATAGCTGCGGGGTGTAGCGGGGGCGGGCCCGCTCGCCAAGCCGCTTGTGTCGAGGGATTCAAAATGGTAACAAATGTTACTAATTTGGCTCAAAGCCTTAAGGAGAAACAAAATGGCGCGCAATTGGATCACCGCTTCGCGGGTGGAAGGCGAGGCGTCCCGTCAGGCCCATGCGGATATGCCGGCCGGGACCTATGAGCGGGAGATGTCGAAAGAAGGCTTTTTCGGCCCGGCCGCGTTCCTGCATCACAAGCGCCCGCCGACTGGCTGGTCAAACTTTGACGGGCCGTTGCGGCCGCGCGCCTTTGATCTGGTGAAATTGAATGAGGCGAGCCCGTCGCCATGGAATGCGCCGCGCGTCCTGCATAACAACGCGACGGATATCCGGTTCTGGAAACTGGAGAGCGCCATGACCGGCCTCGCGCGCAATGGCGATGGCGATCAGCTGTTATTTATTCATCAGGGCGAGGGCGATCTCTTCTGTGACTTCGGTCATCTGGCGTTTGAGGCGGGGGATTACATCGTGCTGCCGCGCGGAACCATGTGGCGCCTTGCGCCGTCGTCGCCCGCCGCAATCCTGATGATTGAAGCGACGAACACGCATTACACGCTGCCCGACAAAGGCCTGCTTGGCCCCCATGCGATTTTCGACCCGGCGATGATGGATGCGCCGTCGATCAATGATGCATTCAAGGCGCATCAGGCTGACGATGGCGAAACGCGCGTCGAGATCAAAAAGCGCGGCGAAGTCTCGGTCGCCACCTATCCTTACAACCCGCTCGACGTCGTCGGCTGGCATGGGGAGTTGTCGCCGGTCCGTTTGAACGTCCGCCACATTCGCCCGATCATGTCGCATCGCTATCATGTGCCTCCATCGGCGCACACGACATTCCTGTCGGACCGGTTTGTGGTCTGCACCTTCGCGCCGCGCCCGTTCGAGACTGACCCCGGCGCGCTGAAAGTGCCGTTCTTCCATAATAATGACGATTATGACGAAGTGCTGTTTTATCACGCCGGTGATTTCTTCAGCCGCGATAATATCGATGCCGGCATGATGACGTTCCACCCGTCAGGTTTTACGCATGGCCCGCATCCGAAAGCGCTGGCGAATATGCTGGAGCAGAAAAAGCCAGGCACGGATGAGTATGCCGTGATGATCGACACCCGCGATCCGCTGGATATTGGCGAAGGCGCAGAGATGGTTGAAAACCGGGACTATGTGAATAGCTGGCAGACGCGGGATGCCGCTGAATAATGTCGCGCACCCAACACCCAAATCCGGAAACGCTCTGTTGTGAGTCCATGCAGGCGGCGCTGGAGATGAATTGCGACACCCATGACGACCCGTTCGAATGCCCGGACAGTCTTGTTGCCTATAATGAAGCGTTCAATCAGTTTGCGCTGATCGTGCATGATGGCGGGGCGCGACGTGGTGGTGATCCGTCATTGTCCATGGTGCGGCAAGGCGTTCAATGATTTGGGAGCGGCGACATGATCTGCCGCTATTGGCGCGGATGGACGACGCCTGAAAACGCGGATGCTTACGAAAAGCTGATCCGTCACGACATCATGCCCGGTATCGCGGCGCGGAATATTCCGGGTTTCCGGCCGTTATCAGATTTTACGGCGCGATATCGGCGGTGAAATTGAATTTGCGACGCTGATATGGTTTGACAGTCTTCGTTCGATTGAGGGCTTCGTCGGCGCCGACATTGAAAAGGCGAATATGCCTGAAGCCGCGCAAAAGGTTTTAAAACGCTGGGACGACCGCGTCGTCCACTACGAAGTTCTGGATGAAAAGGATCCGACATGAAACTCGCTTCTCTGAAAAACGGCCGTGACGGCAAACTGGTGATCGTCTCCAAAGACCTGACCCGCTACACTGATGCGGGCCGCGTTGCGTCGACGCTGCAGGCGGCGCTGGATAACTGGGACGCTGTTAAGCCTGGTCTTGAGGAGCTGGCGGCGGGTCTTGAAAGCGGCTCCGTCCCTGTCGAGCGGTTTCATGAGCGCGAATGCGCCTCGCCATTGCCGCGCAGCTTTCAGTGGGCGGATGGATCGGCTTATATCAATCACGTTGAACTGGTGCGCAAAGCGCGCGGCGCTGAAGTGCCGGAAAGTTTCTATGAAGACCCGCTGATTTATCAGGGCGGCTCCGACAGCTTCCTAGGGCCGCGCGATGACATCGTCATGCCCACTGACGATGGCTGGGGCATCGATATGGAAGGCGAGATCGCCGTCATTACGGGCGACGTGCCCATGGGCGTCAGCGCTGACGAGGCGGGCGACTATATCCGTCTCATCATGCTGGTGAATGACGTTTCCCTGCGCGGGTTGATCCCCGGAGAACTCGCCAAGGGTTTCGGTTTCTTCCAGTCCAAACCCTCATCGGCTTTTACTCCTTGTGCAGTGACGCCGGATGAGTTGGGCGACGCCTGGGATGGCGGCGCAGTCCATCTGCCTTTACTGGTGCGCTATAATGGCGAGCCTTTCGGCCAGGCGAATGCCGGTAAGGACCTGACCTTCAACTTCCCGCAGCTGATCGCCCATGCGGCGAAGTCGCGCCCCTTATGCGCCGGCACGATCATTGGTTCGGGCACCATCTCCAACAAACTGGACGGCGGGCCGGGCAAAGCGATTACCGAAGGCGGCGACGGATATTCCTGTATCGCCGAGATTCGCATGATCGAAACCATTCAGGATGGCGCAGCGAAAACGCCCTTCATGAAATTCGGCGATACGGTCGAAATCAAAATGAAGGACAAGGATGGTCATTCCATCTTTGGAAGCATCGACCAAAAAGTCTCACAATATGAGCGATAACGCCTTCGTGACCGGCGCCGCTGAAGTTTCTGGAAGTTTTTGAGAATAACATGAGGAGCGCCGGGCGCGGAATGGCGTTAGGGTCGCAGTAAGAGATTCTGCAAGAGGGCGTTCGGGTTATCATGGCGAAGCGTTGTGTCGGGGGGATAAGCGTCGTTGTTTTGGCGGCGGCGTTGGATATCGGTTCAGTTGCGGTTGCACAGGACTCGATCATTGTCACTGCCGAAAGACGCGCGCAATCGGCCAGTGACATCGCGCGCTCCATTACACTGCTCGACCGTGATGAACTGGCGCTGATCAGCGCCGATCATGTTTCCGAAGCGCTGGCGCGTGCGCCGGGCGTGGGGTTGCATCGCGGATCGGGCGCAGAGCACCTGACCGCCATCCGCTCTCCGGTATTAACGGGCGGCGCCGGGGCCGGTTCATTTCTGTTCCTGGAAAATAGCGTGCCGCTTCGCTCACCAGGTTTCGCCAACATCAACGGCCTCTTTGACGCGCATCATGAAATCGCCAGCGGCATCGAGATTGTGCGCGGCCCGTCCGGCGCGCTTTATGGGGCCAACGCAATCCACGGCGTCGTCAATGTGCTGACGCCTGAACCGTCTGAGGACTTCACGCTCTTTGCCGAGGTCTTCGGCGATACGGAAGACCGCTATAAGTGGAAAGGCGCGGTCTCGGACACCAATGGCGACCATGGATTTTTCGCTGGCGTCTCCGCCGTCTCGGAATCCGGCTACCGCGAAGACGCGAGTCTTGACCAGCAGAAACTGACCTTGCGCCATGTCTTCGACAATGACCGGGTCAGCGTCGATACGATTTTCTCCTTTGATAATCTCGAACAGGAAACAGCCGGCTTCATCTTTGGCGAGGCGACGCTGCTTGATCGCGCCGCGCGGCGGACCAATGATTTTCCGTTTGCGTTTCGCGATGCGAAATCGGCGCGCCTGCAATCGACCATTGCGGTGGAGCTTGACGATACGACGCGCATTCAGGTGACGCCTTATGCGCGCTGGAATGACATGGATTTCCTTCAGCACTTCCTGCCGAGCCGCGCGCTGGAGGAAAATGGTCACTGGAGCGTCGGCGCGCAAAGCGCGATCTATCATGACGCCGGCCCGCTGTCGCTGATCGCCGGGATCGATGCGGAATATACGGAAGGGTCGCTAAGCGAATTTCAGGAACGCGAAACGATCTTCTCGTTCACGCAAGGCCTACACTATGATTACGAAGTGCGCGCCGTAAATGCCTCGGGTTTTGTGCAAGGGGAGTATCAGCTGGGTCCGCGCACTTTTGCGAATGCTGCTGTGCGCCACCGACGGAACTATATATGACTATGATAACCTGACTGAAAACGGGATCGCTCTTGATCCGGATGGCAATGCAGGCCGGTTTTTGCGGCTGCCGGATCAAACCAATCGTTTTGTTACCGCAAGTCCCAAATTCAGCCTGCGCCACGAGTTCAGCGATGCGGCAAGCGGGTATGTGAGCTATGCGCGGGGCGCGCGTCCGCCGCAGACCACGGACTTATACCGTTTACAGATCAACCAGACCGGCGATCAGGCGCGTCCGGAACTGATCGATGCGGTGGAGGTTGGCTTTCACGGCGCCCTCGGCGAGCGTATCAATATCGATCTTGCTGGTTTCTTTATGGAAAAGAAAAATTTCTTTTTCCGCGACGCCGACGGTTTCAATGTGGCCAATGGTAAGACACGCCACGCTGGCGTTGAAGCGGATATTCGCATCGCACTACATGAAACGCTGACTTTGCAAAGCGCCGTCACCTATGCGGCGCATACCTATCGTTTTGACCGAAACCCGAACTCAACTCCGGGAACGATGCGGGAGAATATTACAAGCGGCGACGATGTGGATACGGCGCCGCGCGTCATCGCGAACACCCGTCTTGCCTGGCGCCCTCTGGGATTGGTTGACGGCCGAAGCGGAATGGGTGTCGCTCGGGTCCTACTTCATGGATGCGGCAAATGATAATCGTTATGAAGGCCACAACCTCTTGCACTTGCGCGCTCAAGCCGCCGTGACGGATGACCTTGCGGTTTTTGTAACGCTTAGAAACGTGACGGACGAGCTCTATGCGGAGCGCGCCGATTTCGCTTTCGGCAGCGACCGTTTTTTCCCAGGTGAGGTGCGCACGCTCGGGGTCGGCGTACGATACAACCGCTGATCTGTAATCCGTGCTTTGCGATTTGACTCGAACCTCGTAGCCTGTCCGAAAAACGGAGAGGTGACATTGCCAAGCCTGCGCGCAAAAATCATGAAGCTCTATTTAAAGAGCGCTATGAAGTCGAAGCCGCTTCATCTGATGTCGACGCATGCGTTGACAGAAGGCGCAGAAAAGATCGGCCCGAAACGCCCGCCCAAAGGCGTGTCGCTGCAACGGGTGGATGAGGGCGCTGTGAAAGGCGAGTGGCATCGCGCGACGGATAGGGCGAATAGCCCGACTGTCCTCTATTTCCATGGCGGCGGATATTATTATGGCTCACCCGTTTCACATCGCGGGTTGACCTTCGGGCTGGCGAAAGCAGCGGGCGCAAATGTGTTTTCTCAGGAGTACCGCCTTGCGCCCGGAACATCCTTTTCCCGCCGCGGTGGAGGATGCGGTTGCAGGGTATCGCTGGCTCCTCGATCAGGGCGTCGGTCCCGAAAACCTGATTGTCAGCGGAGACTCTGCCGGCGGCGGTCTTGCGCTGGCGTTGCTGCTTTCCTGTAAGGAACGGGGTCTTGCGATGCCGGCGAGCGCGATCCTCTATTCTCCTTGGACCGATCTTGCGGTGACCGGCGCGTCGATAGACGCAAATGAAAAAACCGACGCCATGTTCAAGAAAGTGCACATTGTTGAAGGCGCGAAACATTACCTCGGATCTGCAGATCCGAAAACGGCTTTGGCGTCACCACTTTATGCAGAGCTTGACGGACTGCCGCCAGTATTGACCTTTGTTAGCGATGATGAGGCGCTGCTGGATGATTCAACACGGCTGCATGAACGATTGCGGGGGCGGGGTGTTTCCTCTGAGTTAATTGTTGAAAACGGATTGCCGCATGTGTGGCCGATTTTCCATCCGCGTTTTCCGGAAACCGGCAAGTCGATTGAACAGTCGGCTAGCTTTGTTCGTACGACGACTCTAAAAGGGGGCGAGACCCATGCGTAGCGATATGGCGAAACTCGTCGTTGCGATTGTACTCGATATTCTCGACTTCACGGTCGGCCGGCTGCCGGGCTTCGAGCTTGTCTTTGACGCAGTCATGGGGTGACCGCCGTTATTCTTTGGGGCTGGCCGGGGCTGTTCGCATTCTGGGAGCTCGCGGACCCAACGGGGCAGGCGGACGGATTTGTCCCGACCATGACGCTGATCGCGCTCAGCCAGATGGGCAAGGGTAAAAATAAAACCCGCAACCCGGAAGAAGCCTAGCGTCAGCTGAACCGGCGAAGATAAGGGACGCCGGAAATCAACAGGCGTTCCGCCTTGCCATCGAGAAATCCGTCAAAGCGCACCCAGTCCGGCCACCACTCTTTATCGCCCGGGCGCCAGTCGCCATTGTCGAGCTGCGTCAGTACACTGACATAGTTGGCGTTCTTCATGACAAGCTTGTCGCCGCGGGCATATATCCTGATTGGCGTGGACCAGCGGTTATCGCTGTCATAACGCCCTTCAAGGGCTTTTAGCGCAGGCGCCGCCGGCGGCAAATAGCGATCTGTCGGGTCGGCGACGTATTCAACGCTTCCCGCCCAGGCGCGGACCGGTGCGCCGTCTTCCACATCGAATTGCAATCCGGTGACTTCGAAAACTTCATCGTCACAGGCGAAATGCTTGTCGCCAATCGGCTGCATTTTTGTTTCGTGATCACCACGCCGCATTTTGATCTGATCGCCATCGGCAATAATTTCGAACGCATCACCGCTTTGCGCCGTAAAAGCGCCGATAAAGTGAGCCGGTTCCTTGACGGTTGGTTTCGTCGGGTTTGGCGTCGGCGCCGGCGCGTTATCCTGCGCCGCCTGCAGCAACTGGCAGGCGTAAAGCGTCACATCGCGTGGGCGATAGTTCGTGGCGTAGTGCACATTGCCGGAAGCGAACGCTGCGACGCCCGCTGCACGATCAAGATGCAGCTGAGGACGAGAACGACACCATGCCGCCGGTATGGTGGAGATAGGCGCGTTCATCCTGCGTGATATGCGCGACGCCGTTGCCATATTTCGTGCCCTCTGACCAACCGGGCGCATCTGCGGGGTCGCCGAGAAAACGTATCGCTGTTTGATCGGAGAATACCGATCCGCCTTTGCCGTTTGAAACGCCGATCAGGAATTTCAGGAACAGCGCCATATCGGACGCCGTTGCACCGACGCAGCCCGACGCTCCATCATAATCCACCCAGGGCGCTTCGCTTCTTGCGCCGGGACGCATGGCCGGTCGGTCCAGCGGCGCCGGCTGGTACCCTTGCGCATAACGATCGCGATCAATCGCGCGCATGGCGCCAATCGAGTCATTCATGCCAATCGGGCGGAGAACGCGGGCTTCTAAAGCTTCAGGGAAAAGCCGCCCATCAGCCTTCGCGACGATCATGCCGGCCAGTTTGTAGCCAAGGTTGCAATAGGCCCAGTGTGAGCCCGGTTCAAAGCCGCTCCACAATCCGCCATCGAGAATAACCGGCGCGCCGCGCGGCAGGCCTGATGTGTGATCAAGGAGATGCTTCAGCGTAATGGCGTCTCCGTCGCGTACGGACAATTCCGGCATCAGCTCTGCAAGGCGGGCATCCGGCGACAGTTTTCCTTCGTCGATCAGCGACCATGCCGCGAGCGCCGTCATCATCTTCGTAATAGAGCCGACCTGGAAGAGATGATCAGGCCCGACGGCGACATTGCGATCCACATCGGCGAGCCCGGCGTTGACGATGCCGGAAAATCCGTTGCTGTCGACAACGCAGGCCGTCATGCCGGGTATGCCCCAGTCAGCCCTGTGTTGATCGACATAATCGGCGAGAGAGGAAAGCGCTTTTGACTGAGCGCGTCCGCCGCCGGTTTTATGGGTCGACGCACTGGCGGAAGCGCTGAGCCCCGCGATCATTGCGCCGCCGCCAAGAACTGTTCGCCGATTGACCTGCATGTCGACCCCCTGCTTGTCGATTCGAGATGAGGGCGAGTGTGATCCAACCTTCGATGAGCGGCAAGGGCGCAGGAGAAGCGCTCAAAATGAAATCAGCCCGCCAATCCCCATGAAGGAAAAAGCGGGCTGACCGGGTACGCAACAGATCTCCCCGGAGAATTGGCCTAGTAGCGGCCTCTGCGACGTGGCGGACGGCCATATTCGCGGAATGAGCCGTCTTCCCAATAGGTGTCGCCATATTCAGGATCGACATAATAGTAGCGGCCGGAATAACGATCGTAACGGCGTTGGCCGTTATCGCGGGCGCGGCCCCAGCAGGTGCCGGCGCGCGAGCAGCCTTCATAAGCGCCGACGGCGGCGCCGATCAGCGCGCCATAGGCGGCGCCGCGGCCTGGCCGGCCGGCAAAGATTTCCCCGGCGATGGCGCCGCCGGCCGCGCCAATGGCGGCCCCGGTAAGAGCGCCTTCGCCCGTTGACTGACATCCTGTCGCCGCCAGCAGCATAGCGCCTGACGCGATGATGAGATTCTTCATTTTTCCCTTCTCCTTACCTTGACGCGTGAGTGCGCTGTTTAGATTTTCTGCGGAAGGACGCCCGCCTTAATTGGTAAAATTGCTGTTATCCAAGGCGAGAATGAGGCAAGGGTCGGGCCGAATTGCGCCCGCTGCATCACGCTCTTGCGAGCGCGCGGCGATGCAATAGGTTGGGGCCAACCCGCCGCCACCATAAATCAAGGAGATCGACCATGACCGGCAAGACAAGCAAGGCCGTATTTTTAAAAGCCTACCCTGCGGGGATGCCGGAGCCGGCGGGTTTTGAAACGCGCGAGATTGACGTTCCGGCGCCCGGCGATGGCGAGATGCTGTGCCGCACGGTGTGGATGTCGGTTGACCCCTATATGCGTGGCCGCATGCGGCCGGATATCAAAAGCTATATTCCGCCGTTTTCGCTGGACGCGCCGCTTGAAGGCGGGCCGTCTCCGAAGTCATTGAATCGAACAACCCAGCCTTTCAGGCGGGCGATTATGTGGTCGATTTCCTGGGTGGCTGGAAGGAATATTATATCTCGAAAGGCGAGCGAACGCAGAAAGTCGATCCGAAACTGGCGCCGTTGTCGGCCTATCTCGGCGTGCTGGGCATGCCGGGCATGACTGCCTGGGCGGGCGTCACGCAGATCCTGAAACCGAAAGAAGGCGAGACGCTGTTTGTTTCCGGCGCCGCCGGCGCGGTCGGTTCGGTTGTTTGCCAGCTGGGCAAAGCGAAGGGATGCCGGGTTATCGCTTCCGCCGGATCACCAGCAAAATGCGAATGGCTGAAAAAGAGGCAGGCGTCGATGTGGCGCTTAACTACAAGAACTACAAAAACGCCGGCGAGCTGACCAAGGCGCTTGCGGAAGCGGCGCCGAAGGGCGTTGACTGCTATTTTGAAAATGTCGGCGGCATGCACCTGGAAGCGGCGCTCAACTGCATCGGTTTTGGCGGGGCGCATGGCGCTCTGCGGCATGATCTCGGTCTACAACAACAAGGAAGCCGAGCCCGGCCGCCGAACCTCACCAATATGATCGGGCGCGGCGTCATGGCGCGCGGATTTATCGTGTCGGAATATATGGACAAGGCGATGGAGTTCGCCGCCGAGGTCGCGCCGCTATTGGCGCAAGGCAAGATCAAGTTTCAGGAGTCCGTATACGAAGGACTGGACAAGGCGCCGGAAGCGTTCATCGGTCTCTTCAAGGGCGAGAATTTCGGCAAGGCGGTGGTGCGCGTCGGGCCTGACCGCGTCTAATTCAATCGCTGCTCAAGATAGGCTTTGCTTGCGGCGTCCGCCGGGAACATCATCTCGATACGGATGTCGCTGGCGCTGACATCCTGCACGGTGCTAAAGCCCGCGATGGTTGTAAACAGCGACAGTTTTTTGCCGGAGAGATTAAAGACGGACGGGATCACCGCCTGGCCGAAATCGATATCGCTGAGATCGGCGTCGGCCAATCGTTTGTGGCCGGCGATCTGGGCGGCGTAGCGTTCGAGAACGCGGTCGCCGCCGCGCTGTGCGATTTCGGCGCGAAGGCGTGCGAGGGCGAGGATCGCGGTCTCCTCCCAATTGTCGATGATGTCGCTTTCGCCGGTCGCGCATAAGGCGTCGATCATGTTCGTCGCGCCGTTAACGCCCGTCGCGGCGAACAGCGACAAGGCGCTCGTATTGGCGTTGATCACGTCCCAGTGGCGGTCGATGGCGATGGCGGGGTAGGGGTCGTGACTGGCGAGCATATGCGCGACCGCATCATGCACCGGCGCCAGATCCGCCGCCTCTTTTTCGAGCTGTGGAAACACCGGCGCGAAGCCCGCGATATGCATCGCGTTATTCGCCGTGTCCTTCGGCATGTTCAGCGCGCTGGCGAGGCGGATCACCATGGCGCGGCTGGGCTTTGCGCGGCCTGATTCCAGAAAGCTCAAATGCCGGGCGGAGATATCCGCCTCAAGGCTGAGGTCAAGCTGACTGAAACGGCGGATCGTGCGCCATTCCTTAAGCATGTCGCCAAATGCGGATGTCGTCATGGCCGGCTCCGTTGTTGGTGCGGGCAATCCTACAGCGCAGCGGCGCTTATTTCACTTACCCCGGAGGTAATTGCGGCGCGTCACGCCATGCGGGCATTTTCGCAATGAAGACATTGGAAAGGAATGCCCCCATGACTGAGAAACAGGCTGCAAACATCATCCGATATGTTTCGGTGATGTTTTTCTTCACCGCGCTGATTTTCGCCTCCGGCGCCTTTGCGCCGATCGACGGCGCCTCCGTCTTTCTGCACGACCTCCTCGACTGGCCGCTGGATGGCGGAACAGCGGAATATACGAAAGAGGCGCGCTGGTTCAGCGCCATCGGCGGCGGCGTATTCGCCGGGCTTTGCGTGCTTTTTTTACATGGTGGTCGCGCCGCTGGTGGAACAGGGCTCGCACCTTGCCTCGCGGGGCGTTATCGCCGCCATGCTGGTCTGGTTCGTGATTGATTCCGCCGGGTCCGTCGCCGCCGGCGTCCCGGCGAATGTCATCTTCAATGTGGCGTTTCTGGCCATGCTGATCGGGCCTATCCTGGCGATCCGCCGTGCGCCCGGCCTCGCCCATGAAGCGGGCTGAGACGCCTGCGCCCACCCGCGAAGGTTAACGCGCCGGCCCCCGGCAGATCCGGCTTGACGGGGTGGCGAGGCTGGCCTACACCGCCTGCCTCGCCGCCAGCCGGCGAGCCCCTTACGCGGGTGTAGCTCAGTTGGTTAGAGCGCCGGCCTGTCACGCCGGAGGTCGCGGGTTCGAGTCCCGTCACTCGCGCCAGTTTTATCAGGAAAATCAATCGGTTGTGGGGCATAGCAATCGTCGCCGAGGCCTTGGGGACCACATAGGGACCACCGGGGGACCATGTCGAAATCGATCCTAACTTTGCAGCTTCAAAAAATGACTACCGGCCTGACATTTTAACGGCGTTAGGGACCACGACCCTAAACGTATTTTGTTCGCGCTTTTTCAATCACAAATTAATCAGTAGACGACCTTTCAGGCGCGTCTGCTACATAAACGACAACATCGCTTACCTGCACATTGAAGAAAGCGCACAGCTTATCAATTGTGTCCGCTGACGCGTTATACCCGCGCTGGTTTGCGACCTTTGAAAGTGTGGTTCGATGGATTCCGGTCGCTTCTGCAATTTCGTCAAGTGTGACGCGGCGGTTCTCCGAGAACTCCTTGTCTGCAATCAGCTCTTTTAATCGAAATCTCAGCATTTGTAGCTCATAAACAAAAAATGTAGCGCAAACTCATCATAAGTGCTTGACGGGCACGCTTTTGTGCGCCATATGATGCGTATACGCGACGCTCATAGCGCAAAGGGAACGAACGATGAGCAACACTTACCTCACAACGGACGAACTGGCCACCCGTATCAAATATGATGTTCGGACAATTCGCGAACGCCTTAAGGACTCTGTCCTGCTCGAAGGCGTGCATTACATCCGTCCCTTCGGCGGCCGCAAGATCCTCTACCTTTGGGAGAAGATCGAAGCAGATATGGCACAGGCTAGCGTCGCCGATAGCTTTGCCGGACTGGTCAGCTGATCATGGCTTCCGTTGGCGCGAAGAACGGGAAGCTATACGTCGACTTTCGAGTCTTCGGAAAACGGTACAAGGAGTATCTTCCCTATGAAGATACAACCTCGAACCGTAAGAAAGTTGGCGGCGTGGCGAAGAAAATGGAAGCCGAGATTTTACTCGGCACATTTTCATATCGCCAATACTTTCCGGAAAGCTCCCATGCAGATGCATTCGAGATTGCATCTAATAAACGGCAGTTACAGCGCGCGCCAGCCGAAACATTCGCAAAATTCAGTGAGCGTTGGTTTGAATTGAAGCGCATCGAATGGCGCGCTTCACACGAAGAAACTGTTAGAACGGTTCTCGACCGATACTTGCTGCCAGAATTCGGCAAAGAGTTACTCTCTGAAATCACTAAAGAAGACATCCTCGTATTTCGCAGCTCTCTGGGTGATCTGCCAGGGAAGAGGGAAGGGGAGACGTTATCTCCGTCCCGGATCAATCACATCATGGCGCCGCTGCGGATGATTCTTTCGGAAGCGGCCGAGAAGTTCAATTTCACCTCGCCCTGGAAGAACATCAAGCCGCTTCGCGAACCGAAGACCAATGTCGAACCTTTCACGTTGGAAGAGGTGCAGCTCATTCTCGAGCGTGTGCGCACCGACTTTCGCAATTATTTTGCTGTCAGATTTTTTACCGGCATGCGGTCCAGCGAAATCAATGGTTTGCAGTGGCGATATGTCGATTTCGAGCGCCGTCAGATTCTCGTCCGCCAGGCGTTCGTGAAAGACGAACTCGTTTGCGACGAAAACCGACGGTTCCGAACGCGAAATCGACATGAATTCGGTCGTCTTCGAGGCGCTTCAAGCACAACAAAAGGCGACGGAGGGGAGGAGCGATTTCGTGTTTGCAAGCCGCGCCGGTTCGCCCATCAACAACCAGAACATGACCCGCCGCGTCTGGTATCCGCTTTTGCGTCATCTCGACCTGAGGCTTCGCCGTCCTTACCAGACCCGTCACACAGCTGCAACGCTCTGGCTCGCGGCAGGCGAAAACCCCGAGTGGATCGCACGGCAGATGGGGCATACGTCCACCCAGATGCTGTTCCGGGTCTACTCACGATACATTCCAAACCTGACGCGAAAGGACGGTTCCGCATTAGAGCGATTGATCGCGTCTCACATCAGTCTCGATACGGACGACCAGGCTTAGCAAGCAGTGCGCGGGTGCGCTTGAGCTATTGGGGGCTCCGCGCCCCTCACGCGCTGAAAAGGAGGACAAATGCAAGCGTTCACGAATTTTTACCCAGGAGAGATGATGACCAATGATGAATATCAACAGGCAGTACGCCAGCAAGTGATGCACGATTTACAAAAGCATTATGGCTTGTCCCCGACTTATCGCGAAGATCTGGACAGCGAAACTGATTGCGACGAAGAAAGCGAGAACCTGCCCCTCGTTTATGTTTGGATCGAGAAACTAGGCGCCGGTCACGGGCGGTGTATCTTGTCAGTTAACAGAAGTCTCGTCGGGATCGCAATTGCTACCTATTTGTCACGAGACGACGACATATTCGATCATTTGCTGGAGTCCATTGCCAATGACCTAAGCCGCATGTGCGCTGGCGCTTTCGACTACACGATGAAACATTTCGGTCTGACGCCGGAGGAGACCTGCGAAGCGATTGCGAAGCTTCTGGACTAATCAATGTGATAACAGGTGGAGCTTTGTTCGGAGACGACCAATGGCGCGGCATCAGCTTATTATCAGAGTCATTGTGGATGGGCCGTTTGAGCAAGATCCTGAAGCAATGATTGAACGGGTTAAGAACGCGCTTCCTGAGGCGGAAGTATTGCTTGAACATAAACTCATCGCAGCTTCAGCTGGTGAAATTCCAGACGATTTTGATTGAAGCGATACAGTCTGCGGAGTATGGCAAAACCGAACAGCCAACAACCGACGACGATAACAACATTGAATAGTAGCCTAATTTTTGTGTGTATCTATTCTTGCTTTCAGCCATCGTCATAAGCGAGATAGGTCGAATTCCTCCATATGACGCGCTCAGGAGACGCCGGAGCGACGATAGGTTACGTGATCGACCTTTGTCATTCTCCGGCCGCATTACTTTCAGCCTTTATTAAACGATAAGAAATCGCCTATAGTATTCGCTTATGGGCGCCTTGTGGAGAATTCTGGCGATTGGCCTCGTATTTACGCTCGTCAATTATGGCGTTTTGGCGGCGGCGGTTACGCACGCCCATGAGCATTCCGGGCCGCATGCAGTCCACTTCCTTGATGACGGCGATGACCGCCTGCATCACGGGCAAGAAGGTCCTACAGGCGACGAACCCAACGCCCCGAAGCACTCCGAATCAGGGTTTCACACCCATTCTTCTCCGCAATTCGGTCCGGTTGACGCCGCAACGTTGCGGGTCGCATTTGCAGCGTCCAGTCGGATCGCCTGGGCTGATCCGTCGGGAAGCGGTCCCCTCTACAAAGACAAGCCCGCCTTTAAACCTCCGCGCACCATCCTCTGATCCGAACGCCTAACGCCGCGCTTTCTGCGCGGCGACGCAACGTTTGTGACGGAGGAGGTTTTCCGTGAAAATAATTTATATTGGGGCCCTGTTTGGGCTCGCATCGGTTGGCGCGGCGGCGGCGCAGTCGATCGACAATACAAATACAGCCGCTGCCGAAGTAGTGACGCGCGAGGCGGCCGTTGCGCGGGCGTTTGGCGATGATCCAGGCGTCGCGGCGGCCGTGCAAGGTGCGCGAGCCGCTGAAGCGTCGGCGCGCCAAGCCGCACTGCGTCCCAATCCGACTGTGGACGTACAGCTGGAAGATTTCGGCGGTGCGGGCCCCGTAAGCGGTGCCCAAAGCGCGGAAGCGACCTATGCGCTGACGCAGAAGTTTGAATTGGGCGGCGATCGGCGCGCCCGCCGCGTGGCGGCGGAACGCCAAGCCGGCGCCGCGCGTCTTCGCGCCGGTCTTTCCGAACTCGATTTGCGCGAGGCCGTCGAATTGGCGTTCGTTGAAGCGCAAGCCGCGAATGCTTTCGCGCAAGTGGCGCGTGAACGAGTTGATGTCGCAAAGGAATTCTCAAATGCCGTGGCGGCGCGGGTCCGCGCTGCACGAGACCCGGCTGCGGCGGGGTCGCGCGTCGCCGCCCGGCTAGCTGAAACGGAAATCAATCTCGAAACTGCGCTCGCCCGCGCCAGCGCCGCCAAGACGGCGCTCGCGACTTACTGGGCCGGCGCCGGCGATTTCGCAATTGAAACCGTGAGTTTCTTCAATCCGGCGTCGCGCGGCAGTGCTGAGGCGTCTGCGTCGCCGGACATCGCGTTGGCCCAAGCCGAGCGTGACGTCGCGGCGGCGAAGGTTGAGATCGAGCGCGCAAAGCGCGTTCCCGATCCAAGCGTGCGCGCCGGCTTCAGGCAGCTAAGAGGGGTTGATGAATCCGCCTTTGTCGTCGGCGTCAGCGTGCCGCTGCCGGTTTGGAACCGAAACTCCGGCGCCATCGCTGCGGCGCGCGCGGGCGAACGCCGCGCGGAATTCGAGGCGGCGGCGCGGGAACGCGAGCTCGCGCGGGAAACCGCCTATCTGACATCGCAAGCCGATGCGGCCCGCACCGAAATAATAGCGTATGCGGAGCGCATCATCCCGGCCAGCGAACGCGCCCTTGAGCAATCATTGCGCGCTTATCGACAAGGCGGGCTTTCTTACATTGAGGTTCTGGACGCCCAAAGTTCGCTAGCCGAAGCGCGTGAGCGTCAGATTTCAGCCCTTCTATCGTTTCACAAGGCGGAAGCGAGGCTCGCTCGCCGTATGGGCGTTCTTGCCCCTGACAATATTCTGGAGAATTCGCAGTGAGTATCAGGTCTGAAAAAACGAAGCTTGTCGGCGCCGCCTTTTTATCGTTGATGTTTCTGGCGTCGTGCGGCGGTGCGGGGTCTGCGCCGTCTGACGCCCATGGTGAAGCACAAGCGGAAGAATATGAACGCGGGCCTCATCGCGGACGCCTATTGCGCGATGGCGACTTCGCCGTGGAGATCACGATCTTTGAAGATGGTGTTGATCCGCAATTTCGCGTTTATCCTTACGTGAACAACCGACCCGTCGATTCGGCGACGGTCGAACTTACGATCGAGCTTGGTCGTCTCGGTGGTCAGGTCGACCGCTTCGCGTTTACGCCCCAGGATGATCTTCTTGTGGGTGACGGCGTTGTCGCCGAACCGCACAGTTTCGATGTCGCGGTGCGTGCAACCTATCAAGGCGAACGTCGTGAATGGACGTATGAGTCTTATGAAGGGCGCACGACAATCGCACAGATGCAGGCCGATGCGGCAGGCGTCGCAGTCGAGCAGACGGGCCCGGCGACCATTAAGGAAACGGTGACGCTCGTCGGCCGCGTCGAACTGCAGCCGCATGGGCGCGCGGAGGTTGGCGCGTGGTTCCCTGGCCGCATCGTCGAAATGACGAAAAACATTGGCGAAGCTGTCGAAAAAGACGAAATGCTCGCGCGGGTCACTGCAAGCGGGAGTCTGCAAACCTATCCGATCCCGACGCCAATTTCGGGCGTCGTTATGGAGCGGCGGGCCAATGTCGGGAACGTCGCGACGGCCGGTGATCCGCTCTATATCATCGCCGACGCCAGCAAGGTGCATGCGGAATTTTACGTCTATCCGCGCGATGCTGAACGCTTGCGCGCCGGGCAGGCGGTGACGGTCAAAAGCTTGAGCGGCGATAGGTTCATCGAAGCGGAAATCGAAACGATCCTTCCGTCCGCCGACATGATGACCCAGACAATCATCGCTCATGTGGAATTGCCGAATGACGATCTGACCTGGCGCCCCGGCCAGGCCGTTGAGGGCGTTGTCGTTGTCGGCGAAACGCAGGTGCCGCTCGCGGTCAAAACCGAAGCGTTGCAGCGTTTCCGTGATTTTACCGTCGTCTATGCGCGCGTCGGCGAAACTTATGAAGTACGCATGCTGGAACTTGGGCGACGAACGCCCGAATGGACGGAAATTTTGGGCGGTATTGATCCCGGCATTGAGTATGTGACGACAAACGCTTTTCTCATCCGTCAGGACGTCGAGAAGTCCGGTGCAAGCCACGATCACTAATAACTGGCATTAGGAGAGCATCATGCTCGACAGTATCATTCGTTTTTCTATTCGCAATCGCTGGATTGTGCTGGCGCTTGTCTTTGTGATCGCCGGTCTCGGCGTCTGGAATTTCAATCGCCTACTGATAGATGCAACTCCGGACATCACCAATATTCAGGTGCAGATCAATTCCGAAGCGCCGGGTTTTTCGCCTCTTGAGGCTGAGCAGCGCGTGACTTTTCCGGTTGAAACCGGAATCGCCGGACTGCCCGGGCTCGCCTATACCCGTTCGATTTCCCGGTACGGACTGTCGCAGATCACAGCCGTTTTTGAAGATGGCACCGACATTTATTTTGCGCGGCAGCTAATCAATGAGCGTCTGCAATCAGTACGCAGTCAATTGCCGGATGGCGTTGAGCCGGAACTCGGGCCCATTGCAACGGGGCTTGGCGAGATCTTTATGTATGTCGTTGAAGCCGAACCCGGTGCGCGAAAGCCCGATGGCGGGGAATGGACGCCTGAAGATTTGCGCACGCTTCAGGATTGGGTCATTCGCCCGCAATTGCGCACGACGCCCGGCGTCACCGAAGTCAACACCGTGGGCGGCTATGTTCGCCAGTATCATGTGACGCCCTGGCCGGACCGGCTTGCCGCAGCAAACCTTGCCATGACCGACGTGATTGCCGCGCTGCAAGGGAACAATGCAAATGTCGGGGCTGGCTATGTGGAGCGGTATGGAGAGCAGTTGCTGGTGCGCTCCGCCGGCCAGGCCCAGGGCGTTGACGATCTCAAATCCATCATTGTCGCCAATCGCGATGGCGTGCCGGTGCACGTTGCTGACGTCGCCGACGTTTTGATGGGCGAAGAATTGCGCACGGGCGCTGCGACAGAAGACGGAAAAGAAATCGTTCTCGGCACGGTCTTCATGTTAATTGGCGAGAATAGCCGCGTTGTCGCGCGCGCGGCAGCCGAAAAACTTGAGGAAGCCTCAAGAGCCTTGCCGCCGGGCGTCGTCGCCAAACCTGTCTATGATCGAACCGAACTTGTTGACCGAACGATTGCGACGGTTGAGGAAAACCTTGTCATCGGCGCAATGCTGGTCATCGTCGTTTTGTTTCTACTGCTAGGAAACATTCGCGCGGCGCTCATTACCGCGGCGGTCATTCCGATCTCCATGCTGATGACCATTACAGGGATGGTGGAGAACAGAATTTCCGGCAATTTGATGAGTCTCGGCGCGCTTGATTTCGGCCTTATCGTGGACGGTGCCGTTATCATTGTTGAGAATTGCCTGCGACGATTCGGTCTTGAGCAAAAACGATTGGGACGCTTGCTCTCTCGCGATGAGCGGTTTCGCGTCGCCGAGGAGGCGACGGTTGAAGTCATCAAGCCGTCAATTTTTGGCGTGCTGATCATCACGCTGGTCTACGTGCCGATATTTTCGCTGACCGGCATCGAAGGCAAGATGTTCCACCCGATGGCGTTCACAGTTGTTACCGCCCTGTCGGCGGCGCTTATCCTGTCGCTCACCTTCGTGCCGGCGGCCGTCGCGCTTTTTGTGACGGGCAAGGTTTCTGAAAAAGAGAGCCCTGTCATGCGCGGCGCGCGTGAGGCTTACGCCCCGGCGCTTGATTTTGCGTTGCGATTTCGTTTCGCGGTGATCGCCGCCGCTGTCACGCTCGTTGGAATCACCGGCTTTGCCGCTTCCCGCATGGGAGCGGAGTTCATTCCCAATCTTGAGGAAGGCGACATCGCCATGCATGCCCTGAGGATTCCTGGAACGAGCTTGAGCCAAGCTGTCGATATGCAGACGTCGCTTGAGGCGCGCATTCGAGAGTTTCCCGAAGTCGAGCGCGTCGTTTCAAAGATCGGGACGCCGGAAATTGCAACCGACCCTGTGCCGCCGAGCGTCGCCGACACCTTCATTTTCTTGCGCGAGCGGAAAGACTGGCCAAACCCGCGCAAACCGCGTGCGGAGCTTGTCGCTGAATTTCAGGAGGCCGTCGATGTCATTCCCGGCAATCGCTATGAGTTCACGCAGCCGATTCAGATGCGGTTCAATGAACTGATCTCGGGCGTGCGCGCAGACGTCGCCGTCAAGGTCTATGGCGACGACCTCGATCAACTTCTCGATATCGGCCAGGAAATCGAGAGCGTCGTCGCGTCGACGCCAGGGGCGGAAGACGCACAGTCTGAACAAATCACCGGCTTACCGGTCCTGCAGATCGATCCCGACCGCGCTGCGCTTGCGCGCTTCGGATTGAATGTGTCAGACCTCCAGTCCGTCCTGCAAACCTCGCTTGGCGGCGCGACGGCGGGGCAGATATTCGAGGGCGACCGACGTTTCGATGTTGTTGTGCGTCTGCCGGAAGTCTTGCGTGAGAATGTCGATGAAATCGGCCGTTTGCATATTCCGTTGCCGGGGGCGGAAGACGGCATGCGCGGTTTTGTGCCGTTGCAGGAAGTGGCGAGCGTTTCCCTGATCGTCGGTCCCAACCAGATCAGCCGCGAAAACGGCAAGCGGCGCGCCTTCGTTACGGCGAATGTCCGGGGTCGCGATCTCGGCTCCTTTGTCGCGGACCTCCGCGAGCGGATTGAAACCGAAGTCGAGCTGCCGGCGGGATATTGGGTCTCTTATGGAGGCACGTTCGAGCAATTAATTTCCGGCGCCCGACGCCTCGCACTGGTCGTACCGGCGACGCTGCTCCTCATCTTCGCCATTTTGTTCGCCCTGTTCCGCTCAGGCCGGGACGCTGCGATCGTATTCACCGGCATCCCCTTGGCGCTCACCGGCGGCGTCTTCGCGCTCATCCTGCGCGACATGCCGCTATCGATTTCCGCAGGCGTCGGCTTTATTGCGCTTTCGGGCGTTGCGGTCTTGAACGGCGTTGTGATGCTGACGTTTATCCGCGCGCTTGCGGTTGAGGGCCGGCCCATCGACGAAGCAATCCGCGAGGGCGCGTTGACGAGGCTTCGCCCTGTGCTGATGACAGCGCTTGTCGCCAGCCTTGGCTTTATCCCGATGGCGTTAAACGTGGGTGCAGGCGCGGAAGTGCAGCGCCCTCTCGCCACTGTCGTCATCGGCGGGATACTGTCTTCAACAGCGCTTACGCTGTTTGTCCTGCCCGCGCTTTATCGCGTTGCGCATCGGCGTGGGTTCAAACAACCCCAGAATGTGCGCAATGCCGTCCCGTCAATGCCGTCGGCATAAACGTTGGACCTTGTATTCGAAGCGGTTCATAATTTTCTCATGTGACGCGCATCGCCAGCGCGTCGTCATACGCATTGCGATTTTCGACCACGACCGGCGTTTCTTTGGGCCGGTCGTGTTTTTCGCCGACGTCGAGCCGCATTCGCTTGTCGAAATAATACAGCAAGGCTTTGCGCACCCGGACCGTGCAGCTTCCGTTTTTCATGCCATAGTCTAACTCGATCGTACGTTTCTGAGCGTCGCCGAAGGCGGGATTAGGAATGAGAACGACGTCAAAAAAAGCATCCCAGTCCTGATCGTTCGTCGCCTTGGGATGGGGCGCATCGAGTTTGCCAACGCGCAGGCACCGGGAAATGATGAAATCCTTGAATCGTTCTTCCAGATGGCAATAGGCCCTAGCGTGCCATCGCAGCCCGTCCGACGCGATCGCATGAGGCGTTATTTCCCGCCATATGGGCTCCGGACGTCTGTCGTTCATCGATTGATATTCTATCGATATGGAGCGTCCGCCCCTGATCGCGCGGAGAATTTGCTTAAGCTTATGAGCGGAAACATCGCGCGACGGGATCGGCAAGACGTCGCACTGGGGCAGGTCGCCGATCATCGTATCGTCGTGAGAAATCACGTCTTCTTTAATGGCGCGCAATTGGGCGAGATATCGATCCGGGTTCGGCGCATAGAAAATCGGCTTGAACCGCGTCGCCGCAATATATCGCTTCTTGCTGGTGTCGTAGGCGAGGTTGTCAGGGGCTGATTCGCGGTACTTGGCCAAATCGATCGAGGCTTGCTGGATCGAAACGCCAAATTTTTCGCAAATATCGCCGCGCCGGATCGTCCCTTCCCAGAAAAGGCGAAAGTCAATGAATTCAAGGCGTTGCTCAACGCTCCAGGCTTCCCGCGCCTTTTTTGCCGCCATGCGTGCTCCTCCGATCAGTAAAGAAACTTGACGAATCCGGAAACTCGTTTGATAAAAAAGATAGAGTGATTGAAGCGGCGTCGCAAGCGCCGCGTACAGATGGTAGAATGCGGCCAGAATCAGCGTCGCGATATCGGAGATTGGGCCATGCCCGCAAAAACATTCTCAACGCCTCTCGGACCGGACGCGCCGGTTGGCGAGATTTTGCTGGCGGAGACGGCGATCCGCATCGAATTGCCGCCGAGCCTGCATCGCTTGGCGGTCGAGCGTTACGAGGCCGTGCGCAAGCATATCGAACGGTTGGACAGTCCGCTCTATGATTTCGTTGCGTGGTTTTATCCGCAAGGGTCGATGGCGATCCGGGCGACGATCCGGGCGCGCCGCCGCGACGACGGTTACGACATCGATATCGTCGTGGAATTAATGTTGCCGAAGCACACGTCGCCGTCGAGAGTGCTCGATTTGCTGTTTGAAGCGATCAATGGCCCGCAGGGCTCGCAATATCATGGCAAGGTTAAACGCCAAACGCGGTGCGTGACGATTTATTACGCTGACGACATGCATATCGATGTGACGCCGTCCGTTCTTATCGACCCGGAAGACGAACGCAAAAGCTGGATCTTTCACGCCAAACCGGAAGAGCCGGTCGATGAGCATTTCGTCAAGACGATGAACAGCTGGGCGTTCTGCGATTATGTGATTGCAAATACGCCGGCCGATCTTGCGTTCATTGAGGCGTACCGCAAACGCGTCAAGATCCGTGATCGCAGCCCCGTGGCCAAAGACGCCGACGTGAAACCCGTACCGGAGCACGCAGCGGAAGAGGGCGGCAAATCTGCGGTGATTGTCGCACACCAGCTCATGAAGCGAAACCGGAATGTGCGTTATCAAGACCGCGAAGGCGCCCGCATGCCGCCCTCTGTGATGATGGCGGCGGTGTCGGTTGAAACCGATGTCTCCGGCGCGAGTATCTCCGAGGCGCTGTTTGCGATCACCGAACGGCTTCTCGACCTTCTCGAAGGGGCGGAGCGGGAGGGGCGCCTGGTAAAGATCCGCAATCCGAAATGCCGCGAAGATTTGTTTACGGACCGTTGGCCGGAAAATCGTGAAGCCCAGCGTCTTTATATCAGCGATCTGAAATTGTTCCGCGCGCAGCTGACGGAGTTGATGTCGGGAACGCTTGATCTTGAAGAGCAGCAAACTCTCCTGGCGGAAATGTTCGGCGAAGGGCCGGCGCAAGCGGTGATCAAGGATTATGCGACGCGCCTAGGCGACGCAGTGCGCACAGGAGCGCGCCGCCATCTTTCAACAGGGCGCGTCGCGCCGGCGAGCGTTAGCGCCGCCGCCGTCTCCACCCCGAGCGTCGCCCGCCCTCACACTTTCTATGGGGGCGAATGGGGAGACGATGAAATCGATTGAGCAGCAAATAACGCTGATGCGGCTTCACTGGCCCGGTCTGGCGCTTATTCGTCAATGCACGGACCTGGCGATCTGGCGCGGCGCGCTCGCAGGCAACGAAAAGCTTTACGAAATCGAGATCGCGCATGGCGTTCCATTACCGGGTCTCGTTGGCGGACCATACCGGTTTCCTGTGGTGCGGGTTTTGTGGCCGGAATTGAAACCGAATTTCGACGCAGCGAAAGAAGCGCCGCTGCCGCATGTTTATTTCAACAAGTCTTACCTTCCGGGATCGCCGTTGTGTCTTTTCGATCCTGTGCAGAATGAGTGGACGCATGATGACTATCTGGCGTTCACAACTGTTCCGTGGTCGGCCGATTGGCTCGCCTGCTATGAGGCCTGGCGCGTAACCGGCCGCTGGGAAGGCGGCGGTCGACATGGCCGCCGGCCGTCCTTGAGAGCCTTGAGGAGATGCGCATGAGCTACGATCCGCCGCGCCGGTCAGCCGGCGCCATCCAGCATGTCCGCAAAAAACTGCCATGGCCGAAAGATCGTCCCTTCCGCATCTTATCAATCGACGGCGGCGGCATTTGCGGCATTCTGCCGGCGGCGTATCTGACCGAGCTTGAAAAGCGGTTTCTCGGCGGAAGACCGGCGGGAGGGCGTTTCGATATGATTGCGGGAACCTCCACGGGCGGCATTATAGCCCTCGGGCTTGGCGCCGAGCTGCGGGCCGTCGACATATTAAAGCTCTACACGGAAAGAGGCGGCGTGATATTTCCGCAGGGGAATCTAGCATCGCGTGCGGCAAGGAAGCTTCGGCGCCTGATGCGGTACATTTATGATGAGAATGTGCTGGAAACAGAGCTGCGAAACGTGTTCGGGGACCGTGTCTTCGGCGATGCGGCGACACGGCTCGTGATTCCCTCATTCGAGGGCCGGTATGGCGAGCCATGGATTTACAAGACCCCGCATCATCCGGACTACAAAAAAGACCGGCACGAGCAAATGGTGCGCGTCGCGATGGCGACCGCCGCCGCGCCGACTTTTTTCAAAGCGTTTGAGAATAATCATTATACGTTCGTGGACGGCGGAATTTGGGCGAACAACCCGATCATGAACGCGGTCGTCGATGCGTTGACTTGTTACGACCTTGATCGGCGGCAGATCCGCGTTTTAAGTCTTGGCTGCGGCGAGACCGTTCATCGCGTCACGGCGAAGATGGCGGTTGCCGGATTGTGGGGCTGGCGCGGCGTTATCCAGGCTGCGATCTGCGCGCAGTCGAAAAATGCTCTCGGACAGGCTTTTCTTCTGCTTGGCAAAGACAATGTAATGCGCATTGATGCGCCGGAAAGCGAAAAACCGATCGCAATGGATGATTTTCGGCGCGCCAGGAGGGAGTTGCCGGAAATGGCGATGGCGCTGGCGGAAGCGAGCGGTCACCGCGTCGCCGAGCAATTTTTTGCCGACTGTGAAACGTTTAAGGACCGAGAACGCCCTATCGCAATGCATGCCCGCTAGACTGCGGGACAGAACAGGCCTGGTTCGACGATCGTTCGAACGCCCGGAGAACAGCATGAGGTTGGGCGCTCATTTCGACGCCGAGGGCGCAATATATAACGTAGGAGCTGCTTGGAATGGAGAGTTTCCGATTTATCCATACCGCCGACTTACAGCTCGGAGCGTCGTTTGGGCGATTTGACGCCGAACTTGCCGGTCAACTGAAGGCCGCGCGCATTGAGGCGGTTGACCGCATTGTGCAATTGTCCGTTGAAGAAGGCGCGCGTCATGTTCTTGTCGCCGGGGATGTTTGGGACAAGGAACAGCCGGCGCCGCAAACCTTACGCCAGCCGATCGATATCATGGGGGCTGCGGAGAGCGTCATCTGGTGGTTATTGCCCGGCAATCACGACCCTTATCGGTCTAACATGTTATGGGCGCGGGTCGCCGATATCGCGCCGACGAATGTCAGGCTGCTGACGGAGCCAAAGCCGGTCGAGATTGAACCGGGCGTATTCGTTTTGCCGGCGCCGTGGTCGAGCAAGGCGCCGGGTCGGGATCTTACGAGCGCATTTGACGAGACGCCGACGCCGGACGGCGCGCTGCGGATCGGCCTCGCCCATGGCGGCGTCGTCGACTTTTCAGGCGATGCGCCGAACACGGCGGCGATTGATCCGGAGCGGGCGGCGAAGGCGAAGCTCGATTACCTTGCGTTGGGCGATTGGCACGGCGTGAAGGAGATCAATGCGCGCACCTGGTATGCGGGAACGCCGGAGCCTGATCGTTTTCCGAAAAACGAGCCCGGCTACGCCCTGGTTGTGGACATACCGGGCGCAGGCGCGCCGCCCACAGTGACGCCGAAACGCGTCAACGCATTTGATTGGCGGAGCATCAGCATCGATTTGCGTCCCGGCATGGACCTGGATGAGGCGCTTAAACCGCTCTTCGGCGATCGCCTTTCTTCAAGACATACACTGATTACGCTTGCGTTGTCGGGCAGCCTCAGCGCGCCGGAGCGATTACAGCTCGACGAAAAACTGCGCGCCGCGAAGGAGAAAGCAGCATTTCTTGAATGCGTAAGCGAACGTCTCGATACGTTGTTCACTGTCGACGATTTGGATTCGCTTGACCTTGGCGGCAGCGTTCGTCTTTCGGCGGAACAACTGCTGGAAAAGAAGAACGCGTCCTCAATTGCGTCGGAGCAAGCTGACGCGGCAAGAGCGCTGGAAATCCTGTTTGCACTCGGCGCTCACGCGCAGAACGACGTGGCATGATCATTCGGGCGATCAGGCTGCGCGACGTTCGCGGTTTCGGCGAGCAGGGGATCGCCATTGAGAGCATCGAAAACGGCTTGTCCGTGCTTGCGGAACGTAACGAATTTGGCAAATCGACGATTTTTGATGCGATCCGCGCAGCGCTTTTTTACAAACACAGCTCTGCCGACAAGACCGTGAAAAGCCTGGCCCCGCACAATGGCGGCGCGCCGCTGATCGAGTTGGATCTGGAGCTCGATGGAAGACTGTTCAGGGCGACGAAACAATTTTTAAAGCGCGCCCGCGCTGAGATCAAGGATATTGGCGCTTCGGAGATTGTCGCCAGAGACGGCGAAGCCCATGACTGGCTTTTGTCGGCGATCGGATCGTCAAAACCGGGCTCTGGCCCCACCGGGCTTTTGTGGGTTGAGCAAGGCAAATCGATGGAGTTGCCGAGCGCCGGCGAGGAGGGCGGGCTGTTGTTGAGCAGTTTGCTTGAAAGCGAGATCGGTCAGGTCACCGGAGGAGAAAGAGCGCGCCGTATCCTCAATGACGCCCGCGGACGTCTCAACATGATTGAAACAAAAACGGGAAAACCGGCGGGGCCTTATCGCGACTGCATGCTGGCGCGCGACGAAGCCAAGAATATCGTCGACGACTACGCCAATCGGGTGGCGGAAACGGAAGCCGCGCAATGCGAACTCGTCGATATCGATCGCCAGCTAAAGGATCTTCAGGATCCCGACGCGGTGCAGGAAACGCGGGCCAAAGTTGACGCGGCCCAGGAGGCGCTGAACGCGGCTGAGCAAGCAAGCGAGCGCCTTGAGGGTTTGTTGCGGGCGCGCGAAGACGCCCAATCCATGGCCGACGCGGCGGCAAAGGCGCATGAGAGGCTGGTCGCCGATCAAGAAGAAGCGATCGCCAACAGCGACGACATCGAAGCGCTCGAAAAAGAAATCGCCGGGCTTGTTGAAGAGGAAGATACGGCGAGGCGAGAAGAGCAGGAAAAGCAAGAGGCCTGCGAAACGGCTGAGCGGGCGGTTACGGATGCGGAGGCCGTTGAAAGAATGGCAATTCGGTCGGCGGAGCAAAAGCGTGCGCAAAAAACGTTGGCGTCTGCAGAGGAAAATCTCGCTGTGGCCGTCGCCGCGACCACGACCATAGCGAACATAACGGCGCAATTGGGCGAAAATCGCATTACGGAGGAAGCGCTTGCCGAAATTGAGGAGCTGGCGCGCGGCGCCGGCGTTGCGCAGGCGCGCATCGAAGCCTTGCGGCCGAAACTGTCGGTTGCAATCAGACCGGGAGGGGTGGGAAAGGTCGCGATCGACGGGGAGGTTGTCCATGATGGCGACGAGCGCCATTTATCTGGCGACGTAAACATCAATATCGTCGAAATTGCGACGCTGTCTGTTACCGCCGACGACCCAAGCGACGCCGCTGCCGAACTGGAAGCGGCGAAAGGCGCGTTACAAAGGGCCCTCGGCGCTGCTGCAGCGGATGATCTAAGAGCGGCGCAACGTTTGATGCGCGCCCGCCGCGAATTGGAAGTCAAATTACAGCGTGCGGAGGATGATTTGAACCGGGTCGCGCGGGACGGACTCACCGCTCTGGAAGCAGGGATTGAAGAGTTGCGCCGGAAGGCCGGCGTTGCGGTTGAATGCGACGTTACGCTCGAAAAGGCCGCCGAAGATGTTGCGAATGCGAGAGCGGGGCTTGCAGAGGCGCAATCGCAGCGCACGAGTGCTGCGCAAAACAGAAGCAAAAAGCGTGAGGCGCTTAGTAAAAGTCGCGGCAAGCTTGAACCCTTAACGTCAAGGGCGGCGGTATTGGTTGAACAGCTGGGTGACAATGCCGAGTGGCCGTCAAACGAGGAGGCCTCGCGGCGGTCGACGGAAAAAGCGGAAGCCGCCGCGAAAGCGCGCGCCTTGGCCTACGAGGAAGCCGCCGCGCAGACGCCGAACCTTGAAGCGGCGGCAGCGCTCCTGGCGCGCCTCAAACAGGCCGAGGCTAACCGGACCGAGAAAATTCGGACGCTGAGCGGGCGCCGCGGGGAGGTTGCGCAAACGCTTCGCCACGGCGAAGCTGAGGGGATCGGAGAACAACTTGGCGAAGCGGCCGGGCGGCTAAGCGCGCTTGAAGAAAAATGTCTCGCTTACGAGGCGGATGCGAGAGCGCTGCATCTGTTGATTGAGACATTGTCGTCAACGCAGGCGGCGCTTCAAGATCAGTTTTTTAAACCCGTGATCGCAGAGCTCAATCCTCTCCTTGCCGAGGTGATCCCTGGGGCGGAACTTAAGCTTGATGAAAAGTTTCAGGCGGACGCCCTTAATCGAGAAGGCAATCTCGAAAAGTTCGGCATCCTGAGCGGCGGCACGCGGGAGCAAATCGCCGTTCTTTGCCGACTGGCGTTTGCAAAGCTTATGGTCAACAAGGGAAAACCGTCGCCAGTCATTCTTGACGACGCGCTGGTGTTCGATGATGACCAACGACTTGAATCGATGTTCACGGCATTGACGATGGCCGCGCAAAGCGGCGTGCAATGTCTCGTCTTCACGTGCCGGCAACGGGCGTTCGGCGACCTTGGCGGCAATGCGTTACAATGGAAACCGTGGCCAGCCTAGAACGTTCTGATCCCTTGAGTCAGACAGGCGCGCCAGTCGCGGGTTGTTCCGGCGACTATAATCAAATTCGTAGCGAGGTGCGGCTGTTCGCCCCGTGTGCGCTCGTTCTCCAAAAAAGACTGTTGGAGCCTGAGTGAATTCCCGCGCTCGGCCGTATGTTTGGGCGAATAAAAAACGAGCCGCCTTGCGGCGAAACCGCGACGGAGCGGAGCGTCTGACTGAACCAGACAGCTCGCGCAGCCGTGCGAGCGACGTAAGGCTGGGCAGAGCGGAGGAAATCGCCGGCAATGCGTTGCTCGATCACGTTTCTTGGCGGGGCGGGAACAGTTACGGGGTCTAAATATCTCGTTGAGGCAGAAAATCAGCGAATTCTCGTTGATTGCGGACTGTTCCAGGGCTTCAAGCAGTTGCGGTTGAAGAACTGGGCGCCGCTTCCCGTGGCCCCGGCGACCATCGACGCCGTCATTCTGACGCATGCGCATCTTGATCATTCCGGCTACATACCGCTGTTGGTGCGGAACGGCTTTAAGGGCCAGATCTATTCGACGTCTGCGACGCGGGACTTTTGTTCAATTCTCCTGCCTGACAGCGGCCATCTGCAGGAGCGGGATGCGGAATTCGCGAACAGGCGCGGCTTTTCAAAACATCGCCCGGCGCGACCGCTTTATACCCAACGCGACGCCGAAGCGAGCCTTGAATATTTCAGACCGACCAAATTCGGCCAGGAAATTGAGATTTCGTCCGGCGTTGCCGTTGTCTTTCGACCGGCGGGCCATATTCTCGGGGCGGCGACCGTTCAACTAACGATCAGTGGAACCACGATTGTCTTTTCCGGGGATCTCGGACCGCCAGACTCTGCAACAATGCTGGATCCGGCGCCCATTCGTCACACGGATTATCTGATCGTCGAGTCGACATATGGCGACCGCATTCACGAAAAAGAAGACCCCGAAGACCAGTTGGCCGAGATTATCAATCGAACCGCCGTCCGCGGCGGCACGGTGCTAATTCCTGCGTTCGCCGTGGGACGCGCGCAGACGATATTGTTTCATCTGGATCGATTAAAGCAATCAAAACAGATCCCCGATCTGCCTATCTTTCTCGATAGCCCGATGGCGATAGACGCAGGCGAGATCTTTTGCGAGCACCTCGGCGATCATCGGCTGACGGAAGAACAGTGTCGCACCTCCTGCGGCGTCGCTGAATATGTCCGCGAGGCGGAAAAATCAAAGGCGCTCGACGCGAACGCTATGCCTAAGGTGATCATTTCGGCGAGCGGCATGGCGACTGGCGGCAGAATTCTGCATCACCTCAAACATTATGCGCCTGACAACCGGAATGCGCTCGTGTTTACGGGCTTTCAGGCCGGGGGAACCCGGGGGGCGGCGATTGTCGGCGGCGCCGAGGCGGTCAAAATTCATGGGGGCTATTTCAAGATTCGAGCGGAAGTTCACAATCTTCACATGTTGTCAGCCCACGCAGACGCCGACCAGATTCTTGATTGGCTGAAAAATTTCGAGATCCCGCCGCGCCGGACATTCGTCACCCATGGCGAGCCCGCGGCGTCGGACGCATTGCGGCGGCGCATCAGCGAGGTGCTCAACTGGGACTGCACGGCGCCGGCGATCAACGACAAAGTCGATCTCGGGTAGCGGTCGGTCGGTTCAATGGAAGAAATCAAAGGCGGTATGAATGACCTTGGAAGCCACGAACATTCTGCACGCTAAGCGCCTGGGGATCGATACTCACCAGGAAGCCGTCATTTATATGCGCAAGGACTGCCATGTCTGCCGTGCTGAAGGCTTCTCGGCGCAGGCGCGGATTCGGGTCGCCGTCGAGGGTGCGTTTTTGATCGCGACAGTCAATTTGGTCACCGGGGATCTTTTGGCGCCCGGCGAAGCCGGACTGTCGGAAACGGCGTGGCGGCGTCTTAATTGCGAAGAGGACGCGTTGTTGCGCGTTTCCCATGCGCGCCCGCTCGATTCATTGAGCGTTGTTCGTGCGAAAGTCTACGGTCGCGAATTCGCCGATGCAGCGATCGGCGACATTATGAGCGACATTGTCGAAGGCCGCTATTCCGACATTCACCTGTCTTCATTTATCACCGCTTGCGCGGCGCGTGGGCTTAGCAAGCGAGAAGTCATCGACCTGACGCGCGCCATGGTCGCCGCCGGCGAGCGTCTCGATTGGAACGCGCCGCTCATCGTCGACAAGCACTGCGTTGGCGGCCTTCCCGGCAACCGAACAACGCCGATCGTCGTTGCGATCGCCGCTGCTTGCGGCCTCACCATGCCGAAGACATCGTCTCGCGCAATCACGTCGCCGGCTGGCACTGCGGATACGATGGAAACGCTCGCGCCGGTCGATCTCGATCTGAACGCAATGCGGCGTGTGGTTGAGAAGGAGGGCGGTTGCATCATATGGGGCGGCGCGGTCGATTTAAGCCCCGCTGACGACACGCTGATCCGCGTCGAGCGCGCGCTCGACCTTGACAGCGAAGGCCAGCTCGTCGCCTCGGTTCTGTCGAAGAAAGCGGCGGCGGGCGCGACGCATCTGGTCATCGACATGCCGGTCGGTCCGACAGCGAAGGTCAGAACGAATGATGACGCGGCGTCTCTGAAGACCAGCCTTTTGAATACCGCTGAGGCGCTTGGGATCAAAACCCGCGTGGTTGAAAGCGATGGTCGTCAACCTGTGGGACGCGGGATCGGCCCGGCGCTCGAGGCGCGGGACGTTTTGATGGTATTGCAGCGGGAGGCGGACGCGCCGGAAGATCTGAGACATCGGGCCGCCGCGCTTGCCGGCGCCTTGCTGGAGCTCAGCGGCGCCGCCGCAACCGGCGAGGGCGAGAATAAGGCCGCGGCGGCGATCGCTGATGGCCGGGCATGGTCGAAGTTCCAGGCGATTTGCGACGCCCAGGGCGGCATGCGCGAGCCGCCGCGGTCAGCCTATCAACATCCGATTCTCGCCGATCACGGAGGAATGATCGAGGCGATCGACAACCGGCGCTTGGCGAAGGCGGCGAAACTAGCAGGAGCGCCCGATGCAAAAGCGGCGGGGCTTGAATTGCACGTAAGCCTCGGCCAGCGCGTCGAAGCGTGGGAGCCGGTCTTTACGCTGCATGCCGAGACACAAGGCGAAATGGATTACGCGCTTGCGTATCTCGACAGTCACCCGCCGATTTTCGAAATTGAGGCTTAGCGATGCACCCTCTTCTTTTTTCATTGTTCAGCCACGAGCGGATCGCGGCGCCGCTCACCGAAACGCTTCGCGGCGATTTGGGAACGATTAATATACGGCGTTTTCCTGACGGTGAGAGTTACGTCCGTTATGAGACAAGCGTAGAGGCGCGCGACGTCGTCCTGGTTTGCACGCTTGACCGTCCTGACGACAAATTTCTGCCGTTGATTTTCGCCGCTGCAGCGGCGCGCGAAAACGGCGCGAAGACAATAGGGGCTGGTTGCGCCCTATCTTGCCTATATGCGGCAGGACCAGCGCTTTCAGGCAGGAGAGGGCGTGACCGCGAAACATTTCGCTGCGGCGCTCAGCCCATGGATTGACTGGCTCGTGACAATCGACCCGCATCTACATCGGATTACTTCCTTGTCGGACGTGTATTCCATTCCCGCCGTGGTTGCGCATGCGGCGCCGGCGGTCTCCGCCTGGATCAAGCAGCATGTCGTAAACCCTGTGCTGGTTGGTCCAGACAGCGAGAGCGAGCAGTGGGTCTCGGAGACGGCCAGAAGCGCCGGTGCGCCGTATCTCGTACTTGAAAAGACGCGGCGTGGAGATCGCGATGTTGAGGTGAGCGTGCCGCAGGTGGAGCAATGGCGCAAACACACGCCGGTCCTCGTCGACGACATTATTTCGACGGCGCACACGATGATCGAAACCGTCGGACACCTGAAAAAAGCAGGCATGTCAGCCCCGGTTTGCATCGGCGTCCACGCAGTCTTTGCGGGCGGGGCGTATGACGCTCTTTTGGCCGCCGGCGCGAGACGGATCGTCACGACAAACACCATACCGCATGAAAGCAACGAACTCGATGTGAGCGCGTTGCTCGCTGAAAGCGTTCGAACCATTATGAAGCGGTGAGCGAGGCTCCCGATCGGGTGGCGGCGTTTCGCGCCCAATAATGCTATCGCTATGCCAGTCCGATCCGCGGCGCGACGTCCTCGATCAATTCAATACATCTTTGCGTCTCGCGGAGAAACGGATGATGGTCTGCGTTCTGCAACACTTCAAGGCGCCAATGTGGTTGATGCTCTTCGATGACATTGAGCGCGGGAGAGCGGCGCCGTCGTGTCGTTCTCTCCATGAATGCACAAAACATCTATTCGTTCTGGGACCTGACGAATATCGCTTAACGCATCATATCGGTAGACGACTTCCCAAAGGGATGATGTTGATGATCGCCAGGTGTGCTTCACCAGATCCTCGATAACTTCCCTTGGCATATCATGGATCAGATAGGGCAATATTTTGCCCAGCACCCGCCGCGTGACGATGCATGCAATCATCGTCAACGCCATATTGGTGAACACGAGCCCTCTGAGGCCGCCCCTCATACTGTCGTTTCTCAAATAGCGGTAGGCGCGTTCCTCAGAGCCGAAATAGGGCAGGCTCATCAAAACCATAGTCTTTACTTGTTGCGGAAACCGCGCTGCATAGGCGGCTGTCAACAAGGCCCCCAGCGAATGCCCGATCAGCGTAAAGGGGCCGAAGCTTGAAAGCGTGTTGTGAAGCGCCGCAACGTGCCGGTCTACGCTGTAGCGGTCCCAGGGTTTTGGCGACTCGCCGAAGCCCAACAAATCGACCAGAACGACTCTGTAGTTGCGGGCGAGAGGGGTGATCCTGGGCGACCAATAGCGCGTCGTGCCGCCAAGGCCGGCGAGAAAGACGAGCGTCTCCTCACCGGCGCCGGCAACCTCAGTATAGAGACGCGGCGCCGGAGGGGGTTCTGTTCGTTGTCCTTGTCCGCCTAAAAAATCGAGCATTCTGAGTCTTTGGTGCTGGTTAAACCAGCGCGGGGATTGTTTGGCGACGTGTTGCTGTGGCGCCGTGTTTCACCATCAGGCTTGTCCATGGTCGCGCGCGCTTTCGATCTCGAGCGACCGCGGATCGCCTCGGCCGGCGATCGCATCTTGTTCTTCATCAGTCAGGAAATCCCGAGACCGGACGGTTCAAAAGAACGGCGGCCGCTTCGACGATATGGGCCCAGGT
The DNA here is from genome assembly GCA_965230025.1 of Hyphococcus sp. Lineage (GTDB taxonomy): Bacteria > Pseudomonadota > Alphaproteobacteria > Caulobacterales > Parvularculaceae > Hyphococcus. Next base: position 34,228 of record CBDDKD010000039.1, read on the forward strand.
GCAGCGATTGACGAACAACATGCCAAAAACATCGAACGTGCCGCCGCGAGAGAGAAACCCCAGCGACCGCAACCGGTCCGGCCCGCCGTCGAGGCGCCGAAGTAGGCCCGTCATCGGCTCTGGCCGCGTGTGGGTGATCAGCACGCGGGGCAGGTCGGAAGGGAACAGGCCTTTGAGCACATCATCGTTGAGGACGAAGTCCGTCTCGAGCGGATCGCGCGCCGCGCGCAAGCGGCCGGGTTCGAGGATTGCCGTGACGCAGGCCGGCGCGTCATGCGCGGCGAGCCGGGCGCATGCAATCATCGCCTCGTTCGCTTGGTAGGCGCCGATCGCGGCGAGCTGCACCTGTGCGTTCGCCGGATCGCCTGCAAGATGAACCGCTCCGGTTCTCGCGCCCATCTTCGCTTCTTCAATGCCAAGATGGGTCGGCGTCTGGCCTTTGGGCGTCACGAGGCACGCGATTTCCCCATGCCCGCTGTAGACTTCACGCAGCGCCGCAACGGCGCTTGCGGCGTCAATTGGAAACATCACCCGCGCGGCGTCCGACATCTCCCCCAGCAACGCTTCCGGCAAGGTGGGATCCTGATGGGACTGCTCGTTTTTGGCGTTTTCCCATGTGTGCGACGTTGCGATCAGCGGCACGCTGATCCAGCCTGGCGGACGACCCAACTCTTTTTGCCGCCGTGCGAAAATTATCTCCTGGCGCAGCGCCCCGAGCATTTTCATGGCGAAGGCTTCGTAACTGACCGCAAGGTTGAGGCCGCCCTTGTTGCCGAGCGCGGCGGCGATCACGGCTTCTTCATTAAGAGCAGTGACAATCGCGCCGTCTATTGCTTCCGGCGCGCCTGGTTCCGGCGCCGTTACGCGGTGGCGCAGCGTTTCGAGCGCGAGCGGCATATGGTTGCTGCGCAATTCGTCGGGATTGCCGACGCGGATGCGAAGGGCCGGATTGGCGTTCACGATTTCTACGAATTCCCGGTCGATGGCGTCCATCGCGCAACGGGTCGTCGCCAGGCGGGCGTCGGCGTTTTGCAACGACGGCAAATTTGGCGATGGGACATAACGCGTCGCCAGCGCGTTGCGGCTTTCCGGCGGACGCGATTGGCTGACATGGTTTGCGAGCGTCTTTACGGCGTTTTTCAAGGTCATCCGGTCCGACAAACAATGCGCTCACGGCGTCGTTAAATTCGTCGCGCGTTTTTTTTGTCTTTTGCCGGACTATCTCGCAGGGGCAAGTTATGCGCGCGATTCGAGCCCGCCCCCGGAAATCCGTATCCTTTTACACATGGGGCAATCATGTAAGGCAGGCGCGCCGGATAGGACGGAGTGTCGTCAGCGATCGCGGCGAACCGGGCCTCGGCTTCCAACAATCCCCAGGCGTAAGAGAGCGGATCGTGACCGTCGGCGATGATGGGATCAAAGCCCGAGAGCTCAAGGTGGCGCACGAGCCAATCAAGCCCGCCTTCCTGTCCGATCTGTGTGCGCTGTTCGATGCGTCTGCCGTTCAGCACCATAACGGGCGTCGCCAATCCGCAATCTTCGGCGCGCCACCAGCGCGGCGCCCAGTCGGACCCGCGTTGTTCTTCAAACGCGCCGTCACTCAGGAAGGCGACGAGGCGTTCGCCGGCTAAAGGCATGTGGACATATTGCAGGCTCGCAAATCCGAGATAACCGCCCTCGGAGAGCCCGCCCGCCGTATGCGGATTAACGTGGCTTCCGAGCGGGACGGCTGGACGCCCGTCCGGCGTAATGGCGTAACTGTAAAAATCGTTGGCGAGCGCGCTTTGCCCCGCCTCGCTGCGATCATAGCGTCCGCGCTGAGATTCCGAGACATCGCCCGTTAGCGCGTTGACCGCCTCGATCGCAGCGACGCAATGACCCTGGCCGAGCGCCCAGGCGCGCGTGTTTCCGCTGAGCGCGTTGGCTGCGAGATATCCGCAAAAGGCGATCGCCATGTTGAGCGATCCGCCGGTATGGCCTTGCGGATCGAGCTTGAAGTCTTCTTTTTTAAGGGGCGCGCCGCTCAGATCAATGCGCCGGGCGTAAGTCATATGCGCGACGAGCCGCATGGCGGCGTTGGCGAGTTTGTCGGTCGCGGCGAAGAGATCGCGCGCTTCGGTTTCGCTGACCGCGAGTTCGCCGTTGGCGGCCTGTCGCAAAAGCGCATCAAGGCGCTCCAGGGTTACGTCTGTGTGCGCGATAACGCCAAATCCCGCCCGCCAGTCCGCATCGGTCATGGTCACAATCCCTTAATGGCCTGCCGCATCGGTCCGCAGCCGAAGAACGGCGCATGACGCTAATACGCGTGAGATTGCGATATCCCTTGGGCGCGGTCCATCTTGCGGACGAGACGGCGAAGCCGGGCCTTAAAAAAACCAATAACGAGATTGTGACGAGGGCGCTGCTGGGAGAGCGCTTATCGTTTCAGCTTGTCGAACAAGTCGATGAGATCCGAAATCGTTTCCTTTTGGGCCTTGGCGCTCCGCGACGTCATCGCCGCGTCAACGCTGTTTGTCGCGTGAACTTTCAGGATTTCACTTTCCGCGCGGGCGAGGGCGGACTTGATTGCCTGCATTTGATGAAGCGTATCAACCAGATAGCGCTCTTGCTCGAGCATGCGCACGATTCCGCGCACCTGGCCCTCGATGCGTTTCAAACGCCTGATTGTCGCTGCGTGTCCATTCATTGACATATACCGCTCCAGGGTATAGCTAAAGACAGCGTGCTGATCGGTCAAGCGCATGGAGTTTGGTTTGTGACTTTTGGGTCGGTGAAGACGGCGGTCATCGCTTTCTTCGCGCTTTTCCTGGGCGCGAGCCATGTCGCATGCGCCTGTTTTTCGCACGTCGTCCCTCAAAGTCATCAGTCGCACCTTTCGCACATGGGCGGATCGCACAATGGCGGCGCCCATGACGCGCCCTGACGCATCGCATGACCATCACGGCCCCGGCGGCGACCGGTCAGTGAATGAGTTGGGTTCCGGCGGTTGCGAACACTGCGCCAAATCAGCTGTTTCCACGGGCTTAGCAATATCGAGTTTGCGGCCTCGCTCAGCGCCAAGCCGACCGCCAAGACGGTCGCGTCGCTCGGCGCGGCAATCGTTGCGCCGCCGGGTTTTGCACATAGACTGGCGCTCCCGCCTTTATGGCGCGGCCCGCCGGACCAAACGCCGGTCTCGCTGAAAATACGCCTCCTGAATTGACGCGGAACGCGTCCCCGCGCCGGCGATAGGCGCGAGAGGGTTCTCGTCGCCGCGCGCGTATAAGCGCTTGCGGCCGGCAACCCGGGCGACGCGCGAACAGACTCCCTCCGTCTCGTTCTGTGCGTCGCCACATCAGACCGTTCCACTCAAATGACTTTAAATTCGGAAACAGTAAGCATGTTTAGCAGACGAAAACTCATTCAGACCGCTGGTTTAGGCGGCCTCGCGTTAGGCGGCGCCGGGCTCTTGCCTGCCTGGGCCAAACCGGCGAGCGCCGGCAATCTCGGACTTCCCGCTCTCACAGGCACGCGCTTTGACCTGACGATCGGCAAGTTCCCGGTGCGTATCAATGGGCGCGCTGGCGAGGCCGTCGGCGTCAACGGCACGTTGCCCGCACCGCTCGTCCGGTTTCGCGAAGGCGACGACATCACTATCAATGTGACCAACACATTGCACGAAGATACGTCGATCCACTGGCATGGGCTGCTCGTGCCGTTTTACATGGACGGCGTGCCCGGTGTCGCGTTCCCGGGCATCAAGCCGGGAGAGACCTTCACCTATCGTTTCACGCTGCCCCACAACGGGACCTATTGGTATCACTCCCATTCGGGTCTGCAGGAGCAGCTCGGTCATTACGGGCCTCTGATCATCGACCCGAAGGGCGCCGACCCGGTTACGTACGACCGTGAATATGTGCTCGTGCTTTCCGACTGGAGCTTCACCCACCCGCACCGGATTTTCGCCAAGCTTAAGAAGAACAGCGAGGCCATGAACTTCCAGCAGAACACGCTTCCGGACTTTATCGACGACGCCGGCGATATGGGGTTCGGCAAGGCGCTGAAGCAGCGCGCCATGTGGGGCGCGATGCGCATGTCGCCCGCCGACATCGCGGACGTCACCGGCGCAACCTACACCTATCTCATAAATGGCCACGGGACGGCCGACAACTGGAACGCCGTATTCAATCCGGGCGAACGCGTGCGTCTGCGCATTATCAATGCGTCGGCCATGACGTTTTTCAACTTCCGCATTCCGGGCCTGCCGATGACCGTCGTTCAGGCTGACGGACTTCACGTTCAACCGGTCGAGACGGATGAGTTTCAGATCGGCGTTGCGGAAACCTACGACGTCATCGTTCAGCCAAACGAGTCGCGCGCTTTTGCGATGGTCGCGGAGTCGATTGACCGTTCGGGCATGACGGTTGCGACCCTGGGGCCGCGCCCGGGCATGCGCGCAGAAGCGCCGCCGCTGAGAGAGCGCCCGACGTTGACGATGAAAGACATGGGCATGGCGGAACACGGCGGCATGACAGACATGGACGCCATGGCGACGGCCGGTGCGGATGAAAGCGAGGACCATAGCGCCATGGGTCATGACAGCACG
>CBDDKD010000040.1:0-4407 GCA_965230025.1 Hyphococcus sp.
AGTTGTGCGACTATCTCGGAAATGTTTACCGCGAGATGATCGTGGCGGGGATTGTAGAAGTCGGTCAGGTTGAGCGCCTTCGTTTTTTTCTGGATTTTCTATTTGATCTGGCTGAAGATTATCGCATGCCCGCCAATCTGGAGGCATACGATGCAATGGTTGCGTATGCCGTGGGCTCTAACCAGGTGAAGAAGCGCTTGTGCGCGCAGTACAACACGCTCGGTCAGGTCATCGCTCAGGAACTGGCGATTGCGCATACTGAACTTGATGGCCCGTCCTGTGAGGAACTGTCATTCCTGTTTGTCTCAATGATGCACGCGCATTGGAGTTTTGTCGCCAGCCTCGGGTTTTCCCGTCAGCATAGCCGGGTTACGCGCAAGGCTATCGACAGGTTAATTGCGTCCTACATCGATGAGTCCCCGCCAGCCCCTCGCATAAAGAGCCCCTGGTCCCGGGACAGCTGATTTTCAAAACGAAAAATTTTCGGGGTTTTCTAGAAAATGACGCCCCGCGCATTCACGTCTCCGGCCTGACCTGACGATCCGAAACCGCCCCGGCGCAATTGGGATTCCCGGCGCGTCGCTAGCGTTGGAACCCGATAAACGAGGCGCGGGGACCTGCATTTTCAAAACGAAAAAACGCGAAAAAACTACTTTGAAATCAGTGCCTTCGAGATTACGGTCCAACCCATTGGTGGGAGATGCGTGCTCGTCACGCAATGATAAACCGTCGAAGCCATGGGACATTCTTCGCATGCGCCTGTTGCTTTGACGCGAGTTGGGGGAGAGCGGCGGGGCGACACGCCTCGCCGCACCCTTTTCAACATCGAATAAATCCTAGAGCGCAATAGCGGACGTTCGCATCGCCTGGCGGCGCGACAATTGAAACCGTTTATCGATGATTGATCTTGTGTATCCGCATCACAACTAATCTTGTCGATGCCCCCTGGAATGGCAGAGCTAATTTCAAGTCGCTCTTACAAAAGACAATCGCCCCATAGTCCCGAATATCGCAGCCGCGCCGAACTATCCCGGAGCCTGTTTTGAAAACCGGGTACTGAAAGTATAAAAAAGCGTCCAGAAAACTACTGCAATAACCGGTGCGGAAAGAAACGCCGGCATGCGCAGCATTTCGGGCAACACGTGATTGTTGCCGAAGAAAAAGATGCTTGTCGCCAGGAAGAACGAAAATCCCATGCGCCAAAGGTGTCTGGTCAGGCGCCGCTGTTTCGCCGGACCTTCGGCGAGCACGAAGACGACATCGAATACGAAAACAAAAAAACTGATCCCGGCGACAGTATAGAAGGCGCCGGGCGGCAGATCGTTCAGCGTGCCGCCCGGCGCGGCGGCCGCACGCATGCCGCCATAAACCGCGCCGAGAACGATGGAGCCTGAAAGGGCGGGCGACGCCTTAGTCGTCAACCTGCCAAACGGTTTTCCAAGCGCCGCCGCGGCCCAGCCAGTGGCGACCGCGTGAAACGCAATCGCCGACAGGAAAACCGTGAACAGAATTTCGCGCGCGATGCTGAGCCATAATCCGCTCGCTGTTAAGAGCACCATAGCGACTATGAATATCACGCCGGCTGCGCGATGAACTGCGTTGCCCTTGCGTACGCTAAAGGCGGTGAAGCCGGCGACAATCGAAATACACCCGATCCAGAAATGAGCGTCTCCAAGGAGTTCCGGTTCGCTCACGCCGGGCCTCCGTTTGTCGGCGCTGAGCGGCGAAAAAGCGTGCGCGCAAGCCAGAACAGCATAAGCATAAAGATAATCAGCTCCGGCGCCGACAAGACGCCCGAAGCCCTGACCGCTTTGGGGAAGGCCTCGGCGCCGGGGCCGGTAAAAGCGGAACCGGCGGCGATGAAGAAGCCGAGGCACATACGCCAAAGGTGGCGCGCGACTCGATGGCGATCAGATAGTGTTTTTGCGGAACAGGAGACTGATGTCGCCAAGCGCTGCTAGACCGGCCATCCCTGAGAGAAAGAAATAGTCGGACGCATGAAAACCCAATAGCAGCCCATCCGGCAAAGACTGCGCATGGGACGCCAGCCGCGATCAACCCGGCGGCGTTAAGAAGATTCACAATCCCGACCGCCAGGCTCGCCCCGCCCAGACGGGGCCCACGCGTCCGCGCTGTCAGCCAGCTGCTCAGGATCAGTGTGGCGCCCAGAACCCCGGCGTGGAAAGTGATGAAAAACTCATCCATCTTGATAAGGCCCAAAAATGGCGCCGAGCGCCGACGACATGATCATGGCGACGGCGAAACATCCGGCCTGCGCCGATATGGATCGCGGCGCCCTTCCGGGCGCCGAGGGCGACAGCGCCGGCCGCGATGGCGATGGCGCCGGAACCAATATGGGCGCCGACAATGACGCCGACTGGGGCGCCGCTCAAATCCAACATCGTCTTTCTATCCTGATCCTGATTTTCCCTGATCCTGCCGACACGCGTCGTGGCGCGGAAGACATGGCCCAATACAGTCGTGATTACAGAGGGATGTCGTCCGCGCGGGACGGCGCGGACAAGTTATTAGAGAAATAAACGCCCCCCCGCATCGCGCCCGTTGATTTCGCGCCGAACGCGAACCAAAAGGGAGACATGGAAAACGAAGGGATGATTGCACTTTCTGCGGCGACCGCGGGCATCGCTGCGGCGGGCGTCCTGTCAGCCGTCCGCGGCGCAGATGCGGGAAGAGCGCGCCTTTATCTCATTGCGATGTTCGGTCTGTTCGCCGGCGTCGCCTCAATCCCGCTTGTTGTCGCTTTCGCGCGCAGTCTTTACGTCTTCTATATGCCCGCCGTCTTGCCCATGCTGCTCACTTTGCCCCCGGCTGTTTATCATTATGTCGCCGCGCGCACGGCTGTACTGGCGCCCCAGTCGACTCCTCTGGCCATTCACTGGCGCGACGGCGTCTTGCCGGCGGCAGGACTGTTGACGACCTTCGGCTACTGGCTCCTGCCGGCAACGTCCAGGACGGCCATGTTTGTCGATGGCGAGATGCCGCCGGGCGTTGCGCCGTCTGCGCTGGCGTTTGCGACGTTCGCCCTGATTTTCTTCTGGTCGCTCGCCTCTCTCGGCTATCTGGTCGCGACGCTCCGGCGCCTCGGCGCCTTTCGCGCGAGGCTGAAAGATCTCTACTCCAACACCGACACGCGGGAGTTGCGCTGGGTCGACTGGCTCATGGCGTTTCTTGTGGCGCTTTGGGGCGCAGCGGCAATTTCCCTCGTCAGTGATAATTTCGGACCCGGTCTTGTGTTCCCGGGAGAGGTCGTCTTTGTGCTCGCCGCCGCCCTTCTCCTGTTTGTCATCGCCTTTACCGCAATCGCGCCGACGGCCGAGGCGCCCGAACCAAACGGACCCGCCGCGGGGGCCGGATGATGCGCCTCAAGAAAAATACACGCGCTCGGCGTTGTCAGAGGATCACGCCAGGCGGCTCGCCGGGCGCATAGAAAAAGCGATGCGCGAGGACGCGCTTTTTCTGGACGCGAACCTCTCCCTGCAAAAGCTGTCGCGTCATGTGGGCGCGCCGCCCAATCTGGCGTCGCAAACATTGAACGAAGAAATCGGTTCGACATTCTTTGATTATGTCGCCCATTGGCGGATCAAAGCGGCGAAGCCTCGCATCCTGTCGGGCGAGGCTTCAATCCTGGCAATCGCGCTGGAGGTCGGCTTCAACTCGCGCTCGACATTCTACAAAGCGTTTAAGCGAGAGACAGGAATGACGCCAAACGCATTTCGCGAAGCGAACGGACAGCCTGATCGATAGCCCAGAGCACTGGAGGCGAAACCGCTTTTGTTCAACGCGCCCGACTGCCGTTTGTACAGCAAGCGAACGGCAGGGCTATCAAGACTTTTCTTCTCAGAAGGTGGACAACGTCAGTACCGTTTCAAAGGGTTTAAATGCCTGGCGCATACAGCTAAAAACGCAATCATGAAAACGCTTATCCTGATCGCCGTCACTGGTTTAACCGGGCTCATCCTTGGTGGCTTCTCAGCGCTATTGATGTCAGGCCTGATAGTCAAAGACGCATCTTCCAGTTTTGCCGATATAAACGTCAATGGATGGACGAGCGACTGGTCAATAGGCGCGGCTTCGGCGGACGCTTATACGCGCGCGCGCGTGGCGCGTCATGGGTTGCTAGCGCTATCCAAAGAAGAAGCGATCTACTTTACGCGCAGCACCGACGATGATGGCGCCCCGTTCCTGGAGCGTTGCGCTTATGAGCTTGCCGGCGGACCACAGGATGCGTTCTGGTGGTCTATTACGCTGTATGATGCAGATAGTCGTTTGCCGATGAATGATGATGATGCCTTGTCGATCGACGCCACCGCGATCGGTAATGCGGACGAATGGGCAGCGATGATCGCGCCAACCCCGCCAATTACGGGGCATTGGATATCCAGCCGT
>CBDDKD010000041.1:0-64341 GCA_965230025.1 Hyphococcus sp.
GCGCTTCAAGGAAGGGTTTTTGTTCTGATCCATGGGTGTCTTAAAAAAACAGATTGATTCCGCAAGCTGGTTGCGTCTCGCCGTCTGGTTTGCGCTGCTGTTCGCGTTTTCAAGTTGGGCGTTTGGCATGGACAGTCCATGGACGCGCGCGCTTGAAGCGGGACAAGGCGCTTTGCCGGAGACCCAGCCGGGCATCCCGCCGATTGAACCTCAACGCTCCCTCGCGCTGCTCGAAGGTTCGACCTTCGATTACCTTTTGTGGCAGGCGCTCGACATCCCTTACGCGATCATGAATTTGATGGTGGCGTCAGTCGCCATGGGGTGGGATTAAAAGCCTTGCGTCTTGGCGCCAGCCCGTTGCGTTTCCTGTTGGCGTTGCCGGTGATCTATGTGGGCGCGGAGCTTGTCGAAAACGCGATGGTCGCAAGCTTTGCAAGTGGGCTGATTGCGCCGTCGGAGCCGGTTGTCCTCATCCAGCAATTCGCGACCACCGTGAAATTCGCAACCGGCATGCCCGCCCTGGGGATCGGCGCCATTGGCGTTGTGATCGCCGCAATCGCCGCACTCATAAATCGCCTGCGCAACCCGCATGACAAAATCCGACCTTATCGCTTACGCCGCCGCGTTGCCCAAGGCGGAACTGCACCTTCATATCGAGGGCAGCCTTGAGCCGGAAATGCTGTTTTCACTCGCGAAGCGCAACAAGGTTGATATCCCGTTCAAGTCGGTTGAGGAGGTCCGCGCCGCCTATCGGTTCTCGAACCTGCAGGACTTTCTCGACATTTATTATCAGGGCATGAGCGTGTTGCGGACGGAAGAAGACTTTTCGATCTGACCATGGCGTATCTCAATCGCGCCCGCGCCGATAACGTTCGGCATGCAGAGATATTTTTCGACCCGCAAGGGCACACGGCGCGGGGCGTTCCGTTCGACACCACTATCGGCGGTATCCTGACGGCGCTTTTCATGGCCAAAAAGCAATTCGGCATGACGGCTGAACTGATCATGTGTTTCCTGCGTCACCTGCCGGAAGAAGACGCGTTTGAAACATTGCGGCAAGCGGAACCATGGCTCGACCAGATCGTCGGGATTGGTCTGGATTCATCGGAAGTCGGCCACCCGCCGTCAAAGTTTGAACGGGTGTTCAGCGCAGCCGGGAGCGCAACCTTAAACTTGTCGCCCATGCGGGCGAGGAAGGGCCACCCGCTTATGTTCGCGAAGCGCTTGATCTTTTGAATATTGACCGGATCGATCATGGCAACCGGGCGCTGGAAGATGACGCGCTGGTCGAACGCCTCGCCCGCGAAGAGGTGACGCTGACCGTGTGTCCTCTGTCGAACCTCAAACTTTGCGTTATCGATGACATGAGCGCGCATCCGCTGAAGCGCATGCTCGATCTCGGTCTTCGCGCCACGGTGAATTCCGACGACCCGTCTTACTTTGGCGGCTATATGATGGATAATTTCAAAGCGGTGATCGACGCGCTGGATTTGACCAAGGACGACATCAAGACGCTGGCGAAAAACAGTTTCGCGGGATCGTTTTTGCCCGAGAGTAAAAAGCGAGCGCAGATTGCCGCTATTGAAATGGTGTCTTGATATCTTTTTCTGGCTCACGTTACTGCAGTCAAACACACCAAGACCGTTCATCCCCGAAGGCGGGGATTCAGCTTCAACAGTTTTATGGATTCCCGCCTTCGCGGGAATGAGCGGGTTTCTTTTTTCGGAGGTCGGTAAAAACAACCCGGTTTAGTCGTCGTGAATCTCGCTGAGTTTCGACCCTTCCAGCGACAGGTTATACATCAGGCCTTTTGAATCGAAGACAAAGGCGACAATTGGTTCATTGATCTGCGTCACGTCAATAGAGCCGCCCACATCCAGCGTGATGACTGCGACAGACGCGTCAACGCCGATTTCCCAGCCATCGCTGAGGCGAAATTTTTCCAACACGTCCGGGTCGAAAAGACGATGATCTGCCGGCGCGCCTGGGCGCCAAGCTGAAAGCCGATAGAAGCGGATGCTGTTGAATAGTACGCCGCCGACTGGTTGCCAACGCGAAGCGCGCCCTCGCCATATTCGCCGCCAATGCCGATGCCGGCTTTCTTGACTGACGGAAACACCAGAACGCCCGCCGCCTTCGCCAGCACCTCGTCGGCGCCGCTGATTTCGGAACGAAACTCCGTCAGCGCTTCATCGGTGCGCCGATCAATTTTCTCTTTTGAGGCGGCCTGCGCCGCGCCTGACGCCATAACAGCGACAGCGAAAACCGAAAGAATGAACTTTGAGAAGGTTGCAGCTTTCATCAATCAGGACTCCCGGCGGTTTTTGTTCGTCAGTTTCAAACTTTCATGGGCGTTTGGTAGCACGCCCATTACGACGACATTGAGGCGTTTCGCGTTACTCAAAGCTTAACGTTTGGTCACAACACGCGCGAGATTTTCACGGAATTCAGCGCCTCTGGCGGCGTAAAATGTCGTCATCCGATCCAGCGCCTCCGGCGCGGCTTTGTCCGGCGAGCCGGAGTCAAAAGGCGGCGCGGGGTCGTATTCCAACCCCAATTGAAGGCTTCTGGCGAATTCTTCGCCCGCAATCTCCGCCGCCAAAGTGAACGCGAAATCGATGCCCGCCGTGACGCCCCCGCCGGTAAAGATGTTCCCGTCGCGCACGACCCGGCTTTTCACCGGGATGGCGCCGACAACCGCCAAGGCATCGTGATACGCCCAGTGGGTTGTCGCGCGCTTGCCTTCAAGCAATCCCGCCACGCCAAGCACGAACGCACCGGTGCAGACGGAAGTGACATATTTCGCACGCGACCCTTCGCGCTTCACAAACGCCATCAGGTCCGGCGCGAGGATCGCCTCATCCACCCCGAAGCCGCCCGGAATGCACAACACATCCGCTGGCGGACAATCCGCGAAGGTAGAGGTCGGGTTTAAGCGTCAGGACGGCGTCGGTCGGCACCGGGTCCAGCCTCTGCGCAGCCAGATGGACCGATGCGCCCGGCAATCGTGACAACACCTGAAGCGGTCCGGTAAAATCAAGCTGGGTTACATTCGGGAAGAGAACGAAAACAATATTGATCTTGCTATCCATTATTCCCATTCCCTAACCAGGCGTCAGCTTTACAAGTGTCGTCAACGCTTTCACCTGAATGTTTCAATACGAGCTGTGCGCTAACCCAATAAATATCGCCATTACGAGTAAAAAAGAAAAAGCAGCGGTCGGCAGTCACGATTGGCGCATAATCATGATCCGCGGAATTGATGGGCGCCCCGAGGTTGACCGGCTCTCCCCAACCACCGCCTTCGCTGCGCGAAATATAATACATATCCGCACCGCCAAGTCCTTCCGGGCGGTGTGCTGTCACAATCATAAATTTCTCATCAGGAGAAACATATGCATCACTGTCAGAAGCTGGCGAGTTCACTACTGAACCAAGATTCTTTACGTTGGTGAACTTCCCCTCGACCTCCTGCGCTATATAGACATCTCTCCCGCCAAGACCGCCATCTCTGGATGAAGCGAAATAAAAGGCGCCGCTCTTTGTAGGAAGAGGGTAAAGCTCATCCGCATCGGAATTAACCGGGGCTGGTAGTGGCTCAGGCATCCCCCAACCACTTTCTTCGCGCGATACTCGCCAGATGTTGACCGACCCTTCCGAAAATCCAGATGCCGGCGCATTGGAAATGTAGTGGAGAGCGTCCCCATCGGGGGAAAACCACATATCGACTTCGTCCCATTCGGTATTTGTTGCAGAAAAGGACGCCATCTGAGGCGCACTCCAATCGCCATCAGCCTGTCTGTACATAACAAAGATTTTGTAAGCCTCGCCAATCCGGCGTGCAAAATAAAACTCACGCCCATCCGGTGAGAACACGGCATTCAACTCGCGCCTATCCGGCGATGATACGAGTCCTGGCGCAAATATTTTGGGCGTCATTTCCGGCAGCGGTTGGCCGAGATAGAACGCGCTCAACGCTTGCCTCCGCGTTTCATTATTCTCCGAAGCTACATCCGCACTACACGCCATTGCTGCGAGAACCAGCGCCAGTGAAAACATCTTTGACATCATATGGTCCGCACCATTTGAACTTTGTGCCTTCTTTGCTAACGCGACAATGATACAAACCTGGAAAGCCGTCACCCCCAGCTGGCGATGATCTCCATCACATCATTCGGATCAAGGCCGTTTTCAATAATCCATTGCTGCGACGGGCCACGCCATAAATGTTTCTTCCAGTCAACGGCCCCATTTTTCCGAAACGTAACGCCCTCTTTGCGTAACAATGTGCGCTGGCGTCCCGCGCCCGCGCGCTCGGCGATCGCGCCGCCCGACTGCACGACCCGCTGCCATGGGGCCTTGATCCCTCGCGGCATATGCGCCAGCGCGCTTCCCACCTGCCGCGGACCGACGCCCGGCAGGAGACTGGCGATCATGCCGTAGCTTGCAACCTCGCCTTTCGGCACTTCGCGGATAAGGGCGTAGATGGGTGCGTGGTTCGCTTTCATTTCAGCCCAACCGAACCTCTAGAAACACTTACGCACCGCTCATTCCGACGAAAGCCGGAATCCACTCAAAAAAGGGGCATGAGCGCCACTCAATAAATTTTTCATACTGAATCTCGGATCAAGTCCGGCATGAGAGGGAAGTGTATTATTCCCTATAGAAACCTACTGCTATAGATTACGCCACCTCAAACAATCCAGCCGCGCCCCGCTGAAATCGCTTTGCGATTTCAGCTAATCTTAAATTTGCCGGCGCCGCTTTTAGCATTATTCGAGGTTGCTCATGCAACCTCGAATAATGCGGCGGCGCCTTGGCCGCCACCGACGCACATAGTGCAGACGACATATTTGGCGCCACGGCGTTTGCCTTCGATGAGGGCGTGACCGACCATGCGCGCGCCGGACATGCCGTAAGGATGGCCGATGGAGATCGCGCCGCCATTAACGTTCAACAGCTCGTCCGGAATGCCGAGCTTATCGCGGCAGTAAAGCACCTGTACCGCGAACGCTTCGTTCAATTCCCAAAGGCCAATGTCATCCATCTTGAGGCCGTTTTTCTCCAAGAGTTTTGGCACGGCGAAGACAGGTCCGATGCCCATCTCGTCAGGATTGGTGCCGGCGACCGCCATGCCGCGATAAATCCCGAGCGGCGAGAGGCCGCGCTTTTCGGCTTCTTTCGCTTCCATGACGACAGCCGCCGACGCGCCATCCGACAATTGCGACGCATTGCCGGCCGTGATGAACTTGCCTTCCTTGATGACCTGCCCACCCTTGAAAACGGTTTTCAGACCACTCAGACCTTCGAGGGTTGTCTCCGGACGGTTGCCTTCGTCTTTTTCTAACTTTGTTTCGACGTCGGACGTTTCACCAGTTTCTTTATTCGTGAACTTCATCACCGACGCCAGCGGCACGATTTCGTCGTCGAACTTGCCTGCCTGTTGGGCGGCGTGGGTGCGCTGTTGCGAACGCAGGCCATATTCGTCCTGAGCCTCGCGAGAGATGTTGTAACGGTCAGCGACAATCTCCGCCGTTTCGATCATCTGCATATAGGTCGATGGCAGATTTCTGGATGAGCCATGGATCGGGCCTGACGAACATGTCCTTGGTCTGATTCATGGAGATGGATTCGACGCCGCCGCCAATCGCAACGGTCATATTGTCAGCAATCACCTGTTTCGCCGCCGTTGCAATCGCCATCATGCCCGACGCACACTGACGATCCAGCGACATGCCCGCAACCGTTTGCGGCACGCCAGCCCGTAAAAGCGACAGCCGCGCCACATTCGGGCTCGCCGTGCCCATCTGGATGGCGCTGCCGATGACAACGTCTTCGACTTCGCCTGGATCGATTTTTGCGCGTTCAATCGCATGACTGATTGCATGGGCGGCGAGCGCCGGCGACGTCGTGTCATTGAAGGCGCCGCGATAGGCCTTGCCGATCGGCGTGCGGGCGGTTGAGACGATGACAGCTTCTCTCATAATGAAATTCCTTTATTTTGACTCGGCGAACGCTTTGGCTTTGCCGATAAAATTCCCACCGGGTCCGGATGAATTCTCGTAATAGTGCACATTCGAGCGGTCGGAGATCGTCTCCCAATGTTCTGCAATTTCTTCCGGCGTTTGTTTGTCCGGCGGCAGATAGACGCCGTCGGTTTCGACAACATAACCTCGCGCATAGCCGCCGGCGGCGCAACTCACAATCGCGCGCGACGGCGCATCCTCGCTGACAAGAAACAGCATCGCAGCCGTAATCGCTTCCGGCGTCATCATGTCGAGAATTTCCGGCGGGAAGCCGAGATCTTCCGTCATCCGCGTCTTCGCCGATGGCGACAGCAGATTGATGCGGATGTTGTATTTCGCACCTTCCAAATGCAGCGCGTTCATGAAACCGATCATGCCGGCTTTCGCGGCGCCGTAATTCGCCTGCCCGAAAATACCGTGCAGGCCCGATGGGCTGGACGTGCAGATGACCCGCCCATAAGCCTGGTCGCGCATGATCGGCCATACGGCGTGTGTGCAGATCGCCGAACCCACAAGGTGAACGTCAATCACCGCACGGAAATCGGCCATTGTCATTTTATGGAACGTTTTGTCGCGCAGGATGCCTGCATTGTTGACGAGAATATCGACGCGGCCCCATTTATCCATCGCCGCTTTGACCATCGCGGCGACCTGGGCGTCGTCCGTTACGTTCGCGCCATCGGCAATCGCCTCGCCGCCGGACGCGTTGATATGATTGACGACTTCTTCCGCCGCAGAGATCGAACCGCCAGTGCCGTCACGCGCGCCGCCAAGATCATTGACCACGACCTTCGCGCCGCGCTCGGCAAGCGCCAGTGCGTGAGCCTTGCCCAGACCGTTGCCGGCGCCGGTAACGATAGCGACTTTATCTTTGTAATTGATAGACAAGCGAGTCCTCCCGTTCAGGGTTATTGGTGAACAACAATTTCCGTTTTCACAGAGTTGGCGATGAAACACTCCTGGTGTGACAGATGGTGCAGCTTATCAAGTGTCGTTGCGTCAACCGTAACGCCATCCGCAAAGGTGATCTTTGGCGAAAGCTCAACGCGCGTAATCGCCAGGCGGCCGTTCCCGTTTTTCGTCATATGTCCGACGGCCTTGTCTTCGTAAGCGTCGACCGTCAGGCGCTTGCGCGCGGCGATCGCCAGGAAAGTCAGCATGTGGCAGCTTGAGATCGAAGCGACAAACGCCTCTTCCGGATCGACACAAGACGGATCGCCCAGAAACGCCGGCGCAGCAGCGGCCTCAACCGCCAGCCCGTTATCGAAGCGCCAGCGATGCGTGCGATTATAGTCGTTATAAGCGAAACTATCCGTTTCGCGCTTCCAACTGATCTCGGCAATATGTTCTGACATGGTCGCTTACTCGGACAAATGTTACCGCTGCCCATTTGGCCTATACAGCGCAAGTCTCATTGACAGTCGGTTCTGAATCTCTTGCCGCAAAACTACTCGCAATTACAAACGCGTCCAAGACCAAAGCGCAGTCCAAGCCCCTGTCGATGGCGCAGGATTAAAACTGCGGGTCTGTCGGCAGGTCTTCGATAATCACGGTTCCACCGGACCGGCGGCGACTGCGTATGGCCAGGCGTTCCTGTTTTTCCTGAAGTTCTGAAAGCATACGGACTGCCGACGGCGGTAACGGCATACCCGCCAGCCGCGCCTTGAGCCGGCTTCTGTTCAGTTCGCTGATTGCAATCGCGCTGGTTGCCGACGGGTTTGCACTGAGGGCCGTCGTCGGACCAACCGCCACACTGGATGACGTATAAAGGTCACCCCCCGCAAGATCCGCGACACGCGGCTCAAAGTCAGACAAGCGCAAGGGTTTGCCTTCGGCTAACCCTTCAGCCACGACGCCATTGGCGAAGTAGAGCAAGTGGCGGCGAAGATCCTCGTCAAAATTCGGGAACAGCATGCGCGCCTCAGCATACAGGCCCGACACCGCGGTATGCTGATTATAATTGCGCACGCCCCTTAGGGAGTTGATGAATTCGCCAGCCGGACGCGCCAATTGCCGATGAAGCGTGTTACCCTCAAACGCAAAACTCTGAATGCTCGGGCCGCCGATAATTCCATGGAAGAAGCCATAAATAGCTGCCGGATGACGCCAATAACGGTAGACGATGTTAACTCTTATGTCTTTGAGGCTGAGCGGTACGCCGGCAACGCGAACAAGCTTGGCGTCATCAAAAAGCATGTCACCGATCCGCATTCGTTTTGGATACTTCACAGGATATTGTTTCGCGATCTGCTCGATAACGCAGGCGTTGTGGAGATTGAACCAGAACGCCATCTGATCAAGCCAGCCCGCCCCGCTGAGAGGCGCAGTTTCCGGCAACCGCTCGATCGCGCCCCTGGCGTCAGCAAAAATTTTCGCGTCTTCCTCACGAAAAAGCGAAAAGGGGATGCGATTGCCTTCCGTGCGATAACGACTGTCATGCCCCTCAACAAAACGGGTGCCCGTCTGCGGCGCCTCCGGCGCCGGCGCAAACCTGTCTGGCGGCCCGACGTCAATGACATAAGCGGAAAGGACGTCGCTCCAGGCCTTGAACCCGTATCTGTGCAATGGCGTTTCCGGCGCCGCGGCGAACTGCCGAAAACTGTTGTCGCCTGAATCGCTGGCGAGCGAATCGGAAGGCGTTTGGATAACGTCATTGGGCTTCACAGAAGGCGCAGCGCAACCGACCGCCGCACCGCCAACGGCTAAAGAAAGCGCATGACGGCGCGTGAAAACCGTACTCATAAGTCGCCTCCGATCAAGCATTAAAGCCGTCACTTGAGATTACAGTGTATATTGCGGAATCAAGGTTTCGATAGGTGGTTTGATAGGATTCACGACGGAAAAATCAGCATGCGCCAGTTTACACGCTGAATCGAAAGCTAATCCACTATCAGAATAGCCAAAAATCGGAATCTAGACGAATTGCATCGTGACCCATTCGGCGACGAGCGCAGGTTTCGCCTCATCTTCGATTTCAACCTTGACCGCATATTTCAGCGACCACTGCCCGGAAACCTTTTGCGTCGCCGACATCAAGGTGAAATGCGCGCGAATGCGTTTGCCGACTTTCACCGGATTGGAAAACCGCACCCGCTCAAAGCCGTAATTGACACCCATCTTGACGCCTTCAAGGATAAGTACGCATCCCGACGCCAGTTTCGACAACATTGAGAGGGTTAAAAATCCGTGCGCCACTGTCGTCCCGAAGGGCGAGGCCTTCGCGGCATCGGGGTCCACATGTATGAACTGGTGATCTTCAGTAACGTCCGCAAACTGATTGATTCGCTCCTGATCAATCAGGAGCCAGTCGGAGACGCCGACTTCCTTGCCTACATAATCCGATATGCTTTCCGGCGCGACAACATTCATGTTTCTGTCCGTTCTTTCACTGCTTTCAATAAATCCGATAGATCAGACCACTCGACTCTGTAATTAAGCGCCTTGTAGCCAAATATGTCTCGCTGATCCTCACCCGTCACTTTGCCGCCCAGCCTTTCGTAAAAGATCCGTGCGCGCGGATTGCCCGCCATCACCCAAAGATGCGCCGTTGAATGTCCGCTCGATTGCAGTTTTGTCGCAGCGGCGCGCATCAGACTCTCACCGACACCGCCGGAACGGCGGTCCGGCGCAACGTGAAGGCTTTCGATATACGGACTATCCTGATCCCATACGAGGATGAACCCGGCGATTTCCCGGTCCGTATCTTCCGCGACAAATACGAAGTCCTTTTCGGATAACGCAATGCCGCTCCAGTATTTTTCCAGCTCGGCAGCCATCTGCCAGTCAATGAATTCGTCAGGCAGCAGCCCCCGATAAGCGTCTTTCCAGCTGGCCGCATGCAGGCGCGCAACCGTATCATAATCGCCTGGCGTTGCGCGCCGGATTTTCATCAATAGCCGCGCATCTGCGCAAGGCGATCGGTGTGGAACGCCGTATCGCCAAACATTTCCTGAGCGACGCGAATGCGCTTCATGTAAAAACCGATATCATATTCATCGGTCATGCCGATGCCGCCATGCATCTGCACTGCTTCCTGACTGGCGAGCTTGGCGACCTCGCCTGCTTTCGCTTTCGCCAGCGAACAGATCGGGCCGGCCATGCCGTAATGCTCATCAAGATCCTGCAACGATTTCAGGATTGCCGACTTCATCAACTCAATCTCGGAATAAAGATGCGCGGCGCGATGCTGCAGCGCCTGGAACGATCCGATTTCCGAACCGAACTGCTTGCGCTCTTTCAGATAATCCATGGTCATCTTGAAACCGGCCTGCGCGGCGCCGGACATTTCCGCCGCGAGACCGGCGCGCCCGGCGTTCAATACGCCTTCCAGCGCCATGTAACCGCCGTCAACTTCGCCCAGCACATCATCGCCGGTCGCTTCCACGCCGTCAAACTTGATGCGCGCCGCATTGCGGCTGTCGACCATCATGGTGCGCTCGATGGAAACGCCTTTCGCCTGTGCGTCGACAAGAAACAATGTGAGCCCGTCCTGTTCGCCTGGCGCGCCGGCAGAACGCGCCGCGACAATAATCTTGTCAGCCACATGACCGTCAGCAACAAAAGTCTTGTCGCCGGAAAGCTTGAAGGCATTGCCGGATTTTTCCGCCGCCATCGCGATTTTCGCGGGCCCGTGCTTGCGCGTTTCGTCAACCGCCAATGCAAACAGCGCTTCGCCGCCCGCAATCTTCGGCAGGAACTCCTGCTTATGTGCGTCGCCGGCGATTTTCTTTAGCGCCGTTGCAGCGAGTACAGACGTCGACAGAAATGGCGAGGCCGTCAGGGTACGGCCCATTTCCTCCGCCAGCACGCCGGCGCCGACAAAGCCGAAATCGGCGCCGCCATGTTCCTCCTCAACGAGGATACCGGCCCAGCCCATTTCCGCCATCTCTTTCCAGAGATCGCGATCAAAACCGTCCGGACTGTTTTCATCCCGCAGCTTTCTAAGGGCGCTGATCGGCGCTTTTTCATCGAGAAAACCGCGCGCCGACTCGCGCAGCATTTCCTGTTCTTCATTGAGGACTAGTGGCATTTTATTTTCCTTATGCGCCCGGCAATTCGAGAATGCGTTTTGCGATAATATTGAGCTGCACTTCCGACGTGCCGCCCTCGATGGAGTTTGCTTTGGTGCGCAGCCAGCCGCGCGCAAGCTTGCCGTCTTTGGTGCGCTCGCCTTCCCATTCGAGTTCTTCCGAACCGCCGGCGTCCATCATCAATTCAAAGCGACGTTTATTGAACTCGGTGCCGTAATATTTCAGCATCGATGAATTGGCGCCAACGCCCTGCCCAGCTTTGGCTTCGTCTTTCATGCGCTCCAGCGTGAGCAGGAACGCCCAACCGTCAATCTCGGCCTGCGCTATTTTCGAGCGCAACATTGGATCGGCGAGCTTGCCGTCTTCCAGACCCACCTGGCTCGCCGCCACTTCGCCAATGCCGCGCCCGCCCAGAAGCCCGCCGCCGCCGGCGGAAATCATCTCCCGCTCATGGGTGAGTAGATATTTCGCGACGTCCCAGCCGCGATTGATCTCGCCAACAACGGCGCTGATACCAGGGGCGTGCTCCTTCGGGACTTTGACGTCATCGAAGAAGGTCTCGCAGAAAGGAGACTTGCCGGAAATCAGCTTGATCGGTTTGGTGGAAACGCCCGGCGCGTTCATATCAACGAGGATAAAACTGATCCCATTATGTTTGGTTGCTTTCGGGTCGGTCCGGACAAGGACGAAAATCCAATCCGACTTGTCCGCGTAAGACGTCCAGACCTTCTGGCCGTTGACCAGCCAGTGATCGCCTTTATCCTCACATTTGCATTGCAGGGAGGCGGAGATCGGAGCCGGCATTCGGTTCCGAATAGCCCTGACACCAGCGGATTTCACCGCGCGTGATCGGCGGCAGGAAATGCGCTTTTTGCTCATGCGTTCCATATTTCAGGAGCGCCGGTCCAAGCATCCAGATGCCGAAGCTTTCCAGCGGCGAGCGCGCCTTCATATCGCGCATCTCAGCTTTAAGGATTTTCACTTCCTCTTTGGAAAGGCCGCCGCCGCCATATTCCTTCGGCCAAGCCGGCACCGTCCAGCCTTTTTCGGCCATGCGCTCCAGCCAGACTTTTTGCGCCTCGGACTGGAACTCCCATTGCTTGCCGCCCCAGCAGATATTTTCTTCGCCGCCAGCGCCGTCGCGCATTTCTTTCGGGCAGTTTTCTTCCAGCCAGGCGCGGGTTTCCTTCCGGAAAGTCTCAAGATCGCTCATGGTGAATTCCTTTCATTAAACCGATAACGCCGGCGGGTGCTGCAGGGCGATTTTCTTGACCGTGATCTTGTCGAACTTCGCCGTGCCCAGGCGCGGTAATGGCGATGGCGAAAGCCAGATTCGTTCGGGCACCTTGAACGCTGCAAGCTCCTTGGCGATGAAGTCGCGCAGTTCAGTGACGTCGATCGCCTCGCCATCAACAGGATAGAAAACAAGACCGACCCGCTCGCCAAGCGTTTCGTCCGGCACGGAAAAGACACACGCCTCAGCGACGCCGTGATGTTCATAGACGCGGTTTTCGACTTCTAGGCAGGAGATGTTTTCGCCGCCGCGAATGATCAGGTCTTTAATGCGGTCGACAATGTAGACATAATCTTCCTCGTCCATCTTGCCGAGATCGCCCGAACGAAACCAGCCGTCCGGCGTCAGCGCCTTTTCCGTGTCTTCCGGCAGATTGTGATATTCGCGGAAATTCGCCGGCGAGCGAATCCAGATTTCACCGACCTCTCCGCGCGGAACTTCCTCGCCGTCCTTGACGATCTTGATATCGGTGACCGGCGGCACCGGACGACCGGTCGAATCCGGACGTTGCTGATATTCCGCCAGCGAGATCACACAGCCGATGGCGTTGGTTTCCGATAATCCGTAACCGGATGACGGATTGGCGTTCTTAAATGTGTTTTTAAGTTTCCGAACGTGGTCGGCCGGGCGTTTCGCGCCGCCGGAGCCGATATCCATGAGCGTCGGCAAGCCGCCTTCATGGTCTGTGTTCATCAGTTCATAAGACTGGCTCGGCACGCCGACAAAATTCGTCAACTTTTCGCGGTTGATGATCTCACCTGCATGTTTCGGGTCCCAGCGATAGATCATCGCAACGCGACGCCCCACCATATAGGACAGCATGAAGATCGAATGCGACCCGGTCACGTGAAACAAGGGAACCGCCAGCAAAATGCCGGGATTGTCGCCAAACAAGCTGACGCCGCCGCGCGCTTCCTTCACGGCGGAGGCGGTGAACGCCCAGGACATCAAGGTCGAGATGCAGCCGCGATGGGTGAGAACAACGCCCTTCGGATGACCCGTGGATCCCGACGTGTAAACGATGCAGAAATCATCATCGGGATGGATGTCGACTGGCGGCGGCGTATCTTCTTTGGCGCGTTCGACCATATCTTCAAAACGGTGATCGGCGCCCTCGCCCTCTTCGCGCGCAAGAATCAGCGTCAGCCCGAGTTCATCCTTCAATGGCGCCAGATATTCCAGGCGTCTGGCGTCAACGACAACGATTTTCGCGCCGCTGTCTTCGATGGCGTATTTCAGCTCATCGGCTTTCCACCAGGCGTTGAGCGGCGCAACAACTGCGCCGGTGGCGATGGCGCCCATGTAAGCAATGCACCATTCCGGGAAGTTGCGCATAGCAAGAGCGACCTTGTCGCCCGGCTTGACGCCCAGCTCATCGCGCAGCGCATGGGCGAAGCGGCACGCACGCTTCCATGTCTCAGCGAAGCTCAAGCGCTCATCTTCAAAAATCAGGAAGTCCTTGTCGCCATGAGTCGCAGCGCCATAGGCGTAAAGGCCGACAAGATTAGGCGGCGCATTTTCAAAAACGCGGTAGGTATTGCCGCGAATTTCCGCTTCGGTGACTTTGAACAAGGGGTTTTCGGTGAGGAGCTTGAAAGCGGCGGTAGCTAATTTGGCCGGATCCATTGGCGCGACGTCGCCCATATCTGACTATATTCCTTCCCTGACAACTTTTGCTCACCTTCATAGCCGAGGGAGGCGCCACGCGGAACAGCGACCTGCAGTGAAAATGCAATCGGATATGGTTAGTGTTTTGTGAACGCGCGCGCCGTGCGCCAAATTTGACGCTCCACTCCGTCAGGGCGCCCTTCGCCGATCCACAAACCGGCAAGCGCCAGTCCATAAATCGCTGCGCCCATGGCGATATCGGCGATGAGCCGCGAGGCGAGCGGCAACGCATCAATCAGCACGACCTCAGGGCGCAGCCATAAAAACCAGAACGCCATCACCATAACTGCGCCGAGGGAGCGGCGGGCGCTCCACAGTGGCTCCCAGAATTTGCCGCCGCTGGCTCTGGCGTAAAGCGCCAGATTGAGGATTACGTGCAAAACGCCGGTCCCCGCCGCCGCCCAGATTGCCCCTTGCAGGCCATAGGCGGAGACCGCCCAGATGAAAATCGGAAACCGGATCAGAAAAAAGGCGCTCTCCCGAATGAAGACGAGGCGGGTCAACCCCAGCGCCATGGCGTAATATTGCGCGGCGTAAAACAAAGACTGCAATCCGGCGACGGGCGCCAGCACCTTGATAACCGGCGCAACGCCTGACCACTTCTCCCCGAGAACGAGCGCTGTTGCGTCTTCAGCCACAAAAGCGAAACCGAGCGCCGCCGGCATGGCGACCACGCCAAGCGCCGCAACACTGCGCAAGAACGCCTTACGCATCCGGTCGGTTTCGTCCTGCAGGCTAGAAAGGCCTGGATAAACCGCCTTACTGAGCGGCGCCGCCAGTTGTTCGGCGACCATGTCCGACAGTTGGCCGCCCATAAAAAATATCCCGGCGCCGCCGGTTCCGACGAAGCGCGCCAGGATCGGCGTGTCGAGCTTGTTGTTGAGCGCGGCGACAAAACTCACTGGCTGTCAGCCAGCCGGAGAACCCGAACACCTTGCGGATGGACTTGAACGAAAGTCTCGGCGCAAAAGGTCGCAATGCGTAAGACAAAAAAAGCTGCACCGCACCGCCGGCGAGCATGCCGAGAATAATCGCCCAATAGGTTCGGAACATAAATGCGATCACAACTGACACAATTACGCCCGCCAGCTTGGTCGCGATCGTCACCAGAAACTGTTGTGAGAATTTAAGGTCGCGCTCGAACTCAAAGAAACGCGGATTAATAAGGCCGATCATTACCGGCGCCAGCGCCACCGCCAGAAACACATCCCGCATGCGCGGGTCATCATAGAACATAGCCATGAACGGCGCCATCAGCGCCAGCGCCAATCCGACCAGCAAGCCGCGCGCCAATGACAGTGTGAAGAGCGTATTGAGATCATCGCGGCCGGCGTCGCGAAACCGCACCACCGCCTGAGACACGCCCACATCGGAGAACCCTTGGAGCAATTGCATGGCGAGCGTCGCAACGGCGACGACGCCAATATCGTTTGGGACCAACAGTCGGGCGACAACGATGGTGTTGATGGCGCCGAGCGCCCGCGCAGCAATACCGGACCCCATGATCCACGCAGCGCCATGGGCGACGCGGCGTGTAAGACCGGCCTCCGGTGACGTGTGCTGAGGGGAGTTGATATCTGTCATGTTGCGCCTTTGCGCTCTCCCTTAAACCGGTTCGTTTTTGATAGCGACGCCGGGTAAACAAATCAGTCGTGATCGGTTGACCAGCAGATCAGGAAAGAACAAAAGCGCCTGCATATTCCGCAATACTTTGGGAACTGTGACTGAGATGGCCAAACCGCGATTTCTCCATAGCCGCATGACCCGCCGCCTTGATGTCCTCGTCAAGGGCAAGCTGTGGCTGCAGGTGATTATCGCCCTCGCGCTCGGCGCCGGCGTCGGCATGGTCATCGGCCCGGACATGGCGCTCCTTGATCGCGATCTCGCCCTCGTCATCGCCGAATGGCTTGGCCTGCCCGGACAGATGTTTCTGGCGATCATCCGTATGGTTATTATTCCCTTGGCGGCGAGTTCAATTATTCTCGGCGTTGCGGGCAGCGGCGGCGGCGAGGCCATGAAACAGGTTGGCAGCCGGCTGATCCTTTTTATCACTTCAACGACGCTCGCCGCGACCGTCATCGGCGTTGCACTCGCCAACCTGATCCGCCCCCGGACGTGATATCGACAACGCATTGCCGGTAACGCCGCGCCTCAAACCGCCGCTCGCCGAGACAGCGCAACCCGATGGCGATGCGCTGAGTTCGATCACGCGCGACCTGCCGGAACTGATTACGAGCCTCATTCCCCAGAACATTACCAGTTCGGTTCTGGAGCAGGACATGCTGGCTGTCGTCGTGTTTTCCCTGTTCATCGGCGTCGCCGCGGTCAACGCCCATGACCGGGAGCTGACGAAACCGCTGATCTCGCTGGCGCAGGCGGTTCTGGAAGTCTGCATGACGGTGATCCGCACAGCGATGCGGTTCGCTCCCATCGCCGTCTTTGGGCTGATCGCCGAAACCACCGCCGCGAACGGCATGCAAACCCTCGCCGATCTCGCGGTCTATTGCGCCGTCGTGCTGGACCGGTCTTGGCGGCCTTGCTTCTACTCTATCTTGTGATCGTGACGGTATTTGGACGCCTCTCGCCAATTGTCTTCCTGAAAATCGTCGCCCCGGTTCAACTGCTTGCATTCTCTACATCAAGCTCCGCCGCCGTCATGCCGCTGACAATGAAAACCGCCGTTGAAAAACTCGGCGTCACGCC
This sequence comes from Hyphococcus sp., assembly GCA_965230025.1. Classification (GTDB taxonomy): domain Bacteria; phylum Pseudomonadota; class Alphaproteobacteria; order Caulobacterales; family Parvularculaceae; genus Hyphococcus. Next base: position 16,722 of record CBDDKD010000041.1, read on the forward strand.
GACGCTGGCGGGCGCGGTCATCCCCCTGGCGTCAACGGTCAACATGGCCGGCACGGCGCTTTACCAGGCGGTGGCGATCATGTTTCTCGCCGAAATCGCAAATGTCTCCCTGTCGCCCGGCGATCTCGCCCTGATCATGGTGACCCTCACCGGGGCCTCGATTGCGCGCGCCCGCAGCGCCCGGGGCCAGTATCGCTATCCTCGCCGCCACCGCGACCAATTTCGGCATTCCCCCCTACCGGCATGGCGTTGATCTTCGGTGTCGACCGGATTCTCGACATGGCGCGCACATCGGTCAACGTGACGGGCGATCTTGTCGCCTGCCGTCTGCTCTCACAACCGTCCGGCCAAGAGAGCGCTGAACCTTTGCAGGAAGCGTCCGCATAACTGCGTCCCCCACGCGCCTTGCTAAACACCCGATCCCGCGTATGGTGCGCCGCCCATCAACAACCCCGACGCCAAAGTCCATGCCCCACGCCTCCGCCCTCCTCAATGTCATGATCAATTCCGCCCGCAAAGCGGCGCGCGGGCTGTCGCGCGATTTCGGCGAGGCCCAGTCGCTGCAGGTTTCCAAAAAAGGCGTCGCGGATTTTGTCACCAAGGCCGACACCACGGCCGAGCAGATTATCTTTGAAAGCCTCTCTACCGCGCGGCCAAAATATGGGTTCGTGATGGAGGAACGCGGTGAGATCGAGGGTTCGGACAATTCCAATCGCTGGATTGTCGATCCCCTCGATGGAACTACGAATTTTCTGCATGGGCTGCCGCAATTTGCGATCTCGATTGGAATGGAACGCGACCGGCAGCCTTATGCAGGCGTTGTTTATAATCCGGTGACGGATGAAATGTTCTGGGCGGAAAAAGGCGAAGGCGCGTATCTCAACGACCGGCGCATCCGCGTCTCAGGTCGTCAAGAGCTAAACGAATGCCTGTTCGCCTGCGGTCTTCCTTTCGCCGGCCGACCGGGGACGCGACCGCGCGCTCGAAGAAACCAATCGCGTTTTGGAAGCGACCGCCGGCGTGCGCCGCTTTGGCGCCGCAGCGCTCGATCTCGCTTTTGTTGCGGCGGGTCGTTTCGATGCGTTCTGGGAGCGGGACCTGAATATCTGGGATGTCGCCGCCGGCGCGGCCATCGTGCGCGAGGCGGGCGGCATTGTCAGCGAAATCGAAGGCGGCAATAAGCACCTTACCGCAGGGTCAATTCTCGCCGCGAACTCGGATATTTACGATAAGGCGAAAGCGCTGCTCAATCAGTAGCGCGCATTACACGCAGTTTATTTGCGTTTGTATATTACGCCTTCATCCTGAGGGCGCGCTTTTAAAGCGCGTGTCACGAAGGACGAAGGCGTTTCATGCTCCTCAGGATGAAGAAGCAGTTGCGGCAAACAAAGACGAAAAAACCTTACACGCAGTTATAATGACGATAACGCCAGCGCACAGACTGCGGATCGACCGTCTCGTCCACATAGCGGGCTCTCAGGCCATAGGCGCCGCAATGAGCCTGGGCTTCGGCCTGAAGATCATCGGGATCAAAATCATAAGGGTCGTAAGGGATTGAGATCGACTCGTTGGAGACAACGGTTTCCGAAGCGCAGGCGGCCAACCCCAACGCCAAAAGCCCCGCTAAAAAAACCTTCAAAATGCTCACCATGACTGACGCCTCACCCTCTCGACGGCCCAGCGTAGCAAGATCGGGCGCGATAAAAAAGGGTGCGGCCGCAACCGCACCCTTAACAAGTCTAGAGGGAAAATTGTCGGGTATTTTCGCCTTAGGCCGCGTCAGCGTCGTTCAGGATTTTGACGTTTGACGCGTCCTGACCGTTAATAGCGATCTTGCGCGGTTTCATCGCTTCGGGAATTTCCCGCTTCAGGTCGATGTTCAACAGGCCATTGACGAGAGATGCGCCGTCGATCCGGACATGCTCGGCGAGCTGGAACTGGCGCTCAAAAGAGCGTCCGGCGATACCACGATAGAGAAAGCTGCGGTCATCGTCGGAATCAGCCCGCAGGCCTTTTACCGTCAGGGTGTTCTCGCGAACTTCGATGTCGAGATCGGTCTCTGCGAAACCGGCGACCGCGAGCGTGATGCGGTAGTCGTTCTCGTCGAGACGCTCAATATTGTAAGGGGGGTATCCGCCCGATTCCGCCTTGCCGGCCGTGTCGAGCAGGTCGAACACACGGTCAAAACCAACCGATGAACGATAGAGGGGAGCTAAGTCAAAAGTACGCATTTCAGTCTTCCTTCTTTAAAAGCAAGGGTTGCGCGCGCCTTAATCTTCCATCCGGCAAGAACGGCGCGATCAGAGCCATCTGGCCTCCGACCTCTTCCAGATATGAGCCGATTTTCCGATTTCAAGCATCAAATTGGCCCGCCGCTCAATTTGAACGGACGCGCGCCGAAAGAAGCGGTTAACAACCCTCGCCTAAAGGTAAAAGACCTCGGCGTGGACCGGCGTTCAAAGCATGGTAAACACGCCTTCGCCTTGTCAGTCGGGAGTGTCAGGATGAAATTCAACGCGATTTTGGGGGCTGCTGCGGCCGCATTGCTGCTTGCAGCCTGCGGCGGATCGAACACCGCTGACGATGGTGGCAGGGCGCAGGACGAAGCGGTCGCGCTATCGAATGAAGCGCGCCTCGACGCTATTCTCGCCGGCGATCACCGCACGCCGCAGGAGCGCGCCCGCGACGTTCATCGCCACCCGAAAGAAACGCTTCTGTTTTTCGGTATCGAGCCCGATATGACGGTCGTGGAAATCTGGCCCGGCGGCGGCTGGTATACGCAAGTGATCGCCCCGTATCTCAAAACCGGCGGCGGCAAATATTACGCAGCCGGATTTTCCCGCGAAGGCGCCAATGAGCGTATTCTCGCTTCCCTGAAAGCTTATGAAGATTTTTACGCCGAAAACCCGGAGCTCTATGGCGAGGTGGAATTGTCGGCGCTGAACGGACCGATTGCGCCGGACGGTCCCGTCGACGCCATTTTGACCTTCCGAAACTTACACAACTGGGGACAGTCAGGGACCGCCGCGACATATATGGCGGCGTTTTATGACGCTATAAAACCTGGCGGCGTTTTGGGCGTCGTGCAGCACCGCGCCGATGGCGCCAGCCTGCCCCGCAACGGCGCTTACGGATATCTCTATACGGACGATGTGATCGAACTTGCAGAATCCGTCGGGTTTGTTTTTGAGGAAGCATCCGAAGCCAACGCCAACAGCGCCGACACAAAAGATCACCCCTTCGGCGTCTGGACCTTGCCGCCGGTAAGCCGCAGCGCCGATGTTCAAGGCATGCAGCCTTCAGGTTTCGATCCGGCCCGCTATGCGGCGATTGGCGAGAGCGACCGCATGACCTTGCGGTTCCGTAAACCCGCCAGCGGCGCGGCGAGCGAATAACGCCATGACATCCGAAAACAACGTCGCTGACCCATTAATCGCACAGGCGCAGAAATCCTTTGCTGAAGGATTTGCCGGCGTCATCAAACTGGCGCCGGAGGGGGCGCCGCCGGTCTGGGTTGACGGGCGCACGACCCCGCCGGCGGTCACTGCTCATGAACCAAAAGATCACCCCGCCGATTGCCAGTGGCGCGGTTCATCTGACGCGCTTATGCGCGCGCTGGAGAGTGAGAAGGCGCTGGAAAGCGATTATCTCTCGGGTCGCGTTTTCATCAGCGGCGATATGAGCGTGATGGCGCGTCTTTCCATGAAAGCGCATCGATGAGCGATTTCATTCGTATCCCCGCCAATCCCGTTCCTGCCGGCGGCGAGGCGCTGGAGATTGAGACCACTGACAACGCTACGTTGCGCATGGCGCTGTTCCCCACCGAGAACGCAAAAGGAACCGTCGTCCTCCTCAATGGACGCTGCGAATTCATCGAGAAATATTTCGAGGTTATTGAAGATTTGCGGGCGCGCGGCCTGAACGTAGCGACGATGGACTGGCGCGGACAAGGACTGTCTTCACGGATGCTGCCGGTTTCAGACAAAGGGCACATCCCGGATTTCGGCGCCTATAAATCCGACCTGCGAAATTTCGTCGAAGATATCGTCAAGCCGCGCTTTGGCGGCCCGATGATTTTGATGACACACTCCATGGGCGGTCTGCCGGCTTTGATGCTGCTGGCCGACGGCGACGAGACCTTTACGCGCGCCGTACTTTGCGCGCCGATGACGCGCCTTTTCCCGAGTCTTAAAATGCGCGTCTTCGCGCGGACGCTGGCGGGCCTTGCCAACAATCTTGGCTGGTCCCGGGTCTCGCTTGTCGGCGTCAAGGAATACTCCCTCGACTTTGAGGGCAATGCGCTAACTTCCGATCCGCGCCGTCATGAACGTTTTCGTGAGCTGCAAGCGGCAGCGCCCAACGCCTGCGTCTTCGCACCGACCTATGGGTGGCTGAACGCCGCGATAAAGGGCATGGATGAAATTCATCAACCCGGGCGGCTTAACAATATTAAAATTCCGGTGCGGATCATCTCCGCCGAGAACGACAAACTGGTCGACCCCGGCGATCACCTGGAGTTAGCCGCCGCCAACGACGCCATCGACTGCATCACAATCGAGGGGGCGCTCCATGAGATCCTGATGGAGCGGGACGAAATCAGGGACCAGTACTGGCAGGCGTTCGATGAGTTTGTCGCGCCGATATTAGATGAATAAGATTAAGTGAAATGATCGTCTGATTGGTATCTGCCGGTAAGGGTTATTTTTTAAGATATCACTGCGGATTATGATATCACGGCTCAAGATTTAAGCTGTATGTCCTGACTGCGGCTGTGTTCTCCTACCTGATGATATCGATAAGAATAACGATGATGCCTATCTGACCGCCCTGCCAGAAAACAGAACGCAGCCCAGGCGGGCCAAAAGCATAAGACGGCACATACAGGCAACGGGAAACAAAAAAAATCCACGCGCCCCACACCGACAAAAAGCCGTTGAGTTCCCCTGCATGCACGATAAATAAAGCAGCGGAAAACTGTGGGAGTATCTCCAACAGATTTTTGTGCGCCCGAACCAAGCGGCCGCTAATGCCCGTTACCTCAAATGGGATGTCTCTTGGACCGGCGACCCAAGCCGGGCCCGCTTGCCTCAAAGTTGCAACGCTCTGCATGCCGATTTGAACGATCGCAAGTATTAATGTCGCGCATAAAGCCCAGAGATCACCGGTCACGGCAACCTCTCCTTACCACGCGACACAAGCTGCAAAATAGTCGAAACCAGCCAGGCCGTGATGGCGGCGAGCAAGCCTCCCATTATCCCACCTAGCGGTGAGAACAGGAGCGTGAATGACACTGGAGAAAGCCCAAGAGGGATCTCCGCCGATAGATATTCAGGATTGTTTTGAAAATATATGTCGACAAAAGCCATTTGCCCCCAAAGTGCAAATAATGCGGTAAAAAACCCTGCAGCAAAAGCGTTCCGCACTGGCGCTTTTCTTTCAAGCAGGACAACGAGTTTGCCGACGCCTGCGAGGGAGATGAGCGCGACCCAATGTTCTAGCCCGTTTATCCACGCCAAAATCGTAAGCGCGGCATAGACAAGACCGATTAGCGATAATGTCAGCACTAGCCCCCATCGTATTCGCGTCATGAACCTTCTCCCGATTTTCTTTCAGGCGAAAAAATGAGATTGAAGTATGACCAAATATCTATATTAGTCAAATAGATTTATGGAGATATTATGCCAAGAGCGTTCAGCATCCAGGAAGAGACGAGCATTCGGGAGCTTTTAAGAAATGTGGCTCGGCGATTATTCGCCTCACAAGGCGTCCTCAAAACCAGTCTCGAGCAAATTACGAGCGCTGCAGGAATAGCAAAGGGTTCATTTTACAAATTCTATCAAACGAAAGAGGTTTTGTTCTTCGAACTTCTTGAAGACAGCCAAAACCGAATTCGAGAGCCATTGCTCGTTGAGAACTTACCCACTCAACGAAAAACACGGCGGCATTTCGAAAAAAGAGCGCGCACTTTATTCGATCAGATTTGCGCCGACCCACTTGTCCAATATATGGGGCGCGAGCAAGAGCTTCTTGCAATTGTTCGAAAGACGCCGCCGGAAATATTATCAGCACACCAAAAAGAGGACCAGGCTTTTCTCGATACTCTTATCAAAAGGTGGAACAGTAAAAGTAAACCGCCAACCAGAGATGTCGTTGCGGCTCGAGTATCCATCTTGTTGCTGGTAAGCTTAAAGCGCGATTTTCTTGGCGAAAGGCTTTTTCCTCACGCCGCCACATCTGCGATTGAAAGTCTTGCAGATTGCTTTTTTTAACGCGACTGAGACGAAAAGGAAGTCGGCGATCTCTATTTCTTCCAAACAGAGATCGCCGACATATTGGTATTTAATTTGCGTCGAAACGGTCGAGATTCACCACCTTGGTCCAGGCGTCGACGAAGTCCTGGAGGAAAACCGCTTGCGCGTCGTTATACGCATAGTTTTCGACCACGGCGCGCAACTCTGCATTTGAGCCAAACACCAGGTCGACTTCCGTCGCGGTCCATTTGAGTTCGTCGGTTGAACGGTCGCGGCCTTCGAACACATAGTCCGTGCTTGTCGGACTCCACTTCGTCGACATGTCGAGCAGGTTGACGAAGAAGTCATTGCTCAATGTTCCCGGTTTATCGGTAAAGACGCCGTGTTCCGTCCCGTTGGCGTTAGCGCCAAGAGCGCGCATCCCTCCGATCAGAACGGTCATTTCCGGAACGGTCAGTCCCAGCGTGTCGGCGCGCTCAACCAGCAGTTCCGACGGCGACCGCTCTTGTGTGTCGCCAACATAGTTGCGGAAGCCGTCCGCTTTAGGCTCGAGCACGGCAAAAGAATCCACGCTGGTTTGCTCTTGCGACGCATCGGTGCGGCCGGGCATGAAGGGGACTGTCACATTGTGACCGGCGTCTTCCGCCGCCTGCTCAATGGCCGCCGCGCCGCCCAGAACAATCACGTCGGCAAGAGAGACTTTTTTGCCGCCCGTTTGCTCGTCGTTGAAAGCGGCTTGAACTTCTTCCAGCGTCGCAAGCGCTCTGGCGAGCTCCCTTGGATTGTTAACGGCCCAATCCTTTTGCGGCGCAAGACGGATGCGCGCTCCATTGGCGCCGCCGCGCATATCCGTATCGCGAAATGAGGCGGCGGAACTCCAGGCCGTTCTGACCAGTTCCGGAATGGACAGCTCCGATGCGAGGATGCGCGCCTTAAGGTCTGCAATATCCGCATCATTGATCAACTCGTGATCGACGGCGGGCACAGGATCCTGCCAGCTCAACGCCTCGGTGGGAACTTCCGAACCCAGATACCGGGCGCGCGGTCCCATATCGCGATGGGTCAGTTTGAACCAGGCTTTTGCGAAAGCAAGCTCGAACTCTTCAGGGTTGTCGAGAAAGCGCTGTGAAATTTCCCGATAGGCAGGGTCTTCCTTCAGCGCCAGGTCTGTTGTGAACATAATTGGCGCGTGAAACTTTTCCGGATCATGAGCGTCCGGTACAAGATTTGAGGCGGCCTCGTCGGTCGGAATCCATTGAATGGCGCCGGCCGGGCTTCTGGTTTGCTCCCACTCAAAGTTAAACAGGTTGCTCAGATATTGATGCGTCCACTGAGCAGGACTGGACGTCCAGGCCCCTTCAAGACCGCTGGTGATGGTATCGCCGGCATTGCCTGTCCCGCATTTGTTGTTCCAGCCGAATCCCTGCTCTTCGACGTTTTCCGCAGCGGGCTCCGGCCCGACGCAGTCTTCCGGGCTACGGGCGCCGTGAGCTTTGCCGAAGGTATGGCCGCCCGCAATCAGCGCAACCGTTTCCTCATCGTTCATCGCCATGCGGCCGAAAGTTTCACGAATATCCCGCGCCGCCGCCAACGGATCGGGATTGCCGTTCGGCCCTTCCGGATTGACGTAGATCAACCCCATCTGCACCGCACCGAGCGGCCTTTCGAGTTTCCGGTCGCCGCTATAGCGTTTATCGGCGAGCATTTCCGTTTCCGGGCCCCAATAAACAAGCTCCGCCTGCCAATCATCTTCGCGACCACCGGCGAAACCAAACGTTTCAAAACCCATGGATTCCAGTGCGACATTACCGGTCAGCACCATCAGGTCAGCCCATGAAATATTGCGGCCGTATTTCTGCTTGACCGGCCATAGCAACCGCCGAGCCTTGTCGAGATTGGCGTTGTCCGGCCAGCTGTTGAGCGGCTCGAAGCGCTGTTGTCCGCCGCCGGCGCCGCCACGGCCATCGAGCGTGCGATAAGTGCCTGCGCTGTGCCACGCCATGCGAATGAAAAATGGTCCGTAGTGCCCATAATCCGCCGGCCACCAATCCTGCGACGTGGTCATCACCGCTTCGATGTCTTGCTTTACCGCTGCAAGATCAAGACTTTCAAACGCCGCCGCATAATCGAAATCTTCGCCCAAAGGGTCTGACACAGCCTCATTCTGGCGAAGCTGTGAAAGGTTCAAGGTTTCCCGGCCACCAGAATTCATTCGCCTTTGGCTCGCCGCGGATCGGACCGCTCGCAACTGATACGCTTTCAGCGGATGCCTCAGCCTGCATAGCCGGTTCCGCCTGTGTGGCTGTGCTATTCTCAGCAGTTGGTTCGCTTTCGCTCGAGCGCTCCTGATTTCCGCAAGCCGTTACAAATACGAGCGTCATAACGGCCGCCCCTGTAAGCAGCGATGATTTAAGGTTCTGGTTCATGCGTTCACTCCTTCCGATGTCTTATTTGGCAAAAAGGCTGAAAGCGCTGGCGCAATATCGATGCGCCGCCAGCGCTTGAGATTTTCGTTTGAATTTTGCGGACGCAGTCTGTGTGGATGGGCTCCGACAGAGACCGGCTTAACTTTTTTCGTGCAGTGAAGACATGTCATGCGTTCTGAGCAATGTTCATCCGTAAGCTGCATGTTTGGTTTTCCTGTTGATATTTACAGGGATAGCTTTGTCTGCATTATTTGTAAAACCGATAGTTTTGATATCATAAATCTACTGTATCGATAATAAGCAGCCGCCAGCGGGTCACCTTACAGCTCATATTGGCTTTTCAACCCTAGCAGGACTGGCAGTCCTTTTGGATGTGGTCAGGGCTTACGACTGTCCCGCTAACGCTTCTAACGCAGCCGCATGCAACGCCGGGGTGGCGGCGGCCAGCGCCTCGCCGCGATCGTCAGTTCCGAGAGCCTCGCCGTTCCAATTCGTGATGACGCCGCCGGCGCCCTCAACCACCGGCGCCAGCGCCGCATAATCATGTAGCTGAAGAGAGCTCTCCGCCACGACATCCAGCTCACCCAATGCAAGAAGGGCATAGGCGTAGGCGTCCATGGAAAAGCGCGCAACGCGTGAAGCCGCTGCGAGACGGGCAAAGGCGCGCGCGGGACCTTCTCCGAAATAGCTTTCCGGCCTCGGGTCCGTCGTTGATATCCGCGCGCGGGTGAGATCGGTAACGCCGCTGGTGCGACACGCCCTCGCCTCGCCGCCGCGTTGAAAAACCGTCTCGCCGTTCGATGCAAGCCAGCGCTCCTTTGTAAAGGGCTGGTCGATCAGCCCAAGCACCGGCGCGCCCTCATGCTCCAGCGCGATCAACGTCGTCCAGGTCGCTACGCCGCAGACAAAGGCGCGTGTCCCGTCTACCGGGTCGAGCACCCAGCGCCAGGAGGCGTCGCCTTTCGTCTCGCCGAATTCCTCGCCGATCACCCCATGATCAGGATAGGTTTTTGCAATCAGGTCGCGGATCACGCGCTCGCCCTCACGATCAGCGTCCGTAACCGGATCAAATTCAAGGTCGGAGGCGGCGCCGGTTTTATCGGTAGCGGAGGCCCCGTTGCGAAAACGCGGCAGGGTTTCAGCGCGCGCTAAATCGGCCAGACGGGTGGCGAAGGCGGAAAATTCTGAAATTTTTTCTGGTGGAAAAGACATGCGCGGCGATCATGGCGACCGCCGCGCGTCAGCGCAAGTGGGAGGGAGGAGCGCTGAGGGATAGCTTGTGTGTTAAAACCTATTCGACGCCTGACATCGCCTTAGCGAGATCGAGAAGGCGCTTTCGCGGCTCTTCATTGAGCTGATAATAATAGCGAACGAGATCGATGGTTTCTTTTTCATCAAGAACGTCGGCGGCGGGCGCTTCCGCGAAGCCGTAATTAGCGTTAAACTCAAACGCCGGTTCGTGTCCGTTCATGCCTTCAAAGAAATAAGAGACCGACACCTCCAGCGCTTTCGCCAGTGACCATAGCCGCGATGCGGAAATACGGTTGGCGCCGCTTTCATATTTCTGGATCTGCTGGAAGCGGATGTTGACCGCCTGCGCCAGCTTCTCCTGCGTTAGTCCGAGAAGACGGCGCCGCGCCCGAAGGCGGCGCCCAACATGCGTGTCGACTGGATGCGTCATACTCTACTCCACCGTTTAAACCTTGGCGGGCCGTCAGATGAGGGCCGCTGTCTGACTGGTGGATCGCAAACCCCGTGCCGTTTGGGAGAAGCGTTGGCTTTGCGCTCGCCTTATGCGGGTCAAACGCCTGAAATAAAAAGGGGAAATCCGGGTGGCGCTACACGCCTGGTGCGTTTTCGCGCATCAGGGGAATGTTCGTCCCAGCCATTTCGGAACAGGGGAATTGTCTCAATATGACCCTGCGCGCCGGAAACGCTTGGATTAATCGATCATCTTTGCCGAACGCAGCCAGAATTCATTATCAAATTCCGGCGTCGCCAGATTAGTGATGAATTGGCGCGTCGCCGCATCCCAGGAAAATCTTTCCGCCCATTCCCTGCACGCCGCAGGATCACGGTTTTCGTAAGCGGTCATACAGGCTTTTGTCAGGTCTTCATCGAGAGCGCCGCACCCGGCCGGCGCGCCGTCCAGAATTTCAAGCGGCCCGCGCACCGGATAAGCGGCGACCGGCACGCCGCAGGCAAGCGCCTCGACATTCACCAGGCCGAACGTGTCCGTGCGTGACGGAAACACAAAAACGTCGGCGGCCTGATAATACTGCGTCAGCTCATCGCCGAACTTTGATCCGACAAAGACGACGTCTTTATATTTTGCTTCCAGCTCTTCACGCTGCGGGCCTTCGCCGACAATCACCTTTGTACCAGGCAGATCAGCTTCAAGAAAATCCTCGATGCTCTTTTCTACCGCAAGCCGGCCAACATAAAGAAAGACAGGGCGTTCATGGACATCAAGAAGCGAACGGTCGCCAGGCTGGAACTGCTCAAGATCAACGCCGCGCGCCCACAATTTCATATCGCCAAAACCACGTTCTTTCAGCTCTTCAACCAGGCCTGGCGTTGCGACCATCATGGTCTCGCCATCTTTATGGAAGTCGCGCAGGACCGCATAGCCCCAAGTCGTCGGCACCTTCCAGCGTTCATTCGCATATTCGGCAAAACGCGTGTGAAAACTCGTCGTATAAGGATAGCCGCGCCGCTTGCAGAACCGGCGCGTGGCGCGCCCGATCGGCCCTTCAGTGGCGATGTGAATCGCGTCCGGCTGAAACTCATTGATGATCTTGGCGACCTTGCGGTTCGGCATCAGCGACAGACGGATTTCCGAATAAGACGGCAACGGCACCGACTTGAATTCATTCGGCGTGATGTAACGCACTTCATTGCCGAATTTGGTGAGGATCCGGCCCAGCGTATCCAGCGTACGCACAACGCCGTTCAATTGCGGCTTCCATGCATCGGTCGCGATGATGATCTTCAGACCACCATCCACGCTTGGCATATCGAAGCGCTGCTTGGCGCGCGTGAGACGCCCGACGCTTGATCCGATCCGGCGCAGTGCGCCTTTTTTTCGCGGCGGCTCATTCTTATTGTCGCGATCCATTCTTTCGTTCCTGCAGGTGGGGAAAATCGCTCCCATAGCGATCCGCTGAGAACGTTGGGCCTAGTCCATGGCGCAACGATTTACAATTCAGCCCATCGACAAACCAGAATTCGCGCAAATTTTGAAAACAGCTTTGAGCGATATTGCACTGCAAAATAATATTGCGCCGCAACAAAGGCTGAGATAGCCTTTTTCAGTAGCGGTTCCACCGCTGCCGCCCAGTTTTTGGGCGTTTCCTCCCTATGACTTGGCCGCAGGTTCGTCCTGCGGCCTTTTTTATATACCTTGTTATTCCGCCGCCTGCGCCGCCCACATGTCATCGGCGCGCAATGACGTCAGCCGCTGTATCAAACTGCGCATCGCAACCCGCAAATTGTCGAAACCTTCGGTCCGGGTGATCCGCCGTTCATCAAGATAAAGCGCCCGGTTGATTTCAATCTGAAGCACGTGAACGCCCTTTTTCGGGCGGCCATAAGATGAAGCGACGAAGCCGCCTGCATAAGGCGCGTTGCGCGCGACCTCATAATCCAGCGTCGAAAGCGTGTCTTCGGCAATTTCGGTAACGACGGGCGCACAGGATGATCCAAAGCGATCGCCAAGCACAAAATCGATCGGTGGTTCGCCGGAACGGAACGGCGCGCCGCCAGCCGATGGCATGGAATGACAATCGATCAATACAGCGCAACCAAACTTCGCGCGCGCCGCTTCAATCAGCTCTGAAAGGGTTGCATGATAGGGATCATAACAGGCGCCGAGACGCCGGCGCGCATCGAAATAATAGAGCTTGCGGCTGTAAATATCGTGCCCGTCGGCGACAATGCGCGGGATTACGCCGAGCCCTGCAATCACCCGGCTGGAACGCGTATCGGCGCTGCGCGGGAGATCATCGGCGAACATACGCGGATCAAGCTCGGCGCGCGAGCGGTTCACATCGACATAGGCGCGCGGAAAAAGCGCCCGCAGCAACGGCGCGCCATATTGAGGCGCATCGTCAAACAGAAGATCAACATAGCTGTCTTCGGACTGGCGCAAGGCGTGGCGGTCCAATCTGGAATTGCGCAACAGATCAGCGGGGTAATCGCGCCCCGAATGGGGCGAGGCGAAGATCACCGGCGACGTCGCCTCGACCGGTGCAAGAACCTCGATGGCCTTGGCGGACGGGAGCGTTTCCGGGATTTGCGTCTTCTTTGCCATGCTTTATTCGATGTCGACCTCGCGCGAATTGGCGCATGTTAGCGTGAACTGATGGCTTTCGTTAAGACCAGGGCTGATAATAAACCGGTGATGGAGCGAAATTTGCATTTTGCTTATGAATTTTGATTATGCGTTCCAACACAGGTCGATCTTGATTCCCGATCTAGAACAGGTCGATCAAGCACTCAAAAGGCGGAGTTTATGGCGGCGATTCTTTTAGCGGAAGACGATGAGTCGATGCGGCGGTTTTTAAAAAAAGCGCTTGAGCGGGCTGGCCATTCGGTGATCGACGCGGCGCAAGGGGACGAGGCCCTGACCGAACTGCAATTACGCGAATTCGATCTCCTGCTGACCGATATCGTGATGCCGGTGATGGACGGCATCGAGCTCGCCCGGCGCGCCTCGGAAATCGACCCCGAGATGAAGATCATGTTCATTACGGGCTTCGCCGCCGTGGCGCTGAACGCCGCCAACCAGGCGCCCGAAGACGCCAAGGTTCTGTCAAAGCCATTCCACCTGAAGGACCTGGTGCAGGAAGTCGATCGCGTCATCGCCGCCTGACGCAAGCGTCATCAGCCAGACTTGCCACCCACGTCATTTGCCGTTAGAGAGCGACCCCTTCGGAACGGGCGGCGACGCCCGACCGGGCGCATAGCTCAGGGGTAGAGCGCTACCTTGACATGGTAGAGGTCCCAGGTTCGAAACCCGGTGCGCCCACCACTTTCATCCCGCCGAATACATCCTCGTCTTTTGAAACGAAGACGCGAGACGCATTGGTCATGATCGCGGAGACGACTTCTCCAACGAGCGGTCGCTGGTTGTTTATCGAGTGGGGCCCATAGCCCCCCCAATGCGCCTTGATCCTTATTCAAGCCGGAAAGGCGGCGGGCGCATCATATGCACACAAGACGTATCCAATTCGTCGGGGGATGCTTTTGCAACAAATTCACTGAGAATTTGATCTCCACATGATCCATTTTCAAACCCGCTCATGCCATGCGCCATCTGTGCAATCGTAATGTGACGCACATTGGTGAAATGCTCTGCGATCTCATCGCCATATTCCGGCGCAGTGACCGGATCGCGATCCCCCGAAAAGATAATCGCAGGCGTGTCAAACTGTTGTGGCTTGATCGGATGAGCCGGATGGGGCGGCATATCCCAGGCCTCGCATGCCTCAGTATAGTCTTTAGCGATATAAGCACCGACAAATGTATTCTCGGAAGCGGCGGTCGCGGCGTCCATATTGATTTGCGTTGTCTCCTCCGGGCAGACGACAGCAAAATAATGCCCTTCGGGTTCCGATGCCTGCGCCTCAACGGGAACCGCAAATTCCAAAAAGGGTGCAAAATCTCCCTCGGCCGCTTTTCTCAAGATAAATGGCGTCTGTCGCGCAGAATTATTTTTCAATAAAGCAATCCAGATCGTTTCGGCGAAGATGTCCCGGGTTATTGTCCGCGTTTCCTGCGCACCAGAATCCGGATTGGCGATCTCCACCATCACCGGCTGAGCCTCAAGCGCCGATAAAACCAGATCGAGATCGCCTGCGGGGTCCGGAAACTGCGCCGAACAGCTCTCGTCTTGCGCGCAGTCCGCCACAAGCCCGTCAAACGCCTGTTGCCCGAACCTTGCGTAATCCAGCGGGCGTTGAAAATTCAATATGGACGGAAACAAAAGGCTTATGGTTCGGATGCTGTCCGGGTGGCGATGGAGATAGGTCAGCATAAACCGCGAGCCGTAAGACCATCCGCCCACGTCCCATTGGCGATAACCGAGCCATTTGCGTATCTCCTCATAATCATCAACGGCGTTCGTCGTCGAATATTGCGTGAGGTCCGCTTTCTGCGCCAGCTCCTCGCGGCAAGCCTTCACTTTCTCCGGCGGATAATACCGCTCCAATATCCGGGGATAGTTGAGCGCGTCGCAATAAAGCGGGTAGGATTCATGCAAGCCCCTTGGATCAATCAAGACGATATCGCGGTTGCGTCTGAAGTTTTCCAGAAAGCCGCCTTTGGCGAAGTACGGCGCCTGTGCAATCATCGAATAGCGAGGCCCGCCCTGATGATCGATCCATGCGGAATCTGTGCGGCGTTCTTCCTGAGCCGGAACCACCACCACGCGAATTGGAATTTTTCGCCCGGTCTGCGCCGTGCGGTTTTCATAAACCTCCAAGGCGCCACACAGGAGCGGCTCTTCAACGCCGTCAATCGAACAAACCTCAAGCGGCAATCGTTCCGCCGCGGCATGGGCCGGGTACGGCGCCGTCGTCTTCGCCGTCTGTTCAGCGGCGCAGGAAACCGCGAGCAATAGAGATATCAACACGACTTTTTGCATAAAGCTCTCCCCGGCTCGTCATCGATAGTCTTCATCGTCCTAATAGGCGAGTCTGGACGATTTGGCGTCAAACGCCAAGCTGTGCCAGGGCTGCAGCCCATTGTCGCCAGACGGGTTCACAGTCAGCATACGCCTTTCTTACCGCCTGTTGAAACCAATGTGTGAGGAACGGCTGACGGCGTCGGAAAAACGGCGGGGCGCAGAAGCGGACATTATAATTCGTCGAGCCAACCGGCTCATTCGGGCCCTTCATGGACATTCACGCGTTGCGCGCAATCCGCGAACCGCGGGCCAGCCTTCCGGTTGTGTTTCGAGATGATTGGCGGTTTTATGCGGGCCTGATGATGTATGACGTGGCGAAATTTCTGCATGTGACGGGTGTTGTCATGTTGATGGGGAACATCACGGTGAC
Organism: Hyphococcus sp.; assembly: GCA_965230025.1. Taxonomy (GTDB): domain Bacteria; phylum Pseudomonadota; class Alphaproteobacteria; order Caulobacterales; family Parvularculaceae; genus Hyphococcus. The sequence continues at coordinate 32,457 of CBDDKD010000041.1, forward strand.
AGCTATCTGGAAGTTCTTCGCTGACCGCGACGGGCGTACGGAAGTGCTGAGCTTTGCGCAGAAGCTGGTGACCTATACTGACTGGTCCATGACCTTCTGGGGCGTGGTGCTGATCATTGGGGGCGGTTACTTCATGGCCATTTCGGCGGGGTTTCCCCTGAGAGAGGGGTGGCTGCTCTGGAGCCAGATTCTGTTTGTCCTGTCGGGGCTGATCTGGCTTTTGATTATTGTGCCGATTCAGGTGAAGCAGGGACGATTGGCGAAAGCTTTCTCGGACGGCGATGTCGGTAAGGAGTATCGCGCGCTGTCCAGGCGTTGGCTTGCGTGGGGGCTGGTAAGCACGGCGCCGTTGGTGGCGGCGACATGGTTGATGGTGACCAAACCAGGCTGATCGCGGCGCGGCATGCGGCCCGCCCGCGCTTCAGGTTTTCCAGCCGCCGGTTGTCCGGATCGGCTGGCGCGCCAAAGGCGGCATAAAAAAACGCTTCCACTTAAAGCGGATATCCGGCGGCGTATATTCAGCACACTGTTTTCCTGCCGCCTCGCCAGCGCCGCGGGTTCAATCAGGTTGGTTGCCGGTCAGGGAAGTGGGTTGCGCGTCGGGTTAGTTTCTTGACCGCTCATCCCCGCGAGAGGCGGGGATCCATCGAACGAAAAATGACGAGCGAAGCTCGGCTATCCTTGCAACGAAAGGGAGTTTTATCCGAAAAGGCCATTGATAATTGCGCAGTCAGGTGATTCATTCCGGTCACATTTCCGCGCCATTAATGAAAGCGTTTTTTCGAGCTTCCTCAAATCGGCGATCTTGTTTCGTATTTCGTTCAGATGCTGAGTCGAAATATCATAAACTTCGGCGCAACTCGGTTTTTGATCTTCAAGTCCGAGCAATCCCCGGATATTTTCCAGCGTGAAACCAAGTTCTCGACCGCGTTTGATAAATCGAAGTCGCTGGACGTGCGCGTCTTCATACACGCGATGTCCGCTCTCTTTTCGCGGCGGTTCCGGCATTAGCCCGATCTTTTCATAATAGCGGATAGTTTCGATCTTCACGCCGGTTTGATCGCTGAGATTGCCAATAGAGAGATTGTATAAAGACATTTCGCTTGTACCTGTAGTTGCTACAGATATTACAATGCGGCTTATGTCAGGTGAAGAAGAAAAACCCAAATCGATCCAAAAGGGCGGCTTCATTGCAGGCGGAAGCGCTTTATCAGGTCTCGCCGCTTTGATCGGCGCGTCGTGTTGCGTATTGCCGCTCGTCTTGGTCAATCTTGGGGTAAGCACGGCGCTCGTCGGTAAACTGGCCTTCTTTGCCCGCACCCAGCAATATTTTATGGGCGCAGCGGTTGTCCTTTTTGCAGGGGCAATCGCCGCCGCATTTTGGAATGGGAGGCGACCCAGCAGGCGCGTTGCAACCGTTCTTGTGTTGACGGCGGTTTTCTTGTTGGCGGCTTATATTATGCCTTTTTATGAAGGGCCCCTGCTTCGTTGGATAAACCGGTGAGCGTGATCGTCAAGCAATCAACAATCACCTGTCCCGACTGTGGGCATCAGTCTACAGACGAAATGCCGACAAATGCCTGTCAGTGGTTTTATGACTGCAAAGGGTGCGGCGTCGTTCTAAAGCCCAAGGCTGGAGATTGTTGCGTCTACTGCTCCTATGGCGATGTAAAATGCCCGCCCATTCAGGCAGGGGCTTCATGCTGTGAGCGATGATTCGAGGAGCGATCACGCGGCGAGCCCGGTTCCATTCTTCTGGTCTTGGGGCTTGCCGCTCGCAATTCTCATCTCAACAAATTTCATGAGCGGCTTCGTCCCTTTTCCCGTCATTATCGGAATCATGAGCGGATCATTTTTCTGGATGGGACTTGCCTGCGTGTTAAACGCCCGACGTTGCCGTAGGCGGCATTGTTACTACTCCGGCCCTGTTTTTATTTCGGGGGGATTCGCCGTTTTACTAGTGGGGCTTGAGTTTATTTCATTGGGTCCTGACGGCCTTATCATCATTGTGGGAGCGACACTGACCCTTGCGTTGCTTACCTATTTGAGCGAGCCAATTTTTGGAAAATATGTAAATTGAAGACATGCAGCATTCCCTTTCGTTTTAATGTCCGATCGGCGCGGTTTATTTATCACTCGCGTTCATTGAGATGAACCGCAAGCGCGAGCAGGGTTTCGGCGTCCTCTTTAGTCAGCCTCACGGCGTTGGCGATGATCGCGGAGACGACGTTGTCTTCCGCCACGGATTGTTGTGCTGAAACAGTTGCGGGAAACATTATTGCGGGCGGCGCCTTCAGCGCGTCGGAAAGCGCTTCAAGGGTGTAAAAACTCGGCGCTGTTACGCCGCGTTCAACTTGCTGAATCATTTGAACGGACATGCCGATCAGCCCGGCCAGTTGATCCTGCGTCAGACCGGCTGTTTTTCGAAGATTACGAATGCGCAGCCCGACCTGTTGCTTGAGCGTTATCTCGCCACGTCGGACCCGGCACTTGTCAGCCGCAGTTTTTCGAAAACCGGTCATCCATTGGACACCAGCATTGATCGCTATGCACATATGCAAAATCGACAGGCGGACTGTGAGACTCGATGAGAGCGCCCAACAGTTACCCCCTCCGTCAGCTCCGCTGACACCTCCCCCGTAAACGGGGGAGGAATAAGGTTGCGCCGTAACGACGGGTTTTCTTCCCCCGCTGGCGGGGGAAGTGGCCGCGAAGCGGTCGAAGGGGGTTTCTTTTCTTACCGTTCTGCACAGCAGCGTGCGGATCAGTTTCAGAAATATACAGTACAGCTTTCACTATGGCGCCGAAACTGACAGTGTCCCTCGCTTCTTTTCCTCATTGTATTAAGTCACGCTTATGGAATGGCGATCAGGCATCAAGTCGGTCTTAAGATTCGCGATTTTCGAAAAGCGGCTGGCCTGACGCAGGAACAGCTGGCGGAACGCATTGGAAAATCCGTTCAGACCATCAGCCAGATCGAACGCGGCGGCTTCGCGCCCAGTCTCGGCACGATAGAGGCTATCGCCAAGGCGTTAAAAGCACCGCCCGCGCTTTTATTTCCGGCCACCTTATCGGCGCAGAAAGCGTCGGCCAAAGACAAGATCGTATCCGCAATCATGGCGAACGCCATCAGGCTGAGCAAAGACGATGCGGAGGCGGATTAATTCAGGAGCCCCAGCGCTCCCAAGTCATATTGCGCTCAGCGCTCTACAGGAAAAGGCGCCCATGCCAGACGGGGCGGCGCTGACGCGAGCGCGCCCGGGCCCGACCACTGCCTCCCCAGCAGACGACGCTTGCGTCATCTATGATGAGACGACGGTCGACACGCTCGACCGGGCCGCGATCTGGAACCTGACGGGGCCGCAGATCGCCTATCTCCAGGGGCTCGTGAAAAACGGGGCCCGCGCCTACATCGCCAATTCGCCCCGGGACGCGGCGCAGCGCCTGATCGTTTATCGCGGCTGCGCCCTGCCCTTCACGGTCGTCTCTCGCGAAGAACGGGTGTTCTGCGTCTCGCCAAAGACCTGCTGGTTCGATTATCCGCGCCTTCTTTATCGCAACAGCGCCGGGCGCGCGCGGGCGCCGGTTTCAAACCTCCTTCTCAGCGCCGCGCGCCGCCTCGCCCGATTTGAGCGCATCGTGACGCTCAACAACTGGTGGCTGACCAATAACCCGACCCCGGCGTTTTCGCCCGCGCATTTGCGCGCCTTCACCGACCGCCTCACGGCGCTCTACCCGGCGCATCTCATCGTTCTCAAAAGCCTCCCCGAAACCGATCCCACCGGCGTCATCGACGCGGTGCGCTCAGAAGGCTATTCACTCATCAAGTTCCGCTTCATGCATTTCCGCGCGGCAACCGCAAAACGCACCAAGGCGTTCCGTTACGACCAGAAACTGTTGAAGACGACGCCGCTCGCGACGCGATACCTTAAACGCATGAGCGGGCGCGAAGCGGCGCAATGCGCGGCGCTCTACCGCCAGCTTTACATCGGCAAGCACACCGACATGAACACCGACTTCACCCGGCGCTGGATGGCGCTGGCGTGCAACACGGGGTTCCTTGATTTTTTCACGATCAGCGACGCCGACGCGATCAAGGGGTTCGTCGTTTCCTATCCCGACGCCAACGGGATCAATGTCGGGACCTGCGGTTATGATCTGTCGGCGCCGCGCGAGGTGGGGCTCTATCGCATGATTGTCGGTTCGGTCTTTCGCAAAGGGCTGGAGGAAGGCCGGACCGTCAATCTCAGCACAAGCGTGCCCGATTTCAAACGCCGGCGCGGCTGTCATCGCGTCATCGAATATGAAGCGGTCTATGCGGAGCACTTGCCCTTCGCGACGCGGGTTTCTCTGCGCCTCTTCGCAAGGCTCTATAACAGCAAATATATGGACAAAATGCGCTGCGCCTGACGCCGACAGCGCATACACAATAATCCGTCAGGACCGGGCGCCATAGGTTTTCAAAAACATCTCGACGGCGCCATTGGCGATGCGTTCGATCTCGGCTTTGGAGAAATTCTTCTTGATACAGAACAGGCGCTTGAAAAAAAGATCGCTGCGGCCGAGCTGAATGAACTGGTTCGCCGCCAGGTCGATGTCGTCAATGACCAGCTCTCCGCGGGCGACCGCGGCGGCCAGCAACTGCGACAACCGGCGATGGCCGATATCCGGACCTGAATCGTAGAAAGCCCGCGCCATCTCCGGAAAACGCTCCGCCTCCGCGACGACAACCCTGAAAATTCCCTGCATGAAGGGCGAGATCATCAGCTCGATATAATTGTAAGCGATGACGTAGAGCGCTTGTTCTATATTTTTCGGAGACGGGTCGACATTGAAAATGAGCCGCGCCTGTTCCCGGCACTGATCTTCCACAAAGGCGGCGAACAAGGTGCGCTTGTCCGGAAAATAATTATAGAGCGTGCCCTTCGAGACGCCGGCGCGGCGCGCAATCGCATCGGTGCTCGCGCCCTCATAGCCCATCTCAAGAAAGGCCTCCTTCGCGCCGTCCAGGATCTGACGCGCCTTCGGGCCCTCAAGATCGATTGTTGCTGACATTTTTCATCGGACTCCATTTTTTTCAACAAAACCGTTCGGTCACTATTGACTCTACAAGCTATGTTAGTCAATTATTCCTTAAATGACCGAACGGTTCAGTCATTAAACAAAAGGAAACGCCCCCGGAGCGACGCCGCCGCCCTCGCCCAGGCGCTCGCGTCGCCAAACCGCCGGTCCCGCTGACGCCCTGCCCCCCACAGCGGGGCCGGCCCCCTTTCCAAAGCACGCAGGAAGAAAAAGGAGATGACCATGGCTGATATTATCTGGGACATGTCGGAGCGTACGATCGTCCGGAAAACCGGCGACGAACCGCAACAGGAAACGCTGCCCGCGCCGCATCTGAAAAAAGTAAAGCAAGGCGAGCGGATGCGCTTCGACGCCCATGCCAATGTCATATCGATGCCCGAAGGCATGCATCTTAAAAAAGCGACGGTTTTCTCGAACGTGCCCAATGGCGGCGTCTGGGAACTGATCAGCGATGAAGGAACCGCCATCGGCGGGCGCGGCACGGCGCCGTCGCCGCTGATGTATTTCGCCGCCGGTCTCGGCTTTTGCCTGATGAGCCATGTTGAGATGCTCAGCAAGCAGATGGATATCGAGCTGACAGCGGTGCGCCTTGAACAACGCTCGTCATGGACGACAACCCTCGACTTCGGCGGCATCCATCCATCGGATGTTTTCGGCGAAGGCGAGCGTATGGAGCTTAATCTGCTGGTCGAAAGCGACGAGCCGCAGGACAAGCTGGAAAATTTCGTCGCCTGGTGCCGTCAGGCCTGCATGGCGCTGCAGACAACCGCCGCCGCGACGCCGTCGCTGACCCGCCTGTTCGTCAATGGAGAGAACATTGGCGACATCGGCGGCGAAAGCGCCTTTGAACAAGCCCCCGCCTGATAAATCGCCCGCTGTTCCCGGCGCTGGCGCCAACAGAACAAGCCAAAAAAAGAGGCGCCGACCGGCGCCTCTTTTTCAATCTCAAAATTTTCAGTCAGCCTATTGTTTGGCGACATTGGAAATCTTGTTTTTCGGCGCCGACTTGTCGGTGACGAAATGGCGAACATGATCGGCCATCTCCTCGATGCCCTGCTGGTGCAGTTGAACCGGGTTGGCGGCGATCAGTCTGACGCCGGTGATTTCTTCGCGCGCCATCCGGTTGAGTTTCGATGCGGCGAGGTCGTCGGCGTAGCCGTCGAGGCTGACGGTCTGGCCGGCGGATGACAGCTCATCGGCGAAATAGGCCGTCTGCTGAACGAACACCATCAGCGATGTGGCGAGATTGCCCCGCGCCATGCCGTAGTCGCTGATCTCATAGCGGCTGATATAAGCCGACCCGGAAGGGTCGAGACCGGCGCTGGCGAACGCATATCGGTAATTGAACGCATTCACCGTCTGCGGGTTTGCGTTCCCCGCATACGCCGCCAGCATGGAGAGGCCAACGCATTTGGTGAAATTCTCGCCGCTGCACGCCGTCGGAATAAGCCGGAAATTGACCGCGCCGGCGAAATTCGCATCAATGAAGGGCTGGCCGTTGTCGGCGGTGTAGGACTGCCAGGTCACGCCAAGCTCGTTCAAAATCGGGCCGACCTTGTCGACGCCGAAATCGCTGATCACGCTTGTCGGATTTGTGACAGGCGCGGTCTGCGCCGGCGCTCCCAGCTGAGTGTTCTGCGCTGACGCGCCCGATACGCAAACGGCGCCCGCGAGCACCGCCCCAAAAAATCGCTTCATGACCCCAAACCTTCCCCTGATTGATCAACTATAGTCTTTAAGTCGGCGAGGAGCTTAATCGAAAAGCGCGGCCCCCGCAAAGCGGGCCGGCAATTGCCTGTTTATGGTGACTTTTGCCCCGGCCCGTGGTTTACGCGGGGCCCATGAACGCAATTTCCGAAAAACCCGCCCCCGCCGGGCTTGAGGCGCGCCGCGCCGCGCTCGATATCCTGGAGCGTATCCATGGCGGGGAAACCCTCGACGAGGCGCTCGGCGCCTGCCGCGCCTTCGAAGTGCTGGAAGGGCCGGACCGGGGCTTCGCCCGGGCGCTGGCGAGCGCAGTCCTGCGCCGGCGCGGCTCGCTCGACCATCTTCTCGGCGCCTATATCGACCGGCCGCTGCCGAAAAAGGCGGTGCGGGTCATGGATATCCTGCGCCTCGCCGCCGTGCAGCTTGTGTTTCTCGGCACGCCCGCCCACGCCGCGGTTTCCACCGCCGTCAATCTCGCCGCCGACCGGCGCGAGACCGCCGGCTATGGCAAGCTGATCAATGCGGTGGCGCGCAAGATCGCAAAGCTCGGCGAAAGCGCGACGCAAAAGCTGCCGGCCCGCGCCGACACGCCGGCATGGCTGTGGCGCTCATGGGAGCGCGCCTATGGTCCGCAGCAAACCCGCGCCATCGCCGACGCGCATACGCGCGAAGCGCCCCTCGATATTCAACTGAAAAATCCCGATGACGCAAAGGCCTGGGCGGATCGTCTTGAGGCGGAGGTTTTGTTTGACGGGACCTTGCGCCTCAACGGCCCGCGCGATGTCACGTCCCTCCCCGGCTTCACTGAGGGCGACTGGTGGGTACAGGATGTCGCCGCCAGCCTGCCCGCGCGGCTCCTCGGCGACGTTTCGGGAAAGACCGTATACGACCTTTGCGCGGCGCCGGGCGGCAAGACGCTGCAGCTCGCGGCGCGCGGCGCAAACGTCACGGCGGTCGATATTTCCGCGCCCCGGCTTGCGCGCGTTTCGGAAAATCTCAGCCGAACGGGCCTAAAGGCGGAGATCGTCGCGGAAGACGCCTTGCGGTGGAAAGCGCCGGGGAAGGCGGATGCGGTGCTCCTCGATGCGCCCTGTTCGGCGACCGGCACGATCCGGCGCCATCCGGATATCCCCTGGCTGAAGACCGAAACCGATATTGAAGCGCTCACCAGCCTGCAGGCGAGAATGATCGACAAAGCCCTGACGCTGGTCAAACCCGGCGGCATGCTGGTCTATTGCGTCTGCTCGCTGCAGCGCGAAGAGGGCGAGCGCCAGGCCCGCCAGGCGCTGGACCGCCACCCCTCTCTCGCCCGCGTTCCCGTCACCAAAGACGAGATCGCCGGGCTTGACCAGGCGGTCAACCGCGAGGGCGATTTGCGCACCCTGCCCTCCATGCTGGCGGACAAGGGCGGCATGGACGGTTTCTTCGCCGCTCGCTTCAGGCTCGCCGGTTAGGCCCGGTTAACCCTTCCTTAACCTTACCAAATCCCCCTGAAATAAGCGGATTTCGTGGCGTTTGCCCCTTGATCCCAAGGCCGCCGCCCACGATATTAAAGGCCGCTATTTCAACGGGTCGAAACGGAAAGGACGACACCTTATGAATGAACCTCGCAGACAGTTTGGCACGGTCGCACAGACCGGCGGTGTCGCGATTGATGAGGGCCTGCGCCAGTACATGCTTGGCGTTTACAACTATATGGCGCTCGCCGTCGCCGCGACCGGTTTCGTTTCGATGCTCATGGCGAGCAACGAAGCGCTGATGTATCAAATCGCCGCCACGCCGCTCAAATGGGTTGGCTTCGCCGGCATCCTCGGCCTCGGGTGGTTCGCGCCGCGCGTCATGATGAACGGCTCCAAAGCCGCCGCTCATGGCATGTTCTGGGCGTATGCCGCGCTCTGGGGCCTGATGATTGCGCCGATGTTGTTCTTTTTCCAGCAAGCCGGCGCGGCGCAGGATATTTATCGCGCGTTCTTCATCACCGCCTCCGTCTTTGGCGCGGTCAGCCTGTACGGCTACACAACCAAGCGTGACCTCTCCGGCTGGGGCAGCTTTCTGGTGATGGCGAGCGTTGGCCTGATCATCGCGATTATTGTCAACGCGCTGATCTTTAAAAGCGGCATGATGAGCCTGCTGACATCGTCGGCGGTTGTGCTCGTGTTCTCAGCGGTCACCGCTTATGAAACGCAAGCCATTAAATCCTGGTATCGCGAAGGCAGCGAAACCAATGATCGCGCCTCGATCTTTGGCGCTTTCATGCTCTATGGATCGTTCGTCACGCTCTTTGTACACATCCTGAATATCCTCGGGATCATGCGCGAATAGCGCTGACAACGCTTTATCGAAAACCCCGCCTTGATGGCGGGGTTTTTTTTGCCTCTGACCGCCCTGTGATCGAATGTCAGCAAAAGGGATTTGCCGGTGACAAATATCGCTTCTAGTGTCCGCCCATGATTGCAAAAGATTCTTTCGACCTGCCTGTCACCAATGTCGATGCGGACGCCGCCAGCGGCTATGACCGCTATGTTGCGGAGTTTTTAAGCTACGGCCCAAATTTGCGCGCGTTGTTTGACGTTGCGGACGCTTATCCAAAAGCGCCGCTTTTAAACGCCCACGCCGCCGCCTTGCACATGGCGTTCGAAGGCGCGGAAGGATGGACCGCCGCAGCGCCTTATCTCGCGCGCATGCGCGAGACCATGCATTATGGAAACGCCCGCGAGCAATTATTCTGCGCGGCGACCGAGGCCTGGGCTGCGAAAGATTTTTCAAGCGCGCTCGATCATCTGGAAGACCTGACTGTGCGCTGGCCCGCTGATTTATGCGCGCTCAAATGGGCGCAATATCACGCGTTCAATCTGGGTGACGCCGCCGCGCTTTTACGTTTTGGCGAGCGGGCCGTCATCGTTCATGAAAACGCGCCTTACGCCCATGGCATGACAGCGTTTGGACTGGAGCAAAACCACCGCCTGCGCGAAGCGGAAGAAGCGGGCATGCACGCCAGCGAAGTCGCCCTCGACGACGCCTGGGCGCATCACGCGGTTGCGCATGTTCTCGAAACGGAAGGGCGCGCAAAGGAAGGCGCGCGCTGGCTCGATCACTGCGCTCACACATGGGACAATAAAGGTGTTTTCATCCGCGACCATAACTGGTGGCATGCAGCGCTGTTTTCGTCTTGCCCTTGGGCGAGAGGACGAAGCCCTGGAAATTTATGACGATCGCTTGTGGGGCGAATGGCCGGAGTTTCCGCAGGAACAGATCGGCGCCGTTTCCATGCTTTGGCGGTTGGAATTGCGCGGCGCCGATGTCGGTGAACGATGGACGCCGGTCGTGGAACAGGCGCGCATGCGCGCCGGCGAACACCTCTTTCCGTTTCACGATCTGCACTATCTTTACGCTCTGGCGCGCGCAGGCCATGACGGCGAGGCCGACAAGTTCCTGACTTCTATCAAAAACAAAGCTGCCGATGACGCATCAAGCGACGTCTGGCGCGAGCAATGTTTTCCCGCTGCAAAGGCGCTTCTCACTTTTGCTTCCGGCAAACGCGCCGCCGCCGCCGAACAGCTGGCGCCCATATTGAGCGATCTCTACCGCATTGGCGGCAGTCACGCCCAGCGTCATGTATTTGTAGAAACGCTGGAGGCTTGCCTTGATGGTGAAGCCTTGTTTGCAAATAGTCTGAGTTAGAAAGTGTCATTGCCGGTTGATGGTTCCCATCCATCAACTGTTCCGGCAATCCAGCAAAGAAACACGAAAACATGTTACTCTTAACCCTGGGGCCCCGAATAAATCCGGGATGACAATATCAGCCTACTGAATGAAGAAAAAACTTAAATAGAGTCTGGTCTACGTCGCCAGTTTCAGTTTCTGACGATCAAAAACGCGCAGCACTTGCGCCAGATCATGACCGCGTTTCAGGATAGCGCCGCTCATTGAGACGACCAGAAAAGCGCCCTGCTTGCGGGCCAGCTTCGGGCGCTTCTCAATCCGGTAAAGCGGCACTTCCGACGCGCGGCGGTAAATGCTGAAGACGGCCGCCTCGTCAAGGCAATCGATCGCATAGTCCCGCCAGTCGCCAGCGGCGACAAACTGGCCATAGAGCCCAAGAATGCGGGTAAGCTCGGATCGGGTAAAGGCGATAGGGTCGGCCCGGCGGTGGGGCGGCGGCGCGGCGTGTTGGATTCGCATAACCCAAGTCTTGCCCGCCACGCCCGCTTGGGCAAGACGTAAAACCCGGTTTTTTCAGCGCAAAACCACAACCATCAAGGGAAAAACGTTCTTAAAATAGCCTTAATTGATCCCTTCCACCGCCTAATTCCCCCGCCAATGTCATTTGGCCGGGCAAGCGCGACGGTCCGGAGTTTCCGGTTTTAACCATCGCCCCCAGCCCCCGGGATTTCAGGCAATAGCGCCTGTCCGGCGCATTTCGCCTCGATGGCAATCTTCACGCGACTGGCTTGACGAGGACGGCCAACGGCTCGACACCCTTGGCCGTTATGAATGCTGTCATTACTGTCGCTTTTCCCGTCTTCGCCATCATCGCCGTCGGCCTTTTCGCGGGCCGCGCGAAACTGATGAGCGCCGCTGACAGTCAGGCGCTCAACAAGTTTGTTTTCCGCTTCGCGATGCCCGCCGCCCTGTTCGGTCTGACGGCGGGAACGCCCCCGCCAGGCGCGCAGGATGCTGCCATTGCTATCGCCTATGGAGCCGCCGCCTCTGTCGCCCTGTTCGGCGGGTATATTCTGGCGCAAGTCTTGTTTCCCCTGTCCAAGCCGGAGGCCGGCGCCCATGGTTTCGCGTCGACCCTTGGCAACGCTGTTTTTCTCGGTCTGCCCATTGCGTTGACGATTGACGGGTGGGCGCGGCCCTTTGTCGTCCTTATGCTGATCGAAGGGGTTTTCGTCATCGCTATTGGCGCCGCGCTGATGGCGCCGCGCAATAATGATGGGTCGCTATTGAAACGCATAGGCGGATATTTCGCCGGCCCGCTGCGCAATCCACTGGTGCTCGCCATGGTGGCGGGGTTCATTTATTCAGCGCTTGGCTTTTCTTTTTCGGGACCGGCCGAAACCTTCTTTTCAATTTTAGGACGGGCAGCCGGACCGACCGCCCTGTTTTCCCTCGGCTTGTTTCTGGCGACACACCAATTTCCAGAACTTAAATCCGTCGCCGGACGGGTGGGCGCCATCGCATTCATGAAAATGGCGGTGCTGCCCGCAATCGCGCTCGGCGTTGCGTTAGGCTTGGGGCTTAAAGATCCGGCTTATCTCGGCGCGCTGGCGCTGTTCGTCTTCGTCCCCTCCGGCGTCGGATCGTTCATCATCGCCAGCCAGTATGGCGTTTACCAAAGCGAGACGGCGGCGGCGGTGAGTTTCACAACCTTGTTGTCAGTGTTGACGGTGGCGGGCGTACTCATGGTCTTTGCATAGGTTTCCGATAAGACGTCTGCACTACGACTGTTCAAGATCCACAAAAAACACCGCCCGCCACCCCCTAACTTTCGTCAGTATTATTCATATGGCTAGCGACATAGCGGCGTCATCAAAATTAGAAAGTTTTTAAATTCCAACGCATCATCAGAACTGCCGGACGCTTTTGCGTTGCCAATTTTAATTCCCATAGCGATTATCTGGAAACACGCAACCTTGTCGGGCGACAAGACAAAGCGCAGGGGAAACGCAATGGAATATTTGCAGCTGACGCCAGTTCATATCATAGGCGGAACCGTTGGATTACTCTCAGGCGCCATCGCTGTCCTTGTCGCAAAAGGCTCAACACCTCATCGCATTACAGGAAATATCTTTTTTATTTTTATGCTGATTATGTCGGGCACGGGCGCTTTCCTCGCTTATTTTGAGCCTGCCGCTGCATCTGTCGTCGCCGGCCTTTTGACATTTTACATGGTCGCGACCGGCTGGGCGACGGTCATGCGGCGGGAGAAAACGGTCGGGTCCTTTGAAGTCATCGCGTTTCTCTGGGCGGTTGGCGTCGCCTATTACGGCCTGAGTTCCGGGATAGAAGCAGCTGCAAGCGAAGCGGGGCGAAAAGACGGCTTTCCGGCGGGGCTTTATTACGCCTTTGGCGGTATTATCGCATTTGCCGCCTTGATGGATGTCACCGTGATCGCCCGCCGCGGTCTTGCAGGGCGCCAGCGCATTGCGCGTCATCTCTGGCGCATGTGTTTTGCCTTGCTGATGGCGACGTCTTCATTTTTTCTCGGTCAGTCGCAGGCGATACCGGAACCGATCCGTATCCTGCCAGTGCTGATCACGCCGGTCTTCGTAGTTATCGCCGTATTATTCTTCTGGTTAATCCGTGTGCTGTTCACCCGGTGGGCTGATGCGGCGTAATTAACAGTCGCTATCGCCGCGCCAGGGTTTTCTTCACTGCTTCCACAAGCTCGCCGCGCTTAACTGCGAACTGCGCCGGCTGTTCTTCGCGCCATTCGGTATTGTCTTCGATCTTTTTGGATAGCTCGGCGCCAAGCACCAGATCCTTGATCGTCACCTCGCCTGCTGCGCGTTCATCCTCACCCTGAATGATTGCAACTGGCGCCGCACGTTTATCCGCATATTTCAGTTGTTTGGCAAAGTTCGAGCCGCCGAGATAAACCTCGGCGCGAATGCCCGCTTCGCGCAGCTCCGCGGCCATCATCTGGTAGGACGCCATCTGATCTTTTTCGAGCGCCAGCACCACAACCGGTCCGGCGACTTCGGCGTTGGCGCCTTTTTGCAATTCAAGCGCGGTGAGCAATCGGGAAATTCCAACCGATATCCCGACCGCAGGAACTTCCATTCCCTTAAAGCGTTTGACCAACCCATCATAACGCCCGCCGCCGCCAATTGACCCGATGCGCACCGGTCGACCCTTGTTGTCTTGTGCTTCAAATGTCAGGTCCGCCTCAAACACTGGACCTGTGTAATATTCAAGCCCGCGAATGATCGAACAGTCGAACGTGATCGGGCGATCATCGAAACCCGGTACGGATGCGCGAATGCCGTTCAGCTCGTCCAGCCCTTCTTCGCCGCTCTTCGTATCGCCGAGAAGGTTAGACATCACCGACAGCGGGTCAGCGTTAGAGTTGTCGTCGCCCGATTTCAGGAAATCCAGAACAACCTGCGCGTTCTCATCGCTCAGTCCCGCACCGTCGGTAAAATCGCCGGACTCGTCCTTGCGACCGGCGCCGAGCAAAAGTGCGACGCCTTCAACACCGAATTTGTCGAACTTGTCCATGGACCGCATGACCGTCAGGCGCGTTTCAATATTGTCCTCCCCGTCGAGGCCGATTTTTTCGAACAATCCATCAACGATCTTTCGGTTGCTGACGCGAATGAGGAAATCGTCCTTGCCGATGCCCGCCGCTTCGATCACGTCGGCAAAGAGCGCGCACATTTCCGCATCGGCATAGGGCGCCGGCGCGCCAACCGTATCGGCGTCACATTGCGTGAATTGACGAAAGCGTCCCGGCCCCGGCTTTTCATTACGCCAGACCGGCCCGACCTGATAACGCCGAAACGGCTTCGGCAGGCCGTCATAATTTTCCGCTACGAACCGTGCGAGCGGCGCCGTCAGGTCATAGCGCAGGCTCATCCATTGCTCGTCATCGTCCTGCAGCGAGAAGACGCCCTGATTGGGGCGATCCACATCCGGCAGGAACTTGCCGAGGGCATCGGTATATTCAAACGCCGGCGTTTCCAGCGGATCAAAGCCATGCGCCTCATAAACCGCGCTGATACGCGCCAGCATCTCACGCTCGGCGACGATCTCCGCGCCCAGCCGGTCGCGAAAGCCGCGCGGGACACGCGCCTTCGGGCGGAAAGTCTTCGGTTTCTTTTTCTGGTTCTTGTTTTGGTTCTGGGCCATGGGCGGGAGATAGCCGATGGCGATGGCCGGGGCAATGGACACCGTTGGCTGAGCGCCAGACACCCTCAATGTTTACATTTCGCGCCGGAGCATTGGATACTCAGCCTGAACAGTCGTGAAATCAGCGAGAGGCGTTATGACTAATTTTTATAGAGCAATCCTGGGTATTGCGGCGCTCATCGCAACGGCGCCAGTCTTTGCGCAGGAAGTCGCTGACCCGGCGACGCCGGAAATCCTCTCCATGCGTGAGCGGGCGGCGGTGCGCGACGCCTGGCTGACTGAACGTCTGGACACGGTCATCCCGCAGGTAATGCGCCGGGAAGGCGCAGACATGTGGGTCTTGATCGCCCGCGAATATAATGAAGACCCCGTGGTTACAACGATGTTGCCCGCGACCTGGCTGCGCGCGCGGCGGCGCACCGTGCTTGTGTTTTTCGATACCGGCGAAGGCCCGGTCGAACGCCTTGCGGTTTCGCGTTATCCGGTGGGCGGCGCCTTCCCCGCCGCGTGGACGCCAGAAGAACAACCCGACCAGTGGGCGCGTCTTGCAGAGATCGTCGCCAAGCGCGATCCGAAACGCATCATCGTCAATGTCTCTGAGCAATTCGGCCTCGCTGACGGAACCAGCCATCAGCAATATGAGGAATTCATCGCCGCCCTGCCGCGCAAATATCGCAGTCGCGTCGAGGGCTCGGAGGATCTCGCCATCGGCTGGCTGGAAACCCGCATCCCGGCGGAGATAGAGGTCTATCCCTCAATCGTCAGGATCGCCCATTCCATCCTCGCCGAAGCATTGTCAGAGAAAGTCATCACGCCCGACGCGACAACAACGGACGACGTTTCCTGGTGGCTGCGCGAACGGGTTCGCGATTTAAACCTTATCACCTGGTTTCACCCGAGCGTTTCCGTTGCGCGTCAGGCCAACGATGATGCATCAGTCTCCATGGCCGCTCTCAAAGAGGACAAGGTGATCCGCCGCGGGGACCTGCTGCATGTGGATTTCGGGATCACCTATCTTGGCCTCAACACCGACACCCAACATCACGCTTATGTTTTGAAGGAAGGCGAGACCGATGCGCCGCAAGGGTTGAAAGACGGCCTCGCCGCCGCAAACAAGGTGCAGGATTTTCTCACTGAATCCTATGAGGCGGGCGCGAGCAGTAACGAGATCCTGGCCGCCGCACGGGCAAAATCCATCGCCGCCGGATTGCGGCCAAGCATTTATTCCCATCCGCTCGGTTTTCACGGACACGGCGCCGGTTCACCCATCGGCTGGTGGGACAATCAGGGTCCGGATCACCCGAAAGGGTATCGCGCTTTACAGCCCAACACAACGTGGTCGATTGAGCTGAACGCAACCCACTCAGTGCCGGAATGGGGTGGTGAGGACGTCATGTTCAAGCTCGAAGAAGACGCCTTCTTCGATGGCGAGACAGTCACATATCTCGATGGCCGCCAGACCGAGCTTTATCTGATCCCGCGCCAATAGCTAACCGCGGCGAAAGCAATAAAACATGCCTGAAGGCTATTCTCTTATAACGCTGGGCGGTTTCGTCGCCGTCAATTTTCTGGCCGCGTCCAGCGGCGCCATCTTCAAGCCCGGCGATTGGTACAAGTCTCTGACAAAACCGGGATGGACGCCCCCCAACTGGGCGTTTCCGGTTGTCTGGACAACGCTCTTTTTAATGAACGCTGTCGCCGGCTGGCTTGTCTGGGAGGCGTCGCCACCTAACGCCGTGCTGATCTTCACGGCCTACGGCCTCAGCCTCGTCATCAATGCAGGCTGGTCAGCGCTCTTTTTCGGCATGCGGCGCATGGATCTGTCGCTTGTCGATGTGTCGGCGCTTTGGCTTTCCATCGTGCTTGTGATGGCGCTATTTGCAGGCGTGAATACGCTAGCAAGCCTTTTGCTGCTTCCTTATCTCGCCTGGGTCAGCCTGGCGGGCATCCTCAACTTTCGGATGTTGCAGCTCAATCCGCGCCAAAGCAAAGGCGCCTGAGACACCCTATTCGACTTCCGGCCACTCGACCGGGTCAATTCGGGTAATGAAGATTTTTTCCAGAGGCGCTTCCGCGTCGAAGGGGCCGCCGGGTCCGGTTGCAACATTTCCAATAGTATCTGCAACGTCCATCCCGTCAACGATACGTCCGAACACGGCATATCCATAAATCGGCCCGAGATCGGTAACGCGATGATCCAGTTCTTCGTTATCGCGCAAATTGATGAACCACTGCGCCTGAGCGCTATTGGGCCGGTCGCCCCGCGCCATGGCGATTGTCCCGCGCAGGTTCTTCAGCCCTTTATCACCCTCATAGGGAATCGGATCGCGCAACGCGCGTTCGGTGTAAAGTGTTGAATAACCGCCGCCCTGAATGACGTAATCTTTGACCACGCGATGAATAAGAGTTCGGTCGTAATGGCCGCTTGTGGCGTATTCGAGAAAGTTCGCGACCGTAGCGGGCGCCGTATCCGGCGCAAGTTCGACAATCATGTCACCCATGGTTGTCTGGATTTTAGCGTGGGCCGCGTCTTGCGCAAAAGCGGCGCTGCTCGCGGCGCTAAAAACAAGCACCAAAATACAAATAAGCTTTTGCCCACAAGCAACTGCCCAGCGCCATGCAGAAACTTTTCCGCTCATTCCCGCGAAAGCGGGAATCCAGACGATGTTACATTTCGGATTCCCGCTTTCGCGGGAATGAGCGGGATTGGACGTTTCGTGATTCATTATGTGATTTCCTCGCGCCCCCGAATTTTATTGATCCGGTCGATAAGACCGTTTGTCGACGCATCATGACCGGCCGCGGGCGAAGCCTCCCCGCCAAGTTCCGGCAGGATTGTTTTGGCAAGCGTCTTACCCAACTCAACGCCCCACTGGTCAAAGGAATTGATCCCCCAGATCACGCCTTGCACAAAGATTTTGTGCTCATAGAGCGCGATGAGAGCGCCCAGCGTTTCAGGCGTCAGTTTTTCCATCAGGATTGAATTGGTCGGACGATCTCCGGGGAATGTCTTGTGGGCGGCCAACGCATCAATCTCTGCCTGAGGGCGGCCCTCTGCGGCAAGTTCGGCGCGCGCTTCGTCTTCCGTTTTCCCGCGCATCAGCGCCTCTGTCTGCGCCAGGAAATTCGACAGGAGTTTTACGTGGTGATCCCCTGTTTCTGACTGACTGATCGCCGGCGCGATAAAGTCAGCGGAGATCAGGTCAGTTCCCTGATGCAAAAGTTGATAGAACGCATGCTGACCGTTCGTCCCCGGCTCGCCAAAGATCACCGGGCCGGTTTTCACCGTAACCGCTTCACTGGCGCCTGTGGTGCTTTTGCCGTTTGATTCCATGTCCGCCTGCTGAAGATAAGCAGGTAAGCGATGCAGGTGCTGATCATACGGCAATATGGCGTGACTGGCCGCGCCCGTGAAGTTGCGATTCCACACGCCGACCAGCGCCAGCATGACAGCCATGTTCTCTCGCAAGGGGGCGGTGCGGAAATGCTCGTCCATCGCATGTGCGCCGCGCAGTAGTTTCTCAAAATTCTCAAAACCCGCCTGCAATGCGATCGACAAACCGATGGCCGACCAGAGGGAATAGCGTCCCCCAACCCAGTCCCAGAACACAAACATATTTTCGCGCTTAATCCCAAAACTCTCAACCGCGTGCGCATTGGTGGAGAGCGCGATGAAATGTTTCGCGATATCCGCTTCACCAGCGCCGCGCACCAGAAACCAGGCTTTTGCGCTTTGCGCATTCGTCATCGTTTCCTGCGTCGTGAAGGTCTTGGAAGCGATGATGAACAACGTCGTCTCAGGATTAATTTCAGCCAGCGTGTCAGCCAGATGCTGTCCATCGACATTAGAGACAAAAAACGCCCGCCGCCCATTAAGCCAATAAGGCCTCAGCGCTTCGACGACCATTTGCGGGCCAAGGTCCGAACCGCCGATGCCGATATTAACAACCGTATCCAGCGGCTTGCCTGTATAACCGGTGCTCGCCCCAGAATGGATGGCGCTAGCGAAGGCTTTCATCTTTTCCAACTCCGCCCGCACCGCCGGCGAGATGTTTTCGCCTCCAACATGGTAGTCACGCATAGAAAAGTCACGCAGCGCCGGATGCAGGACAGCCCTGTTCTCGGTCACATTGACCGGTTCGCCATCGAACATTCGTTTGCGCGCGCCCTCGACATGCGCCTCGCCCGCCAACGCGATCAGATGATCGACGACATCGTCATTGATCTTGTTTTTGGAGACATCGAGAAACAAACCCGCAGCCTCAATCCCGTAGCGTTCAAAACGCGCCGGGTCGTCTTCGAACAGACGTCGCATCGTTATCGGGGCGAGCGCCGCAGCGTCCCGCTCCAACATCTTCCAGGCTTCAGATAGCGAAATATCGCTCATGGGGCGGTTCCGTGGCTCATCTTCAAATTGATACGGATTTTAACAGTCATCCTCAACGCGTTTTAAGGATGAACGTTTATTCATTACACATGAGCAACGCTATAGCCCCCGCTAAACTTCTCCCCCGAATGCTGACCAGCCTGGCCGCAATCGCCGCTGTTTCAGCCATTTTCGGCATGAAAGCGTTTGAGAGCCAGCGCGAGGGCGTCAGCGCTCAGCATGTAGCAATGACAGAAACTCGTCAGGCCAGGTAAGCAAAAAACGCCCCCCGGTCAGGATGCGCCCGATAGCGCGCTCACCACTATTTTTCGGGAAAGCGCAGGCGGCAAAATCTGCGCAGGTCCGCTTTCCGGATAAAACACGTAAAGCGGCACGCCGCTCGCTCCAAAGGCTTGCAGCGCTTCGGTGATTAACGGATCGCGGACAGTCCAGTCAGCCACCATCAGAACGCTCCCGGAGGCGGCGAAAGCGTCAGCGACCTCATCGCTTTTCAGAACCGTCATCTTGTTGAACTGACAGGTGACGCACCAGGCGGCGGTGAAATCAACAAACACCGGCGTTCCTTCCGCGCGATAGGCGGCGAGGCGCTCAGCATCGTAGGCTTCTGAAGCAATGGCGCCATATGCGCCTTGAGGCGATGCGGCGACTGCAGCCGCTGGTTCAATCCTCATCAATGGGAGAACAGCCAGGAGGGCCGCCAGCGCCGATGCGCCGCGCACGCCAATCGCCCACGGGCCGTCGCCTTTGCTTTTTTCAAAAAGCCAGGCGGCAAGCGCAAGCAAGACGGCGCCGGCAAGAATAAACGCAAGGCCCGTAGCGCCCGTCTGGCGCGAGAACACCCATAGGAAATACGCCGCCGCCGCAAAAACCGGGAACGCCAGCACCTGTTTCAAAATCGCCATCCATGGACCGGGACGCGGCAGAAAGCGGCCAGCGGAAGGGATGAAAGATAAGACGAGATAAGGCGTCGCAAGGCCGAGCCCCATCAACAGGAAAATCAGCATGCCGATTGCCGCCGGTTGCATCAAAGCAGCGCCCATGGGCGCGGTCAGCAGCGGACCGATGCAAGGGGCGGCGACGACGACCGCAAGTGTTCCAGTGAAAAAAGCGCCGGCAGCACCGCCCTTGCGGGTCAAACTGTCGCCAGTTCCCGCAAGACTCTCAGCGACGTGAAAAAAGCCGAAAAGATTGAGACCGACCAGAAACAAAACGTAAGCCGACAGGGCGACGACGACCGGAGATTGCAAATGAAAACCCCATCCGAGCTGCTCGCCGCCCGCACGCAGGATCAGCAACAGCCCGCCCATCAGGGCGAATGTTGACAGCACGCCAGCTGTAAACAGGAGACCATGCTCGCGCACGGCTTTCTGGTCCGTCTGGGCGCTTTCCATGAAAGAAGCGGCTTTGACGAAGATGATCGGAAAGACACAAGGCATGATGTTTAGGATGACGCCGCCGAGGAAGGCGAGTGCCAGATACCAGACCACGCCGCCGGTCGAGGTCGCTACCGTCACCTGAGGCGCGTCGTCGCCGGACGACGTAAGCGGACCGTCAACAAGAGCGCTCACACTCAACGCATTTTTTTGTCCAGCGCCATCTTGATACGTAATCACTCCTTCGAGCGTATCCGCATCGTAACTGTGGACCCAGCCTGGCTCCATCGAAATCGTCAGCACGCCATCTTTGACCAACGCACTTTGCGCCGCAGCCGGCGTCGTCAGCCCCTCTACAACAGGGAAAAAGAAAACGTCTCCTGCGCTGTCAGCAGCCCATGACTGAACCTCTAACGCCAGCTTTCCTTTTTCGCGCGATATTCGCGCCTCGCCATTATGGGGTTTCGGTAAGGCATTTCGGGCGCCGTCAAATACCGGACGCGCGTCGACGCTTCGCTCCGCATTCGACACGACGGGAAACGCAAATTCAAAACGCGCATCTTCGGGCACGCAAATCTGTTCGCAAGCCTGCCAGGCGGCATCAATCACGACATCGATTGTATCGCCCGGTGAGGCGCTTGCGGGCGCGGTAACTGGGATGAGGAATACCGGCTCGCCCTCATGGGCGTAGCTCGCCAGCGGGCCCACAGGAATATATTCCGGCGCCGGATGCAGAATCTCACCGACCTCAAACCCGTCAGGCAGATCCCATTGCGTGTTGAGCGGAATGCCGGCGTCGCCCGGGTTGACCCAGAAGACATGCCAGTGATCACGGACCTCCTGACGGATGGCGAACCACGACGTCTCGCCCGGCGCAACGCCGTTGCTCTCCGCAATTATTTCCGTCGTCGTATATTCTGTTTCAACGCGCGACGCGGCGTTCGCCGCAGCGGCGAGCGTGAACGCCGTCAGCACAAGGGCTACAATCTGGGAAACTCGAAATATCATCGCGCCTTGTTATCGAAGGCAGGCTGGCGCGCCAATACAATTCAGCGTCGCAGGCGGTCTCCTCAGGCGAATGTGATAAAAAGAGAGCCCGGGCGCATGTTGCGCCGGGCTCCCTGAGTCGCATCGGTAGTTTAGTTAACAGCGCGATCCAGAATTCTGTCTTCGGTCAGGCCGAAACGTTCAGCCCGGCGTTGCAGCATTTTGCGCCAGTTACCCATGGACATGATCAGGGCGTAAATCACCGCGAGAGCCCCTTGTTCACGCAACGAAAGATACTGCTCGTCTGACAGTGCATTCAGTTTGTTCTCATCAATGCCGAAATATTCAGCAAATGTTTTTGGCTCCGTCTCGCCCTTTGGGGTGAAATGCGCGTTCTGGCCCTGGATAATATCAAAAGGCTTTAATCGCGAAACAAATTCATCCGTGAGCATACGGTCTTGCTCGAAAGCCTGACAGAAATCGATTGTCGACTGCAACATCTCTGTCGGTTCGCCATTATTGAAAAAAGGAAATTCACCATCCGGCTTGACGCCGTCAAAGGCCGTATCGACGACAATCGCCATGCGATCGCTGCCGGTCTCATTCGCCAGCCCGAACGGATATCGGCGCGCATATCCAGGGATGTAGCGATTGGCTTCCCAGTTTCCGTTTTCGTCGACGAATAAGTTTACATCGTCAATCAAGCCCACGACGGCCAGGAGAGCAGGGTTATCCATGCCCATGAAAACAATTGGATAGTCCTGGGATGCGGCCGGCACCTCACCCACTGTGATCGGGATCGCGCGCACCTTGCTGCAAAAGCCAAACCGTTTCGTCGGATTGCTCATGCCAAGCTGTCCGTGCTGTTCCTTGTTCAGCAGCTCAGGGCGCTCGAACAGAAACATCTTACCCGTCAGTTCCGGGGTCCCTTGCGTCTCGCTCATCGTAGATCTTCCTATCGTTACGTCGCGCCAACGTTGCGCCGGCGCGGGGCTTTGCGCCCTTCATTCGGCGGCACGCTTAGCAAAAACGCGCGCGAGGTCCAAGCCTTCAGTCCGGTTTTCGCGAAATCAATGATATTTGGACGGCGTGACGGATAAAATCAGCACATTCTTTAGGGCCTTCCATGGGCGCCAAGTGAGACAGCCGTGATGATTCTGTTACCGGAATGCCCCAATTCACACAGCGACGCCGGGCGCTTTTGTTGATCGTGGTGTCATCAGGCCGTCCGGCGAAAATCGACATGGAAACGGTATGCTGACGAACGGCGCTGGCAAAATTCGTATCCAGCGCCGCAAAGGTCGCCGCTTCCCATTCAGGATGACAGGCCAGCGTCACCCCTTTACCAGCCGCTGAGCTTTCCAGGCCGTCCTCCAAATAATCGCCAAGGACACCATCGGCCCAGCTCGCGAAAATCGCCTTGCCCGCATAGGATTTGAGAACATCCGCCCGGCCAGGCCATTGCGAGCGGCGCTTGGCAGCGCGGCGCGCCATGGGCGAACGCCGGCCCATGAGCCGCCATAAGGGCGTTTTCGCCATCGCCGCCACCGGCGCTGGAATGACGACCGGTTCGATCAGCGCCAGCGCAGAGACATCCGAGCGGGCCTTCGCCGCCAGGGCGATTGTAATTGCGCCCAGAGAGTGACCGGCCAAAACCCATTTCTTTTCCGGCTGGGCGTCAAGGAACGCAATGACATCACCCGCATACACTCCCCAGGACCGAAGGCCTTCAGGGTCCGCCGGAAGGCTTGTTTTGCCATGGCCGCGCATATCCAGCGCGTAAATGTCAAACTCGCTACTGAGATGCTGCAGCATTTGTTTGTATACGGATGCGCAAAAGCCGGTGGCGTGGCAAAACAGCAAAGCCGGCGCATGATCGTTCGCCCATCGCCAACCGGCCAGTTCGCCGTCATCAAGGGCGACTGCAAAGCGTTGGGGATTGGCGTTAGAAGCAGCGTCAGGCATTTGACCAATGTGACGTTGTCACTGGCAAAATCAATTTCACTTAGCAGCAGCCAGCTTATAGATCGCCTGCATATGCAGAACATCTTCGCGCGCCCGATGACGGTGCGGTGTAGTCTGAGATGCATTCGAAATAGCGGCGCTAACGCTTTCCGGGGTGAATTCTCGCAAAAGCTCGCCAAAATCCTTGAGTCCAAATCCCTGCTTCTCGCCGGCAGCAGAAAAAAGCCGGTAGAGCCAGAACGCATCCCAGTCCGGCGCATCGGAAAAGACATCGACCCCGGCGAGCGCCTCATTAAGACGGCGGCAGACCTGGTCGATCGGCTGACCCTTTTTTTGCAACATCGATTGCGAAACGCCATGAAGCGCTTCCGCCCGTTCGTCCCACGCCTCGTCCGACCAGTCCTCCGCCGGCGCAATCAAATACGTCTCTGGCTCAGCGCCTGGAAAACACCAGCCCACTTCGATTGGCCAGGACGCAGCGCCCAGGCCGGAAGCCTCCAGATCAATGAATGCGATTTTCTTCACAGACGCCACAATTGCGATTAAACCGCGCCTATGCCACATATCCTGACAATTGACACGCCCGGTCGTGATCTTATTGAAATTACTGAAAAAATTCGAGATTTAGTGCGCCAATCCGAGGTTCGCAGCGGCCTTATCCACCTGTTTTTGCAACACACGTCAGCGTCGCTTCTCATACAGGAAAACGCCGATCCCGATGTGCGGCTGGACCTACTGGCCTATTTTGAAAAACTGGCGCCAGAAGGCGATGGTTATATCCATAACGCCGAAGGCCCCGATGACATGCCCGCCCATATCAGGACCGCATTAACGGCGACGTCGTTATCGTTGCCGGTCATAGATGGCGAACTGGCGTTGGGGACGTGGCAGGGCGTTTATGTGTTTGAACATCGCCAGGCGCCGCATCGGCGCCGAATTGTCGTGACAATCGTAAAAGAGGGATGACCCGTTTGCGCCGGGATCAATTAGTGCTTGGGTTTGTAAACGCCGCTCTCAGGATCGCGTTCATAGTCGATAATCATGTCGCTTGAGCGTTTAGTCTTATCTCGCAGAGCGTCCTTGAACTCACGGGTCTGACGGTCGACAAAACGGTAAAGCGCAACCGCGCCTGCAGCCGCTGCAACTGTCGCCACCAGGGTCGTCACCGCACCCATAATTTCATCCTCTCCTTGCGGCACGTAATGCTTGCATGACGCAAATCTAAAGTCCGAAACGCGCCCACAAAGCTCTGCGCTCCGCGGCATCAAGTAAAGCCTCGGCGTCAAACAAAGCAGGCTTTGTCGCCGCCATTGCATCACCGCCGGAAAGCAGTCGTTTCAGGAGGGATCCGCTCTCTGGCGATACGCGTTTGATCTTAACATCTTTTCCGTATCGCGCACGCAGGAAATCGTCGAGTTGAGCAGTACCGTCGATCAACCCCTTTTCCCGCGCTTTTGGGCCCGTCCAGACAGCCCCGGAGAAAATTTCTGGATCATTGGCAATCTTGTCCGGCCGGCGGGATTTCACCAGATCGATAAATTGCGCGTGCAGGTCTTCGAGAATATCCCGAAGGCGGGCTACGTCTTCAGGATCTTCCGGCTTGAACGGATCGAGCATCGCCTTGTTTTCGCCAGCGGTGTAAACGCGCCGTTCAATGCCCAGGCGGCTTATCGCCTCTTGAAAGCCGAATCCGCCGGAAATCACGCCAATCGAGCCAACAACCGAACTGTCGTCGGCGTAAATCTCGTCCCCTGCAATGGCAAGGATATAGCCTCCGGACGCCCCGACATCTTCAATGAAGGAAAGGACCGGAACATCCTTTTCCTTCGCCAATCTGCGGATCGTGCTGAATATCAACCTCGACTGCACTGGCGATCCGCCAGGCGAATTGATCGCCAGTGCGACGGCGTCAAGATCCGCAGGCTTGAATGCGGACTCAATCGCTTTTTCGAGTTTTTGGTGGGAAAGGCCTTTGCGGCCCGGCCCGGAAACACCGATGACGCCAGAAAGCTCAATGACGGTGACAAGCGGCTGGGACTTGCCGGTAAACGGCAAGGCTCGCCAGATCTTGGTTAAGGGATTTGCTGATGTTGACATTTTCGTCAATTAGGCCTGCCGCCGTCCTTGTTCAATTGATTTTCTCAAAAATTACAGGCCATTGCCTCCCGAAAGGGGCGCTATCGGTCGCGGGGCGGCATGCTTGACCGCAAGCCGCTCAATGCCCAATCTGAAAGACATTCGCAACAATCCTGTGAGGATTTGAGTGTCCATCGGTCTGGCCGCCAGCGCTGAGCACAACACCGCCCCCGAAAGCCAACAGGGCTTTTTAGGGGCCGTCGCGGTTCTGCGCGCCCTGACCGACAGCGATCTTGAAGCCGTCAATCATCAGATCCTTGCGCATATGCAGTCCTCGGTCGGCTTGATTCCCGACCTTGCCGGTCATCTCGTTAATGCCGGCGGCAAGCGCATCCGGCCGATGCTGACTTTGGCCGCCGCACGGGTGTTTGACTACGAAGGCGAGGATCACATAAAACTCGCCGCCGCCGTTGAGCTTATTCATGGCGCGACGCTGTTGCATGACGATGTTGTCGATGCGTCGTCGTTGCGGCGCGGCGCCCAGACAGCAAACGTCATCTGGGGCAACAAGGAAAGCGTTCTCGTCGGCGACTATCTATTCTCACGCGCGTTTGAATTAATGGTCGCCGCAGGTGATCTGCGGGTTCTGCAAATCCTGTCTCGCGCTTCCGGCGTAATCGCCGAAGGCGAAGTCCTGCAGCTGGCGACACAAAAAAATATTGAAACGACATTTGAGCAATATCTCGATGTGGTTGATTCAAAAACCGCTGCGCTGTTCGCGTCTGCAGCGCAATCAGGCGCGCTGATCGCCGGCGGTGATGATGCGCAGGAAGAAGCGATGCGATGTTATGCACGCAATTTTGGCGTCGCCTATCAACTCATTGACGATGCGCTTGATTATGCGGGCTTTGAAACCAGCCTCGGCAAAACTGTTGGCGACGACTTTCGCGAAGGCAAGATGACCCTGCCGGTGGTTTACGCCGTCGGGCGGGCGAAATCTGACGAAAAGGCGTTCTGGCGCCGGACCATTTCAGAGGGCCGCCAACAGCCCGATGATTTTGAAACCGCGCGGGCGCTGATGGACCGTGATGACGCAATTGCCGACACGATCAATTGCGCGCGCCGATATGCGGACAAGGCGCTTAATGATCTGTCGAAAGTCCCGGCGAACGACTACACGGCGGCGCTCGCAGATCTGGTCGAAACATCTGTTTCGCGCGCCTCATAACAATGCGGTTTATTGATCAGGTTTATTCCGCCGCCCTGCTAAGCGGGTCAAGCGCGGGAGCTTGCGTATCGGGATCGCCTTTCTTGTCGTCAAGAAATCCGCGAGCCATCGCAGCGTTGTGAATGCGCATCGCAAAGATTGTAAAAGCGACACATAATATTACTGGGACGGTCCATTGCCATTGCGGCGCCAAAGCCAGCATGATGATCGCAGCCGCGGACGAAAACGCCGTCAGGCCCATATAGATCATCGCAACGCGCAGATGTGATGCGCCAAAGCGCAACATCAATTGATAGAGATGTTCGCGATGCGCGGTGACGATGCTCTTTTTGCGGAGCATTCGATGGCCTAGCGTCCAGGTGACATCAAAAATAAAGGGGAGAAAAATCACTGGCATGACCAATGCGCTGACGCGTCCGTCAGTTTCGTTCGCAACGAACACCCCAAGCCCGGCAATGATAAAGCTGATCGACTGGCTGCCGTTGTCGCCCATGAACAATTTCCCGCGCGCGAGATTGACCGGTAGAAACCCGAAACAGGCAAGCGCCAGCAGGATCGATGCGGCGGCGGCTACCGGCGCGCCCAGAAAAGCCGCGATAACAGCGAAGACGCACATCCCGACACAGGCAGCCCCGGCCGCGATGCCGTTCGCGCCATCCATGAAATTGAAAGCGTTCATGAAACCGACGATCCAGATGACCGTTAGCACCACGCCGACCGCGCCAAGCGTCACCTCACCGACAAATGGAGCCGGCGCGAGCGCAAGCGGCGCAAACACCGCGGCGAACAGCGCCGCGACAGCGAGCTGCCCTGCGAACTTCCAATAGGACGACATTGACCAGGTATCGTCAGCGAAACCCACAGCGAAGGCGAGAACCGCAAGTCCTCCAAACGCCAGAGCGACCTGTGCGATCGCCGGCGTTCCGGAAAATGCGGCGAGAATCACGACGCCGGCAAACCAGCCGCCACAGATCGCAAAACCGCCGGCTCTGGACGTAACGCGCTCATGGCTTGATCGATGATTTGGCTTATCCGGCAGCACCGCGGACCGCGACAGAAGACGCCCAGCCGCCAGGGTGATCACCAAGGTAACCCACCCGGCAACAATAAGGATCAACGGGTCGTCCAGCGAATCCATCGTCAGCTCTCTATCCGGCGGGAAGACCCTAGCCGACACAAAGGCGTGAAGCCAATGCCCACCAGCCGCGCGCTTTGGCGCTGACGCTCGCACGCTTGGCGCCTGCCGATGACGAAAACAGCGCAAAACAGGTTGCGCCACTGCCCGACATGCGCGCGCCAAGCGCGCCGGGCCGGGCGACCAGAAAAGCAAGTACGGCTTTGACTTCAGGCGCTATGGCGCAAGCTACCGGCTCCAGATCATTACGGGTCTGTCGAAGCAACTCGACCGCCGCCTCGCAGGTCGCACCGGTTGACGTAGCAAGAACCGGCGCTGCAGGTGATGGGTTCGCCGCATCGAAAGCACGAAATACCCGCCCTGTCGGCATCGCGACGCCCGGATTAATGAGACATATCCACAACGGCGCCAGTGAGGGCCCCGGCGACAAAATCTCCCCCGCTCCAGAGACATTAACTGGCGCGCGGCTGAGGCAGGCGGGAACATCCGCGCCCAACTGAAAAGCGAGCCGGGCCAGCGCCTCCTCTGCGACATCAAGGTTCCAAAGCCGGATCAGCGCACGCAGCGCCGCCGCCGCATCGGCGGAACCGCCGCCTATGCCCGCCGCCACCGGCAGGTTCTTTTCCAGCGTTATCGCCGCGCCGCCGATGACTGCGTATTCGTTTCTTAAAAGCGCAGCCGCTTTCCAGACGAGGTTCTGCTGTGGCGGGGAATCATTGAGCGCGCCGGCAAACGGCCCCGTCACGTTGAGAGAAAGACGATCAGCCTTTTCAACATGGACCACATCGCCATCATCGGTGAAGACGAAAAGACTGGCGAGATCATGCAGGCCATCGGGGCGCACGGCGCCGATGTGAAGGTAAAGATTGACCTTCGCCGGCGCCGTTTCAGTGATCATTTTTCCAGGTCCGGCATGCCGTCTGTGAGCTTTTCATTGATCACCGCCGCTTGATCATCCGAGGGCTCAAGCTCCAGCGCGCGGCGCCATTGATAGCGCGCTTCTGTTTTGCGCCCGAGGCGCCAGTACACATCGCCGAGATGTTCCGTAACCGTTGGATCTTCGGGAGCCAGCGACGCCGCCTGTTCAAGATGCCCGACCGCCTCATCATAATCGCCGAGTTGGTAATGAGCCCAGCCAAGGCTGTCGATAATCGCGCCAGAATCCGGCTGCAAGGAAACAGCTTTTTCAATGAGCTCAAACGCTTCTTCGAGATTGAGGCCCCGCTCCGCCCAGGAATAGCCGAGATAGTTGAGCGCTGTTGGTTCTTCGGGCGCAATCTCCACGGCGCGCTCAAGATCTTTTTCCGCCTGCGGCCAGTTGTCGAGTTCCAGATGGAATGCGCCACGCGCCACGAAATATCGCCAGGCGTCGCTTTCCACTTCCGCCGGCAAAAGCGCGATGAGATCATCAATCATGGCGACCGCTTCGCTATAGCGCTCTCTGGAGGCAAGCAGGTTCGCCAACGACAGGCGCAGTTCAAGCGTTTCGGGGTCGCGGCGCACGGCGTCGCGCAGTACCGAAATCGCTTCCTCATCCCTTTCCAGCGCCGCGAGACCGGATGCGATCTCCACTCGGGAGAGTTCATAATAAGGAGATGACGGCGCAATGCCCTTCAGCATCGCGATGGCTTGTTCGTGATTGCCATAGGCGTTCAGGATAGACCCGGCAAACCGCCGCGCATCATCAAGAGACGGATCCACGTAAAGCGCAAGCTGAGTAAGGACCAAAGGCAGGTTGTAGTTGATCTCACCGACATTAAAGCCGGCGCGCTCGGCCGCGGCGCGCTGGGTCGATGTCTGCTGCAGAATGGCGCCGGCCAGCGTATAAAATGCAATGCTGGCGCCTTGCGCCGGCGTCACATTCGAAAAAGCCTGACTGACTTCGCCCGCATCGAGACGCGCCAGCCCCTGCCGCGCTGTCTGACGGTCGGGCCCTGCATCCTGAGACAGCAAATCGTAATATTCACGCGCCGCCGCATCATCACCGCTGCGCTCCAGAAATGCACCGTAGGCTGATCGCCCGACAGAACCGCCATAAGTGACAACGGAAAGCTGATGCGCTGAATACGCAGCGTCTGGCCGACCCGCTTTCTCGGCAAACAGCGCCATGTGCAGCGGATCAAAGCCCTTGAACTCACTGGGGGGCGTTTCCGCCAGCAGCTGCGCCGCAACGCCCGGCCCTTCCAGCGCCGCCGCCGCCCAGGCGTCAATGATTTTCGCCGTGGCGGTGAAATAGCTAGCCTCAACGCCGTCCGCGAGGATGTTCCGGGCCGACTGATACCGTCCAAGCTTCATCGCGCGCCCGGCGAGCACCATGCTGGCCAGCCCATCGTCACCTTCTTCCGGATCGGCGGCGATCTTTTCAGCCAAAGGCAGCGCCGTATTGAAGTCGCCGGAGGCCATATGGAAAAAGAACGCATCGCGCAGAATTTTCTTTGCGCCTGGAATCTCGTTCTGGGCGTCGCCAAAAGCGTCCGCCGCAGCGACAACATCATTCGTGCGCGCGGCTAGGCGGCCGGATAAGTAATCCCCGACAACCGATTCTTCCGGACCCGGCGTTACACACCCGGCGCAAAAGAGCGCAAGCAAGACAAGGCGTTTTGATTTCATAAGACGCAACTCAACACTCCTTACATATTCGGATAATTCGGACCGCCGCCGCCTTCCGGCGTTGTCCAAACAATGTTCTGCGATGGGTCCTTGATATCGCAGGTCTTACAGTGAACGCAGTTTTGCGCGTTGATCTGGAATCTGGGATCGGCGCCGCCATCTTCCGTCACCACTTCATAGACGCCCGCAGGACAATATCGCTGCGCGGGTTCCGCATAAGTTGGCAGATTAACGTCGATTGGGATTGATGGATCCTTAAGTTTGAGATGCGCGGGCTGATCTTCTTCGTGATTGGTCGCGGAAAACGCCACATTAGTCAGCCGGTCAAAGCTGGTGACGCCATCCGGGCGCGGATACTCGATCTTTTTATGCTTTGCCGCCGCCTCGGTTGACGCGGCGTCTGTCTTCGTGTGGTGCAATGTACCGAAAATCGAAAAGCCCGGCGCGATCGTATTGGTCCACAGATCAAGCCCGGCGAAAGCGATCCCGCCAAGGAATGTGCCGAACTTGGTCCAGAGCGGTTTTGCATTGCGCGACCTGTTGAGTTCCGCTTTCACGTCCGAAACGTCGTAAGCTTCCTGATAGGCGGCCAACTCATCATTATGACGACCCGACGCCACCGCCTCAAACGCCGCTTCCGCCGCCATCATGCCTGTCAGCATGGCGTTATGGTTGCCCTTGATACGGGGAACATTAACAAAGCCAGCCGAACAGCCGATCAGGGCGCCACCTGGGAACGTCAGCTTAGGAACGGATTGAAACCCGCCTTCGGTAATGGCGCGCGATCCGTAAGCAATGCGTTTGCCGCCTTCGAGCAGCTCCGCGATCTCAGGATGGGTCTTGAATTTCTGGAACTCCCCGTAAGGGTAAAGATAAGGGTTCTTGTAATTCAGATGCACCACAAAGCCGAGCGCGACAGTGTTGTCGTTATAATGATAGCAGAACGATCCACCGCCGGTATCGTTTTTAAGCGGCCAGCCGAAAGAGTGCTGCACATGCCCGGGACGTGACTTCTCCGGCTTAATTTCCCAAAGCTCTTTGAGGCCGATGCCGAATTTTTGGGGATCACTATTTGCGTCAAGATCAAACTTGTCGATCAACTGTTTTGCGAGAGACCCGCGAACACCTTCAGCGATCAACACATACTTGCCGACGAGCTCCATGCCGGGCTCGTAACTGTCCTTGGGCTGACCATCCTTCCCAATGCCCATTTCGCCGACGACCACACCGCGCGCCGACCCGTTACTGTTATAGAGCATCTGAGAGGCGGCCATGCCGGGATAAATCTCAACGCCCATGCCTTCGGCCTGCTCTGCGAGCCAGCGGCAGACATTGCCCATGGAGACAATATAACAGCCATGGTTCTTCACCATCGGCGGCATCGCGAACACCGGCAGCCCCATCGAGCCCGACGGCCCGAAAACCTTGAAGCTCTCTGACGTCACCGGGGTATCGATCGGCGATCCCATCTCGCGCCA